>DATDAL010000156.1:0-6813 GCA_036525415.1 Terrimicrobiaceae bacterium | reverse complement strand
GGGCGCATACCTGCGCAGCGTGAGCACATCGATGAGTTGTTGGCGTAGTTTGGTCATCCGCCAACCAACCACCGCTCTCGCCCCCGCGCTTCCACCAAACCACCGCCCGCACACCCACTCCGCGCAGCGGTTTAGTTCAACATGAGGAAGGACGCATAGGCTAGTGCGCTGGTGAAGATCAGCGCCCCGCCAAAGACGGTCTTTCCGCTCGGCGAGCGATTGTGCAACTCGCCAGTGAATGCGATCAAGATGCCAGCCCATGCTGCGAGGCAGGCGAGCCATACGGCAGCTCGCACGGGCTTGCGCAATACAAATGCCGAGGCGGCGAGTACCAGCGAGGGGTAGGTATAGAGGATGATCCGCTCCAAGCCGATGCTGACGTATTGCAGGCCAGTGAAATTGACCAGCGAGGAGAGGTAGTAACCGAGAAAGCCGAGTCCTGCGAGTTTCGTCCAATCCCGGATACCCAATGGTGTCGATGCGTGCGAGGAGAAGACCACGAGGGCGACGAAGAATGGGAGTGCAAACCCCATGCGCAGCGTCAATACAGTCAGCGCATCTACGCCGTGAATATAGGCGAGTTTCGCGAAGACACCCTTGGAGCAGAATAGGACCGAGCTGCCAGCCACGATGCAAAAGGTGACAAGCTTGTTCGGTGGAGCGATTGCGAGATTGGACGAGGATTGCGGAGTTTTCATGGAAAAAGAAAAACCCGCCGGAGGAGACCTCTCGGCGGGCTGCGGAAAAGCTGGGTTCGCGGTTTATTCGTTCAAGGCAAAACCCTTCCGGGCCGGTCCGAGAGGACAGCCAATCCAGAGAGAAGCCTTGAGGCGGAGCATCATGAAAGATGACAGGATTGTCTGTTCGCGCCGCGAAAGCAAGGGCGAATTGCCCACTTGACACATACAACTCGTGCCACTTGATGGCAATACTCGTTGCGAATGCTCTCGACGACGTCCGGCTCGGTGATGCTGTTGGGCAGTTCCGTGGCCACCGCGCCCGGCGAGATGATCGTCGTCCGGATGTTGTAGGGCTTCACTTCCTGGCGCAGTCCTTCGGACAGCGCGCGCGGGGCATGCTTGGTCGCGCCGTAAACCACGCTGCCGGGGACAACCTTGTAGCCGACCGACGGTGATGATGTGCCCGGCCTTCTGCTGCTTCATGTGAGGCAGCGCCTCCTTCCGGTCGATCAGCGATCGATCAGCTCCATGTGTTCCTCGCAAAGCCGCGCCCCGTGCACCTTGATCTCTGAAAGCGCGCTTTCGATCTCACGGAGGTCGGCGGACGGATCGACACGGTGCTGGTAGAGCAGATCGATCACGTCGGTCCGGAGTCGCTTCAGCGACGCGTCGGCGACCTCCTTGATGTGCTCCGGCCGGCTGTTGAGGCCAGGAAATGCGGCGAGGTCGAAGCCAAACTGCGTGGCGATGACGGTTCCAGAGACAACTTCCGCTGAAGCGCTGGACGGCTATGCCGTGGGGAAGAAGATCGCCGCCAGCAAAGGCCCCGCGTGGCCTTTCTCCTACTGACTACCGGCGCCAGCGGTAGCCGGATCGCTACCTGCCCAAGATTAGAGACCGGTCATTTTCTCGATCTTTTCCGGATAGCGAGCGCCTTGCACCGTGATCCTGCTCGTCCTTGGGGGGCCGTAGCCGAAGCTCATGCCCATACAGCCCAGCCCGACAGCCGAGACTTCCAGGTGTTTTTGTTGCACAAACATTTTCCAAGAAAACATTTAGCAGAGAAACAAACGAAAAAAGAATTGAAAGAATCTCTTTTAGTCAAAAGGGTCATGTCATTAGCCTAAGAGTTCTTATTCCCTGAACTTTTGGAAAGGAAAAATGGAGCAATAACATTTCTGTGGATATGCGTGATAGCTTTGCTGCTCCTGATAAGAGAACAACATTGGCGGGTGAGGAAGGGAAATGATAGTTCTGCATTGAGCAAAATCCATTCTCGTTGTATATTGGGACTTATGCTTCCGGTAAGTTAAAAACAAATGACGATGTCATCTCAGCATAGTACCATTATTGCTATCCTGGATAAAATAGAGTCACTTATTCCTTCTTATATGGCCATTGAAGAAGATAGGATGAAAGCAAATGGCAGTGTGGCTGTTTGCATCATTGATGAACAGGGAAATGTATATGGCCTCTCTGCGCTTATCGCTCCGGGACGGTCGGCGCGACTAACGGTGCGCTCATCGCCGACGCGATCGCGGCACGTGAAAGCAAGGAGCCTGCCGACATCGCAGCGGCGGCTCGGTTCCTTTCCCTCGAATGAGCGAAGGACTCGGCCTACCCCTATTACATGATCCGTGGCGGAGTGAGCTTCGACGAGAACCAGGAGAGCACGTCGCTGATCATTCCGTTCATCCGGGTCACCTAATCGAAGATGCCGCGACGGTGTTCCCGCCGGAGATCGCTGACGGGGAGTTGGAGCTGGTTTCCTGAACAGCAAGATGCGGACCCGCCGAGCGCCAGCAAGCTCGGTCACTCGGTCGGCGGTCGTACTCGAAACGGGAACACCTGCGCGGATGTCCGCCGCTGCCTTCGCGCAAGAGGCAGGCGACACCGGCATACGTGGCAGACGGGCACGGGACACGCGCAGGGCGGCTCACCGGACCGATTGGCGACAAAGCCCGGCACTCCACGACCCCAGTCGGCCTTCCTGGATCCGCGGCCTGTGCTGAGGTTGGCACGGTCCCCGTCGCCGAGTTGGCCCCGGCCACCGCGGGGCCTTTACCAGGCGTAGTCCTCGGGTGCGGTGCGGTAGCCCGGGAAGATCTCGTCCAGCCGCGCGAGCACCTTGTCGTCGAGCTGAAGATCGAGAGCACGCAGTGCACCGTCGAGATGGTCCCCGGTCTTCGGGCCGATGATCGGGCAGGTCACCCCAGGGCGCGTGAGCAACCAGGCCATGGCGACGTGGGCTGGCTCCTCGCCGATCTCGGCGCACAGAGCCTCGTATTGCTCCAGCTGGGGACGGCGCGCCTCGAGGGCGTCCTGCGTGTAACGGTTGCTGTGGTGGCGGCCCTCGCGCTCCTGGCGTAGCACACCGCCGAGCATCCCGCGGTGCAACGGCGACCACGGGATCACAGCCAGCCCGTAGTGCTGCGCAGTCGGCAGGACTTCCCGCTCGATGTCGCGGGTGATCAAGTTGTAGATGGACTGCTCGCTCGCGAGCCCAAGGAAGTGTCGAGCCTTCGCCGCCTCCTGGGCCTGTGCGATGTGCCATCCGGCGAAGTTGGACGATCCGACGTACAAGATCTTGCCCTGCATCCGCAGGACCTCCATCGCCTCCCAGATCTCGTCCCACGGTGTGTTTCGGTCGACGTGGTGCATCTGGTACAGGTCGATGTAGTCGGTCTGCAGCCGGGCCAGTGACGCGTCACAGGCTCGGCGGATGTGCAGCGCGGACAGCCGCCCGTCGTTGGGCCAGTCGCTCATGGACTCGTAGAGCTTCGTCGCCAGGACTGTGCGCTCTCGACGCCCGCCGCCCTTGGCGAACCAGCGTCCTATGATCTGCTCGGTCCAGCCCTCGCCGCGCTTCCAGCCGTACACGTTCGACGTGTCGAAGAAGTTGATGCCGTGCTCGTGGGCCCGGTCCATGATCGCGTGTGAGTCCGGCTCAGTAGTCTCGGGGCCGAAGTTCAAGGTCCCGAGGCACAGGCGGCTCACGAGCAGGCCGGTACGGCCGAGGTGGGTGTACTCTCCTGGCAGCATCGCAGGTGGTTCCTACTCGACGCATGATATATACTGTTTCTCCAAGCGCAAGGACGCAGGAGGCGTAGCGAATTGGCGTTCGATCTCCGCTGTGATCATCTCTTCAAAATTACCAAGCAGACTGTAGCCCGCATTGTTGACCAAGACGTCGATGCGGCCGAACTGCTTCAACGCCTCCTCGACGGCCGCTTTCGCCTGTGCCTCGACGGCAACGTTCAACTGGACAAACGCGATGTTCTTGCTTGCAACGTCGCGGTAAGCATTGCGCACTTTGTCGAGGTTTCTACCGGTCGCCACAACGCGGTCACCGACCCGCAATGCTGCCTTCGCGGTTCCGGCTCCAATGCCGCTGCCGGCGCCTGTGATAAACCAGACTTTGCTCATAATTGTCTTCCTTTTATTCGGCTTAATCAGGCCTGGTATTGTTCGTCGCTGACCTTTTCCATCCAGTCGACGACCTTACCGTCGAGCTGTTCCTGAATGGCGATATGCGTCATGGCCGTGGTTGCCGTAGCGCCGTGCCAATGCTTCTCGCCCGGTGGAAACCAGACGACGTCGCCTGGCCGGATTTCCTCGATCGGGCCTCCCCAGTGCTGCACGCGGCCGCAGCCAGCCGTCACGATCAAGGTCTGGCCCAGCGGGTGGGTGTGCCATGCTGTCCGAGCGCCGGGCTCGAACGTGACACTGACGCCGAGCGCGCGCGCCGGAGCGTTTGCCTGGAACAGGGGGTCAACGCGTACATTGCCTGTAAACCAATCGGCCGGTCCCTTGGCCGACGGTTGTGAACCACTTCTTTTGATTTCCATTTTGATCTCCTGTGTTTGGGTTAAAGGGGCGTCGACTTGGGCGCGCAGAATCGCCGGAGTGGCGAGCGAGGCGCCCGTGGTTTTCAGAAAGCTGCGCCGCGAAAGGGCCATGATGTGCGAATGGTGGACTTCGGATTATGGATTGGTGAAGCAACGATCTTTGGGGAGTTTATCCGGTTGCGGCTTCACCGTCGCACCGGTTCTTGCTCCACCTATCGCAATCTTGCGCTAAAGTGTCTGGTAGCCGGTTAGGTTAGCTGATCTGGCGGGTCGCCTGGAGCCGGCAATGTGCGCTTCGAGCTGCCAGTCGGCGCATTACGCTACCGGAGTCGGCGTGCCCGACCGGACATGCGGCCGGTGAAGATGCTAGTTGGGACGAAGCGATATCGGTGACGTCCTTGTTAACGACTCGCTCGTAAGCCCAGTTGATTTCTTCTGGGGCGATCCATAGCGGCCCTGCATCTATGGGATCGAAACCCACGTCGCGGATCAGCTCGGCGGCGATCCGTTTGCTCGGCGTTCTCGCTCGCGCGTTCGGCGCGGCCTCCCGCGCGAGCCTCTGCAGTTCTCGGCCCGCGCGAACCGCGCAAAGATCGTCCCGAGCTTGCCGCCCATCAGTCCCGAACAAAGAATGCCTACTCGCATATCGCTAACTTCTTAATTACCGCTCAGCGGTCGACCATTCGCTCCGAGCTTTCCGAGTAGCGATGTCCTTGCACCGTGATCTGCGAAGCCGTGTCTTCGATGTCGCGGAGATCGCCCTCGCTGAGTTCGACGGCGACCGCCCCGACGTTCTCCCGCAGGCGATGAAGCTTCGTGGTGCCTGGAATCGGGACGATCCAAGGCTTCTTGAGCGAGGATCCACGCCAGCGCGATCTGGGCGGGCGTTGCCTTCTTCCTCTGAGCAATCTGGCCGATCATGTCGACCAGAGCTTGGTTCGCCCTACGGGCCGCTGGATTAAAACGGGGGATGGTGTTCCGGAAGTCGCCGCTGTCGAATGTGGTGTTCTCGTCAATCTTGCCGGTGAGGAAGCCCTTGCCCAGCGGGCTGAAGGGAACGAAGCCAATCCCAAGCTCCTCGAGGGTGGGCATCACCTTTGTCTCGGGCTCTCTCCACCAAAGGGAGTACTCGCTCTGGAGGGCGGCGACTGGCTGTACCGCATGCGCGCGGCGAATCGTCCCCGCTGCCGCCTCCGAGAGGCCGAAATGCTTTACCTTGCCTTGCTGAATTAGTTCTTTCACGGCTCCCGCCACTTCTTCGATGGGCACTTTCGGGTCAACCCGGTGCTGATAGAGCAGGTCGATTGTCTCGACCTTGAGCCGCTTGAGCGAACCCTCGACGGCCTGCTTGATGTGCTCCGGCCGGCTGTTCAGGCCGCTACTCTGCTTCCCGTCGGGGTCGATCTGGAACCCGAACTTGGTGGCGATCACCACCTGGTCTCGGACGGGCGAGAGCGCCTTGCCCACCAGCTCCTCGTTCGTAAACGGGCCGTAGATCTCGGCGGTGTCGAAGAACGTGACGCCGAGCTCGACAGCCGACCGGATCACGGACACCATCTCCTGCCAGTCCTTGGCGGGGCCGTAGCCGAAGCTCATGCCCATACAGCCGAGCCCGACAACCGAGACTTCCAGGTTACTGTTTCCAAGTTTGCGCTTCTGCATTTTCTGAACTCCTGTCTTTGGGTTAAAGGCTCGGAGCGATTTTACTTCGCATGAGCGTAGCCGTCGCACCCGTTCTTGCTCGACCTGTTGCGATCTTGCTCGAAACCGCGGATTAGAGCGCAGGGCCGAAACCCGTCGTGAGGCAGCCCTTTAACCGCGCTCGATTCCACCGAACTCCCTCGAGAACTTAACGCTGCCGACGATAGTCGCTCGGGGGAAGGCCGGTTTCCCGGCGGAAGAGCTGTCGAAGCTTGTAGCCAGGAAGTGACGGACTTCCGCCACGCGACTCTTTAACCGTTACGGCGTAGTTTCGAGCAAGATGGATGGCGATTGCCTGGCCGATGCTTTGCACGAAAAGGGGGCTTGCCTTCCGGCGCGTCAGCTCGCTGTGCAACTGCTCTACCAACGCATCCAAAGCAGCGTCCGTAAATCCCGAAACATCCCGCAACTGCGCGTGAATCGCTTCGGCTCCGAACACTTCTTCTAACGAGGCGGGCCTCAGACCAGGCGAGATGTATCGTCAGAGCGGGAGGGTTGCGTGAAATTGACGCCGGAGGTCCCCGCCTCGTTAGAAAATTTCGGCTTGTTGTTCATGCGACTCCTTCGGCCTTTTGGGAAAGGGT
>DATDAL010000155.1:0-6664 GCA_036525415.1 Terrimicrobiaceae bacterium | reverse complement strand
TGAATCGTAATGAGGCCTTCTCCAGGAACGTATGCCGTTTCCAAAGCGACTTTACCGTGATGAATCAAATAAAAATGCTCCGCATCGTAACCTCTCTTAAAAATCTGCTCGCCGGGCCGGAAGCGCTCAATGACAGCGCATTCAATCAGAAGAGGAAAGTATTGCGGCGGAAGCTTATTCCAAAACGGATGCCAAGCGAGAATATCTTCGAGAGTGTTCATAGCCTTTTACCAATCTTCCTCGTTCAAACCAAGCCCGCAAGAGCGATGTTCGGCTTACCCGCGAATTAGCGAAATACTTTTCGTTTCTTGCCAATCACCCTCTGGCTTCGGCAATTCTCAGGGTGGGCGGAGCCCGGTTTGTCATCCTATTTCGGGGAAAAGTCTACCAGGACAAGCTGGGATTGGTGGAAGGGTTGATTTCCGAGTTTAAGGGCGTGCGCAAAGAGTTACGCGATGTGACTGTGGGCCGGTTCACTGATATCAGCGAAAGGATATTCAAGCCGCTTCAACATGCGTCATTTAATCCCTGAGTGTAGATGAGACGAGAGTCAATCGCATGAAGACACGTTCTACTGCGTCCGGTGCAAAGCCTCTCTTTTATCCAAGGCTCCTCGAGATTTTCGACCAGCCTTACGGGCGGAGCGCTCTTCTAGCCGACGTCATGGCAGGCGTCACCGTCGGTCTCATCGCCCTTCCGTTGGCTCTCGCCCTTGGAATCGCCAGCATCCCCGCCGGGACGCAGACGCCTTACCCTCCGCCAGCGGTCGGATTATTTACCGCAATCTTTGCCGGTCTGGTGATTTCCAGCCTCGGTGGAAGCCGCGTGCAGATCGGCGGTCCGACTGCGGCATTTATACCGATTGTTCTATTGATCATCGAGAAATACGATTACTCTGGACTAATCCTGGCTACGCTGATGGCCGGAGGAATCCTTGTTGTCATGGGTTTTGCCCGCATGGGCACCCTCATCAAATTCATTCCTTGGCCGGTCACGAGCGGTTTCACCACCGGCATCGCGGTTTCCATCATGGCAACGCAGGCGGTGGATTGTCTTGGAATCCACGCCGAATCGCCGCCTCCCCGTGAGTTTTTCCACAAGCTACAGTGGATTTGGGAAAACCTTTCGCACTGTCATTTCCCATCGCTGGGACTGGCCTTTGCGTGTGTATTGCTGATCGCCTTCTGGCCAAGGCTCGGCATCAACCGCGTTCCCGGATCCATTGTGGCAATGCTGGCTGCGGCGGCGGCCGTGGCGCTCTTCGGCCTGGAACAGAAACTGGGGCTTGAGACCATCGGCTCGAAGTTTGGGCCCGGCGCCATCCCACTCGGGTTGCCGCCATTTCAATTGCCGGATATCAGCCTGGAACGAATCCGGTCTCTCGTTGAACCGGCGATGACGATCGCGCTGCTTGGAGCCATCGAGTCCCTCCTTTCCGCGGTAGTGGCCGACGGGCTCTCCGGCGACCGCCATGACAGCAACACGGAGCTTATTGCGCAGGGCGTCGCAAACATCGTTTGCCCGTTCTTTGGCGGGCTTCCGGCCACTGGAGCCATCGCCCGCACGTCCGCGAACGTTAACAATGGCGGACGAACTCCAATTGCCGGAATCGTCCATTGCCTCACGCTGCTACTCGTAGTGCTGATTTTCGCCCGTCAGGCCGTTTACATTCCCGTCGCGGCAATGTCTGCGGTGCTC
Organism: Terrimicrobiaceae bacterium; assembly: GCA_036525415.1. Taxonomy (GTDB): domain Bacteria; phylum Verrucomicrobiota; class Verrucomicrobiia; order Chthoniobacterales; family Terrimicrobiaceae; genus DASTFP01. The sequence goes on along the minus strand of DATDAL010000155.1, from coordinate 4,966 downwards.
GTGATGGTGGCCTTTCGAATGGGCGAGTGGCACGAGTTACGGCGTCTGCATCTTATGCCGCGCAGCGATGGCGTCGTACTCTTAGCGACTTTTGTCTTGACGGTTATTTTCGATCTCGTCGTGGCGGTTGAAGTGGGCATGGTGCTTGCCGCAATCTTGGTCATCCACCGGGTTTCGGAGACGACGGAAGTTTCGCTGGTGACCGACGAGGACGTTCTTGAATCCCCGGAGCAAATCGCCCAAGGGAAAAAGATTCCGAACGGTGTCCTCGTTTATCGCATCTTTGGCCCGTTCCTCTTTGGCGCGGCGGAAAAAATGGAGGACGCCATGCAACGGATCGGCAAGCTGCCGCGCGTTCTCATTCTGCGCCTACACTTGGTTAGCGCGATGGATGCCACCGCGCTGAACGCCCTGGAGAGCATTGTCGAGCGTATGCAGCACGCCCGCGGAACCGTGATCTTGAGCGGACTGCACCGCCAGCCACTCGACATGCTCCGCAAAGCCGGCTTTGTCGAGGTTATCGGACGCAAGAATTTCTGCGCCACATTCGATGACGCCCTAGTCCGCGCGAACCAGGTGCTCGCACGAAGCGGGTAACCCGTGGAGTAGCCCCCAACAGGGCACGACAATCGAGATGCTCGGCCTCATCTTGCGAGAATCAAAGCTGATTGAGGCTCTTTTTCCATCACCGCCGGCTTTTCGAAGCGCCTGGTCGCCTGGAAGCTGATACAAAACCTGCCGACGAAAATCCAAGGCCCACGCTCTCAGTCCGCGCCGCCACGCCATCGCGAGCCCGACGAGGGCCAGAATGAGCACGATCACGCCACAGGATCTGGGTGAAGACAAGATTGTCGGCGACAGGAAAACCCCGCGCGTCCTGGACAAGACGCCCGACGATTACGGGATGACAGGGTGGCAGGACATCTATTTTCCCTCAGATGACGGCACGCCATTGGAGGGTTGGTACATTCCCGCCAAAGGAATCGAGAGCGGCAAGTTGATCCTTTTCAACCATCCCCTGCCGATGTGTCGCGCCGGTTTCCAAGGCCAATTCGGACAGCCGTGGAGCAACTTCGACGCGGTCGAGATCGATTTCGTGATCCAGATGAAGCACCTCACCGACGCAGGATACAATGTGCTCGCCTACGATTTGAGAAACCACGGCACCAGCAGTGCGGCAAATGGCGGCATCTGTGGCATCGGCCGGTACGAATGGCGGGACTGTGTGGGAGCCAAAAAATACGTGGACAGCCACCCGGCGCTCAGCCAGATGAAAATCGGGCTCTACAGTCAGTGCACCGGGGGCAACGCCCAGTACGAAGCCATCTACAGGCACCCCGATCTCTTTGAGAATATTCTCTGCATGTGTTGTCCGATGGTTGTTTCCCTGGGTGCGATTTTCCAGGCGTTCTCGGAACTCCAGGGGATCAGCCAATATTTGGAACTCATTGATTTCGAATTGATCAAGATGGGAGCGTACACTGCTGCGGAGATGAACCCCCAGCTGTTTGCTTCCGCGGTGACGATGCCCGTTCTCATGTTCCAGGTGCTGGAAGATGCCTGGACGAAGAATCCGGGAGACGCCCAGAAGACTTTCGATCTGATTTCAAGCGCAGAGAAGGAGCTGTTCTGGATCGAAAACACCACCAGGCGCTTAAGGGACGGCTACAATCACTTCGGAAAGCATCCGGAAAAGGTTTGTCCCTGAGGGTCCCCATGCTTCCCGCTGCGAAGGCTCTCACGCTCGCCCCGCCGGCTGGCGGTGTCGGCTCGCACGTCCTTCGCAGAGTCGGAACCCTCCTTTTCGGTTCGGCCCTTCATGGCTCCCGAGTCTTCCGGTTTCACTGTTTATACGGACCATCCCGGTCCCCCGGCTCGCGGCTCATTACTACGGCCTCTGCTGACTTCCCCACGCTGCAAAACGCGGGGATCTCCCCAGGTAAGAACGCGTTGCTTCCGGACACGACCGCACTATTTACCTCCACGACTGAACCGATGGACTTCGCTGTGTTGTGCCAACTCGTCCCGCCGCGTCGGCCTTCTATAGTGTTCTTGTTCATCGGCCCATCCGTTTCGTCTAGCCTTCCTCCCCCCGGTCGGTTACCCTCCCGAAGTCGGCTTCTACTGGTGATTCGATTTTCATGTCTCCATGCCTTTTTGCGGGGATAGGCAAAAAAACCCATCGAGTTGTTCCGGGGGCAGTTTAGCAAGCGGAATGGCCAGGTAATCGGCTATTGCCCGTTTAGCCGTCAACACAGAAAGGATCTGGGTCCGTAAACACAGTTACGGGCACTTCTGTGTTACGAACAAGCAGAGCAGCATGCGGATTGCCTCCCAGTGCCGCCCGAGGTAAGGCCAATTGTTCGGCGATCGCCTCGATGCGGTCTGCACGTTGTTGGGTAGGAGTCTTCTTGAACGCGCGATATCGATGCAAAGGGATTGGGCCGCCCACCGGCGCATAAGGGCCGAAACGTTTGTCACCATGCTCGACATACAGCTCGTTGTCGAAGATGCCCCACCAGAGCATTACGGTTTCGCCGGCCAGGTCCGGGTCGACCTCGTAATTGATGCCGGACACCGAGACCCTGGCGTCACTGCCAACCTTGCGCCGTTCTGGTTCGCGCGCAAAAGTGCAGAAGCGCTCTCCCGGTCAAAGCCCCACTGTCGCAGGTAACGGTTGACGGTGGTTTTCTTCAACATCGACTTTGGCGCCTTAGTGAGTCCGTCCCGTGTTTCGACACCGAATTCTTCGATAAGCCGGATCGCTTCTCCGGTGGACAGATGCCGTCCTTTCTTATTCGCTGTCCGCACCTTAATGGCGGCGATCAGTGCACAGTAATACTCCATCTTGTCTTGCGGCAGCACCCTCGGTGTACCCCGGTCTGAGCGCCGCAATGCCCTGGGCCGGGCCCTTTCCGCTAGCGCCCGATAGAGGGTCTGTTCGGAGAGACCATACAGGTTAGCGGTCTCCTGCATGATCATGCGACGATCATGGCTGCGGGAGGGTAATGCGCTCAAACGACGGTGCAGATCAATCAACGCCTCCGCAACGAGCTGCTTTTTAGGCATGTTCAGTCCTAAGGTTTGGTCGCCGTTTGTCGAGGTGCCTGGTAAGGGCCGATAGGCACGTGACGGTGGTGTGAGTAGGAATACAACGTGCTTTTTGAGATCTGCAGTTTGCCAGCGATTTCCTGGCTGCTGAGCTTGCCTACGCGATAAAGTGTTTCCGCCGCGCACGCTGTCAATTCAGCGCTGCTTGGCATGCCTTTGGGCCTGCCGCCTTTGCGCCCCCGAGCTACGATCGAACTACGATTACGCTAGGACGACCCAGTTTGAGGAACGAAGAAATATCCTTTATCTTATCTCTGCAACGGAGGATCTCGTGCCTGACCTCGCTCCATTCGATCACTCTCGGGCCGCGGCTTTCGAGGAGCGCTTGGTCGGCGTCTTGAACGCCGGGGCGCTTTGTCTTGTGACCTCTCTGGGCCACCGGGTAGGGCTTTTCGACGCCATGGCAGACATGCCGGCCGCGAGTAGTGAAGCGATAGCGGCGCGCTCCGGCCTCAACGAGCGTTACGTGCGCGAATGGTTGGGGGCGATGGTCGCCAGCGGGGTTGTGGATTACGACCCACGAGACGGCACCTACGCCTTCCCGCGCGAACACGCCGCCTTTCTCACTCGGGCTGCCACCCCCGCCAACCTGGCCGTGTTTGCGCAGTACATCCCTCTGCTCGGGCGGGTCGAAGACGACGTTGTGGCATGCTTCCGCTTGGGCGGGGGCGTACCTTATGCCCGGTTCGAGCGCTTCCATGAGGTTATGGCGGAAGACAGCGGCCAGACCGTACTGCCGGTACTAAAAAGCCACATTCTGCCGCTGGTGCCGGGCCTCGATGAGCGGCTGAAGGACGGCATCCGTATCCTCGACGTCGGCTGCGGGCGGGGCCGCGCGTTGAACCTGCTGGCTACCTGGTTCCCTAATAGCAGGTTCGTCGGAATCGATCTCTCGGAAGAGGCTATCAAATTCGCGCGCGTCGAGGCCGAACAGCGGGGCAACAAGAACGTGAGCTTCATCGCTCGCGACCTCAGCCGTTTCGACCAGCAAGCCCAACCAGGCACTTTTGACTTCATCACCACCTTCGATGCCGTTCACGACCAAGCCAGCCCGCGAAATATCCTACGCGGCATTCGGATCTCGCTGGCCGACGACGGAGTCTACTTGGCGCAGGACATCAAAGCCTCGAGTGACGTCCAGCACAACCGGGAGCACCCGATTGGTTCCCTGCTTTACACGATTTCGTGCATGCACTGCATGACGGTGTCGTTGGCACAAGGCGGCGATGGCCTCGGCGCAATGTGGGGCAAGGAGATGGCGGTGCAGTATCTTCAGGAAGCAGGGTTTCACTCCGTCGAAGTGCATGAACTGGCCCATGACTTCCAGAACTACTACTACGTCTGCCGGCCTTGAAGGCCTCAGATTTTCTAGCAGGCTGCGCCCGCAACGCACGCGTGCCGGCAATCGCAGATAACTTGCACGGGTCGAACCGCCTTGGGTGAGCTAGGTGTGTAGCGACCTGAAAACATAAACGGCCCGGCCTGGGGCGTGACACGCCAAAACTTGCAGCTGCCTTCTATAGAGGCTCGAAGCGTTCAGGTTGATGCCGTTCGATGCGCGGACGCTGTGATTGGCGTTTCAGGCCTTTGTTATTCTCATTTAATCTGGGCCCGACCGGATGTTCTCGGTCTGTTCTCAATTAATGTGGTTTGGAAATGAGCGATGTTATCGGTTCGAGCCGATTATGTTCTCAGTTCGCTACATCTACCGCTGGTTGAACTAAACCGCTGCGCGGAGTGGGTGTGCGGGCGGTGGTTTGGTGGAAGCGCGGGGGCGAGAGCGGTGGTTGGTTGGCGGATGACCAAACTACGCCAACAACTCATCGATGTGCTCACGCTGCGCAGGTATGCGCCC
>DATDAL010000154.1:0-2049 GCA_036525415.1 Terrimicrobiaceae bacterium | reverse complement strand
GACGAGATGAGGCGCGATTACGGGGATTGGATTACCGGCTATACGGATCCAAAGCCGCATCGTTATCACGCCGGACTCAAAGCAGGTCAGCTTTCTCAGTCCGGCATTATTCTGACAATGCTGCTGCGCTCTGTGGTGGAAAAGGGCGGCTACAACGAAGAGGACTTCTGCCGACGTCTGGATGAGGAACTCTTTCCCAAGCTCGACGGCCGTCCTATGAGTGGTCCGGGCGGCTACACCAGCCAATCGATCCGCGAAGCGTGGCGGAGGCGCATCCAGGAGGGAAAGTCATGGAAGGAAACTGGCGGTCACGCTGACACCACCGAGGCGGCCGAACGGGCTCTTGTATTGGCTGCACGTTACGCTAAAGCTCCGGCGAAGGTCGCTCAGACGGTTAGCTCGAACTGTCTTCTCACGCAGGCTGACGAAGCGATTGTGGCGATGACTACCGCCTATTGTTGCGTGCTGGCATTGCTCGCGAGCGGAGAGAAGCTCGATCCGGCCCTATCCGACAAGCTGATGGACTTCGTGAAAGATGGCTCGCTGCCCTTTCATGCGGTCACGAGCGATAGTTTTCAACCACCCAAGCCGGGTGATGCGGACCCATCCCGTGTCGGGCGCTTCTCTTCACCCGATGCATTGCTTACCCCTTCCTACATGGCTGAAGCCGCGCTCGATCCTGGCATCAGGATCGAGCCTGCATGGAAGGTCTCGATTGTTTACGGAATGCCCTGCGCGATCTATCACCAGCTTCCGATCGCGTATTATCTGGCGGCGCGCTTTCACGACGACTTCGAGCAGGCTGTGCTCTACGCTCTCAATGGGGGTGGGCAGAATCAGGCTCGCTGCATTCTCACCGGCGCGCTCGTTGGTGCTCAGGTCGGACTTTCCGGTATTCCGCAGCGCTTTATCGATGGCCTCGAGAACGCTGCTGAACTGATTTCGCTTGCCCGCAAGCTCGGAGAGCAATCTGAATCTCAAGTTTGAAAGGTAGGAAGGGGAGCAGGACCGGGTTTCAAGAATAACGACTGGAGTTAGTGGATTCCGCTTCTTCAAATTCGGAGTCGCGGCTTCTGTTTCATACTCGTTGCGGGTGATCGCGGGGCGTCGAGCAGTTGGACTACTTTTGTAGAAGCGGGGTCACGCATTTTTCTCTCCTGAACGAGAAATTAACGCTGCGACCAGCTCGCGGCAGAAGGCGGGGATATCGGCGACGACCCGCCCCCAGACAAGATGACCTTCACGGAAGGCCGGTTCGTCGACCCACGAAGCTCCGGCGTTGAGCAGGTCGTCCTTGATGCCCAATGAGCCCGTGGATTTGCGCCCGCGCAGAATGCCGGCCGAGATCGCCACCAGCCCGCCGTGGCAGATGATGCCGATGATTTTGCTCTGCTTGTCCATCTCGCGCACCAGGTCAGTGACGATGCTATAGCGGCGCAGCTTGTCAGGCGCCCAGCCGCCAGGCAGAACGAGTGCGAACAGATCGTCCGCGCGCAGGGTTTCGATTTTTACAGACGGGGTGACTTCAAGCCCGTTCTTGCCATGAATAGGCTTCAACTCCAGACCTGCGCCAATAACCTCGGCCCCTTCTTCCTGCAGGCGCATGAAAGTGACATAATACTCCAGGTCTTCAACGCCCTCCGCGACCAGGACGGCAATGCGTTTACCGCTAAGTGCTAAGAGCATAATGGGTTCCTTTTAAGAGTCCTTCTCCTATAAGAATCAATAATCTTTCGTTAGCTGTAGCTAGTGTCCGGGAGAGTGCGCAAGGAGTAAAGTGAAAGGCTTCAACGGACAGGAATAAAAAACCAATACTGGCCAGAGTCATGCGTAGACGACGAGTTGTCGGTGCACTCTCTGAAGATTTGTGTCTCGATCAATGGAATGCGAGACTTCTGGATATCGAAGCAACTTCTACCGTTCTCCAAGTCGACGGGCTGCTAGCGTGCGTAAATTTCCGTTTCCCCAGATCGATTGCCACCTCGCCAAGTTTGAGAGGATGCTGCCAAGGAGCCGCAGCAGGATCCATTTTGCCCGGGTGGCGACGGT
>DATDAL010000153.1:0-2337 GCA_036525415.1 Terrimicrobiaceae bacterium | reverse complement strand
GATTGGGAAATTTCCGGCCCGCGCGATCACGTGAACCGTCACCGCGCCGCCCAGATAGCCGGTCAGCAGGATCGCCCCGAGGATAGCGGTTTTAGGAATGATATAGATGGCCGTGCAGGCGAGCAATAACAGGCCGATGCCAGTGACCAGGTCCGAAGCAATGCCCGCCTTCTGGCACGCCTCCATCACGGGAGCCACGCGAAAGACTTTCGTAATGCCGTCGAAGGCCAGGAATAGCACCACCAGCCCGGTGAGTCCCGATCCCAGCCTCGGCATCGCTTTGGAAGCCGACGAGTGCCGCGCCGGCGTATGCATGATTGTGTCTTGATTCGTAGTCACAATCACACCGTAGCGAACGACGCCGGCTACTTATTGTATAAAAGCGACAACTGTTGTTCGCCCCGTGCGATGCGGGCCGGGGTCTGCCCGATGAATCGTTGCAGCGACCGGGTGAGATGAGCCTGGTCATAATAGCCCACCTCGTGGACCACATCGAGGATCGGGGTTCCATGCTTCAAGAGGAGCGTGGCCCGGCGTGCGCGCTCGATTTGGCAAATGGTCCCGAGTGTCAATCCCGTGACCTGGAGGACGTGGCGTTGTTCGGTTCGCGTCGTGACATTTTGCAGTTCCCCGCGAATCGCACCCTCAACGGTGCTATCAGCCACAATCAACCCGGCCTGAACGAGCCGTTTCACGAACGTCTCCGCATTCTCAAAATCAGGAAAATCGCACGCCGACCCGTTCAGCCAGAACGACCGGCGGGTGGCGTTTGGCAGGGTCACGTCATTCCGGTCGCGCAGATCGCTGGAGCGCATCAGAGGCATGAAGGTGCCCAGCTTAAAGTGGATCCCGAACCATTCGCCGTGCGCCGGACAAAACGCCATCGTTGCCTTCGTTTCCGGCCCGCGCACGGTAAGAGACATTCGGCCCTCCAGACGCGTGACGACAATGTTCCAGTGAGATGCCGCGATCGAGTGGAACACTCCCGCCCGCTCACTGTGACTGCGCCAGACCCTTTCCACAAAAGGCGAGTCTGATGGGCGGTCTGCGAAAGTGATAAGCATGCTACCCCCGTTGTTTAAAGCACCGCGGCTATTCACGCAGCAACTAACGATGGCACGTTCCTTCGGGCTCATCCGTGATTGGTCTGGTTCGACCCCTTCCCAATGCCGTGCGCCGAGGGCTTCCATCCATCCTGGCATTGACGACGGTGCTCGCCCTTCCACCCGTACTTCTCGGCGACATGCAGCGCCTTCTGGAACTGCCACACGAACGGGCGCACGCGAGCCGGCAAGGCGACAGCGTGGCGGACGATTGCATGGCTTGAGGTGGGAGTTTTATTGTGGCAGCTTCGCCAAACATGAAGACCGTCGAACTCGCTTATCCGCATATTGTGAAGAAGGACGACGAACCGGCACGATTGTTTTTGCGCAGGCAAAAATCAAGCTTTGCTCCCGGTATGAACAAAGGGTTCCACCTCCTATTCTTTCTTAGCTGTCTCATTGGAACCCATCTTTCGGGAGATGACTCTCTTTGGAACCTCTATGAGTCGAAGTTAAAGGAAGCCAAGTATGTGGATTTGACGCATACGATTACGCCGTCGATTCCTGTTTGGTCGGGATTCGGTCAATCGAAGTTTACCCCTGCGATCAATCCCCAAACCAAACAACCTTATGTGTTCGCCAACGACGGGTTTGAAGCGACTCGTTACGAGCTTGCCACCGATCAGCTCGGCACGCAATTAGACCCACCCGCTCATTGGGCCCCGGAGTATCCCGCGATCGACGAGATTCCGGCCACATTTGCGGTTCGACCGCTTGTGGTGATCTCTATCGTCGAACAACTCAAGAAAGACGATAATTATCATCTCCAGGTCGCCGACATCGAAAACTGGGAAGCGGAGCACGGGCGCATTCCAGAAGGGTCCGTCGTGTTGGTTCGATCCGACTGGTCGAAGCGCTGGCCAGATCCTGCTCTGGCGACCATGAAGCGGTTCCCGGGCGTGAGCTTGGCGGCGCTGAAGTTTCTCCATGAGCAAAGGAAGATCCTTTTTCATGGCCACGAGCCGCTCGATACCGACAGCACTCCGACGCTTGAAGGCGAGGAATGGTTGATGCACAACGGTTACGCCCAGGCTGAAGGGGTGGCGAACCTTGACCAGGTCCCAGAAAAAGGTGCGCTTGTGTCGATCGGCTATCCAAAGTTCGGCGGCGGAACTGGCGGGTATGCGCGCTACATCGCGATCTGTCCCGCCGATTGGAAGTACGGAATTACCATTTCGGAGACGAAAGAAGCGCCCATGGCGAAGAGCGACAAGCCGTTAAAATGGGATTCCAG
>DATDAL010000152.1:0-2826 GCA_036525415.1 Terrimicrobiaceae bacterium | reverse complement strand
CCACTGCTCCGCGAGCCATTGTCCCGCAAAGGGCATAGCGATGACCGATTCCGGTACGGGGACCCCCTGTTTGTTTGCATCGGCGAGCCAGACCACCCATGTGCTGATCTCGTTCGCCGCATAGGAAAGGGCCAACGCAAGCGGGATTACGAGGACCAGGAGGACGATCATCAACGCGATGCTTGCCGCGAGAGCGGTGCGCCCTCCGCACGCACCCACCAGGCGTCTGTACAGCGGCCAGCTGGCGAATCCGATTGTGAGGGCTGCCAGAACGGGGACGAGAAATCCGTGGAAAAAATAGACGCCGGCCGCCAGGATGAGGATCAATAGCCAGCGAGCAACGGGATTTGCGGGAAGCGGCGAAGTCATTGCGACAGGGTAAATGGTGTGCAACGTGCCATATTAGCACACTACGCAGCTGTACCGCAAACGTCTCTGCCGCCACGCGCAGCGAATCAGAAAGTTCCTCGGCGGCAGCCGAACGATGAGCGCCTCAATTGTTTGTGGATTTGAGCGGATTGCTTACCGAGCCTGCGGCCTCTTTGACCGCCTCACCCGCCTTTTCCATCGCTTGGCCGGTCTTTTCCAAAGCCTTACTGGTTGCCGCTTTTGCCTTCACTGCAGTGACATCCACGACGTAGAGGTTGTACTTCGTGCGCAGAGCTGAGAGCTTGCCAGCCGTTTCGTCTTTCGCCGCGCCGCTTTCTTTGGCTTCGCGCACCTCGAGCTCCTTGATTTTTACGTTCAGATCCGCGAGCGCCTTATCCACTTGATCCCTGTTCGCACTGGTGGGTTCAGCTTTGAATCGCGCGATCTTTTCTTCCACCGGGGCAATTTCCGAGCTGACGTCGGGTTTGGGTGACTCGGACGGTTTGCAAGCGACAATTACGCCAAGGCAGGATGCCGCAAGAATCGCTATCGGGAATCGTATTTTCATGGGTTGTCGGTCGGTTTCTATGGCTTCCATGGCGTATCGAAACGGGCGCCGCTCGCGGATGCAAAGAAGTACACCAAGCCTTGCGTAACGGCTGCAATTCGGAAGGCGATCTCCCCAACGAAGGTCGGCACGTCATAGCCGGAACTGGGCTTTGAGCGGGTGACAACCTAACGCCGCAAGAAGCGGAGAGTATTTGCCAGTTTGCGGGAAGCGCAAGTGACGAATGAAGAAGAGACTTTCTACCGGCCCGTGCTTGAATGAGACAAGGTATGCTCAAGGATTATTACGCCGATGCAAACGTGCGGGCGCGCATTGTGGAATTCCTGGGTGGGAGCACCGCCGTGGATACCAATTGTCAATACATAACGACTGGTGACGCTACGGATTTTCAGAATCGGCGACCTTTGCCGGTGAGCGATCTGGTCTCGCTTTTTGATAGGGGTGTGGACATCTGCCGGTCGCTTTGGGACCGGGTGTCTTTGATTGTGGATCTCGACATCGAGTACGTGAACTTTGACTATCCGGCGGAGGCCTTTTTGGAGGCGGAACGGACTTTCGACATCCAATCGGCCGTCGAGCGCATCGTTGAAGAGCTCTTGCTGAAGTTTGGAATTGTGCCTCTCCATTGTTTGAGCGGAAGGGGTCATCACTTTGTCTGGCGAGTGCGACAGGGTTCAGCAACGTTCGAGCGACTCGCCCGGCTGGGACAGGTTCCATCGTCGCTTTGGGAAGCCAGCGCCCGCCCGCATCCGCCAAACGGCGAAGCCGTTTGCCCTAGTCTCACGGCGGCTTACTCGGGACTGGCTCTGGTGATGGAATATCTCGCTCACCGTGTGAAAGAGCTTGCGGCGCCACTCACGGAAATTCCCGTCGAATTGACTGCTGTCGAAGTCGGCTCCGGTAGCCGCGGTCGCGAGATGATTTCGATCGATATTTCCGAGTATGGCGATCCTTTGTATTCACGCGCGCTTCGCGTGCCCTTCACGTCATATCTCAAGCCACAGTATCAAAGTTGGCTGATAGGAGAAGATCTCTTGAGGAAGCTTCCCACGCTCTTTTGCGTACCCCTTCACGAGATGAATTGGCGCCAGGGAATCGTGGTGATGCGCGACGCACAAATGACTGCGGAACTCGCAGCACGCGCTTCAGTCAAGATCCCCGAGCTGTCCGAGGGGATGGCAAATCTTGTGGCAGAATACAAAGAGTCCGCCCTAGCGAAATTTCATACTTGGTTCTATTCTGTTGAGCAACACCCTCCCGAGCAGTGGTTGAACACGTATGATCGCACTCCAATGAGCATCCTCCCCGCGTGTGTGAGAACGATTTTGCTAAATCCCAACGATTTGCTTCTGCGGCCAAGCGAGATGCGAATGGTGACGCGCGTGATGTTGGCGCTTGGCTGGCACCCTCGCCATATTGCCGGACTCATTCGCTCGAAGTTCGAGCGCGACTATGGCTGGGGAAGTCAGTGGCTGGATGCCGATCCCTCCACGCGCGCAGACTTTTACACACGTGTCTTTTCCGGCTTGTTTGCAGTGGGCCGGGATGACCTGGTGAACTTCAATTGCCAATCGTCCAAGGAAGGAAAAATTTGCCCAGTCGCCGACTGCCTGGCGAATCTCGAGCTCTTTCGGCGATCGGCGCTCGCTCGGAGACGTTATGACCACCTGGCCCATCGGCCTTTCAACGGGATGTTTTTACCAGAAGAGCATCGCTGATTGTCTTGAGACGATCCGTGCGAGCGGCTTTAGCATGATCGAAGTCTGCTCTTCGCCGTCCCACCTCAACTATCACAATCTGGACGCCGTTCGCCGCGCGGGTGAGATGATCTCGGAGCTTGGGCTCGAAGCCTATTCGTTCCACGCGCCCTTCGCGGATCATATCGACAT
>DATDAL010000151.1:0-4083 GCA_036525415.1 Terrimicrobiaceae bacterium | reverse complement strand
TTCAAGGCATCGGCGGTAAACAACGGCCAGCCCCCAATCATCGCCCAGCCTTGGATGCCAGGATTGGCGTTCTGCGCGTTCTGCACCGCCTCGGCCGCCTTCTCAGGGGTCTCCACATGGTAGAAAACCCCGGGATTGTTCAGCTTCATGTTGGGATACTTCGCCAGCGCCTCCTTGGCCCCCGCCACCCGGTTCTGCAGATTGGGCGCGCTCTGGTTGCCCGCCAGGATCGCAATCGTGCCCTTCTCGCCCATCGCCTTGGCCAAGACCTCCACCGTCTTCTGCCCGCACGCCTTGTCATCGGTGCCATAGTAGGCAAAGCGCTTGCTGGCGGGCGCATCGGAGTCAAAACACATCACGTTGACCCCGCGCGACACCGCCTTGTCAATCGACGGAGTCACCGTGTTGGCTTCCGAACACGAGATCGCGATCCCCTGCGCCCCTCGCCGCATCAGGGCCTCGACCGCCTCCGCCTGCTTGGTGGCGTCCTCGTCGTTGGGCGTGCGAATCTCCAGCTCCACATCCACCTTATACTTCTCCCCCAACTCCTTGGCCGCATCGGCCGCCCCGGCTTGGGCGGCTTGAAAGACATCGTTACTCAGGCTCTTGGCAATGAAGCCAATAATGACCTTCTTCTTGGCTTCCTCCGCGCGCGCGCTCGATTGAAAAATCGCCAGGCCGGCGACGGCGGCTGCGGCCACGATTCGGGTTAAACGGGTTATTTTCATATTAGGGGGGATTTCTCTTTTTTTTGACTTGATTGAGTTGCTTTCGATTTCTTTAGGGGAGCTGTTTGACGCACTGCGGTTAGGGAGAGGCGGCGCGGGGGACGGGCAACGCTCTCCTTGTTTCGCCTCACTTGCGACGGCTGTGCATGTAGAGGCTTAAGCGATCCAGAGAGACGGCCACGATGATGGCCAGACCGATGATGATGAGCCGGTATTCCTGCTCAAGGCGCAAAATGATGATCCCGTTCTCGATGAGCGCGATGACCAGGGTGCCCAGGAGCGCCCCAATCGCGCTGCCTCGCCCCCCGGTAAGACTCGCCCCGCCCACCACCGCCGCCGCAATCACCGTGAGCTCATAGCCCGTGCCCGTGCTCGTGGAGGCCGTGCCAAATCGACCCAAAGAAACCATCCCCCCCACGCCCGCAGCCAGTCCCGCCAACGCGTAGGTGCGCAGCTTGATCCACCCCACCCGCAACCCGCTGAAACGCGCCGCCTCCTCATTGCCCCCAATCACGTAGGTCTCCCGTCCCGCCACCATCAGACGAAGATAAAACCAGCCCGCCCCCACGCAGATCAGCATGATGATCAGGGGCATCGGCTGCAGCCCAAACATCTCAATGCGCATGAACTCCGTCGTAAAGGCCGGCGGCAGCACCTTGCCCGCCGAGGGCAACGTCTTCTGCGGCGGCAGCACATTGGCCAGCCCGCGAAAAATGCTCATCGTCCCCAGCGTCACGATAAAGGGATGCAAATTCAAACTCACAATCAGTCCCCCGTTGATCAGCCCGCACAAAAGCCCCACCCCCAAGGGCACCAAGATCGCCACCGGCAACACCACCACCGCCGAGGCCTCCGGGGGCAAATTCTGCAACGCCGCCGCTCCCCCAAGCGCCGCCAGCGCCATGATCGATCCCACCGATATGTCGATCCCCCCGGTGATGATCACGATCGTCACCCCAATCGCCATGATCGCGTAATACGACATCGGCGTCGCGATCCCATCGATCAAATTGTCGAAATTTAAAAACGTGTTCGGCCTCCCAGGCGCCGCATCCTGCCACCCGTAAAGCGCCAGGATCCCCCCCAAAAGCAACACCACCACCACCAAACCCAACTCCTGCGCAATCGAACGCCGCGCCGGCCTCGACCCCGCCGCGGGTGCTTGCGTCGCCGCTGAAGATGCGCTCGTGGCCATGGTCAGAAAAAGAACTTCATGTTGCGACAGTCGTTCGGGAGATCGGTCGACAATCCTCATCAAATTCCAATATGAGGCAAGCGAAATCAACGGTCTCAGCCGCCGAGACGTTGCATGGACTTTCCAGCCAAAAAAAACAGAAGCAAAACTCTTTCTGGATCTCTCTCAGAGCTCAAACTCGGATGCTGGTTTGGACGAAGGGTGCTCAACCAGACGGCCACCACAGCGGTTGCGATGCCGTCATCTCTTGAATAGTGGCGACGGCTTGGGGCTTCAACCGAAAAACGGCTGCCAGCCAGCGCGCACAATCCGACCAAGACGGGATTAGATCCGTCCCATCAGCAGAAGGATAATCAGGATAACGACAATCAACCCGACACCCGCGCTCGGATAGTAGCCCCAGCCCGAGCTATACGGCCAGCTTGGCAGCGCTCCGATTAGAAGCAGGATTAAGATGATCAGCAGAATGGTGGACATGACCTAAATTGGTTCACCATTGTTTCGCGCGAACCGGGTGAGTTGCGCGTCTTATTCTTGCTCCCGCGGCACGGCACACGCTCGAGGACTCTTCTTCTTCGCTCCCGCCAAGCGTGTGTTGCAGACGCAGGACAACAAAGGATAAGTGTTACCCTATGAAGACCGCTCGTTTCGCGGCAGTCGTTGAAGTTGCGGGCAATCCGCACACTCACCTGCTCCTCGTATCGCCAGAAAAGGACAAGGTCTTACAGGCGGCGATCAAAGCGCATCGCGTGATGACGGTGCATCAGGACCTGGTCGGAAACAAAGCAGATCACGGGACCGTTGGCTTTGAACCCGGCCGGGCACGGCAATTCCTGATCTTTCCGAAGTCGCTCTTCGAGTTCAAGGGAGTCCGTATCGTGGCAGTAAAGTACGACCTGCTCGAAGACGGAGTCCAGAACGCGCAGGCGAAACCCGCCAAGGCGCCCAAAGAAGCGCCGCCCGAGCCGATTTCGCACGAGGAAAAGGCAGAACCGGAGGAACTCGCGCACGAAAAAGTTGTCCGTTTCACGAAACCCGAGCCACCGCGCGAATCGGACGCGGAGAGCGATGCCATCCAGGGCATAAAGAATCAGGTGCGGCATGCCATGGAGGCGTTAGAGCAGGGCAAGCAGGTTGCCGCGTTCAACCTTCTCAAGCGGATCGTCGATGGCTGACGGCCGACTCGAATTCCACTTGCGAACTCATAGCAACACCAAAGACTTATGAGACCACTGTGGAAAGGGGCCATCAGCTTCGGGCTGGTGACAATTCCCGTGTCGCTCTACCCGGCTACTCGCAGGGAGGAACTCAAGTTCCGGATGCTTCGAAAACGCGACCACAGTCCTATCAATTACAAGCGAGTAGCCGAAGCCGATGGGAAGGAGGTCCCATGGGATGAGATCGTGAAGGGATTCGAGTACGAGAAGGGCAAATACGTCATCCTCAAAGAGGAGGACTTTGCCCGCGTCGATGTTGAGGCGACCCAGACGGTGGACACGATAAACTTCGTCAAGATCGAAGATGTTGACCCGTTGCTCTTTCACAAGCCGTACTATCTCGAGGTGGGCAAGGGTGGCGACAAGGCGTATGTGCTGCTGAGGGATGCCTTGGCAAGGTCTGGGAAGATCGCCATCGCCAAAGTTGTCATACGTGCTCGGCAGCATCTCGCCGCGATAAAGCCCAAGGAGAACGGACTCATCCTGGAGTTGATGCACTTTCCGAGCGAACTCATCGATGTCTCGGAGTTCAAAGCCGCTGCAAAGAAATCTGTCGCAAGGGCCGAAATGCGGATGGCCGAACAACTCATCGAGAGCATGACTACGAGATGGAAACCCGAAGAATATACCGACGACTACCGCGACGCCCTGGAAAACTTGATCGAGGAAAAGATCGAGCACGGCGATAAGGCCGCGCCCGCTCCGCCGAAGAAAAAGCGACCGTCCAACGTCGTGGATCTCGTTTCCATCCTTCAGGAGAGCATCCAGCAAAGCCAGGGAAAGGCCAAGGCTTCAGCGACAGGAGTCCATCCAAAGTCGAGAAAGGCGAATAAAGGCAGGAAAAAGGCCGCCTGAGACTTGAATACGGCCACGAGTCACCCACGCCGTTCTGGCGCAGAAAGCTTGCCCCTTCAAATGGACGGTCTTGCCAACAAAGTACGCG
>DATDAL010000150.1:0-12161 GCA_036525415.1 Terrimicrobiaceae bacterium | reverse complement strand
ACGTAATAATACTTTTTGGCTCGCATGTACACGTTCGCCACACCGGTCGGTCTCCAGGCATACCGCTCTTTGCGGTCCTTGGAGCTTGGTTTGGAGGACTTGTCCATGGCTTGGGATTGTCACAAATGTGTGTCACAAATCGCAAGTTTTTTTGCCGGCACATGCTGGCACAACAGAGTAAATCAGATTATGGGGTCTTAGCTCAGCTGGTAGAGCGCCTCAATGGCATTGAGGAGGTCAGGGGTTCGAATCCCCTAGGCTCCACCATCCTCGATGGTGGAGTTTTGCGCACAAAAGATTCGAACCTCGGTTCGAATACCCTGCGCGTGAGCGCGTCGTCCCCCAGCGAAGCCTTACTCGTAGAGCCCGACGCACGTCGGGATAATCCCCTAGACTCCACCATCCTCGATGGTGGAGTTTTGCGCAGCAAAAGATTCGAACCTGAGCTAATGGCGTCCAGGAGTTTCCGACAGTCGGACTCGGGAACGAATACGCTGCCGCCGGTCGAGCCGCCTGAAGCACCGGCCGCTGTTGAAAGAGGGTCCAACCGGTGAAGGTAATTCTCGACGATGGACGTTGCGGCGCCCATTAGTAGAGAAATTGTCCCCAAAAATGAAGCTGATCGAAATCGAGCCCAATCACTTTATTAACGCAGACCATATTGTCGAACTGCTGTACGAGCCAGCGATCCCGGATCACGAATTCAAGGAGATGATACGGGTTAGAGACGAAATGATGCGAGGGGAAGCGAACGTTAAACCTGAACTCCCTAACCCTGAACGCCGCCTCTCCATTACCCTCGCTGAAGGTTGCAAAATAATACTGACTGGCGTGGTCGCTGATTTGGCGTGCGAGAAGCTGGAGATCAATCCCGTGGGAAAGTCCGGAAAGCCATCGATTGATGTCGAGCGTCTTGCGAGCCCAAAATCACAGCAGACGCAAGAGAAGGGCACGTTGCTTCCATGAACCCGGGAGAGATTCGGCCATTCGTGCCGTTAAGTGTCGGCAGTGGAGACGACGGGACATTCTCATCAATCCCAGGAGCTTCCCCCTCGTAAAGCCACCTCTTCTTGAGAATGGAGAGACGCCAAAAACCATCCAGCAGTTGTCGTTTTTATACAATACGAAGTCTACTTAGTCCGTTATGGTGCGATCGAACTCAACAATAACGAGACAATCATAACAACGTCTATTCAACCCGCGTCCCTTTCAATAGGAAAATGCTATGTCTTTCCAAGCGTATCTAACAAACATTCAGGCGAAGACCGGGAAAAGCCCCGCGGACTTCCGGGCGCTCGCCGAGAAAAAGGGGTTCACGCACAACGGACAACTGGCAGCAGGTGTCAAGGCGGGTGCGATTGTAAAGTGGCTCAAGGAAGACTTTCAGTTGGGCCACGGCCATGCGATGGCCATCGTCGCCCTCTTGAAAGGGGCCAAATGCGAGGACAGCCCTTGATGAGTTGCTCTTTTGCATTGGGGACACTCAAGACGCCAAACCACACGCTGGTAGCATGAAGCCAGAGATGTCCGAGGCGGCGTTGCTTGATCTTCTCCAGCAATTCGAACGGTCTGGAATTGAGGTGTGGCTCGATGGCGGGTGGGCCGTCGACGCTGTGGTTGGCGAGCGCACGCGAGCGCACAGGGACTTGGACCTTATCTTACGGGCCTCAGATCTTGATCGGCTTTGCGCAGTAATCGGGCCAAGAGGGTTTACGCGTCAGGTCGGCGGCACCGAATCCAATTTCGTCTTGGCGAACGGCCAAGGACTGGAAGTCGATATTCACACTGTCGTATTCGACGCGCAGGGGAATGGCGTCCATCGAATGGAGAATGGTGGTGACTGGGTATTTCGATCCTCAGCCTTCGAAGGGCGAGGTATGATTGGAAGCATACCCGTGCGTTGCCTTTCGCCTGAAACCCAAGTCGAGTGCCATGCGCAAGGCTACACGCCCAGCGAGAAGGATTTTCGAGATATGCAGCTGCTAGCAGCCCGATGCGGCGTAGAGTTGCCGCCGTCCTTACGAAGGCCGCAAAGAACATGAGAGGGTCGGTTTCATCGAGGGGAGCAGCCCATCATTTCAAACGCTAGCCACTCGTCGAGCGCGTGCTTCGAGGAGGCACGGACGAGGCATTTTCCCCGCATGCGCCTGTCGCTGGCGACAGATTCCTCATTGCGAGTGAATTTTCCGCTATGGTAGATAGTTGCTGATGCGTCTTCTCATCACAGGCGGCTGCGGCTTCATCGGCAGCAATTTTGTGCGTTTCGTGCTAGAGCATTACCAGCCTGAGTTTGTCACGAATGTCGATGTGCTCACCTACGCGGGGAATCCCGGGAACCTGGCCGGTGTTCTGGAACAATACGGCCACCGCTACGAGTTCTTCCAATCCGACATCGCCGATCGCGATGCCATGGAAACGATCTTCGCCAGGCACAAGTTTTATGCGGTTGTCAACTTCGCGGCTGAATCGCATGTGGATCGCAGCATCTCGGAACCAGGCAATTTCATCCACACCAACGTCGGAGGCACCGAGGTGCTTCTCGAGACTGCGCGCAAACATGGCGTAAAGCGCTTCGTCCAGATCTCGACGGACGAGGTTTACGGCTCACTGGGGCCCACCGGACGCTTTACGGAAACCTCTCCGCTCGATCCGAGTTCACCGTATTCGGCGAGCAAGGCTTCCGCGGACCTGCTGGCGCTTGCGGCGCACAAGACGTTCGGGCAGGAGGTCGTCATCACTCGGTGTTCGAATAACTACGGGCCGTATCAATTTCCCGAGAAGCTCATTCCGCTGATGATCACCAACGCTCTGGCAGACAAGAAGCTGCCCGTTTACGGAGATGGATTGAACGTGCGGGACTGGATTCACGTGGAAGACCATTGCCGCGCCGTGATGGCGGTCCTCCTGGAGGGGAGGGCGGGCGAGGTCTATAACATCGGTGCGGATGCGGAATTGGAAAATATTGCCGTTGTCGAGCTGATTCTCGAAACGCTCGGCAAGCCGCGCGCTTTGATCAGCTACGTCGCCGACCGTCTCGGACATGACCGGCGTTACGCGATTGAGTCGGCGAAAATCCGATCCGAGCTCGGGTGGAAGCCGCTGCACACGCCGCGAGAAGGTATTCGCGCGACGGTCGGGTGGTATCTCGAGAATCGCGACTGGTGGCAGCACCTGCTACCGCAGCCAGTGGGTGCATTCTGATTTGGCGATGACTCCACAAATATTGATCCTTGGGGGAAAGGGGCGCTTGGGGGCGGCGCTTACGCGGATTTGGTCGGCAAAGTATCAGGTTCGGGCTCTTGCGCGCCCGGAACTCGATGTGGCTGACCTTGTCGCGCTCAGGAGCCTGCTCGAATCCGCATCGTACGATGTGCTCGTCAATTGCACCGGTCTGACGAACGTGGACCGTTGTGAGACAGCGCGCGAGGAAGCGGAGACGGTTAATTCGCGCGCTCCTGGGGTGATGGGAGAGGCGGCTGCCGTAAAGCGTGCGCGCTTTATCCACTTCAGTACTGACTATGTTTTTGACGGCGCGAAGACCACTCCGTACACCGAGGAAGACGTTGCGCGCCCGCTTGGCCACTATGGCCGGACGAAGCTCGCGGGAGAGGTTGCAGCGCTGGCGACGTCGCCGCTGCATCTCGCGGTCCGCGTCGCCTGGGTATTTGGTCCGGATAAGCCGAGCTTTGTCGATTCGATTATCGAACGGGCCCTGGCAAACGACCGGGTTGAAGCCATCGCGGACAAGACGTCGTGCATGACCTTCACCGAAGATGTCGCCAACTGGCTCGATCCGTTTCTCGAGAGGGACCTTCCAGGCGGACTGTATCACGCGTGCAACGCGGGAGGTTGCTCGTGGCACGACTACGGCCAGTACGCTCTGAATTTCGCTGTGCGTGCTGGGCTTCCCCTCAAGGCCCGCGTAGCCGAACCTATCCCGCTTTCGGCTCTCAAGGCTTTTGTCGCTCCGCGTCCGCCGCACACCGTGATGAACACCACGAAATTCACTGCGGTGACCGGGGCCGTGCCACGTCCCTGGCAGAAAGCGCTTGATGAATATCTTGAAAGTAAGCTGCACGCAAGCAGTCCGCCCGGTTTGGGATGAAATTAGGCATTTTATCAAGAAATAACCGCCCAATCTTGAAAAGGACCGCCTCCGATGTTTGACGACTCTAGATTTTCACGGGTCTTCCCTCTCAAGTCCGCAACCTGCTAAATGCACCGCTTTTATCTTCCGCCTAATGCGTGGAACTCTGCGTCACCCGCGCTGGATGAGAGCGAGTCCCATCACGTTCTTGATGTCCTTCGATTTGGTGTGGGCGATCATGTAACGGTTTTCGACGGTGAGGGTGCCGAAGCCAGGGGGGACATTGCTGCCATCGAAGGCAAGAGAATCCAGTTGCGCATTGGTCAAAAAACCAAGTCCCAGCCGCTGAAATGCGCGATTACACTGGCACCGGCCGTGCCGAAGGGCAAACACATGGACTTTATCATTCAGAAGGCGACTGAACTCGGCGCGAGTCGGATTGCTCCGTTGTTCTCCGATCGCACGGTCGTTCAGCTCGATGCAAGCGATGCGGAGAAGAAACGCGAGAGGTGGCGCGAGATCGCTATCGAAGCCTGCAAACAATGCGGCCAGAATCGACTTCCCGAAATCGCGGTACCCCTCAAGCCGAAGGCGTTTTTCGAGAAGCAGGAGCAATCGGAACTTATGCTGATCGCATCGCTTCAGCCCGACGCACGTCGGATCAAGAACGTGCTGGCTGATTGCCAGCCGCCGCGCAGCGTGTGCGTTCTGGTCGGCCCCGAAGGCGATTTCACGCCGGCGGAACTCGCCCTGGCAAAGAGCAAGGGATGCAGGCCGATTACCCTTGGTCCGATTATTCTCCGCGCGGAAACGGCCGCCCTCTATTGCCTGAGCGTCTTGGCGCACGAATTGTTTTAGCCGGAGAACAGGTTGCACGCTCCAAGAGGGCAGGAACCGCCCCCTCTTTGCGGTTGCTGTTTCGATTCTCTCAAGGCCAGTGCGTGAAAATTAGTCGCGAAGAAAGTCTGGCGCAAAAAGGACTTAGTCGCCAAGATAGGAGTTCCCAACTCCCATGAGCGGCAACCAACTTATCCTGCTGGCGCCGGTTTCCGGCGTAATTTACCCCCTCGAACGCGTGCCCGATCCGGTCTTTTCACAAAAACTTGCCGGCGACGGCATCTCGATCGATCCGGTCGATAACATCCTTCGGGCGCCGTGTCCGGGCGAGATCCTTCAGCGGCACGCCGCGGGCCATGCGGTGACATTGAAGACGGCCGAAGATATCGAGGTGCTCATGCATGTGGGTATCGACACTGTCTCGTTGAAGGGCCAGGGCTTCACGCCCAAGGTCGAGGTGGGAGACAAGGTCGAAACGGGCGCGCCGCTGATCGAGTTCGATTTGGATTACGTTGCGACTAATGCGAAAAGCCTGCTGACCGAGGTCATCATCTCCAACGGCGATAGGGTTTCCAACACGGTTTACGGGTCCGGCACGGCAACCGTCGGCAAAACTCCCGTGTTGACGCTGACGCTCAACGGCGCAGCGGCGGCTGCCGCGGCGGAAACGGGCCCGACCGTGACTTCTGAAGCCATCATACTTCCGAACCCGAACGGCCTCCATGCGCGGCCATGCGCTGTTTTGAGTAGCGTGGCCAAGACGTTCCAAAGCGACATCAGGCTTCAGCTTGGCGACCGCTCTGCAAATGCTCGCAGCGTCACATCCCTGATGGCTCTGGAGACTGTGCGAGGCGACAAGGTCCTCCTCGTGGCCAAGGGTCCGGACGCGCGTGAGGCGGTGGACAGGCTGACCCCGATGATCGCGGAAGGCCTCGGCGATGAGGGTTGCGTGCCCGTGTCTGCGCCCGCGACGATGACGGAGGGACCGCTCTCTGCCCCGGCCCCAAGGGCAAAGGACGATCCGAACCTGATCACGGGTGCCGTGGCCTCGGCCGGACTCGCGGTTGGCGAGGTCTACCAGGTCCGGCACGAGGATATTGAAGTAAAGGAAGAGGGCCGTGAGCCCGAGCACGAGCGGCGATTGCTTGAGGACGCCATACACAAAGCGGCTGGGCAGCTTGAAGCTTTGCGAGCACAGCTTCACGGCCACAAGGAGCAAACGAAGGCCGCCATTTTCGCCGCGCATTCCGAGCTGCTCGAGGATCCCGATCTCATCGACATTGCCACCTCCGCGATCGCCAAAGGTAAGAGCGCTGCCTTCGCCTGGAAGAACGCTGTAAAGACCCACGCCGAGCGGCTCGCATCGCTGCGCAACCAACTTCTCGCGCAACGCGCTAACGACCTTCGAGACGTGGGAGAGCGCGTGCTGGAATTTCTCACCGGGATTAAGCGAAAGGCTCCCTCCTATCCCGCCAATGCAGTCCTTATCGCCGAGGATCTCACGCCGTCGGACACCGCAGCCATGGAGCGCGGGAAGGTCATGGGTTTCGCGACCGTGCGGGGCGGCGCCACCTCGCACGTCGCCATTCTCGCGCGTTCCCTTGCCATCCCGGCACTGGCCGGCATCGAAGCGCGCGCTCTGGAACTCCCCAATGGCACGCCCGTAATCCTCGACGGCGGCAAGGGCACCCTGCGCCTCAATCCCTCCCCTGAGGAGATGCAGCAGCTGCGCGAGGCGCAAATCCGCCACGAAGAGCAGCGGAAGGAGGATCTCGCCCATGCGCTCGAGCCTGCCACGACCACCGACGGACATCATGTCGAGGTCGCCGGGAATATCGGGGGTGTAAAAGACGCCGACCAGATCGCGGAGTTGGGCGGCGACGGCGTTGGCCTGCTGCGCTCGGAGTTCTTGTTCATGGAGCGCTCCGCGGCTCCCAGCGAGGACGAGCAATTTGAACAATACAAGGCCGTCGCCCTCGCCGTTGGCGCCGACCGCCCTGTGATTATCCGGACCCTCGACGTGGGAGGAGACAAGCCCCTCGCTTACCTGCCAATCCCAAAGGAAGACAACCCGTTCCTCGGTGAACGCGGCATTCGCGTAGGGCTGGACCGGCCTGAAATCCTCCGCACGCAACTTCGCGCTCTTCTCCGCGCCTCCCAGTTCGGCCAGGTGCGCATCATGTTTCCTATGATCGCCACGATGGCCGAACTGACTGACGCGAAGGCTATTCTCGCTGAGGAATCCCGTTCGCTCGGAATTCCCCCGATGCCTTGCGGCATCATGGTGGAAATTCCGGCAGTCGCTATCATGTCCGAGGTTTTCGCCGCGGAAGCGGATTTCTTCTCGATTGGCACCAACGATCTCACTCAATACACCCTGGCGATGGATCGCGGCCATCCCAAGCTCGCTCCCAAAGTTGATGCCCTGAATCCCAGCCTGCTCCGCCTCATTGCGCTGACTGTCGAGGGTGCGCGCAAGCACGGGAGATTCACCGGCGTGTGCGGAGGCATCGCGGGTGATGCGCAAGCCGTGCCCATTCTTGTCGGCCTCGGGGTGGACGAGCTGAGTGTCAGCCTTCCCTCGATTCCCACGATCAAAGCTCAGGTACGCCGCCTTTCCCACGCGGATTGCCAGGATCTCGCGCAGCGCGCTCTCAAGTGCCGCACGGGTGACGAAGTCCGCGCTCTCCTTCCCGAAGTTTAATCCCAAACTCCCCCAAACCATGTCCGTATTCTCCAGCGCATTCTCCTACCTCCAAAAGATCGGCAAATGCATGATGCTGCCCGTCTCGGTACTACCCGTGGCGGGCATTCTGCTTGGCGTCGGCAGCGCGAACTTCTCGTGGCTGCCGCAGATCGTTTCGCAGATCATGGCTCAGTCGGGCGGCGCCATCTTTTCCAACCTCCCGCTGCTCTTCGCCATCGGTGTCGCAATTGGCCTAACGGATAACGATGGCGTAGCGGCTCTTGCGAGCACGGTCGGCTTCGCCGTATTCCTGGCCACAATGGGGGTCCTGGCGAAAATGCGCGGGATCGAAACGGCCACTGCAATGGGAATTCCCACGATCGAGACTGGCGTTTTTGGCGGCATCATCGTGGGCCTGATCGCGGCCTCCGTCTTCAACCGGTTCTACAAGGTTCAATTGCCCGCATATCTTGGCTTTTTCGCCGGAAAGCGCTCGGTGCCGATTATCACGGCTTTTGCCGTCATCGTCGCGGCGGTGATCCTGAGCTTTGTTTGGCCTCCGATCGGAAACGCGATCAACGCCTTCTCGAACTGGGCCGTCCATGGACAGCCTGCTCTCGCATTCACAATCTATGGCGTCGTCGAACGCTCGCTCATCCCCTTCGGGCTCCATCACGTCTGGAACGTTCCGTTCTTTTTCCAGGCGGGCGAATTTGTGGACCCGAGCACCGGCAAGACGGTGCACGGAGAAATTGCACGCTTCATCTCGGGTGATCCGACGGCCGGCAACATGACAGGCGGCTATCTCTTCAAGATGTGGGGTCTTCCGGCTGCGGCCGCCGCAATAACTCTCGCTGCCCGTCCTGAGAATCGCGCAAAGGTTGGTGGCATCATGATGTCCGCCGCGCTGACGGCATTTCTGACGGGCATCACCGAGCCCCTTGAGTTTGCATTCCTCTTTGTCGCACCGGTACTCTATGTGATTCATGCTATGCTGGCTGGCGCCGCCTATTTCATCTGCATTTTGCTCGGCATCAAACACGGCTTCACCTTCTCCCACGGATTGATCGACTATGTCGTGCTTTTCCCGAAATCGACAAACGCGCTCTGGCTCTTTGTTCTCGGGCCAATTTGGGCCGGCGTTTATTTCGTGATTTTCAGCTTTTGCATCCGGGCGTTCAAGTTGATGACGCCGGGCCGCGAAGCTGCCGAGGAAGCCGCGGTGGCCCATTCGGCAGGTGGTGACGAGTTCTCGCTGCAAATCGTCCGAGCGCTCGGCGGTCGAAGCAATATCGTGAACCTCGATGCATGCATCACCCGTCTGCGCGTGAAGCTCAAAGATCCCGGCAAAGCCAACGCGGATAGATTGAAGGCGCTCGGCGCCGCCGGGGTCGTGATGGTCGGCGATGGCGTGCAGGCCATTTTCGGCACTCGGTCGGACGTCTTAAAAACCGAGATCGGAGATTACCTCAAGACCGCCGGCCCGGAAGCTGACGAGGTAGAAGCCCCCTCCCCTGTCAAGGCCCCAGCGCAGGCCGGTATCCAGCCTAAGCTGCGCGACCCGATGGCAGCCGAGAAAGCCCGCGCCCTCATCGCCGCGCTCGGAGGCAAAGCCAACGTTCAGCGCGTGGACGCATGCGCCGAGACGCGGTTGCGTGTCGTCACCACGAATGGGGCGCTCAACGAAGCCGCATTGAAGGCTGCAGGGGTCGAGGCGATCGTGAAACTTCCCGACCGTGTCCTGCATTTGCTTACCGGCCTCAACGCCGATCAATATGCCGCCGAAATGCGTGGGCAGCTTGTGAGCTGAAACTCACGCGCAAGCGAGGCGTTTCTCATTTTGGTTGTTTCCTCTGCGCTCGTGTGCCAGCGTGCGCAGAACGGGGCGTAGCTTAGCTTGGTAGAGCGCGTGGTTTGGGAGGGTATTTCGGACATTTTCCCTTCTATTTCCCACAGTTGCAGGCGCTTGCAAACCAGCATGAATAGAGGCTCTGCGGGACGATGGCTCTTTTCTCACGTTTTCCCGAAAATGCCGACTTTCAGGGGAGCGGGTTACAAAATCGGGTTACAAAACTACTCCGCCCAGGACGACCCCCTCGAAGTCGCCCAAGAGACCAAAAGTGTTCCTATTGGGCTTCCAGCTCGCGCCAAATTGCAATATCCTCCGGAATTCGCAGGGGGCGAGGGCCATCGGAATCGCAAATTTTCAAGTCCAGTTTGCCATCACTTCGAATGCTCTTGAAGAATTTTTTCTCCTTGCCGTCTTTGATGCCCTTGATATTGCGGTGGCAAATATCTCCGGTGTCGCTGCGCTCCTCCTCTAGGCGATAACCAATTGGCAAAATTGATTCTTCGAACGGCCAGAAAATTGGAGGTTCGGAGCTGACGGTCGGGTAATATTCTCGTGCATGACTGCATACACAACCGCTTCCCTTTTTGAGGCAAGAGTGATCAACGACGGACACTCCGCTCCCATCGCCTGAATTCTCAAAGGCCTCGCTTCGAAAGTATTTTCTAGTGTGATCCCAGTGTTTAATATGAATGTAAAGAATGAGTTCCATGCGGCGGCAGTTGAGCTCAATTTGAAAATCGCTTTATAGACGCCCTCGTCGGTGAGATCAACTACATCTCCTTCCGGATCTGTCTCATTCCAATAGCGAACGACAAGGTTCCTTTGAACTTGAAAAGAGTGATCAATGTCTTCGAAATATATTGCAACGGTAATCTCACCGCCCTTGCCAGGAAACACGTCCACTAACAAGCTTACTGATTCAGCAAATCTTACCATGCTTCGAGCCTTTGCCACGATCTGCGATGATGGACCCTTTCCTCTTCCGAAATGCCAGCCATCCTTGAGTCTCGATAGCGCGTCCAGCTTTTTTTCGGTCTTACTTGGCTCGTAATGAGATCTCCCTACGGTTGCGATTCGAGGAAGAAACTCTGCTGTTTTATTTGGATTCATCGAAAACCTTCCGGGCCGTGTCCACTTGATCTATGGTCATTATCTGATGCTCCGCGCACCTCTCCAACTTTCCGATGGTATCACTGAGTGCAATCGCGAAGCTTTTGGCCGTTGTAAACGACGCATTTAGAGTGATAGTTGGCGTCCCGTTGCGGATGAGCGTTACTACAACGTCGCCCCCTCCAAATCCAACCTGGTAGCCGTTAAAGTAGTGGCTCTTTTCCTCGGGAAGAATCGGGAAGTCCCCTCCTCCTGAAGTTCGTGGCTGTTCCATTATCTTCATCAAAGATGTAGCTACTACCATTAACTTGTCACGATCTTTCGTCTTAACGATCTTGACGCCCTCGCGCTTTCTGCGCATACAAAATCTCCCTCTCGGGCGGAGGGCTTTTCTTTTGCGTTGACGCGCCTCTAGTTTCCTGCGCATCCTTGCTCCGTTCGCTGCGACAACAGCGGGCCGCAAATTCTCACCCTGGCGTCACGAACCAGGATGCGATCATGAAAACCGAGAAAACAAGCCTGTCCTCCGATAGCCGCAAACGGGTCGTGCCGTGCGGCAACAAGGTTGTCGCCTTCGGGGGGCAGGCTTTTTTCTATCCAATGAGAACAGAACTAGAAGCCCCCGGCCAGTCGGTCGGGTTTGAAATCACCAACGACAACGGAGAGCATTACACCGCGGTTGATTGCCCAAGTCGAATCGCGGAGATCGTCAAGAGGCGCATCGGTCAAGGCGAACGCGTCAGGCAGCGTGGCACAAGGAGGTAGCGTCATGAAAAAGAGATCGAAAAAAAAGCTCAGCCGAGATGAACGCCCGATATTGTTGAATCATCGTTGGCCCGATGGATCAGAGGCGGGGATTTTTTATCCACCCCTTTGCAAGCTGATCCGCCAGCGAGCGCGCGAGTATAATTCGAAGAACGGCACGCATCTGTCAGCGGCGGCATTCATCGTCATTAAGTTGCTGATACAAGATCATCCGGTTCGCGCGCTTTGGCCCGGTGACCTCGATCTTGACGAGATTGGGAAACGCCACAAATACGATCAACTCGACCCTGGGGTCTTATTGCCAGTTCCGGCAGAGAAGGCACGAACGATCTAACCTCAACACTCAAACAGCGCCCGCTAAGGCTCTCGCCCCTGGCGGGCGTTTGCTTTTCAAGATTGAATCTTGATTGGCCCGCTGAGGCTTTTTTGATGGGCCGAGAAATCAAACGCCGTTTCAAGCCAGCGCCAAGCTGAAGTTGCATCCTTGCGAGGATCTGGCGGGGATACAGAGGCTTCTGCCGCTTCAATTACCTGAAGCCGCCTGCCGCCGAAAGTGCGCGCACGATTGGACTTGCGCCGGCTCATGACATTACGTGCTGCGGAATCTTAGGCTCAATCTTCTGCAAGATTTGCAATACAGCTTGTGCGATGCTTTGGATTGACGCGCCTTTTGCCTGCGAGCCGCGCCAATGCTGAATTGCAAACTTTCAGCCATAGGTCACAACCAGCAATAGGCTCCGAGATCTTCATTGGTGCAAGCAAACGCGATGAAACTCAGCCCGCGACCGGGTTCCATCGTCGGGCCTGTCCAGATCCAAAGATTT
>DATDAL010000149.1:0-45593 GCA_036525415.1 Terrimicrobiaceae bacterium | reverse complement strand
TTCCCTTTATGCATGGGTAGGTGATGCCCAGACAAGTACGGATAGAATTCGCCGGAGCGATGTATCATGTGATGGCGCGTGGGGATCGGCGAGAGGCCATTGTGCAGGACGACGAGGATCGGAGCACTTTTGTGCGAACCCTGGGCGAAGCGTGTGAACGGGCGGGATTTCGCGTTCACGCTTACGTTTTGATGAGCAATCACTATCACTTGCTGCTGGAGACGAAGGAGGCCAATCTTTCCCGAGGCATGGGCTGGCTGCAGAACGCCTTTACCCGGCGGATCAACACCCGACACAGGTTTTGGGGGCATGTATTCGGGGGACGCTATAAGGCGATTCTCGTCGAGCCGGGGAACTGTTTTTGGGCGCTGCTTGATTACATTCACCTCAATCCAGTGCGCGCTAGATTGCTCCAAGAGGGCGATGGTCTGGAATCCTACCGGTGGAGCAGCTTGCACCACTACATCGCGGTTCCCAAGGCGCGACCCCGATGGCTGGAGACGGCGATGGCATTTTCGGTGACCGGGTGCAAAGACTCAGCCGGCGGGCGGAGAGAGTTTCTCGAGATGCTGGAGTCTCGTGTGGATTGGAAGAATCCCGGCGAGGCGGGAGCAGTCTACGCTGAGGGAGAGGGAAAGCTCGATCTTGCGATTCATTCGGCACTGCGTCGCGGCTGGTTCTTCGGATCCCAGGAGTTTCGCGAGATGCTTTTGAAGCTCGCCGCAAAGACGCTCGCGGGACGCGCGAAGCGGAAAGCGGATGGCTATCACGGAGCGGAGTTTAGCGATCATGGAGAGCGAAGAGCGCGGCAAATTCTGGAGGCGGGTCTTGAGTATTTCGGAGTGAGTCGCGAGGAACTGCGGAGTGCAGCCAAGGGAGATTGGAGAAAGGGACTCGTGGCCTCATTGATCCAGAAGGAAACGACGGTGCGTTTGGATTGGATAAGGCAACGATTGAGCATGGGCGAGAGGTCCTACTGTTGTCGTACGATTCGTCGGACCAGAGAGATGATGGCACGGCGTAAGGACTGGATCGGAGCGACAGCAAAGATACAGAACATGTCAATAAATCATGACTGACCCCTTTTGTCTGTTTGCTTTTGTCTGTTTGTCAACTTTTGTGTGTTCTTGTTGACCAAACGTGAATGCCGCCTAGGCTCTCGCAGCCTATGATTTTCTGTGCCTTCGGCGCATGGCGCCAATGCTTGTGCGAAATTTCTTGAAGACCTCCGTGGATTCCCTGCCATCGACTCTGAATCTCGGCGAGGGCCTTTCGATCGAGCTGCTTGGCCAGGAGAAGATGTTTTTCGGATTGGGTGCCGTCTCGCAGTCTGGTGTGACCTTGCGAAGCGGACAGCGGCCCATGTTTGTCGAAATCCGGAATCCCTCGGCCGTCGAATTGTTGAACTACCGGCTGTTGCACTGCGAGATTTCCCCTGAGAAGGTCCTGTTGCGCTTTTCGGTGGAAGCGCGGGAGGGCGGATTGATGGAGTGGATGGTGCACGAGGTGCGCCCGCGTTACAATACGGCGGACTGGACGCGGGGTTCGAAGCCTGCAGAAGACACCACGCTGGAGCTCGAGCTTCGCGGGGTGCGGCGGACGATTGGAGGGCGCGACTACTCTGGCTTTTCTTATCTCTACCGCTACCAAAGCGCCTCGATTCCCACCTACAAGATTCTGGATCGGGGGAGCTGGGAAGTCGGGGGAAGCGTTCTCGCCAACGAGTTCTGGATGCGCAATTGCTTCGTGCCTCCCATCACCCGGATCGAATCGGCCGAGCAATTGTATTCGACGGAGTGGTATATCCCCGACTGCGCCAACCCCAGCGCGTTTCAGTTCATTCCCCTGCAGACGGAGTTTCAGGGGTTTACGTTCACGACGTCATCCGCCGGGCTGCTTATCACCTGGGCCTCCGAGGTGGCGCACATCAGGTCGCTTTTTGAAAAGCCGCGTGGGGAACGGGTGATGGCGCATTTTCACGAGCACTGCGGGGACCTTGGGCACGAATTCTCGACCTCGCCCGTCGAGGTGCTCTGGTCTCCGGGAGCACGGAGCCGCGTGGACTTTGCGAACGACTATGAAGCGATGCGCGAACTGGTCCATCAAACTTTGCATGAGCAAGCCGGTTTGCGTCGAGAGCGTGTGACGACCTTCGGGCAAATCGAAGAGTGGACTCCCGCCGACCTCGATCGCTATCGGACGCTCGGTCTGCCCAAGCTCCTCGGGGCGGGCATGAAGACGATCTACCTGGCCAATCATTTCGAGAACAACATGAACACCTGGGGCGTGAGCAATTTTTGCGTCACGGTGGATCACAAAGTCGCCGAATCTGTCGGT
Organism: Terrimicrobiaceae bacterium; assembly: GCA_036525415.1. Taxonomy (GTDB): domain Bacteria; phylum Verrucomicrobiota; class Verrucomicrobiia; order Chthoniobacterales; family Terrimicrobiaceae; genus DASTFP01. Next base: position 43,256 of record DATDAL010000149.1, on the reverse strand, counting down.
GAGGACAGGCTTCGCGCGTTCTGCAAGGAAGCACGAGCCGGGGGTGCGACGGTGCAGATGTGGGCAAATACGGCGATCTCGACCTTGAATCTGCTCCTCGACAAGCGTGTCGGCGATAGCGACAGGATTCGCTTTCTGCCCCGCGAGGGCTCGATCATGGAAGCGCTGGACCGGAACACAAGTTTTGTGCGCAACGCGTCGAACGCCATCGAGGCCGACCACTATACGCCCGAATTCGCGGTGCTGAACCTTCGCGATCCCGCCGTACGGGAATATTGGCTGCGCAGGTGGCAGGCGGCCCATGACGAAGTCGGCTTGGGCGCGATTTTTCTCGACAGTTCGTTCAATCTTTCCAGCGACAAGTTTCATTACGTGCAAAATACGCAAGCGCAGCAGTTCAGCGCCACAGCCGACCAGACTCATCTGCTGGGATTTTATCGTCCGGCAATCGAGCCGCCGGCGGCTATCCTTTCGCAATATCGAGCGCATCTCGAGCTCATGGCTGAGATGCAGCGTATCGGATACGGCTATGCAAATGAAGATCTGGGCGTATTCGGCATTCACCGGCACGGACCGTCCACTGTTGCGCGGTTGGACAGCCTTTTCATGTGGGCCGATTGTCTGGCGTCTTTCGACATTCCGGCCATCAGGCAGAGCGGTCATGATCCCGATGACGTCTATTTTCGCGGGCTCGCCTACCGGATGATGTGGTCCCTGCACTGGGACGTTTCCCGGGACGCCTTGAGCTTCCACTATGGCGGCCTCTCCAGCGAAGAGGATGTGCCTCGCGCGCACCACATCGCTTTGCTTCGCGCGTACAACGAGGTCGAGCCTGCCATGCGCGAACGCGCGATTCTTCCGGGGGAGGCTGGTGTGCTCTACCGCTCGCCGTCGCGGCAGGTTGTCTGGGCCTTCGAAGACCTCAGCCTGCCGGCGGGTGAGGGCGAATCGATTCGGGATGTCCTGAGCGGCGAGTTGGTGGATTCCCGGCCCTTTCTCGCGAAGAAGAATCGGGTTTATATGATCGAATCCGCAGACTGACGCAGATGGGACGACGAATTGTAGACAGGGGTTAACACAACTTCTACAAAGGGTTCCGGTCCACCGGAGACGGGGCAGTCGCGTTACTGCCAGATTGTCGACGCGCCCTGTGTCGCGTTCTTTACCGCTACGACGGCACCCGAGTGTTCGTACTCTACATAATGCGTGGTGAACTGCGTTTCCGCAAGACCCGGCTTATCAAGCGTGATCGAAGCAACCACAACGCCAAATCCTGAAGGAGCGAAGCCTGCCTATCGTTACCGCGGATATGACCGATACACGCGGGTGAAAGCAGAAACTGCGGATGAACAAATTGCCTTACCTCATCCGTCTTAATCCGGGTGATCCGCGGTTCAAATTGCCAAGGGATGGACGGGTCTACTGGCTCCAAGCCTCTGTGTCCTCTGCCTTCTCTGTGGTGACATGCCTTCGCCCGTCCCGGCAAACACTTTTAATACCGTTTGAGCATAAGAATATCGTGCTGGCCCGAAAGAAATGTTGACGTCTTTTCGATTTAAAGGAAATTGGTCATTCCTCCTGGGAACCCCCTCAAATCTTTTTTAACGAATCGAGAGTGATGAAGCGCGTCCTGATTTTTCGAGGAGAGCTGGCAGATTTTTCTGGCTGGACGCGCAATCATCTGCCGCCTTGGCGGTTCTTTTCGCAACGGGTTTACAACACGGCTGGCAAAGCCGATAGCTTTCGACCAAGCGCATGATTTCTCATCGAAGTTCTCAAAGTTTCCTGGCCGTCGTCGTCCTTTTGCTTTTGGGCGGGCGATCCTATGGCGATCCGATTCTGAGTCTTACATTTGACGATCCGAGTGGTGTCTTTGCGGCGTATCCCGAGGGGATGTCAATTCTGGCTTTGACGAAAACGCCCACGATCGGCGAGTCGGTGATTGCCTCGGGTTTTGGCGGCAAGGGGCAACTCAAGTTGGAAGCCGGCTCCTGGGTCGCGGACGGAAGCGAGCCCCCTGCGAGCCTTCAGCTCATTACGGATTCCGCGATGGAGACGAAAGCGTTTCTACGTCTCTTTAATAACAAAGCGACGGGTCTGCGCGGCTTCGCGGTCATCACCCCGGATGGGACGGAAACCTCCCTTGCTTCCTTCTCCCAAGTCGAAAACGGAAAGGTAGTTTTCAATGGCGGGCTGGACTTGTTCTTTCGTTTCAGCGAGGAGAATCCCTCGCAGCAGGATCTCGTTCCGCATTTTTTTTCCGTGGCGGGTGATGGAACCCGGCTCATCGTGGAAGCGGAAGACGGGGGCATCGCCGCGACGCTTTCCGACGGGAAGGATGAAGTCGTGTTCGATGTCGATCTCGATGGCGCAGCGGATGCGAACAGAGTGAAGACCACGTCTTTGAAACCGGCGCCCATCGGTCCCGAAGCTAGCCACCTCGCGATTGCATTGCAGACGGCAGACACCGGCGTCGTAACCTTGAAAGTCTTTTTCAAGGCGGGAACCGGCCCGATCGATACGAGAGAGGACACCGATCTGGTCTCCAAAGCGGAGTTCAGTTTAATCTCTACCGACAGCGCGAAGAGCCTAAAGGATGGCGATTTTGCGATCGGCGCGGAGTCCAGATCGTCACCGGAGAGGGTCGTTTTGGATCTCGCGGCGGTGCGGATCTTCAAGCCTGCGCCTGCGATTTTTCCGGATATTTCCGGTAAGGAATAAGGATGTGATGGCGCTTTCTCAGGGGCCGCGCTGATCGGCGTTTCCGCCTCTCTCGCGTGCGTCGCGATTCGAAAGCAGACGAGACGTCTGCGGAGGGAAGGGCGGTAACATGCTCCAATAACGATCATGAGGGTAACTTCAAAATGGAGTCTGGCTTGCATTGCGCTGCTGATGTTTCAGGCGTGCAGTGCGAAGAAAGGCGCCTCGCCGCCTGAGCAGGAGATTCGCGAAGGGTGGAGGAATTACCGCTTGGGCGAGTTCAACGCCGCGGTTCGAATCTTTCAATCCGTGCAGGTGTCGCAGCCGCGCGGATCTGAATTTCGTCTACAGGCGCTCTATGGCGAAGCGTCGTGCTGGAACCACCGGCGAGATGGGCGAGATATAGCCAGGGCCGTCGTGGGCTATCGAGCCGTGCTCGAAGAGGCGCCACAAAATCCTCTCGCCTCCTGGTGTGCTCTGGACATCGTGCGGACACGACACCTTGCGCCGGCGGATCAAACGATCGATTACGAAAAGCTCGTGCGCGAATATGCGGATGTCTATCGGAGCTATCCGGAGACGCTCGCGGGCCAGGAGGCTTTCCTGTACGAGAACAGTCTCTCGCTTCCAGGGGCGGATCCGGAACAGAGCCGGAAGATCCTGGAAAACATCACAACATTCCTCTCCGCTCATCCCAAGACGCCCTTTCTTTCACAGTTCTATGGCATGATGGCCGAGTGCTATCGAAAAATGGACGATCAGGGCCAGCGTCTCGAATATTTGATCAAGTCGCTTGGGGCCAGGGAAATCGATCCATCCAATCCGATCGATGACCGCTCCACTGCCTACTGGAACATCGCCTACGCCGCCGAGTTCGAAGCGGGAAACTTTGCGCTTGCGCGAGAATACTACAAGCGGCTCATGCACGAATATCCGCAGGATGTGCGGATTTTCGGCGTCCGGAAGGCGTTGCAGCGGATGGACGCCATCGAAGCGGCGCTGCGCGAAGGCCGCGATCCTGCCAAAAGCATCGAGATCCGGAGATGACAGAGATTAACGCAGATGGAGAAAGGCGGACGCGCGAAACTGGCTGCCATGTTGGAGCAGGAGCTGGGTTCGCGAAGCACTCGACGAAGTCCCCGACCGTTTGATGAAATGAGACGATTCTTCTCAACTTGGAAATCGAAACTGCCTTGGGTCGTCATCATCGCTGTCTTTTGCTGGGCGGTCGTGACAATTGCAATGCGGCGGAGGGAGGAGACGCCACCCGATGTGGTGACCGTTCGCCTTGCACATTGGCAATTGGAGGCGGGTGTCCGCGACGGGTTGGCGGAGGCCGCAGCGGAATACGAAAAGTTACATCCAAACGTGCGGATCGTTCAGGAGGCCATTCCGGAGTCCACCTACGGGCAATGGATGAGCACCCAATTAATGGGGGGAACGGCACCGGACATCGTTCAGGCCGGAATGGTGGAAGGTCATCTCATGACCGCTTTTTTCACCCGGTATTTTGTTCCGTTTTCGCGTTACGTCACGCGTCCGAACCCCTACAACGCGGGGACGGATCTGGAAAAGGTTCCGCTCATTCGGACGTTCAAGGACGGCATGCGGCGTTCGTTCATCGATGAGACGCAGGAGTTCATGACAGTGCCCCTCGCCCTCACGGGAGTGCGGCTTTTTTACAACAAGCCTCTGCTCAAGAGACTCACCGGCCTTGACGAGGCGCCCACCGATTACCGGGCCTTTCTCGAGGTTTGCGAGAAGATCCGCTCGCAAGCGCAGCCCAATGGCCAGCCGTATGTGGCGATCGCAGGATCGCGTTTCCATTTCGCGCGCTGGGACGAAAGCCTGATCAAGCCCCTCACGTACCTGGCTGCGCGGGAGATCGATTTCAATCGCGATGGGCGGTTCAGCAAGGAGGAGATGTTCCTGGGTCTTGCGAGCGGGAAGATCAGCTTTGCCCATCCCGCCTATCAAGCGAGCTTCAAGATGCTTCGCGAGATCACACAGGAATTTCCCAGCGGTTGGTCGGGGCTCACCCGCGACGAGGCTCTTTTCAATTTCGCCCAGCAGAAGGCCGTTTTTCTCGCGACAGGCATTTACGAGGCCGAAGGCATCCGCGAGCAGGCCGCAGGAAAATTCGATCTTGGTCTTATGGACTTTCCCCTGCCCGCCAAATCGGATCCCGAATTCGGAGCAATCGTTCAGGGGCCTCGCTACGAAAACCCTGAAGGCTCCATGCCGATGGCGGTGACCCGGACTTCGAAGCATCCCGAGGTCGCGGTCGATTTTCTCCTCTTTCTCGTCAGCCGTGAGCAGAACGAGAAATTCAACAAGCGCCTGAAATGGATTCCGATTGTTGTCGGCGCCAAAATCGACCCCTACATCAAGCCTTTCGAACCGACCCTCGAAGGCGTGTTTCACGCCTTCGATCCGACCATCGGGGGGGAAAGCTTCATCAAGTGGAGCCAGCTTTTTTCATTGTACCAGATCAATCAAATCAGCTACGACGACATGGCCACGGAATTCACGCAGTTTTTCAAGACGCAGGGGATGGAGGATTTTCGCGAATTCCTGCGCAACCGGAGGCGTTCCCAGATCCAGGATGAACAGCTGGCGGTCGGCCTGCGGTCCAGCGCTCAGCTCAAGGAGGGGCGGGAGGCGGACGCCGATTGGATCAAGTACCGCAACGTCGTGGTAACCCGCCAACTGGCGGCGGATCGGACCCTGCTCACCGAAGGCCTCATCTTTACCGATCCGGACGGCCTGAAGCGCCAATCCTTTTATCAGCATACCGCGAAGGCGCTGGAAAATGTTCGCAAATCGCTGGGAGCTGAGACCGCAAGGGCTTGGGAGCGAAACTGATGAACGCCAAGAAAGTCCGTTGGAAGCATGTCAAGTATCACTGGGAGATTTACCTCTTCATCGTCCCGGCGTTGGTTCTTATTGTACTCTTCCAGTATTATCCGGCTGCGAGCGGAATTTTTCATAGTTTCTATCGCTGGAACGGAGCGGATATTTCCGAGTTTGTCGGGCTCAAGAACTACACAGAACTTCTGAGGTCTCCGGACTTCTGGCAATCGTTTCGTGTCGCTCTGCTTCTGGGTCTTTGGAACGTTGTAAAGATGGTTCCGGCCATCGCCGTGGCGGTGTGGATTCATCGATGCAGCAGCGAACGGATGCAGTATTTCTATCGGCTGCTCTTCGTGGTTCCGATGGTCATTCCCGCGCTGGTAGTCGCTTTGATCTGGCGGTCGTTTTTCTTCGAGGCGAGCCAGGGTTACCTCAACCAGTTTCTCGAGGCGTCCGGGCTTTTCGCGCTTCTTTGCAGGCTTGACGCCTTTTTCGGCTGGGGAGGGATTTTCCTCGAGGGCACGCGGCCCGCGTGGTTGGGCGATCCGCGCCTCATCCTGGTTTCGTGCGTCATTTGGGGATTCCCGTGGGTGGGTTCCTTCGCGGTGCTGACGCATCTTGCGAAGCTGCAGAACATTCCGAAGGAGATCTATGAGGCGGCCAGTATCGACGGCGCCACCTGGTGGACAAAGTTCACGCGCATCGAGATCCCGCTCATCATGAGTTCGATCTACCTGATGCTCGTATTTGTCATCATTGGCACCATCAAGGATGCCGGCATGATCATCGCGTTGACCGGTGGCATGGACGGTGGGCCCGGAGGAAAAGCGACGGTGCCCGCACTTTTCATGCTTCGCAAGGCCTTCATTAACCAGGAGATGGGCGCCGCATGCGCCGTCGGAATTATTCTGACTCTGGTGATTATGGCGCTGCAAAAACTCAGCTCCCTCGCGCTGGATGAAAATCAGAGCGCCATCCGGATCAGGAAGATGCTCGGGCCTGCGTTGATTGTGGCGAGCATCTTTCTTCTCTTTCAACCTGGCTGGCGTGCCATAGGCGCCTTCGTTTTTCTGGCGGCTTTTCCATACGGTGCGGTTCGGGATTTTCTGGACAAGAGATTTCCGAAGGCTGCGCGCAGGGTCGTTCGCTCACGAAGCTTGCAATCCGCTCGGGCAAATAAGGTGAGCGACCGGTTCCTTCGCGGCTTCAAGCATGCCGCGATCTGGGCCGTGCTCGGATTCGCCTTTCTCCCCGTCTATCTCGTTCTGATCGTTAGCGTGAAGACCAATCAGCAGTTCTACGAAGCGCCGGGCCAGCTGACGCAACCCTTGCAGTGGCACAACTGGGTTGATGCGTGGAATCTCATTTCGTCCAGCGTAGCGAACAGCATCTACATCTCAACGCTGGGGACGGCTCTGACATTGTTCTTCGCTCTCTGCGGAGCTTATTTTTTCGCGAGGGTGCGCATGCCGCTTTCGACCTTCTTCTGGAACGCCCTGCTCGTGTTGTTGATGATGCCTTCGGTGGCAAATCTTGTCCCGCTCTTTCGCCTGCTTGCCGATCTCAATCTTCTCAACACGCTCGCCGCGCTCATCCTTGTCGGAACGTCAGCCGGGCAGATCTTTGCCATCTTTGTTCTGCGCAGCTTTGTCGCCGACATCCCGCAGGATCTCTTCGAGGCGGCCGAAATCGACGGCGCAAATCACTTCCAGCAGATGCGCATGGTGGTGCTGCCACTTTGCGGGCCGATTCTCGGCACGGTAGGTGTCATGCATTTCATCTCGGAATGGAATGAATTTGTCCTGCCGTTGATCGTCATCCGGGATTCCGCAGCGCTGCCGGTAATGGTCCAACTCCAAAGACTTGCCGGTGAGTATATCAAATTTTTTGGTCCGCTTATGGCGGGCTACGCGATCGCGAGCATTCCGGTCATCGTTCTCTTCATTTTTTCAATGCGCCTCTTCGTGAAGGGCATGACCGAAGGCTCGGTCAAGGGCTGAACGCCCTAAATTTCAAATCTCAAATTTGAAATCTCAAATGGCGTTTTGAGCGGAGTTCAAAACGCAGGGTGAGATCACGCAGTTGAACGCCTCAAGAACTGTCCGCGTCCTACTGTGCCGACGAATTTTCCGTCTCGCACGGCGACCTCGCCTCGAACTGTGACGGCGGACGGCCTTCCTTCTATTGGCCAGCCTTCGAACGCGTTGTAATCGATGTTCATGAGCTGGGTTTTGGCGGAAAGTTTGCCGCGGTAGGCTGGATCGTAAACGACGAGGTCGGCATCGCTGCCGGGCTGAATTGTACCTTTTCGCGGAAAAAGCCCGAAGATCTTCGCCGCATTCGTGCTCGCGACATTGACAAACGTGTGGAGGTCGAGCTTTCCGGTCTTTACGCCATAGGTGTAGAGGAGATTGATGCGATCCTCCAGAGCGGGAATCCCGTTCGGAATTTTCGTGAAGTCATCCCGGCCCATCGTTTTTTGTCCCGCGAAATCAAAGGGCGCGTGGTCCGTGCCAACGGTATTGACAAGGCCCTGGCGCAAGCCGTTCCAAAGCACCTCCTGATTGGTCTTGTCGCGCAGCGGTGGCGACATCACGTACTTTGAACCTTCGAATTCGGGCAGTTCCGCGTGGGTCTTATCGAGCAGCAGATACTGGATGAGCGTCTCCACCCACACCCGGACGCCACGCAAGCGTGCACGGACGGCCTCATCGAGCGCTTCGCGGCAGCTGAGATGCACGATGTACACGAAAGCGCCCGTCATCTCGGCGAACGTCATGAGATGATTGACGCCTTCGGCTTCGACGCGCGGCGGACGGCTTTTGTAGTGGCCTTCCGGGCCTGTGACACCTTTGGCAACGAGCTTTTTCTGCGTTTCGGCGACGAGGGTTTCATTTTCGCAGTGAGCGGTGATCACGACGCCGAGTTCCTTTGCCAGCTTGAGGGTTTGATAGAGTTCACCATCGTCGATTCCGAAGGCGCCCTTGTAGGCGAGAAAGATCTTAAAAGACTGGACGCCTGCCGCGACGATTTCGCGGAGTTGCGTGGCAGAGCTGTCGTCGAATTTCGTCACTCCCATGTGGAAGGAATAGTCGCACGCAGCTTTGCCGGCGGCTTGGGCTTTCCATGTTTCAAATCCTTCGCGGGGCTCCATGGCGCGGGATGGACAGCACATGTCAAAGATCGTCGTCGTTCCGCCGGCGAGAGCCGCCTTCGTCCCGCTCTCGTAGTCGTCCTTCGAGTACGTGCCCATGAAGGGCAGATAGATGTGCGTGTGCGGATCGATGAATCCGGGGAAGACGTATTTGCCGGAGGCATCGATGACTTCGGTGCCAGCCGGCGGATCAATTTTTTGGTCGATTCGCGTGATAGTTTCCTTTTCGCACCAGATGTCGGCGACGTACCGCGAGTCGCCCGTTACGATTTCGCCATTCTTGATCAACAGGCCCATGAGGTTTCCCTTATAGGAGATTACTAGCCTGTCTTTAAAGTGCGAAACGGCGAAAACGATTTTCTGAATCCGCAGAGGATCAGGGGAGCGCACGAGTCCCGCGTGCAGTCTTCGGCGTCCCGCCGAAGACCTCTCGCACGACTGTGTCCGGCGGGACGCCGAACACCACACGCGAGGACGTGTGTACTCTCCGCGAATTTTCCGTCAGCGGGAGATGTGTCGCGGCTCGTCGGGAGACTCGCCCTGCCGCAAGAGACTACCGGCTAAGCGCGGCGGATTGCTCGACGAACTTATCGCCGCTCCAGTCGCCGTCGGCTCCAATGGTCCGCTCGCGTTTGACAGCCTTGCGTTCTTTCTGAATGCGCACCAGTTCGGCATGGGTGGTGAAATAGTCCAGGCTGTGGCCGCGAAAATCGTCGAGGGTCTCAAAATTGTGTTTCTGCATGAAGGCAAGAAGGCCTTCGCAGAGCGGCTTGACCAGTTCGTAACCAAATTTCATCACCCCTGTGCAGACCTGGACGGTATTGGCGCCTACAAGGATGAACTGGGCGGCATCCTCGCCTGTCTCGACACCGCCAATGCCCGAAAGTGACCGGCCGGGGAACTCGTTCCTGATCAACGTCGCTAATTCCATGCACATGCGAAGGGCGATCGGCTTGACCGCCTTCGAAGAATAGCCGCCTGGAGTCGTAAAGCCTTCCACGGTGGGTTCCGGCCGCAGAGTCTCGAGGTTCACGCCGATGACGCAGCGAATTGTGTTGATCGCGCTGATCCCCTGGCAACCCGCTTCCAATGCCGCGCGCGCAGGATCTTCGATGTGTGTGATGTTCGGTGTCATTTTCGCCCAGACGGGCCGTTTCGCCGCGCTCGTGACCCAGCTGCAGACTTCGAGAAGAATCTCGGGGTCTTCGCCCATGGCAGAGCCCATCTTGCGCTCGGGAAGTCCATGCGGGCAGGAAAAATTCAGCTCGAAACCATCGACACCGGCGTCCTGGCAGCGTTCGACAATCTCGATCCATGCGTCCCTGTTGTATTCCTCCATGATCGAGGCAAACAAAATCCCATTCGGATTCTGATCCTTGCATCTCTTGAACTCCTCGATCCAGTTCTCCAGGGGCCGATCGCTGATGAGTTCAATGTTTTCCCAGCCCACGATTTCTTTTTTGTCGCTTGCGTGAAGTTTGCCGTAACGGGGCGTGACGTTGATGATCTTGGATGCATCGAGGCTGACGGTCTTAGCGATGACAGCGCCCCAGCCTTCGCGGAAGGCGCGGTGGATGACATTCAGGTTCGTCCCGGGCGGACCGGACGCGATGACGAAAGGATTTGGGAGCTTGAGGCCGTCAACGGTGATCGAGAGCGTGGACATGTGCTGCGCGAGGTATCTCGCCAAAAAAGAGTAGCATGTTCGAAACGAAACCCATGTCTTTTTACTCTTCGATTTCCGGCAGGAGTGCCGGAATTAACAGTTTGCCGAAATGGGCAACTCCCACTTCAACTCAACCTATTCGAGCAAAAATCGGCTTTCGCCAGAATCCCCCGCCAAACTGCTAACCGGTCGTGCGCAATCCGCTCGCAATCGCGTTGATGGAAAGGAGAACCTTTGGAAGAAGCTTTTTTGTTTCAGCGGAACCTGCGGCCTGCGCGGACCGGTACTGGGAGAGAAGTTGGATTTGCTGCTCATGCAGCACGCGCAATGCGTTGGCGCGGAGGCCAAGAGTCTTGAGCATTCGGGGACGGCGTGTCTCCAAGCTGCCTCCAAAAACCTCGGCCATCATGCGATGAGTCCTATCAAACTCGTTGAGAATCATGTTCAGAATCGATTCGCGCGCACTGGGCTCCTGAACCAGGGAAGCATATTGCCCCATGATGTCCTTGTCCGCACTGGCGATGTTTGTCTCGACATTCGTGAGCACGTAATAGAGGAGCGGCGAAGTTTTCAACTGAGCGCGCAGCTCGTCGATCGCCTCAGGTTTCCAGGACGCGAGAGCTTCAAGTCCGCTGCCGACTCCGTACCATCCGGGAAGATAATAGCGGCTTTGGTTCCAGCTGAAAACCCAGGGAATGGCGCGCAGGTCCGCAAGGGTTCGCTGGCCGGTCCGGCGTGACGGCCGGGAGCCGATGCTGCTGATCTCGAGAGCATCGATCGGGGTGGCCTGTGAGTAGAAGGTCATGAATCCCTCGGATTTGATGAGCTTCGAATAGGCTTGTTGACTCGTCGCAGAGAGGACTTCGCAGATCTCCTCGATTCCGTTGCTCCCGGGAGGTTCGCGTCTTTCCATCGCTGTAAATCCGGTCACCCCCGCAAGGAAGAGTTCGAGGTTGTAGGTTGCAGTGACGAGATTGGCGAACTTTTGAGCGATGGTTTCTCCCTGCTCGGTGAGGCGTATGTCGCCTTGGATCGAGCCATGCGGGAGAGCGCCAAGGAAGCGGTGAGTTGGCCCGGCGCCGCGGCTGATGGTTCCGCCGCGGCCGTGAAAGAATCTAATTTTCGTATCGTGAGCGTTGCCGGCGGAAGCGATGGCAGCTTGGGCCTTATGGAGGGCCCATTGGCTGGCGAGAATTCCGCAGTCTTTGTTGCTGTCGCTATAGCCAATCATGACCTGCTGCACCGGCTTCGTCTGTGGCTGAGAGAGAACCTTCGCCCTGTCGGTTTGGTGATACGCGAGGCTGCGTTTTGTTACCGGATGGGCGAGAAAGGCATCGATGAGACCGGCACTGCGTTGGAGATCGTCGAGAGTCTCGAAAAGCGGGACAACAGGAAGAGCGCAGAGCAAACCCTCCGGCGTCCAGCGCATGAGCCCGGCTTCGCGGGCAAGCAGATAGACGACGAGAAGATCCGAGAGCTGGCGCGTCATGCTCACGATGAGCGCGCCAATTCCGTCGCGTCCGTAGTCGCGGAGGTGCCGGCGCAAAACGGCATAACATCCCAGTACGGCGTCGGCTTGGTCGCCGATGTTTGAGCCTTGATAAAGAAAGGGACGGGGCGACTCGAGCTCACGGTTCAGGAATTCCAGGCGGCGGGCTTCGTCCCATTCGCCGAAATCTGGCGCGGGTTGTCCGATCGCGGCGAGGATCTGGACGAGGGCATGATCGTGGAACTTGCTATTTTGCCGGATGTCGAGGGCGGCAAGGTGGAAGCCGAACACGTCGATCGCGCGGCGAACGGGCCACACGGCACGGTCCGCCAGGCGCTTGGCGCCGACCTCGACGAGTGTCTCGTCGAGCAGGGCGAGGTCTTCATCGAGCTCGTGGGGACTCCGGTAATGGTAAGAAGCTCCGTCGAAAGCCGTGGGTTCGTCGCCCACTCCCAAAGCAAGCGGGAGTTTTGCCTGGAGCAGCATGACGTACTGGCGCCACGGTTCATCGGAATGCTGGCGGATGATGGATTCCGAGTCGGGATTCTTCGCCCGCAACTTCGCGATCGCCTCTTCGAGAACTTCCGGGGGCTTTTGAAAATTGCTGGAGAGCGGAAGGCTTTCGGCGAGTCGCTCGAGATGGCGGTGAATCACGATCATCGCATTCAGGCGCATTTCCTGAAGCGTTTCCTCGGTGACCTTTGCGGTGACGAAGGGATGTCCATCCCGGTCGCCGCCGACCCAGCTTCCGAAGCGCACTCGGGGCCAGACGTGCGGATCATCCAGGAGCCCAGGATCAAAGCCGGTGGCCTTCCATGCCCGTGTAAGGCGCTCGTCGAGTTGCTCGAGCGCGAGGGGGAAAACCTCTCGCATGTAAAAGACTACCCCACGGCGCTCGAAGGCCACCTCGGGCTTTTCGAGCAAAATCTCGCCGCTGCGCCAGAGGCGCTCGAGAACGATTTTGATCTCGTCACGTATCGCCTCTCGTCGCGAAGGGGTCAGGCTTTCATTTTCGAGAGAGGTGAGGAGAAGAAAGATGGCGCGGTGTTGTTCGAGCACCGCAGCGCGCTTGGCTTCGGTGGGGTGCGCAGTCAGTACGGATTCGACACGCACCTCGGGCAAGACTTTCAGAATTTCCTCCACCGTGAAACCGGCCGCCTTGAGTTCGGCAAGCTGCTCCCCCCAAAGGCCCGGCTCGTCGGCAAGACCGTGTTCGATTTCGCGCAGATGCCGCGTGCGGGTCGAGGCGTTCTCCTCGACCATGTTGAGCAGCTGGAAGGCGATCGAGTAGGCTTGCTCGATACGCGGCGGAGGTTCGTTGATGTCATGCGCCTCGCCACCCTTTTGCCACGGAAGGAACTGCGCGGCTTTTGTCTCACCAAGTTCGACAAGGACCTCCTTGAGACATTGCATCAGGTAGTTGAGGTCTGCATCGATCTTCGCAAAACCCGAAACGATGTAATCTGCCGTTGTCTTCACCCCTGGGGCGAATCATTCTGAAAAACGTGCGAAAAGCAACAGCAGATCGCGAAAAAATCGGGAGAGTCGCCCGGATTGAAGAAACTTTTGCAATGAGCGGTTTCTGCCGAAGCCTTTTCTGCGTGACAATCGAGCCGCGGATGGCCTTTTGATGATGAAATGAGTGAAGGCATCCTCTCCGGCACAACAGGCGTCGTCTTTGGCGTCGCGAATAAGCGCAGCATAGCCTGGGCGATCGCGAAGGCGTGGCACAAAGCGGGCGCAAAGCTGATTTTCAATTACCAGGGCGAGCGGCTCAAGGAAAACGTCGAGGAGCTCGTCTCCGAGTTCGGCGCCAATGTCGCGCTCTATCCGTGCGATGTGACGAAGGATGAAGAGATCGACGGATTCTTTGCAAAGGTCGGCGAACAGACCCCGAAACTCGATCTTTTGCTCCACTCGGTTGCCTTTGCGCCCAAAGAGGCGCTCGAGGGAGATTTCGTTTCCACCACGCGCGAGGCCTTCAAGCTCGCGCATGATGTGTCTGCCTACTCGCTGGTGGCGCTCGCCCAGCGCGCCGCGCCGTTGATGACAGACGGCGGGAGCATTGTGGCGATGACGTACTATGGTTCCGTGAAGGTCGTTCCCCACTACAACGTAATGGGAGTTGCCAAAGCTTCCCTGGAAGCCTCCGCACGGTATCTCGCCTACGACCTTGGAAAGAAGAAGATCCGCGTGAACTGCATCAGCGCCGGCCCCGTGCAAACGCTTGCGGCCCGTGGCATTTCGGGCTTCAGCCTCATGCTCAAGCACTATGAAGAGCATGCGCCGCTGAATCGTAGCTGCCATCCGGATGAGCTTGGTCACACCGGAGTTTTCCTCGCAAGCCCCGGAGCTGCGGCGATCACCGGGCAGGTCATTTACGTGGACGGCGGCTATGAAGTGATGGGTATGTAATCGCTCAGATCCACCGCGGAGACTCGCGAAAACGCGGTCTTTAAGGAAGTCGTCAACGCCGGGGATCGACACTGAGAGTTGACAATCGGTATGCTACGCTTCTTCATGGGCGGTGTTCGCCGATTCATTGACTCGTTCACGGTTGCGCTGGTTCTGACAGTTGCCATAGCTGCGGTAGCCCCATGCCGTGGGGTCTTCGCCAGCGGGTTTGAAGTCGTTACTGCGCTGGCCATTGGGCTTCTCTTCATTCTCCACGGCGCGAAGCTTTCTCGCGAAGCGATCGTAGCAGGCGCTGCACATTGGCGCCTGCATCTTCTGGTCTTCGCCGGCACGTTCGGCCTGTTTCCGATATTGGGTCTGCTGCTAAAGCCCCTCGGCGCTGTCTTGCTGACGCCGGAGTTGTACGTGGGAGTCCTCTTTCTCTGTTTGCTGCCGTCCACGGTCCAGTCGTCGATTGCATTCACGTCGATCTCGGGCGGGAACGTGCCGGCTGCGATTTGCAGCGCGTCGGCCTCGAATGTATTCGCCGTTTTTCTGACGCCGACGCTTGTCAGTCTTCTGATAGTAGGAAGAAGTGCGCAACCGTCGCTGGCTGGCTCGTTTTTGGCGATCGTTTTGCAGATACTCGTTCCCTTTGTCGCGGGTCATTTGGCCCGGCCCTGGATCGGGGCATGGGTGCAACGCAGCAAGAGGCTGACCGGCGCCGTCGATCGGGGGTCGATTCTTCTTGTTGTTTACGCGGCCTTCAGCGAAGCCGTCGTGGGAGGCTTGTGGAGACAGATTCCGTTGACGGCGTTGGCGGGACTCGTTGTTGTTGATTGCTTGCTCCTCGCGGTGGTTATGGTCGCGATGTGGACCTTAGGTTCTCTTTTCGGATTTAGTCGGGCCGATAGGATTACCATTTTGTTCTGCGGCTCGAAGAAGAGTCTCGCCACGGGCGTGCCCATTGCCAAAGTCCTCTTTGCGGGAAACATCGTCGGACCGATGATCCTGCCTTTGATGCTCTTCCACCAGATTCAGCTGATGGTTTGCGCCGTCCTCGCGCAGCGCTGGGCACGCCGTGCGTCTTCCTCGGGTTTGAGCCTCGAATCGAAGGCTGTCTGAGACTCCGCGAAACGGAGGAAGATATATAGACAGCACGCTCGACAAAAGCCCCCAACTCTGTAGTACTGAACGAAATGCCACTGCCGGACGATTCGGATAATGTTAGCTGGGAGGGCACCGTGGTTATCCTGCGGGATACTGCGGAGGGGGTTCCCGTGTTTACGATCAACAATCTAAAATATCCCCAGTATCCGCCAGGATACTTTATGATGGCCATAACGAACGGAAGCGGATTTGCCTAAGCAAGGCAACGCCCCGGGTGATGCTGAGCATCCTTCGCCAGCCGAGCGTGAAGAAAGCACACCGATCCGATCAACGCCCAATATACGTGCGTAGCGGAGCCAGCATTCTGACGCCATTCGTCTGAAAGCCGCTCTTATGGGATGGTACGGCCTGTCCGCCGTATTTCGGTTCCGCCTTGTACTTTGTCTCATCGCCGGGGGCCTGGCTGCATGGGTGATCTTCGCCGCGGAGAAGCCATGGACAGCGGAAACCGCCAATCGGGAGCGCTGGAAGCTCGATCAGATTGTTGACTACTATTCTTTCTGGGCGGCTGTTGGGAATCTCGGCGTGCTCGTGGTCTTAATTTTCACAGCAGGATGGTGGGCCGCGCCGAAGCCCGCGCAATGTCCACCCCCAGCGGCTCGGTCGCCGAGGTGGTTCTGGCCGTTCATACTGGCGGCAATGATTTTCTGCGGCGTGGCGGCTGCCAAGCGCATGAACTATGGCTTCGTCCACGACGAAGATTACAGTGCACGGCGCGTAATCGCGGGTTCCTACAAGATCGGGGCGGACGGCAAAGTTTCTCTGGGGAAATTGAGGTGGAGGGAGACCCTGTATTACTACCGCAAACCCAACAACCATATCCTTCATAGCGTGCTGGGACGGCTTTGTTGGACAGGGTGGCTCGCCGTGGCGCCGCCTGTGAAATGGCACATGAAAGAATGGGTCATTCGCATTCCGGCCTGGGTGGGAGGAGTCGGCGCGGTGTGCATGCTTGGCGTGTTGCTTCGCAGGCATTTCTCACCGCTTACAGGTGCGCTGGCAGCATGGCTGCTGGCCCTGCACCCCTGGCATATTCGCTTCACCTCCGAAGCGAGAGGGTATTCACTGTTGCTCTGCGTCATCCCGGTCGTGCTGTACTTCTGGCTCAGAGCCATCCGGGAAAACGAATGGCGATGGTGGCTTTTGCTTTCGGCCAGCCAGTTTGCCATGGTTTACTGCTATCCCGGTGCAGCGTATGTGCTTGTTGTGCTCAATGGAGCCACTGGCGCCTGGCTCCTACACCAAGTCGTACGTTACGGCGAATCCCCTGCCGCAGGGAGATGGTTTGCTTCGAATTGTTTTGCCGCGATGGCCGGCGTCCAATTGATGTTGCCCTTGGTTCCGCAGTTACAGAGTTACATGAAGACGGAAGAGGCTCGCGTTCCACTCCCGCCTTCTTGGATAGGCAACACGGCCGCGCATTTTCTATCCGGGGTTCCATGGTCAAAGAGCAATCTGAATTTTCCCTTCCCAGAAGTGCTGCCCTACGCGATGTCTCATCCGGTCTTTCTTGCGGGACTCTTGATCGGTATTTTCGGCCTACTTGTGCTTGGTTACGTGGCCTTGTTTCTGCGTCCCTGGCCGGAGGGTCCGATCGTGGCCGCGACCCTGCTGGTTCCCGGATTTCTTGGGTTCGCGGTTGCAAAACTGCTCCAGCAATGGCTGTTCGAGTGGTATATCATCTATCTGTTGCCTGGGCTTGTCGCGGGAGTAGCGGTAGGAGCAGCGGTCGGTGGTCGCTGGCTAGCAGCCAAGTCAAGAATAGGCTCGCTTGAAGCGCTGCCGGGACTCGCGCTGGTTTTCTCGTACGGGATTTTCTCCCAGCCGTTTCGCAGTTGGTTTTGCACACATCCTATGGAACCGGTCAAAGAGGCCGTTTTGGCGATACGAGGCACGCTTGATCCAAACGATCCAAAACAGAGAGATCTGCTCACTGGAATTCTTCTTAGCCCGGATGACTACTATGATCCGCACGCCAGACTGATCAAGACTCCGGAGGATTTCATGAATCTGCTGCAAACGGCGGACGAGCAGAATAAGCCGCTCTACATTATGGTGCCGCATCCCCGGGTGGCGGCATTCAAGGTCCCAAAACTCTGGAGATTGTTCAACGAATCCGGACTGTTCACCAGCTATCTCTACTTTAGAGGATTGGATCAAACGAACGACCGCGTAGTCGCGCTCTATGCACCTGGCAGCGCGCGCAACTTCAATCTCGAGGCCTTTCTTCGTGGCAGGGAAACCGTTCCCGATACGGATAAGCCGCCGTTGGAATTTCCCAGCAAACCAGTAGTTTACCCCACCACAGAGACGCGGCGATTCCTATCACCTGCAACCCCTGTCACTTTGGGTTGGGCCGCTCGGCGCATTGACGACGGGTTAATCATCCCGACGACTAAGATTTGGCATTTCCGCCGCGATCCACTCGCGCACCGGTTGCCCCTCTTCAATGTGCTCCTTGAGAATGCGTTTCAGCCTACTCGCATCCAGCCGTCCATACCAGATGCCGTCCGGATACACGACCAGCCAGGGGCCGCCCTTGCAGATTCGCAGGCAGGCCGCTTTCGTGCGAAGGACGGGTACGGAAAGTTTGCGCGTTTCCGATTTGAGCAACTCCCACATCACTGCGCCTTCGGCTGAATCGCAGCAGTCGGGTCCCACGCACAGAAAGAGATGCCGGGTCGCGCGAGTGATTTCCTCCCGCGGAATCTTCGCATCGGGAGGGAAGCCGTCCGCCTCGCTCATTCGAGAAGCGACGAAGCGTCGATTCCGAGCTCGATCAAAGGAGTTTTCATGGTTCGGCGCCAGTCAATTGAACACCGCGGAGATCACCTCGCCCGTCTCGGTGTTCGATACGCTGAGAGCTTTGAGCCTGCCGTCGGACTTGGTGGAGGCGACCCGCGTTGTGGCAGTCTGGAGCTGGCGGGAGCCGGGGCCCAGTCCCGCTGAGTCCTGGTAGGCGGCGAGAAAGGCGATCCAAGACGAGAAGATCGCAGGAGCGCTGGGGGCAGGCCCCGCCCAGCCTCGGCCGGCTAGGCGGCCCGTTGCGGTGAAGTCATTTTCGGGGCCCAGTCGGAACTCGGCGAGCGAGGCTGGGGATTGTTTGTAGAGGCGGACAAGCACGGTGTCATTTGAGGAACGGGCGCACACCGCATCCCAGACGAGAGAGACCCCCTTGCGGTGCCAGCGTATAAGAGCCTTCTCCGAAGAGGCGGCTTCAAACGCAGCAAGCTCGCGCCCGGCCGAGCAGCCCCCGAGGACCAGGGCCACGCAGATCGGCAGGACGCATTTCATCAATTGATACAGCGAAGCTGCTTGTTCCTTTCTTTATCTGCGTCAACCCTGGTCATCTGCAGATTTCGAAGATCTCAACTTTCGCTCGACCCTATCCGCCAGCCGGACGCTCGAGGTGTCCGCCAAACTGGAAGCGCATCGCGGAGCAAACTTTCTCGGCCATGGTATGATCCCTACGCGAGCGAAAACGAGCGAAGAGTGCGGCGCTCAGGACGTCGCATTCGACGGCTTCATCGATTGCGGCCATGATGGTCCAGCGTCCCTCTCCGGAGTCGGAGACGCGGCCGGAGAAATTCGAGAGCGTGGGGTTTTCGGCGAATGCGGCCGCGGCAAGGTCCAGCAGCCAGGAGCTGACGACGCTGCCGCGGCGCCACACTTCGGAAACGTCCGCGAGATTGATCTCATAGACGTAGTCGTCTCCGATGGGTGCGGTTTCGGCATCGGCTTCGCTTTTTTTGAGGCTCGCGTTGGCCCCGGCAAGAATGTCAAGCCCTTCACCATAAGCCGCCATGAGGCCGTACTCGATGCCATTGTGAACCATCTTCACGAAGTGACCTGCGCCGGACGGTCCGCAGTGCAGATAGCCTTCTTCGGCGGTGCCGCCAAGTTTCTCGCGTCCTGGAGTTCGTTCCACAGTGCCTCGGCCTGGGGCGAGAGATTTAAAGATGGGATCCAGGCGGTCCACGGCGAGTTTGTCACCGCCGATCATCATGCAATATCCTCGCTCCAGGCCCCAGACGCCCCCGCTTGTGCCGACGTCGAGATAGTGAATGTTGGACTTTCTGAGGCGCGCGCTCCGGCGGCGGTCGTCTCGGAAGTAGGAATTGCCGCCATCTATGATAGTGTCTTCGGATTCGAGATAAGAGGCGAGTTCGTCAACAACTTTGTCGGTGATGGCGGCCGGCACCATGATCCATGCGTTACGAGGAGCTGCCAATTTCGACGCGAAATCCTTGAGTGAATCCGCACCGACAGCGCCTTCGGCGACAAGCTGCTTTACCGCGTCGGGGTTGGCATCGAAAACGACGCATTGGTGACCTTGCTTAATAAGGCGTCGCACCATGTTGGCGCCCATCCTGCCGAGACCGATCATTCCGAGTTGCATGATAAGGGGTGTTTCGGATGACGATTTTGGGTCCGGCGCACCTGCGGGGCAACAAGAAAAGATTTTACAAGCCGCCTTCGATTCTGGCGATGCGATCGGCTTCACGGAAGGCCTCGGCCTGCTTCCTCTCACGAAGTTTTGTGAAGCCCAGCGCCACCGCGCCAGCGGCAAGTACACCTGCGATCCACCAATGCACGGAGTATCGCCTTGGCGCTGCGCTCGCGAGCTTGATCGTCGGGGAGGGCGCTGAGCGCCGGCCCTGTTCATCGATGGCAACAATCCGCAAGAGCCAAACCTGTCCGGGCGCGAGATTTTCAAACCGTGCAACGGTTATTCCGTTTTCTTCGAAAAACTTGATATTGCGCAGGTCTCTCCAAACAAACTTTGGCGAGCCCCCATCTGCCATTTCGAATCGATGTTGCTGAATCATCCAAGTCAAGTGTTCCGTCGAAGGTATTTTCCAGCCGATCTCAAAGATTCGGTTGCTCGCCTTGAGCACCTTGATCTCCGCTACCGGGGGGATGGCGCTCGATGGCTGATCCTGCGCGGATTCCGCGACCGAAGGTTCGCGGGAAGATGGATCAAGGATGGCGGTTGGGATCTTCCTGGCGTCAGGCGGTCGAGCGGTGATTCGCCCGGAAACGTCTATGGAGACCGACTTGCCTCCTGCGGCGTCGATGGTGATTTGAGATCGATAGTCACCGGGCGAAGAGGCTTCAAGGGCGACCTCGAAGAGCCGCGTCTCCCCGGGCGGAAGGATGGCGGTATTTGGGTCTGGCACGAGCAGGATTTCGCCGGATGTGGCTGCGCGAAGCCGCGCGGCGCTTCCGCCGGCGTTCTTGATTCGGAGAACTCCTCTGTAGCGTTTGTTCGGCTCGATGTCCCCGAAATCAAGTCCCTCACGCGGTTCGATGCGCAAGACCGGCTGCAAGGCGAAAACTCGCAGGCGAATGCTGTGTCGAAATCCTTCGCTCTCGAAGTTTGCTGCACCTTCCAATGCTCCCAAAAAGTCTGGCTGAGTGTGGAGGACGATTTTTGCTTCTTCACCGGCGGGAACCAAGGCTTGCGCGGGTGAGGCGATCTCAGGCGGAACGGAGATTTCGACGATCCGGTCGCGCGAAGTGCGATTTTGAAGGACAACGTCCGCGGAGCGCTGCGCTCCGCCGTCCTTGCTGGTGAGTTCGATCTCACGGGAGGGATCGAACTCGAAGGGTGACATTGCTCTCGCCGAGAACTCGACCGCGGAGCGAGCATCATGGGAGAAGGCGAGTCTTCCAAAGTGCTGTTGTTCTTCGCCGGGAGCGAAAAGAATGCGGACCTTCCTTTCCTGATTGCGGCCCAGACGGTACTCGGGCGCACCAAGGATCTTCCAGGGCGGCGGCGCTTCCATTCGACCTGCCAGCACTCCTCCACCGCTATTTCGCAGGGTGATTTGCTCCTCGCGCGTTTCGCCCACCTGCACGGTGCCAAAGTCAATGGAATGGACAACCGACAGTGCAGGCGGTTCCTCCGAGATGGTTATGGTGATGGGGGCGGCCGCCGACACGGGGCTGTCCACGGCTTGAACGGCGAATGTAAACGAATCACTGCCTTGGCCTGTGCCATCGTGGGTGTAGGTCACCGCGGCGGATCTTGGTCCTGTGAGGCGGACCTCCCCAAGCCGTCCTTGGGAAGGACGAGATCTGAGAAGGAACTTCAGCTGGCCAGGGGTTCGTCCTTGGGCGCGCAGGGGAATTTCGACACTTCGTCCTCTAAAGATCGCGACGTTTTGTGGCCGGGCCATGGGAGGCGGCACGACGGGGGAGTCCTTCGGAGCGGCCTGGATGCCCGGTGTCGCGAGCAGCACAATCAGAACCAAGTATCGCCAATGTCGCATGGAATGTCGTTGCGAAAAATCATCTCAGCGATTAAGCGGATGTCGACTCGGGAAATAGAATGAGCACAGCCCTGCCAATCCGCGGTATGAAGCCGAGCGTCTCCGCTTTGCTGATCGCCTTGGCGCTTGTGGCGCTTATTTGCAGCATCGTGGCCCAGTCCGCTCCCGTCGCGCCTCCGAAGAAGCAGAAAAGGGCCGGCGAGCTGATCAAGAAGCAAGACCCGCCGAAGGTTATCCCGCGAGTGCTCGAGAAGGCAACTTCGGATAATATCTCAATTTATATCTCGCTGAGCAAGCAAAGAGCATATCTGCGGGTCGGCGACGAGATCGCCGTCGATTCGCCGATCTCTTCGGGAAAGCGCGCGGGAATGACGCCGGCAGGCACTTACACGATCTTGGAAAAGGACGCCGACCATCGCTCGAGCGTGTACGGCGACTTTGTCAGTTCACGGACTGGGAGAGTGGTGCGCGCAGGGGTGAGCACAAAGATCGATTCCGCGCCAAGCGGCACTGTATATCGTGGTGCGCCCATGCGGTGGTTTATGCGGCTTACCAATGATGGCGTGGGCATGCATACCGGCATACTACCTGGCTATCCGGCTTCCCACGGCTGTGTGCGTCTGCCGGATGAGATTGCGAAGCTTTTCTATAGCAAAGTCAAGATCGGCACGCCTGCGAGGGTCGGTGACTGAGGGAGGAGCTGACATTGCTTGCACGCCGCATCATCCGGGCAGGCGGGCGAGCAGTTTCGCCAGACGCCGGAGCGTCCATACTGCGATACTGAAATCTTCGAACAACGCGGTGTCGGAAAGGGATGTCGAGGCGGTTTCTTCCTTCAGCCGCGACATCTCGTTGCCACCGAGCTTGCATTTTTCGAGAAGGTCCCGGATGAGATCAGGGCGCTCGCTTTCGGCCGCGGCAGTTGCGAGCGAGAGGAGTTTCTCGAGCGTCTCGCTCAAAACGGCCGGTCCGCCCTGGCGTCCACGCGCCTGAGCGAAGTAGCGAACCGCTTCCTCGATATGCCGGATGACGCTGAGTTCTGCGCGAAGCAAGTGAAGGCGCGTAGCATCCGCCTGGCTCAGAGAGCTGCGCGAAGCCAGCTTGGCGGCGAATTCCTCGATTGCCAGGGCGAGATCTTGAAAAGCGCGAGGCGCGGTTTCCTCCTCGGGTTTCATCGCGGTCACACGAATCGTGCCGAGCAGGCGAGCCAATTCCTTCTGCATGAGATCGAATGCGCTGGAAGGGTCGTCGAGAGCTTGTGAACGAAGAAAGACCGGACGCGATGGGTCGTCGATCGCGGGTCTATCGGGCCAGAGCCTCTTGAGAAGCTTCAGAACGCGTCCGAGCCCCAGGGAAAGGAGCAGCGCGGGAAGGAGATTCGAAATCAGAAAAACGACAGCAAGTTTTGTCGCGACGGGAGCCGAAAAGGAGTTCACGAACGTCGCGACAAGGGGGACTCCCGCTTGCTCCACAACAAAGAGCGTGCCCATGACCGCGCCGCTGACAACGCAGAAGAAATCCTCCAGGCGCACTAGCCTAAGCGGCTCGCCACGGAGTCCCGCGGAAAGAAACAGACGCAGGCCGATTGCACCAAGATTCGTACCATAGAGCATCAGCATGGCAGGATTCAAATCGAGCACTCCGCTTCCCGCGAAGGTAATGATAAGCATTGCGGCGCCGGTGTTGGATTGCAAAACCATCGCGATAAGCACGCCTGCGAGAAAGGTGAGGGTGGAAGAGGCAAGCGCGAACGCAATTGCGTTGTTGAACCATGCATCATCCTTCAGCGGCGCGGCGCCGGCGCCCATCTCTTCGAGACCGAAAAGAATGAGGCCCATGCCAAGAAGCGAGGCGGCGAGCGCTTGCCAGAATGAAATCCGGAGGGTTCCCAGGGCGATTCCAGCGCCTCCCACCAAGTACGCGACAAGGGGATGGATATTCAGCGTGGTGACGAACGCGAGTGCCGTGAGGCCGACGTTACACCAAATAATGATGGGCGCAGCGGCCCGCGCCTTGATGAGTCCGCTGTCGGTCAGGCTGACCAATATGAACGTGACCGCGGTCGCGCTTTGCATGACGGCTCCGGCAACGGTCCCCAGCCCCGCTCCAAGCAACGGCGAATGCGTTGTTCGCTTAATGACGTTGCGGAAACTCGATCCGTAAAGCCGTCGCAGGCCCTCTCCGACGAGACGCAAGCCTAGGAAGAAAAGGCCCAATCCCAAAATCAGAGAGTTGACAGGTGTCATAGCGTCCTTGCGTCTGAATCAGGATTTTGTAGCGAGCCGTTTGCAATCGTTATCGCGCTACACTGTCAGAATCCCCGAAAACATCGAGACCATCCTTTGACGGCAATTGCGATTTTCTTTATCGTCCTTTGTAATGCAGTTGTCCATGCGCACCGATTATGCCCTTCGGGCGTTGTTCACGTTGGTCGAGCATTATGGAGGCCAACCGATTCCGATCATCGAGTTGGCACGGAGAAACGATATTCCGAAGCGGTTTCTGGAACATATCATGCTCGATCTCAAGGAGCGCGGCTGGGTGGACAGCGTGGCTGGCAAGCGCGGAGGCTACCGGCTCTCCAGGAGTCCGGAGCGGATCACCATGGGCGAGGTAGTGCGTCATTTCGACGGTTATCTTGCACCGCTGGCTTGTGTCTCGGTGAGCGACTACAAACGCTGTTCGCAGGAGCCCGTTTGCCGATTCCGGCGGGTGATGCTGCAGGCGCGCAATTTGGTGGCAGAGTTGATGGACAGTGCGAGCCTCGCGGATGTCATGCGCGGGAAGCCGGTGAACGACGCTGAAGTGACGGCGATCCAAGGCGTCCACGGGGAGGGGATTTAGCCTGGAGGAGGTCCTGGATCGCGCTTTTGGGAGTTCCTTGCGCTCCGTTTTCAGACCCGGCAAGATGGTGTCATGAGAATCCTCTTTTGCCTTGTCCTGTTCTTGGGGTGTCGCCTCGGGCAGGCGCAAACGACCTTGCGTGTCGGTCTCTTTCCTAACATCACTCACGCCCAGGCGCTCGTGGCAAAGAATCTAAGCAAGGAGGGTCGCGGGTGGTTTGAACAGCGTCTTGGTCCTGTGACGAAGGTCGAGTGGTTTGTTTACAATGCGGGACCTTCCGCGATGGAGGCGATCTTCGCCCGGTCGCTCGATCTCACCTACGTGGGCCCGAGTCCGGCGTTGAATGCCTACGCGAGATCGAAGGGTCGCGGCATAAGAATCGTGGCCGGCGCAATGCGTGGCGGCGAGGCGCTGGTCGTGCGCGGGGACACAATCAAGAAGGCCGAGGATTTCCGTGGCAAATCCATCGCAACACCCCAACTGGGTAATACCCAGGACGTCGAGTGCCGGGCATGGCTGAGCAGCCATGGCATACGGGTTACGCTGGCTGGTGGAGATGCTCGAGTCCTCCCAACCGCTAATCCTGACATTCTCGCGCTTTTCGAGCAGGGTAAACTCGACGCGGCGTGGACGGTCGAACCCTGGGTGAGCCGGCTTCTGGCCGAGGCGGGAGGTCGCATCTTCTTCGAGCCGGAGAATACACTGACCACTGTGCTGGCCGGCCGCGAGGACTTCCTGAGCGCGAATCCAGAGCTTTCCCGCAAATTTGCCGCCGCGCATCGCGAGCTTACGCAATGGATGCGCGATAATCCGGAGGAGGCGCAGCGTCGCGTGCGGGACGAACTTTCCAGCCTTACGCATAGGGAGATCCCGATGGAATTGGTCCAGCAGGCCTGGACGCGCCTCCGTTTCGATGACTCGATCTCGACCGAGCCATTTCAGACCTACCTAAAGCAGGCGCAACTCGCTGGGTTGTTGCAAGCAGAGGTCGATCTCTCGAAACTTCTCTGGGAACCCCAATGAGCCTCGAACAGGAATTGGCCATCGTCGAGCCCGATCGCATCGAAGTGCTCGATGTGAGCAAGAGCTTCACCACGAAGCGCGGCAATGTCATGGCCCTGGACCGTATTAGCCTGAAAGTCTCGGAAGGGGAGTTTGTCTGTCTCGTCGGCCAGAGCGGATGCGGCAAGTCGACGCTCCTCAACATTATTGCCGGCCTCGAAAAGCCGGATAGCGGAAAGGTCCTGGCAAGCGGCGCGCCGATCGTCGAGCCGGGGCGAGATCGCATGATGATGTTTCAGGAGCACGCGCTGTTCCCCTGGCTGGATGTGATGGGCAACGTGCTTTTCGGCCTCAACCTCAAGCCCGGATTGGAACCGCGGGAACGCCTCGAAGTGGCCCGATACTACCTGAAGCTCGTGGAGCTTGAACGCTTCACCCATTCCAATATTCACGAGCTCTCCGGCGGCATGAAGCAGCGCGTCGCCCTCGCCCGCGCGCTGGCGCCCAATCCGCGCGTCCTGCTGATGGATGAACCTTTTGGCGCTCTGGACGCGCTGACCCGCGAGCAGCTTTACGGAGACATCCAACGCATTTGGGAGGCGCGCCGAAAGACGATCATCTTTGTCACGCACAACGTCCGCGAAGCCGCATGCCTCGGCGATCGGGTGATGCTCTTTTCACCAAATCCCGGGCGCATCCGCCAGGAATTCTCCGTTTCGCTTGGACGGCCGAGAGATATCAACAGCGTGGCGCTCGCTGAGTACTCCACCGAAATCACAGCCGCCCTTAAGGGTTTCACGCAGGGAACGGAGGCGGCCGAATGAAGCGTGCCGCCATCTCCGCGACATTCTTTGTGCTCCTGATCCTTCTTTGGGAGGCCTTTGCGCGGACAGGCTGGTATTCGCCCATCCTCATGCCATCTCCCACGCAGGTCGGTGCATACCTCTGGCAGTCCGCCAGCGACGGTACCCTGTGGACCGCCACGGTCGTTACAATGCGCCGACTTTTTGTCGGCTATCTGATTGGAATTCTCTTCGGTGTCCCGCTTGGACTGCTCACGGCCCGGCTAAAGATATTTCAGGACACCATCGGGTTCCTTGCGCTCGGAATTCAAACCCTCCCGAGCGTCTGCTGGGTGCCGCTTGCGCTTCTGTGGTTCGGTCAAACCGAAGCGGCCATGCTCTTCATCGTTGTGATGGGCACCCTCTGGTCCGTCATCATTGCCACCGAAAACGGCGTGCGCACCATGCCGCCAATGTACCTGCGCGCCGCACGCACGATGGGCTCAAAGGGCTTGCACACCTGGATAAAAGTCATCCTTCCCGCCTCGCTGCCCTATCTCGTGGGCGGAATGAAACAGGGGTGGGCATTCGCCTGGCGTTCGCTCATGGCCGCCGAGATCTTTGTCACCATCCTCACGGGCTTCGGCTTGGGCCAGCTCCTACACTACGGCAGAGAACTTCACGCAATGGACCAGGTCGTCGCCGTCATGCTTGTCATCGTTGTCATCGGTCTCGTCGCCGACCGGATCCTCTTCTCCCCATGGGAAAATTTTCTTCGGCGACGCTGGGGACTCGGCACTTTCAACTGACCTGCAGCCCGCCTCGCTGATGCCGGTTCCCTCCCTTCCTGAATAACGATCGGCTCCACAATAGACGACAACTTTAGTCGTTTTTATCATTGACGGCGTGCAGCTCGGATTCTATGGTCGCACGAAATGAAGCTTTCTCTCGTCTTGCTGTCGCTTGTTATTGCCGGAGTCGTCGTGGCCAAGGATATCACTTTGCTCAACGTTTCCTATGATCCGACTCGGGAACTTTACGCCGAGTACAACGAGGCCTTTGCAAAGTATTGGAAGGCAAAGACGGGGGACACAGTGAGCGTGGAGCAATCGCACGGTGGTTCAGGGAAGCAGGCTCGTGCGATCATAGACGGCTTGGAGGCCGACGTAGCGACGCTGGCGCTGGCGGGTGATATCGAAGCTCTGCAAGAGAAGGGGCATCTGGTGCCGCAGAACTGGCAGTCCCGGCTGCCGGCTAACAGTGCGCCATATACTTCGACGATTGTTTTTCTGGTTCGTAAAGGCAATCCGAAGGGCATCAAAGACTGGGAAGATTTGATAAAACCTGGTGTCGAAGTGATTACCCCCAATCCAAAGACATCAGGCGGTGCCCGATGGAATTTCCTTGCGGCGTGGGCCTATGCATTGAAGAAGCACGACGGGGACGAGAAGAAGGCTAAGGAGTTCGTGACGGAGCTTTTCAGGCACGTGCCGGTCTTGGACTCCGGTGCGCGCGGATCAACGGTGACGTTTAGCCAGCGTAAACTGGGAGATGTCCTTCTCGCGTGGGAAAATGAAGCTTACTTAGCGCTCAAGGAGTCACCAGGAGAATTTGAGATCGTATCGCCGTCGCTCAGCATCCTCGCCGAGCCTTCTGTTTCGGTTGTGGACAAGGTAGTTGACAAGAGGGGCACTCGTGAAGTCGCAACCGAGTATCTGAAATACCTGTATAGCGATGAGGGCCAGGAGATCGCGGCGAGACACTTCTATCGTCCTCGAAATCCTGAAATTGCGAAGAAATACGCTGACAAATTCGCCAGTATCGACTTGGTAACCATCGACGACGTGTTTGGAGGCTGGCAGAAGGTCGGCAAGATCTATTTCGATGACAACGGCATTTTTGACCGGATCTATCAGCCCACCGAAGCGACAGCGAAGAACTGAATATGGCTTACTACGAGAACGTCGTATCGTCCGTCGGAAGCACTCCTTTGATCAAGCTCAATCGGGTCACCGAAGGGTTGCCGGCGACCATCGCCTTGAAGGGGGAGTTTAACAATCCGCTAGGGAGTGTGAAGGACCGGATCGGAGCAGCGATGATCTCAGCGGCGGAAAAAGAGGGACGGCTCAGGCCCGGGACAACCATCATCGAACCGACGAGCGGGAACACAGGGATTGCGCTGGCTTTTGTGGCCGCCTCTCGTGGCTACAAGCTCATCCTCACGATGCCGGAGAGCATGAGCCTCGAGCGCCGTACTCTGCTCGCCCTGCTTGGCGCGCAACTTGTGCTCACTCCCGCCGCGGAAGGGATGAAAGGGGCCATTGCCCGCGCCGAGCAGTTACATCAAGAGGTCAAGGATTCGTGGGTTCCGCAGCAATTCAACAATCCAGCCAATCCCGAGGTGCATCGCCGCACAACTGCCGAGGAAATCTGGAAGGATTCCGACGGGAAGGTGGACGTCCTTGTTTCCGCGGTGGGTACTGGCGGTACGATCACGGGCGTCTCGGAGGTTATCAAACCCCGCAGGCCGAACTTTCGGTCGATTGCCGTCGAGCCGCGAGACTCGCCTGTCATCACGCAGGTTCGCAATGGTGAGCCCTTGAAACCGGGTCCTCACAAAATCCAGGGCACCGGCGCGGGCTTCATCCCGAAGAATCTCAATCTGGACGTCGTGGACGATGTCATCACGGTAACGAACGAGGACGCAATCGCCACGGCCCGGCAGCTTGCGCTGCAGGAAGGTATACTCGGCGGCATCTCGACTGGCGCAAACGTCTGGGCGGCAATCCAGGCTGCAAAGCGTCCAGAGAACGCAGGGAAATTGATCGTGACGGTGGGCTGTAGCACCGGCGAACGCTACCTGAGCACCGCGCTGGCTGAGGAAGCCCGCAAGACGATTCTGTAGCGCCGCTCTCCAAGCGTCGCAACCAAGACTGGCCGTCGCGGACGGCGGCCACAACACTACCCGTTCCAAAAAAACCTATGAGCACTTACGCAACTCCCGAAAGCCTGGTTGAAACCTCCTGGCTCGCAGAGCACCTCAACGACCCAAGCATCCGCATCGTCGAAAGCAACGAAGATATCCTTCTTTACGACACCGGCCATATCCCGAACGCTGTGCATATCGATTGGCGCGCCGACCTGAACGATCCCGTGCAGCGGGACTATATCCATCCGGACGCGTTCGCGAAACTTGCCGCGAGGAATGGGATCTCGCCCGACACGACCATCATCTTCTACGGTGACAAGGCCAACTGGTGGGCGGCCTACGCGCTCTGGGTCTTCCGGCTCTTCGGTCATGACAAGGTGAAGCTGCTCAATGGCGGACGTTCAAAATGGGAAGCTGAGGGTCGTGCTTACACCCGCGAGGTCCCGAAATTACCGGCGGCGGATTATCCGGTGCCGGCCGGGAGGCTGGACGCAAAGATCCGCGCCTTCAAGGACGAAGCGCTCCAGCACAGCAACGCGCGCAAACCATTGATCGACGTCCGCTCGCCGGGGGAATTCAAGGGAGAGATCACGCACATGCCGGAGTATCCGCAGGAGGGTGTGCTTCGCGGCGGCCACATTCCGGGGGCTCGCAGCATCCCGTGGAAAACTGCGGCAAACGATGACGGAACTTTCAAGTCCGTCGAGGAGCTTCACAAGATTTACATCGAAAACCTCGGAGTCGAGCCCGCCGACGAGACGATCGTCTATTGCCGGATCGGTGAGCGTTCGAGCCATACGTGGTTCGTGCTCACGTACCTTCTTGGCTTCCCACAGGTGAAAAACTACGACGGCTCGTGGACGGAGTGGGGGAATTCCGTGCGTGTCCCAATTGAGAAAAGCCCATGAAACGCTGGCTGATTTCCCTGATCTTCGCGGGCTCGGCGCTTGCCGCCTCCCCATCGAATATTCTCAATGTCTCCTATGATGTGACCCGGGAGTTCAACCAGGAGTACAACCTTGCCTTTGCGCACGCCTACAAGAAAAAGAACGGCCTAGCGCCAACGGTGGATCTTTCAAATGGCGGATCAAGCAAGCAAGCCCGTGCCGTGATCGACGGGCTCGATGCCGACGTGGTAACGATGAATCAGGAAACCGACATCGAAGCCATCGCCAAGGCCGGTCTGATCGCCAACAACTGGAAATCACGCTTGCCGAACAACGCGGCGCCATACACTTCGACCATCGTCTTCCTTGTCCGCAAGGGAAATCCCAAGGCGGCACTTTTTCCGCGGATCAAGCTCGTCAGTGTGGATGATGCTTTCGGCGGATGGGATGCGGCGCAGAGGGCGCACTTCGCGGACGGCGGGTACTTTGACCAAATTTACCAGGCAAAATAGAAATGCCGATACCAGTGTCTGCACCTCGCCGTCCATCCGTAAAACAACGCCGGTCGCTACGGGCGCTCCTGCGTCCGCTCGACGAACTGTCGCGCGGGTCGGACCACCTTTTCGCGGCGCATTTGGGATTCAGCGATTCCCTTGGCATCCCTCACGGCCTTCCGCGATATCTCTTCGCTGGTCCTGGAGAGAAGAGCAGTTATCTCCGTGTCGGTCTGTTTGCCGGGGTCCACGGCGACGAAGAGAGCGGCGTGCACGCGGCCATCGAGTTTCTTGAACGGTTACACGATGATCCGGAGCGGGCTCGCGGTTACGAGCTGTTCGTTTACCCCGTAAGCAATCCGTGGGCGTACGTTGAAGGCTCTCGCTGGACGCGGAGCGGCTTGGATCTCAATCGTCAGTTTTGGAAAGGCTCCAATGAGCTGGAGGTTCAGATTTTGGAACGCCAGCTTCGCAAACTGAACTTCAACGGGATCATCGCCCTTCACAGCGACGATACCAGCGAAGGTCTCTACGGCTTCGTCCAGGGCCACGAACTCACGCGACACGTTTTGGAGCCGGCGCTCGAGGAGGCCGGCCGCATCCTTCCGCGCAATTTCGACAAGAGCATCGACAATTTCGAGGCAAACAATGGGATCATCGAGAAGGGCTATGATGGCATTCTCTCCGCACCACCCGAGCAGAAGCCTCGCCCCTTCGAGATTGTTTTTGAAACCCCGCATCATGCGGCTCTCGATAAGCAGATTGAGGCTCACGTTCTGGCGGTGCAGACGATTCTGGACCGCTTCAAAGTGATGATTTCCGAAGGGCAAAATATCTAACCCGGATGAAGCGAGCCCCAATGAGAAAAGCAAGCAGAGTGTTCTATAAAACGCCCGAGGAAAACACCCCTGTTGGCATCCGGGTTAGAAAACAAAACCGCCTAATCATTAGAGAGATTATGCTGGAAACATTCTTCATTGTGAGGCGGTTTTGCCTGAGCCTGCATGCTCGGGGCGCATCCTTCTCCAGGCAGTCCAACACGAAATTTCATGCGCTATTCCATGGACGCATGAGACATGCAGGCTAATGGCAAAATCGCGTCGAATTCTACCGGGCTTCGGGCTCTCGCTTGGATACACCGTCGTCTACCTGAGCATTCTTGTTCTGATTCCCTTCAGCGGTCTGCTTCTCAAAACATTTACCGGCGGTTGGGAGCATTTTTTCAGGACGATCACGGAGCCGCGCGTCGTCGCATCCTACTCCGTGAGCTTTGGCATTTCCCTTGCGGCCGCGCTTGTCAACGGCGTGTTCGGGGTCATAGCCGCCTGGGTGCTCGCACGCTACGAGTTTCCCGGACGCAAGGTCCTCGATGCCATCGTGGATCTTCCCTTTGCGCTGCCGACGGCGGTGGCCGGCATCGCCTTGACGACAATTTACGCCCGCAATGGCGCAATCGGCTCGCTGCTGGAGCCCCTCGGGATCAAGGTCGCGTACACCCAGCTGGGAATTTTTGTCGCCTTGACGTTCATAGGCCTTCCCTTTGTGGTGCGCACGGTGCAACCGGTCATTCAAGACCTCTCGGCAGACGTCGAGGAGGCTGCGGCAACGCTTGGCGCGAGCCGGTGGCAAACCTTCAGGCGTGTAATCTTTCCCGCGCTGCTGCCCTCGATTTTCACCGGGATCACCCTGGCCTACGGACGCGCCGTCGGCGAATTCGGCTCGGTGGTTTTCATTTCGGGAAACCTTCCCTTCAAGACCGAAATCACGCCCCTTCTGATCATCACGAAACTCGAGCAGTATGACTACAGCGGCGCCGCAGCTCTTGGATTCGTCATGCTCGTGGCTTCGTTCGTGATCTTGCTCTTGAGCAACAGCTTCCAGGCTTGGGACAACAAGAGGAAAGGGGTGGCATAATGGCCGGCGCAGTCAGCACTTTTCCAACGAAAGTCGCCGCCCCCCGGCGGGCTACAGCGGAATCGCCTCTGGTCAAGACGCTTCTCGTCGGCACCCTCCTCGTGTTCTTCGGCATTTTTCTGGTTCTTCCCTTGTTCGTGGTCTTTCAGCAGGCCTTCTCCAAGGGCGTCGAGGTTTTTCTGAAAACCTTTGAAGACCGAGCAACGGCGCATGCTGTGAAGCTGACTCTCATTACGGCAGCCGTTGCCGTTCCGTTGAACGCGATATTCGGCCTATTCGCCGCCTGGGCGGTGACACGATTTAACTTTCGTGGCCGATCCCTGCTCATCTCACTCATCGATCTGCCTCTTTGGGTTTCCCCCGTCATCGGAGGCCTGATTTACGTCCTGATCTTTGGCCGGCAGGGCTGGCTCGGCCCTGTCTTCTTTCCGAGTCCGGAAATGCTGAGCAGCAATTTTATCGCCCGATTCATCTACGACAATAACATCAAGGTCATCTTTGCCGCGCCAGGTATCATCCTCGCAACCGTTTTTGTGACTTTTCCATTTGTTGCCCGCGGCCTCATTCCGCTCATGCAGGCGCAAGGCCACAAGGAAGAGGAAGCGGCCATGACGCTCGGCGCCAACGGCTGGCAGATCTTCACCCGTGTCACGGTGCCGAAGATCAAGTGGGGTCTCATTTATGGCTTGATCCTGTGCAACGCGCGAGCCATGGGGGAGTTTGGAGCCGTTTCAGTTGTCTCCGGGCATATCCGCAACAAGACAAACACCATGCCGTTGCACATCGAAATCCTTTACAACGAATATCAGTTCGCTGCGGCTTTCGCTGTCGCTTCAGTACTATCCATCCTTGCTCTCGTGACCTTGATCATTAAGACCTATGCGGAGTGGCAGGCAGAGCGCCAGCTCCGCGCCGCCGCCGAAACTGGAGAATAACAAATCATGAGCATTCATATCCGGAACATCACGAAAACGTTCGGCAAGTTCGTCGCATTGAATGACGTCAACTTCACAGTTGGGGGCGGAGAGTTGGTGGCCCTGCTCGGACCCAGCGGATCGGGCAAAACAACGCTCCTGCGCGTCATTGCGGGGCTCGAATTTGCCGAAGAGGGGAATGTTTTGTTCGGCGACAGAGACGTCACGCGCCAGAGCGCGTATCAACGCCGGGCGGGATTCGTCTTCCAACATTACGCTCTCTTTCAGCATCTTAGCATCTTTGAAAACATCGCTTTTGGACTCCGCGTGCGACAGAGAAGCCAGCGCCCGCCCGAGCCACAAATCCGAGCCCGCGTCGAGCAACTCCTCGAGACCATCCAGCTTGCCGATTTCGCAAAGCGCCTTCCCAGCCAGCTCTCAGGCGGCCAGCGCCAGCGCGTAGCTTTCGCTCGAGCCCTAGCCATTGAGCCGGAGGTGCTCCTGCTCGATGAGCCCTTCGGCGCACTCGACGCGAAGGTGCGAAAAGAATTGCGCCACTGGCTGCGCCGCTTTCATGACACAACGCACCTGACCAGCCTCTTCGTTACCCACGACCAGGACGAAGCCTTCGAAGTCGCCGACCGCGTCGTCATCATCGACCAAGGCGCCATCCAGCAAATCGGCACCCCAGACGAAGTTCGCGAGTCCCCGGCCAATTCGTTCGTCGAAGAGTTTCTGGATCTCGACGGTACCATCCCAGCCTGATCCTTCCGCCTATGGAATCCCATAGTTTCCTTATTGACAAAATAACGACTAAAAATATCGTTATTATGTTAACGCAGACTGGGCAGCTGGATGCGGAAGCTACTTTGATTCCATGAGCACTACTGCCAATGAAACCGTGATTCGCGCCGATATTTTGGTAATCGGCGGTGGGACGGCTGGGAGCGTAGCGGCGATAAAGGCGAAGGAGGCGTTGCCGGGCGGTGAGGTGCTTCTTTTGGAAAAGGCGAACGTGAAGCGCAGCGGGGCGATTGCGCTCGGGATGGATGGGGTGAACAACGCGGTAGTTCCTGGCCATGCGACGCCTGAGCAGTATGTGAAGGAGATCACGATGGCGAATGACGGCATCGTGAATCAACGGGCAGTACTTGCCTATGCTCGGGAGAGCTTTGGCATGATTCAGGAGCTGGAGTCCTGGGGAGTAAAGTTTCAGAAGACACCGTCGGGTGATTACGACGTTAAGAAGGTCCACCACAAGGGCAGTTATGTGCTTCCGATGCCTGAGGGATATGACATCAAGAAGATTCTGACGCGCGTCATTAGGCAAACGGGTGTGAAGGTTGAGAACCGTGTGATGACCACTGGGATACTTCTCGACGAGGGACGGGCGGTGGGAGCGATGGGATTCAACGTGCGCACGGGCGCTTTTGTGGTGATCCAAGCCAGGGCGGTCATTTTGGCCTGCGGGGCGTGCGGACGACTTGGTCTGCCTGCGTCCGGGTATCTCATGGGCACGTATGAAAATCCCTCCAATGCGGGGGATGGCTATGCGATGGCCTATCGCGCTGGCGCCGAGTTGACGAACATCGAGTGCTTCCAGGTCAATCCCTTGCTCAAGGATTACAATGGTCCGGCGTGCGCTTATGTCAGCGGGCCTTTTGGGGGTTACACCGTGAATGCCAGGGGAAATCGCTTCATGCTTTCCGATTACTGGAGCGGTCAGATGATGTGGGAGTTCTATCGCGAACTCCATGGCGCGAATGGTCCGGTCTATCTCAAGATGGACCATCTGGCGGCTGAGACCGTGACTGAAATCGAGCAGATCCTGCACACGACGGAGCGCCCGAGCCGCGGACGTTTTCACGCGGGGCGTGGGGTGAGCTACGGCAGTGACTTGGTCGAAATGTCGATCTCTGAGATCGGCTTGTGCAGCGGGCACAGCGCCTCTGGGGTGTGGGTCAACGAGCGGGGGGAAACGACGGTGCCGGGCTTGTATGCCGCGGGGGACATGGCTTCTGTCCCGCATGGCTACATGCTCGGCGCCTTCACCTATGGGAAAATTTGCGGGCGGAATGCGGTCGAGTCCATCGGCTCCGTTAAGGACTCGAGGCTCGATGACGGGCAGATTAAGGCGGAGCAGAGGAGAGTGCTCCGCCCGTTGTCACGGCCGGACGGCATTCCGCCCCATCAGTTCGAATACAAGCTTCGCCGGCAGGTGAACGATTACTTGCAGCCGCCGAAGTCGGCTTATCGCTTGGAAAAGGGGCTGGAGTATTTCGAGCGCGCGCTTGAGGAATTGGCACAGTTGGGCGCGACAGATCCGCATGAGTTGATGCGCGCTAACGAAGCGGATTTCATCCGCGATTGCGCCGAAATGGCCGCTCGCGCATCGCTCTTTCGCACCGAAAGCAGGTGGGGCCTTTATCACCACCGGCTGGATTTTCCAGAGATGGATGACGCGAACTGGTTCGTCCACGTCAACCTCAAGAAGGGCGCTGACGGTGCAATGAACCTCTTTCGAAGGCCTGTGGAGCCTTATGTCGTTTCTCTGGATGCCGAGGAACTGCGGTCCTACCACCGGCTCCGCATTGAATCTCTCGCAGCATGAACGCAAGACCCATAGTTGCCGGAAGGCTGAAATTTTCGTCGGAAGCCGAAGCCGCAGCCACGGCGAAGTCGGTGTCCAACCGTCAGGTCGCCCGTCTTTTCGACGTTCCGGTCGTAGTCGATGAGGAGCGATGTATCAAGGGGTGCCATATCTGCGTGGAGTCCTGTCCCGTGGACTGCCTCGCTATCGCACCAGCAACGGGCAAGTCGCACATGAAGTATGACGACTGCTGGTATTGCCTCGCTTGCGAGGTGGACTGCCCGACAAACGCCATAACTGTAAAAATACCTTATTTGATCCGATGAGCATCACTCTTGATGATGAACAAACGCAGAACGTTTTCCTGACCTTGGTCCAAAGCCTGGAGGACGGGGAACGTCTGCCAACCAAAGTCTTAGTCGCCTATCTCCAGCATCCGGAGGACTCGATCCGAAAACTGACCATCGAGCTGATTGACTACGGCAACGATCCCGAAGCGATTCCCGCGTTGCTGCGGGCTGCGGGGGATTCCAACATAGAAGTCAGCCTCTCGGCGAGCGAGGTCTTGCGCTCGTTTCGCCATCCTGCCGCTGTCGATTATCTCATCGAAGGCCTCGGGCATCCGGCTCCGGAAACCCGTTTCGCCGCCGTCATTGCATTGCGAGAGCGCCGCGCGCCAGGCGCGGTGGACGGCCTTCTTCGCAACGTCAACGATGCCGAGCCCGCGGTGCGCCGCGAAGCCGTGATCGCGCTGGCGCACTATCGCAATCACGACCTCCTGCCCGCGCTGCGGTCCGCGCTTCGAGACGAAAGCCCCACCGTGCGCAAGGTTGCCGTGACGACCGTTGCGGAGTTCGATGGAGCCCTCGTCTTCGACGACCTCGTCGCTGCGTTGTCCGATGCTGACTGGCAAGTGCGGCGCGAAGCTGCTGTCGCGCTCGGACGGTTTCCCGGCCAGGCTGCCGAGGCCGCCCTGCGCCACACACTCGACGATCCTGCCTGGCAAGTGGTGCGGGAGGCCGCCTTGAGCCTTTCGCGCTTGCAGGCCGGCGGCGATGAACGCCTGGCGGGCCTGCTGTCACATGAACTGGCCGACCTACGCGTTGCAGGGGCTTTAGCCTTGGGCAAGTCGCAAGATCCTGCATGGATCACCCGGCTTGAACCTCTCCTGAACGACCCGGATACGGGAGTGCAAAAATCCGCGCGCCGGTCCATTGAACGCCTGGCCGCCCTGCGAAAATAAGGCAGCGCCCAAACCACCCTAATGCGATGAAGATAACCATACTACTTAGCGTACTTGCACTTTCCCTCGCGCAAGCAGGAGAGACCATTCGCATAGCGATAGGTACGCAAGACACCACCATCAATTGCGCAGCCGGCGGACCGGTTGTGCGAGAACTGAATCTTCTCGAAAAGTGCCTCCCGCATGACGGAAATTACAAGGACGTCAAGTATGAGATCACCTGGCTTAACTTGCCGACGGGTGCCCAGCTCAACAGCGAGATTCTCGCGAACCGGTTGGACATCGTTTCAATGGCGGACTTTCCGTCCATCGTCGGGCATGATGCCTTCCTGAGGCAGAACAACGGGATCAAGACCGTTTATATCGCGTCGCTTTCTTCCGGTTTACAGGGGGCCGGCAATGCCTTGCTGGTTCCCGAGACATCGGCTGTCCAAGACGTAAAAGAACTCAAAGGCAAAACGGTCTCCGTGCCCTTTGCTTCGACGGCGCATGCCTTTCTACTTCGTGCCGTGAAGGATCAGGGATGGGACCCGGAAAAGGACATCACCATCATCACACAAACTCCGGAGGTCGGCGGTTCGGCGCTAAAATCGGGGCAGATCGATGCTCATGCAAACTTTGTGCCCTTTGGCGAATTGTTCCCGTTCCGCGGGTTTGCCCGGAAGATTCTCGACGGCAGCAGCACGGGGGCGCCGACCACCCACGGCATTCAGGTGCGCTCGGATTTCGCGGAGAAATATCCGGAGATCGTAGTTGCCTATCTAAAGTCCACCTTGGAAGGCGACCGCCTCTTGCGTGAAGACCCGGAAAGCTTGGCCGAAAAATACGAGAAGTGGACTGGAATCGAAGCCGAGGTCTTCTATTCTTTTCATGGTCCGCACGGCATTCAGACGCGCGACTATACTTTCAAGCCGGAGGTCCTGAAAGCCATCGCCGGCGCGGCGGAAACTCTCAAGATCCTCAAGAAGACGTCTCACGACATCAAGGTCAGTGAGTTTGTGGATGACAGATATATTCGCCAGGCCGCGAAAGAACTCGGCCTGGATTACGACGCTCGCCTGAAGGACTACAGTGCAGTTCCTTTCAATTCTAAGGATTTTGTCACGGGTGAAGCGCTGGTCGATGCTAAGAATGCGGGACAAGTCTGGGTGGACGGCGAGGAAAAGGTGCGCCTCTACAAAGATGTTCCAAGTACATTCATAGCGCTCAATGAGCTCGAGAAGGGCGGTAAGACCGTGCGCGTCGCCTTTGTGCATGATCGTGAAACCGGCTTAAAGCTCTTCGCCGACAAAGTCTGGTACATCCGGAATGGCAACGACATCGCGGCATTTCTTGAGAAGTCCAGTGCCGAGAAATGGGCGCAAACAAACAACGGAAACCTTTTAACCTATGCCGAAGCTCGTAAATTCGTGGGCGGCGAGCGTTTTGCTCAGGCTCGCTAAACTTCAAGTCGCCGAGAAACACGGCGAGCGCTTTCTCAAGCTCGCTGCCGAGGCGCGGTCGAGGATCACAGAGATCTCCGCCGCTGAAACGGCCGTAGCGATCAAGCGCGGTGCTCTGCTACTCGACGTGCGGGAAAGAGACGAATACTTGCGCGGGCATATTCCCAATGCCGAGCATCTCGCCAGAGGGACGCTTGAGCTGGAGATTGAAAAATGGGCGCCGGATCCCGAAACCGAAATCGTGACCTATTGCGGCGCAGGGAATCGCTCGGCGCTCGCTGCGGAGAATCTGCAACGCATGGGTTACAAGAATGTCAGATCCTTGGCTGGCGGACTTCAAGCGTGGGTCGATGCCGGGCTACCCACGTGGCGCAGAAGCCATCCCATTGAAGACTAGAGGACCCGCCGTCTATTCGGGCGGTTGGAAAACCGTCCACCGCAGGAAAAGCCATGTCCACTGCCATCCTTTCGATCGAAGAGATACAAAGCGCCGCGCCCGTCAAGCCATCGCGTGCGCGGTGGAACCTCGGTTCCCTGAAACGCATTGTGATTCGTCTTGTTGCCCTTGCCGGTTTCATCGGCCTGTGGGAACTGACCTCCAATAACAAAACCCACTTAGTCATCAACTTCGCTCATGTTCCGTCCCCAAGTATGGTCGTGACGGCGGCCGTCGAGTTTGCGCAGGCACCAAAGTCCTTGCGGCATATTACAAACAGCGTTCGCCGGGTAGCGATCGGCTTTGGTCTCGCCCTGGTTGCAGCTGTGCCGCTTGGCTTGCTGATTGGACGCTCGCGTTTGATGGAGGACGTCATTATGACACCGATCGAGATCCTGCGTCCTATTCCAGGCGTGGCATGGATTCCCTTGGCGATTCTGATGTTTCCAACGGCGGAGCAGAGCATGATTTTTATCTGCTTTCTGGGTGCCATTTTTCCCATCCTCCTCAGCACGATCCACGGCGTGGAAAGCCTCGATCGAAAGCTCATTTACGCCGCTCAGTCTTTGGGGGCGAAGACGTGGCCGATTTTTCGTGAAGTCGTGTTTCCCGGCGCTCTTCCCTCCGTTGTCACAGGTCTCACGATCGGCATGGGTACTTGCTGGTTCTTGGTCGTTACGGCTGAAATGATCTCGGGTCAGTTCGGCATCGGCTACTTCACCTGGGAATCTTATACCATGCAGAAGTATCCCGACATCATCGTGGGGATGCTCGTCATCGGCGTGCTTGGCATGGCCTCCAGCGCGGTCGTCCGGTTTCTCGGCAAACGGTTGATGCCCTGGCAGCGGTACCAGGGGACGCGATGAGTCGGGGAGCCATTCATCTGAGAAGCGTGACTCTGGCCTTCGGTGAGGGCCCAAGCGCGGTGACCGCGCTCGAAAACCTGTCTCTCACGTTGCGTCCGGGCGATTTCCTTTCCATCCTCGGACCCTCGGGCTGCGGAAAGTCCAGCCTCATCAGCACGGTCGCCGGCTTCCAAGCACCCCAAGCGGGCGACGTGCGCGTGGACGGCGAAGCCGCCGTGAGACCCGGATCCGATCGCGGTGTCGTGTTTCAGCAGCCGACACTGTTCCCTTGGAAAACGGTGTGGCAGAACGTGGACTTTGGCTTAAAGCTCCGAGAAGTTCCGCGAAAGGAACGCGATGAAATTGTGAGCGAGATTTTGCGAAAGGTCGGCCTCTCGGAATTTGGCGCGCACTATCCCGCTCAGCTCTCCGGTGGCATGCAACAGCGCGTTGGGCTTGCTCGTGTGCTGGTCAACAAACCGCGTGTCATGCTTATGGATGAACCGTTCGGCTCTCTCGATGCCCAGACGCGTCTGATGATGCAGGAGTTGCTCTTGGATGTGTGGAGCGAGTACCGCATGACCGTCCTCTTCGTAACTCATGACATCGATGAGGCCGTCTATCTCGGCTCGCGCGTGGCAGTCCTGACACGCCGGCCTGGACGGCTCAAGGCTCTCTTCGATGTCGATCTTGCGCGTCCGCGGATCGTGGACGTGCTTGTTTCGAGTGAGTTCGTGAAGCTCAAACGCACTTGCTTGAATCTCCTGAGAGAGGAATTACTTGCCCATGTTGCAGAGGAAGACCGCCCGCCGTATTCTACACCATGCTCAAGGTCGTCCTCGGCGTGGCATTCTGGTGCCTGATGGCTTCTGTGCTTTTTGCCTCGGGTGGAAGCTGCGGCGGAGGAGGCGGCGGCGCGGGCTTTTGTGGATTTGGAGGTTCGGACTACCCGTTCGAGCTTCCGAAGGTCGAGGAAGACGTGACCGTCGGTGGACTGACATTGAAATTGGATCGCACAAAATGGGGCTATTCGGTATTCTCGCCGAGTGCCGGCGGTCCTCTTGCGCGTTTCCTAGGTGAGGATATCGAAGTGATACTCTGGCGCATGGCTTCTCCGCCAGAGAGCGGACGCTTGCTCGCCAAGACAGTGGCCGGCCAGGCTGGCGTGCTCTACGCTCGCCCGGTCTGGACATCGGGCGCCATGCGCGGCGTCAAAGCGGTCTACGGAGTCCGGCGCGGCTTCGCGCTCCGCGATCAGACGGCGGTT
This sequence comes from Terrimicrobiaceae bacterium, assembly GCA_036525415.1. Lineage (GTDB taxonomy): Bacteria > Verrucomicrobiota > Verrucomicrobiia > Chthoniobacterales > Terrimicrobiaceae > DASTFP01. The sequence goes on along the minus strand of DATDAL010000149.1, from coordinate 1,966 downwards.
CGCTACTTTATCGGCGTTTCCGATCGAAGCTGGCTTTGCTTCGAGGCCCGGCCTACGGGAAAGGCTCCCCAATGGCATGACGCCAGCGACCTTATTCTCGGCGCAAGACCGGATCGTTCGCGAAGTTGAGGCGACGGACTGAACGTAGGATTCGTGGTTTTTCCTTGCCGCGTGTTGCCTCGAAACGGACTTGCCGGCCCTGGCCGCACCGATAAGCTACTTAGACCCCTTATTGAACAGACAAATGGAGACGTTCACTGCTCTGAAGACGCTCGAGAGCAACGTTGCCAAACTCGTTGACGACGAGATCAGTGCGACAGGTGGCGTGCTCCGGCTCGCCCCCTGCTGGGTTCCGCGCGCCTTTCTCGAGCCTGGCAGGCGACTCAGGCTCCATCCCGATGACCTTTACGCCTTTGGTTTGAATCGAGGCGGAATCGACGAACGTTGGTTCGCTTCCACCACCCCCGCAGCCAACGAAGGCCGCACGCCAGACGAAGGTCTAAGCTATGTCGTCGTGGGCAAAAACCGCTTCACGCTCCAGCAAGCCGTGGCCGAATGCGGCAGCACTTTGATCGGCGAGTCGATCTGGAACAAATACAAGAAGTGGCCGGTTTACTCGAAGTTCTTCGACAACATGGGACCGATCCCGCACCACATGCATCAGAGCGCCGCCCAGGCCGCGTTGGTCGGCCAGGAGGGCAAGCCCGAGGCCTACTATTTCCCGGCGCAATATAATCGCACGGCTAATAATTTTCCGTATACTTTCATGGGCCTCGAACCCGGCACGACGAAGGCGGGAGTTCGCAAGTGTCTCGATGCTTGGAACACGTGCGACAATGGCATCCTCGATCTATCAAGAGCCTATCGATTGAAGATCGGCTCGGGGTGGCTCATTAACCCGTGCATTCTTCACGCACCCGGATCGCTCTGTACCTATGAGCCCCAGTGGGGTTCGGACGTCTTTGCAATGTATCAGAATTTGGTCGAAGGTCGCTTCTATCCCTGGCAGTTCCTCGTCAAGGATATGCCTCAGCAATACCATGACGATCTCGACTTTATCGTCGACCAGCTCGACTGGGACAAGAACATCGACCTGCGATTCAAGGAAAATCACTACCTCGAGCCCGTGCCTATCGCCCATGCCCAAAGCGAAGGCTACATCGACCGTTGGATCGTTTACGGCGAGGTGGACGGCCAACAGTTGTTCACCGCGAAGGAGCTCACGGTGGAGCCAGGCGTGAAAGCAACCATCACGGATACCGGCGCCTATGGACTCGTCTGTGTGCAAGGCACTGGAAGAATCAATCGCAGACCGCTCAATAGCCCGACGCTTATTCGTTTCCACGAACTCACCGAAGACGAATACTTTGTCATCGAAAAAGGTGCAAAAGCCGGCATCACCTACGAAAACACCAGCGAGACCGAGCCTCTGGTTATATTGCGCTACTTCGGTCCTGAAGTGAACCCGGACGCGCCCGAAATGGGTGCTCACAAAAACCAGCAGGCCTGATCGCCGCTATAATCGCCGCGGCAGCGTCTCTGCCTCCGCGAAGCCAATCTTCGGCAATCTGGAATGCGCCGTCCGCAAAGCTGGCCCGGGCGTCGTTTATTGAGGATGCGAGAGGAATCCGCCCGCAGTTGCGGAGCGAGGACTCCCGAGGGACAACCCCTCCAGTCTACCTTAAGAAGGGGGTGGTATTTTGGGAGCTAGGCGTTTCGGGAACGATTGTTAGCCCTGCTGCCAAAAACGGATGCAGGCGTCCGGACTGATCAGGGGCAACGCTATGAGGCGGCAGTGCTCATGAAGGATGCCGGAGAGGAGAAGGCGGAAGGGATTTTCATTCGAGAACTGCGGGCCGCGGGTCTGTCCGAGAAGGCATTGAGAGAGAGGCCGCGAAGCGAGCCACTCAAATGGAAAATCGCTGCGACGATGCGCACGGAAACCACGGTGTCCCTCGGATGGATC
>DATDAL010000148.1:0-2081 GCA_036525415.1 Terrimicrobiaceae bacterium | reverse complement strand
GGAGCCTTCATCAACTTGACTCTGCCGCTTGTAGCGGGGCAGACGATCCTCGCTTTCCGCAGCAACAAGGGCCAGTTCGAGCGCGCCTTCTGGAGTTTTCTACTCATCGCCAGCATCACTGCCGTGTTCGTCAATACCTCAAGAGCTTCAATGCTCATTGGCATTGTGATTATAGCGGGTATGGCAATCGGCGGCGCGGCGGTCGCATTTCGGCGACCGAGGCGATTTCTAACGCTGCAAATTCTCGCGACTGCCGGCATCGTCCTCGGCTGCGCGGTGATTCTGATGCTGAGCTTCGGCATCGATCGCTCTCTCATCCGCTGGAATCAGACTCTAAGCGCAGTCTTTGCTTCAGAAGGCGTGGCGCCTTGGGAAGGGAGACTCGCGATGTATCGCACGTGTTTGCTATCCTTGAGTGCGTCCGGATGGTTCGGCTTCGGACCGGGCACGTTCCCGATTGTCTTTCCCTTCCTTCAACAAGAACACGCAGGCGAGATCAGCGGAATCTTACGCTACGCTCATCAGGACTATCTCCAGACAATCCTGGAGTGGGGAATATTGGGCTTTGCTCTTTGGACGGTTCTGATCGCCGGCGGCATAGTCCGCGCGATTGTGTACCTTCAGCGCGATCCCCGGGCCGTAACGCGCGAGCATGGCATGTGGGTCGCCCTTTGCACACTGTCGCTCTTCGGAGTGCTCATTCATAGCCTTGTCGATTTTCCTCTTCAGATTGCTTCGCTGCAGCTGATCTCTGCGGTCCTCCTTGGCCAGCTCTGGGTGAAATCCTCCAAACAAACGGCGAGCGCTTCGAAAGGGGAACGCCTGAATACGCATGCCCACGTTGACATCGCGAAGGTAACGCGCCGGAAACGGCGGACAGATAGCCTCATTTTGAACCGATTCACAATTCAACCCAACCGACAAAAATCCACGAATGAAAATTCAGATTTTCACAGCAATAAGCGCTCTATCGATGGCAGGATGCTCAACACCCCATATGGTGATCAACGCGAAGTCGGATCGCCCAATTCCTGCCAGGTCCAATTACATGGTGATGGCGGCTCAGGAAATGGAGGATCTTGATACGGCCGACCGACTGGTGATGCTCACTGAGGAAGCTCTTCACGCTCGGGGATATCGCAACGACATCGCAGAAAATGCTGATGTCGTTGTCGTGACTCAGGCGGCATGCGTTGCGCCATCAGGTAAGGAAATCACCATGAAGCCGGCAGGCCCAGAAGCACGCCCGACTCCGCGGACACATCCTGAGGATGCTTTCGGTTCCGTGGCGGCACTCGCTATCGGGTCCACTGCTTGGAACGGTCTCGATGGGCTGCAGATTGCCGGGCAACCTTCCGAGTCGAGCGAACGACTGCGTGTGACTGTCAAGGCTGCGTCAATGAAGGACTGGATGAAGCCCGAGATGACGTTCGAGGACTTGCCAGCGATCTGGATGGTAGCGGTGGAAGGCCGTGCTCCCGCGTCCCAACGCACCGAATTCCTCGAGCAAGCGATCGACGCAGCTTCAACTTACTTCGCTCAAAACACCGAGAAACCACGGACGCGCGTAATCTCATTTAATTCGTCCAGACAGAGCACCTCTCCTATGGCTGTCGCGGCTCACAATGAACCGGACCTCAATCTCGATCCGCTCCCATGAGAACTTCGCATCAAATTCCGCGAAGAATTCCACCCCCTTTGCTTCGAGCATTCTCGAAGAGCATGTTGGCGAGTGGTTCGACAGGGACGAATCCTGGCCTGTCAGGTCTCAGCTTTTCTGGCGTTTTTAACTTGGCGTCCTCTGTGTACTTCGCACTATTACATATTCCGCACAAAGACCGCGAAGGGCGCTCAAGTATTCACGTAAGGCCAGAACGAGAGTCTCAGCTTTGCGCGATTTGCGCGAAATCCGCCTTCGACGTTTCCACTGGTCTTTCACCCTTTCGTTGACCCGTTCTTCCGCTATCTTGCATTCCATGCTTTCGATTGAATCCATCTGCGACGAGGAGTGGCAAGAGTGGTATCGGATGACTCCGCAAGACCGATGGCTTGAATCTGAAAGACTTTGGGGCACATTCCTT
>DATDAL010000147.1:0-42339 GCA_036525415.1 Terrimicrobiaceae bacterium | reverse complement strand
GAGCTCTCCCTGAAGAACCGTGGAAGACCACCACGTTGATAGGGTCCGGGTATAAGCGCAGCAATGCGTTGAGCTTAGGACTACTAATGTTCGTTCGGCTTTTTTATTCTTCGATCAGCTTCATGCAGATTCAGATCGTTGAAATTGCGGGTTTGCCTTTGTATGCGGTTGTCAGAGAACGAGAACGTTCTCTTGAAAGATGGCAATGATTGCGGGGTCGTCAGACACCTGGGAATTTGAAATTTCAAATTTGAGATCTCAACTCTTCATCGTCTGGTGATCTTTGCATGGTGGTCCCACCCGTTCCCATCCCGAACACGGAAGTGAAACGCCATAGCTCCGATGGTAGTGCTTGTCTAGCTTGCGCGAGAGTAGGTCGTCGCCAGAGTTAATGCCCAGTTCCAGCCTAATGCTGGAGCTGGGCATCTTGTTTTCCGGGATGGACCTCTTTTCTGGTTTCTAGTCGCACAATGTGCTCCGGTGTATGAATCCCGCGCTCAGCGGATTGGCGGTGGATTATCCTGCCGCTCCGCGGCTACACTGCCCCAAACGGCTAACGGGAAAAGTAGACCACCTGCCCCGTTGACGTCGAGGCGAACGAGTAGGAACGTTTTTCAGGAGGCAGAGAACCATGAAAGCAAGGTTGATCGCGTTTGGTGAGATCGAGGTTGAGGGGGAGCGCTACGAGCACGATGTGGTGATCGACGGAGGCAAGGTCAGGAAGCGCAAGAAGGGTCTTTCCAAGCAGTATCGCGAGGAGAGCGGGCATACACCTTTGTCGCTGGAGGAGGAAATTCCATGGGGCGGAAGCCAGCTGATCGTGGGCACCGGCGCATACGGCCGGTTGCCGATACGGCCAGAGATTCGAGAGGAGGCAGGCCGGCGTGGCATCGAAGTTGTCGCCGTGCCGACGGAGGAGGCATGCCGGCTGCTGCGGGATCTCAAAGCCAAGAACACGTTCGCGATCCTTCACACAACGTGCTGAAGGCCGCGCGTCACCCGGTCGGCGTCCCGATGCCCTGCTACTGTCGGACAACGTTTTCGAGTGCCGCAGAAAGGGTGGGAAACTGGTACTTATAGCCGCCTTCCGACGGGATCCGTGGCGCTACCCGGGAGTTATCAAGCATGAGCCCGGAGAGCTCGCCGAGCACGAGGCGCAAAGCGAAGGCCGGCGCGGGGAATACAGCTGGACGCCCGAGGCATTTCGCCAGCTCTCTGGTGAAATCCACATTTCGAAAGGGCGCGGGCATCACCGCGTTCACAGCACCGTTGACCGTCTCGTTTTCAAGAGCCCAGACCATGATTCCGGCGACATCTTCAACGTGCACGCCGCTCATCCATTGACGGCCGGTTCCAAGCCTGCCGCCGAGACCCATTTTGAAGACGGGCCGGATGAGCTTGAGCGCACCACCCGAACCGAGGACGAAACCGATGCGTACGAAGACGACGCGCAGTCCGAAGGATTCGGCGCGACGCGCTTCGCCCTCCCATTCCTGGCAGACCTCGGCGAGGAAACCGCTTCCCGCTGGCGAGGATTCGTCAACCAATGTTTCCCCCGTGTCGCCGTAAAGGCCGATTGCGGAGGCGTTCAGGAGCACCCGCGGCCGCGTGGCCATCTGCTGGATCGTTTCAACAATTCGCCGTGTGCCAGCGATGCGGCTCTCACGGATGCGGCGCTTTTTCTCCGCTGTCCAAAGGCCGAGAATGGGTTCTCCCGCCAGGTTGACGATGGCATCGAGGCCACTGAGGTCAGGAGGTGTGTCTGCGCGGAACAACCTGGCGCCCGCTGTCGGACGCCGCGAGAAGCCGACAATTTCGTGGCCGCGGCTTCCACAATGCGCCGAAACGCGCGAACCGATAAATCCGGTGACTCCCGTAATGCCGACTTTCATGATTCGCTATGTTATGAGCCAAACCTTCGTCGTAGCCAGCTATAAGGAAAGCGGTCACCCGGGCAATCGGTTGGCTTGGGATTGATTCTCTTGTGCGGTAGCACGATCGTCTGCTTCCCTTTGATTTTTCCTACTCGGCCGCGCAAATAGACGATGAGCTCGTCGAGAGCAGCAAGCTGGGATTTGGTGGGGAAATCGCGATTGAGGTCGCCTACAAGACAGACGCCGATGGCGATATTATTGAGGTAGTCGCTAGCCACATGACCCCCATTGATTTGTTTGCGCCAGCGTGCACCTATTTCGATCTCGCCGTTACCTGAGGATCTGCCATTGCCGATCACAAAATGGTAAGCGAGGCCGTTTTGCATCTTGCGCACCCGGCGATGGTAGGTATCGAAAATACGGGCGTTGCCCTGCCGGGTGCCGCTATTGTGAACTATGAGATATTTCCAACGACCCTTCTTGACCTTTGCCTGGTCGATCCCTCTGCGCACCGATGGCGTGAGATAACGCCATCGCTTAAACCAGCCGCCGGTGCTTTTCGGGGCGGGCTCCAGGCCCTGGTCTTCCTCGAGCCCGGACTTTTCGATCAGAATAGGGGCGCTGAGCCGTTCCCCTGCGGGCGTCTTGCCTGTGGGAATCTGCGGAGGGGTTGGCGAGGGCGGCGGCTCTGGCGATGTGAGAGGAATCACATCAGGAGTTGGCTTCGGCGAGGGGGTCGGCTTCGGACGCGGTGTCGGCTCGACTTCCTCAGCCTCCGGAGTCGCCTTTGGCGTCAAGCGAGGGGTCGGCGTTGGCGTTGGGGCAGTTTTCGGTTTCGGCCGAGGCGTGACAGAGGGACTTGGGCGCGGAACCGGACGGATATCTTCGCGGGCTTTGAGGAAGAGCTTTCTTTTTTCTTCCTCGGTCATTTGACCATGAAGCCGTGGCAGATCAGTGGAGAGTGAAGCTGACAGCATTAACACAAGAACAAGCCGCTTCCGCATCTCGCCGCGCACGCTAACAGATGGCCCGGCTTGTTCAAGTCGCTCGCCAATTGAACTGCACCAAGCCCGTGTGTAAAATGAGCAATGAAGAAGGTCCTTGCGCTCCTGTTTCTGGCGCTCTCGTGCCTCGCAGCGCAGCAGCACGAGATGCAGGCGGAAGCCGTACGGGCCTTTCAGGCTGGAGAGTACTCGACTGCAAAATCTCTTTTCGAGTCCCTTCTCGCCATCGATCCGAAGAATTTCACGGCGCGAAACTATCTCCGAGCTATTGCTCAGCGCGAGCAGGGCGGACCCGGCCTCGAAGAGGCTCTGAAGAAGATCCTTATTCCGACTGTGGATTTTCGCGACGTGACGGTGCGTGAAGCCGTTGCATTCGTTTCGCAAAAGGTTCGCGAGCTCAGCGGGGGCAAGCAATCAGTGAACGTGGTCTGGATGGTATCCCCGCAGCAAACCGCCGACATCCGTGTGACCTTGAGCCTTCAGAATGTGCCGGCCTCGGACGTTTTGAGGTATATCGGAGATTCTGCGAATCTTCGGTTCAGCTACGACGCTCTGGCGGTGAAAATCAAACCGATGAGCAGCCCCGATGACAAGCTGTCGGAATAGCGCGGTCCTTCCTTGCGAGGGGTATTCAGCCCGATGCGGAGTCCAGGATATCCAAGCGTTCCGTTTTAGGCAGGAAATCGTTAAGATTCTCAATACCGCACGCGCACGAGGTAAAGTCCCTCCGCCGGAGCAACATGGTTCCATTTCGGAGCGCCCGTCCTCAACCGAGCTCGCAAAGTTTCGAGGTTCTCGCGCTGTTGCGCCAGGCGAATCATCGCAGCCGTCAGCATGCGGACCATCTTGTAAAGAAACCCGTCTCCCTCGAACGTTAGGGCGATCAAGCCGGTCTGGCAGGAAAGGGCGATTCTCCGGATGGTCCTCACCGTCTCGCCGTTCGGCTCGCCGCGGCTGGCAGAAAAGGCCGCGAAGTCATGGCGCCCGGTAAAGAGCGCCGCAGCCTGACGGAGCTTCTCGATATTCAGGGGTTGAGGCACGTGCCAGACACGGCCAAACTCGTGCGGCGGGAGTATGGTCCCGTTCCGGACCAGATAGCGGTAAATCTTTGCCTTCGCGGAAAAGCGCGCGTGAAAATCCGAAGGCACGCGGATCGACCTCACGATGCGAATCGTTGGCGGGAGATTGGCATTCAGGGCACGCTGCCAATCAGCGGAGTCCATCGTGCCGAAAACCTCGACATGTGCGCACTGACCTAGCGCATGAACCCCAGCATCGGTGCGGCCTGATCCATGAACGATCACCCGTGTTCCCGCGATTTTCCGAAAGGCGCTTTCGAGGATATCCTGCACCGTATTTCCACTGAGCTGGCTTTGCCAGCCCGCATACGGCCCGCCATCATAGGCGATGGTCAGCCGCAATCTCATGTTTGCGCGTCGATCCAGCTTTGAAGAAGAATTTGCGCGGCTACCTGATCGATTACGGGGCGGTGAGTTTTCGCTTTTCTCCCCGCCCCCCGCAGCACTCGCTGAGCTTCGACGGTTGTGAGACGCTCGTCCCAGGAAATGACTTTGCATTGGACACGCGGCCTAAGCCTCTCGATCAGGGCGCGTGCCTTTTCCGTCGCCGGACCAAACGAGCCATCCATGTTCCGAGGTACGCCGACGATGATCGCGCGCGCCGCCTTCTCCGCTGCGAGCTCGGCGATGCGATCGCACGGGTCACGTTTCGAAACATCGATCGTTTCGAGAGGATGCGCCAGCATTCCGAGGTCGTCGCTAACAGCGACTCCCACGCGAGCTTCGCCAGGATCGATTCCGAGAACGCGCATCGTCTCCATTTCCAGTTGAAAATCCGACATCACAAACCTACGTTGCGCAATAACATGTCTTCCATATCATTCGACAAATTCGGCGATAACCTCCCGGTGACGGGCATTGTTGCGCTTTCGCAAGCTGCGATTGGCTTCGGTGTCGGTCTGCTGATCGCCGACAAGTTCGATCAGTCGGCCCGCCAACGAACGGCGGTTGCGCTTATCGGAGCGGGAGCGGCTACCGTCCTACCCTTTGTGGCCGGAATTATCAGCATTATCAACAATCGTCCGGACTCCTCCAGACGTATTCGCAAACAGCTTGCCAGCATCCGCGAGGGTACCGGCCTCGCGAACGGCCATGACGCCTTTTGAGTCGCGCCTGGGGTTCGCGCTGAGGCGCGGTTGGGTCGCCGGCATTTGCGGTGACCGCTTCATTGAAAGTTGACCGTCCGAAGACGCGCGCCGCTCTCCTTCTGGCATCCGCTTCCCAGCGGCGGCGTGACTTGCTCCGAATAGCGGGAATCGATTTTCAGACCGAGACCGCCCGGACTGAAGAGCTGACCGGTGGAGGGTGGACGGCACGGGAGCTTTGCCTTCTCAACGCGGAACGCAAGGCCGTGGAAGTCGCCTCGAGGTTTCCAGACCGCGTCGTTCTGGGCGCCGACACCTTGGTTTCGCTCGATGGGCAGGTCTTTGGAAAGCCCGGCGATTTCCACGAAGCGCGGGCCATGTTGGAGCGGCTTTGTGGTCGCGTCCACGAAGTGTTGACGGGTGTTTGCCTTGTCCAAAAGAGTGAAAAAAAACTCTGCCGCTTTGTGGAATCCACGCGAGTGAAGTTTCGCCCCCGGCAGACCGTTGACCTCGAAGAGTATCTGCAAAGCATTCATCCCTTCGACAAAGCAGGTGGTTATGCCGCCCAAGAGGATCGAGGACGTCTGATCGAATGCGTTGAGGGTTCCATGAGCAACGTTATCGGATTGCCCGTGGAACGTGTTCTCGCTGCCTTGAGCAAGCATTTTTGACCTGACAACCTGGCTTGAACGATGCCGGCCACAGCCGATCGGCGTTACTACCGGACGGGCTCTTCGCGCTCCGGCGCCCGGTCTTCGAACCGAGTAATGTGCTTGAGAAATGTCAGGGGCACGCCTCCGACTGGGCCATTTCGCTGTTTGGCGATCACAAGCTCGGCTTTGCCTTCGATCTCTTTCTTGTCCTCGTCGTCGTCGGCGTAGTATTCCTCGCGCCAGAGAAGGCCGACAAGATCGGCGTCTTGTTCGATAGAGCCTGACTCGCGCAGATCGCTGAGGCGTGGCTTGCCCTTGCTATCACCCGTGCGGGCTTCGGGATTTCGATTGAGCTGGGCGAGAACGACGATAGGGACGCTCAATTCCTTCGCTAGGGCCTTGATGCCGGACGAAATCTCCGCGACTTCGATCTGGCGGTTTTCCTGACCACGCCGGCTGGGAGAGCGAAGAAGCTGGAGATAGTCAATGACGATCAACTGGACGTCGTGGCGGTCTTTGAGTCGTCGCGCGCGGGCGCGAAGCTCGAGAATTCCGAGTCCGGGCGTGTCATCAACAAACATCCTGCACTCGGAAAGTTTCGTCGTGGCCTGGATCAGGTTCCTCATATCGTGCTTACCAATGAAGCCGTCTCTGATTTTTTTGAGGTCGACGCGCGCGTGGGAGCACAGCAAACGCTGCATAAGCTGTTGAGTGCTCATTTCCAAGCTGTAAACAGCGACCGGTTTCCCCGCTTCGATGGCAACATGCTCGGCGATGTTCATGGCGAGGGCGGTCTTTCCCATTGAGGGACGCGCAGCGACAACAATCATCTCTCCGGCGTGCATTCCATTCGTCATGATGTCGATCCCTTTGAAGCCGGTGGGAAGTCCGGTTAATGCACCGCGGTTTTGAAACAATTTTTCGATGCTATCGAGTGCTTCCATCGCCAGTTCCTTCATTTCAGGAACCTTGCCGCGAAAGCGATCATCACCGATCGCGAGAATCCTTTGCTCGGCCTCGTCGAGCAGAATTTGGACATCGCCCTGTTCCTCGTAAGCACGAGAGCAATACTCGGTGCAAGTGCCGATGATCTCGCGCAAGAGGTACTTTTCGCGAAGAATCTCGAGGTAGTAAGCGGCGTTGCTGGCGGTCGGAACGAATGTGAACAAGTCGGTGACCGCGGCGGCTCCGCCGACTTCTTCAAGAAGATGCCGATCCTCCAGGAGTTGGGTCAGGGAGATAAGGTCGATCGGCTTGTTCGCCTCGCGCATTTCCACCAGCACCGTAAAGATCCTGGCATGAGCAGGATGATGGAAGTATTTCTCGCCCACCTGCTGCTGGATGCACTCGTCAAGCACGCGCCCTGGCGCAAGGAGGATAGAACCAAGAAGCCCCTTCTCAGCATCAAGGCTCTGCGGAAGCGACCTGTGAATATCTGGTAAATAAGCTCCGCTTTTCTGGGAGTAAGAACGTCCGCTTTCGCGAACTTTGCCTTGGCCAGACCCGCTAGTTTTTTTCACGGGATTCTCAACGGACACTGCCGGAGAATCTTTGGCCATCGCTGCAGAGGTTAACTTTTCGTGGGGGTTTTCCTGCGGGCGGTTTTCTTTGAAGGCTCTGCTTCGTGTGCCTCTTCGGCAGAAGCGCGCTTTGGAGTGGAGATCTTGATGCGCAGCTTGGCGGTCACGTCGTGGTGCAGCTTTACCTCGATTTCATGGTCGCCACTCTCTTTGATGGCCCTTTCGAGTGTCACGGCATGTTTGAGAAGCTCGACATCGCCCAGCTCCCCGGCAAGACGATCATGAATATCCTTTGACGTAATCGAACCGAAAGCCTTTCCGGTTTCGCCGGTTTCGAGAGTGAAGTTAAGGACGAGCTTGTTGATTCTACTGGCCAGTTGCTCGGCGGCGGTCAGCTCGCCGGCTTCGCGCTCGGCGCGTTTGGCTTTCAGTTGAGTGATCTTGCGCAGCGAACTGGGAGTGACTTCCAGGGCCTTGCCCTGCGGGATGAGAAAATTGCGCGCAAAGCCACGACGGACTTTTACGAGATCGGCTTCCGCGCCGAGACTAGGGATATTTTCGGTGAGAATGACTTCTGCGTATGCCATAAGTCCCGATGCAAAGCGGGATGGAAAGGCTAGTTCTTTGCTCGGAACTGTCAACACCAAATCACGGGAAATCGTAGAGGGCATGCACGAGTGAGAGGGCGCGAGACTTGGGCAATACACCAGCTTCCATCTGATTCATCACGTAAGCAAAGCCAAGCCGATTTTCCGGATCGGCGAAGGCGAGGCTGCCTCCGGCGCCGGGGTGACCGAACGCAGAGTTCGAAGGGCCAAAAATGTGGCGTTTCTTCCGCCCCGAAGCGTCGAGCGGGTCCAGCATGAAGCCGGCGGAGAACGCTGTTTCCGTGCGCAACGTAATGTCGATCCCTTGAGCAAGCCGTGTGGTCATCCAGTCGACGGCGCCTGGGGAAAAATACCGCCGTCCTTCCCACTCCCCTCCAAGGGAAAGCATGGCATAGAACTTTGCCAGGGACTCGGCGCTGCCGATTGCACCCAGTGAGGGCAAGCTCGCAGAGCGCAGGGCCGGGGAATTCATGGCAGAGGGAGAAATCGAACCCGAGGGCGTGGAAAAGGCTTCCCGAGTCAACGATCCAGGCGTCGCCATGGCTTGGAAGAATTCGTCCTCCACATCTCCGCAGCCTGCGCGGGCGGCGATCATCTGCGCGGCTCGATGGTGCAGCGATTCCGGAAGGCCGATCCAGAGATCAAGTTCCATTGGTTCGCCGAAATTCGTCCGCCAATACTCGCCAAGCGGTCGCCCGCCGAGCCTACGAACGAATTCATCGGCAAGGTAACCGTAGAGGCGCGGCGAATACCCGTGTTCGTTGCGGTTCTCCCAAAGAGGTGCTTGCGATTCGATGGCGCGAATCACTGCGTCATGGTCCCGAACGTCAGCGGTCTTGTCGATGAGCGCCGAGAGGCCCGCGCGGTGTGAAACAACCTCGGCCACGGTGATCTTCCCTTTACCATTTTGCGCGAATTCCGGCCAGAACTCCGACACCGGCGTCGATAGATCGCGCCCGGCGCCTTCGAGCGCGTGAAGCACGCATGCGCTGGAAAGTCCCTTGGTTGCCGACCAAACGAGCACCATCGTGTCGTGAATCCACAACGCATTGCGTGCCGCATCTCTCCAGCCCTGGCAAAAGCAGAATGCCTGCTGGCCGTCCTGCCAGACAGCCACCGAGGCGCCAAGCTCCACACCGCGTACGAAATTGCACTCGAAGATGGCTTGAACGCGATCGGCGACTGATTTGTCCGCGGTCATTTTCCCAGCAGCCCGTGAATCGCTTTCAAGTCGGGATCGTACTTCGCGATCTCACGAAACTTTCCGTCCAACTGAAAACTCCTTTCAAGGTGCCGTGCGGCATCGTCCAGATTGCCGAGCACTGCATCGTAGCAGCCCAGGTTATAGTGATAGGTCGGCTCGAGCAAGAGCGACGTCGGGCCTTCGAGGAGGAGTCGCTTGGCTTCAATCGTGCGGCCTATTTCGTGCAGGCAGAAGGCTCCATGAATAAAACCGGTGGCGCCCTCGGGGTTTGTCGCGCGCAGCCGCGCGCAAACCGACAGGGCCTGTTCCCAGCGCTTTGCGCGCATCGCGATAAATAGCCTCATCTGCAGCACTTCTTCGCGGAGCTGATCCTTCGCGGAAATCGCGTCGAGCTCTCGCAGTGCCTCATCGGGCATATCGAGCTCGATGTAACCCTGCGCCGAAAGCAGAGAACGTTCCAAAGACATGTCCTGCGACTTAAGAGCAAATCCCGCCGCTTGCAAGCGGCAATGGGCAAAGCCTTTCCCCTTGCAGAGGCGGTTGTGCCAACCGCTCGAATCCGCCGCTACAACAGACAGAATTTCCGGCCGTGAGTCCCGAGGCGATCTCGGCGCTCAGGCGATCGTGACTTCCTTGCAGAGATAGACGTCCTGAATCGTATGCAGGAGCTTTGCCCCTTCTTCCATCGGGCGCTGGAAGGCTTTGCGCCCTGAGATGAGCCCGGTCCCGCCGGCGCGCTTGTTGACCACTGCCGTGAATGCGGCGTCCGCGAAATCGTGCTCGCCGCTTGCACCGCCGGAGTTGATAAGGCCCGCGCGGCCCAGATAGCAATTGGCCACCTGATATCTGCACAGATCGATGGGATGGTCGCTCGTGAGCTCGGTGTAGATGCGCTCGTCGAGCTTTCCATAGGTGGATCCACCGGTGTTCAGCGCCTTGTAGCCCCCATTGTTCTCGGGGAGCTTTTGCTTGATGATGTCGGCCTGAATAGTACAACCGAGATGGTTGGCCTGTCCGGTGAGATCGGCGGAAACATGGTAATCCTTGTCCTTCTTGAAGGCATTGTTGCGCAAGTAACACCATAACACCGTTGCCATGCCGAGCTCGTGCGCCAGAGCGAAGGCCTCGGAGATCTCTATGATTTCACGCGAAGCGTCGTCCGAGCCGAAGTAAACGGTGGCTCCCACCGCCGCGGCGCCCATGTTGTAGGCATCCTTCACCGTGCCGAAAAGGATTTCCTTGTGCTGGTTTGGGTAGGTGAGCAGCTCGTTGTGGTTGATCTTTACGAGAAAAGGAATCTTGTGTGCGTATTTGCGCGAAACGGCGCCAAGCACGCCGAAGGTGGAGGCGACGGCGTTGCAACCCCCTTCGATCGCGAGCTTGACGATATTCTCGGGATCGAAATAGAGCGGGTTCTTTGCAAAACTCGCCCCAGCCGAATGCTCGATGCCCTGATCGACCGGAAGGATGGATAGGTAACCGGTGCCCGAGAGGCGTCCCGCATGATACATCCAATTCAGATTGTTCAAGACGCGCTGGTTGCGGTTGCTGGGAGCAAAAATGCGATCCACCCAGTCCGGACCGGGCAGGTGCAGGAGTTTGGTCGGAATGGTTTGGCAGGTGTGCTTGAGGAGGTAGTCGGCCTTGTCGCCGAGGAGGGAGACGATATTGTCGATCATGGGAGAGTCGGGTGCACTTTACCGTGTACGGCAAGCGCCGTCTGGTTGTCGAGTCTATCGTGTCCCAGCGAAAAGCAGGCGCGCTCGAGGGCTGGCGCGACAGAACGCACGCCGCGCGACCAGTTCGTCGCTTATGGGTTGCGATTGACGCAATTGAGGTCTTCGAAGGAACCGATCAAGCGTTTGGTAAAGGACGCCTCCCCCGCTCCGAGCCATACGCGTGGGTCGTAATACTTCTTGTTGGGTGAATCGGCCCCTTCCGGATTGCCGATCTGTCCCTGCAAGTAACCGCGATTCTTGGCCTCGTAGGCGCGGATTCCGTCCCAAAACGCCCATTGGAGGTCGGTGTCCAGATTCATCTTGATAGCGCCGTAGCTGATAGCTTCCCGGATTTCCTCGCGCGATGAGCCCGAGCCTCCATGGAAAACGAAGTTCACCGGCTTGGGTCCGGTGCCAAAGGTTTTCGTAATGTATTCCTGCGAGTCTTTCAAGATGGTGGGTTTCAGCTTCACGTTGCCCGGCTTGTAAACCCCATGTACGTTGCCGAAGGCGGCTGCGACTGTGAAGTTAGGACTGATCGCACTGAGAACCTTATACGCTTTGGCCACTTCTTCGGGCTGAGTGTAGAGACGCGACTCATCGACCCCGGTATTATCCACGCCATCCTCTTCGCCGCCCGTCACCCCGAGTTCGATCTCAAGCGTCATACCCAGATTGCTCATTCGCGCAAGATACTTCGCACAGGTCTCAACGTTCTCCTCCAAGGGCTCTTCGGAAAGATCCAGCATGTGTGAGCTGTAAAGTGGCTTTCCCGTCTTGGCGAAGTTCTCTTCGCTGGCTTCGAGCAGACCGTCAATCCAGGGCAAAAGCTTCTTTGCGCAATGGTCGGTATTTAGAATGACCGGAACCCCGTAGGCCTTCGCGGCCGCATCGACGTAATGCGCACCAGCGATGCCCCCCAAAATGGGCCCGAGCTGCTTCTCCTTGCTGACGCCCTTTCCGATGAAGAACTGTGCGCCGCCGTTGGAGAACTGAATCATCATCGGCGAATTGACTTCCCTGCCCGCGGCAAGCGACGCATTGATCGAGTTTGTACCGGTGCAGTTGACTGCCGGAAGCGCAAATTCGTTCGCCTTGGCATAGTCGAGAAGTTCTTTCACTTCATCGCCGAAGAGAACTCCGGCCCGAAATCGTTTGTTGTCACCCATGATTGAAATTGTGTTGTCGTTACTGATGGTTTATCCCCATCCTAGAAATCGCTCTGGTTGGGGGGATTTACGAATTTTCTACCACACGATGGTTTTGCATTCCAGCATGAATGTCTCGGCACTTGCAAATGGCATTTTCGCCCAAACGGCTGGTGCAGAAGAGCGAAGATACGCAATGTCCCACGGGCCTGGACAGCTTGCACGCAACGGAATCTAAGTTATACTTCACAGTCCTGGGCTAGGCCTAACCTCCAGGCCTCGAGGAGCCGCTAAACACTGTATTTGCGATTGCCGTCCTCGAAGAGGTAGGAAATTTGCGTTCTCGGTAGGAAATAAGACGCTCAGTGCGTAAAATCGATTGACAAAACGGGCCGCGTGGATAAGAAACTGAACCACCCCCCCAATATAATTCTATGAAAAAGAGCTCTTCAGCATTCACCCTTATCGAGCTTCTCGTGGTGATCTCAATTATCGGCATTCTCGCTGCCCTGGCGCTGCCCGCCATCACCGGCGCTTTGGCTCGCGGACAAATGACCCAGACCTTGAGCAACATGAGGCAATTGCATCTTGCCACCACGCAGATGGCGCTCGATGGTCTGAACACAGGAGATGCAGATCTTGCTTGGCCCGGAGACGTAGCAGCGCCCACCTTTGGTAAGTGGGTAACGAGTCTTGTTGACGGCGCCTATCTGACCGCAAAAGATTGTTCAAAATTGTTCTCCGCGCCCGGTAAGATTGTTCCGCCCGCGGCCGGAGAGGATGACATACCAACCAAGGGTGAAAGCGCACTTTATGCTTACCAGGTCAGGGAAGGTTCTGAAGGATCGACAGTGTTTCTTTCCACAAAAAACTACGATTTTTCAACGGGTGTCGGTGCAGAGTTAAATCCTGCAGACGTGCCATACGGCAACAAAGGCTTCGTGATTTTTCATAAGGCGGGCGACGGGGTCGTCTTCCAAAAAAAGCAAGCCACGAACAGCGATCTCGTTGGCGAGAACGCCGCCAAACTTGACTAGAGAAAGACGCGCCCCATCATTGGGTGCAAGCGTCCGTCATTAGTCACGTTCCCAATCCTTACTCCACGCTGGCAGCCCCGCTTCGGCGGGGCTTCTCTTTCCCCAGGAGCGGCCTGTCCGTAGTAGAATGACGTGCCTGGAACGGCGCGAAATGTTCCGGCTATTTTTGGGCTGGCTATTCTAGCTCGCTTGCGGGTATGTTGAAAGGTTCCACTGTCCACTATGAAAACGAAAAAGACCGCCTTACCTTCCGCTCAATCCACTGATCCTGATCGCGGTCAGGTCATGAACGGTGCGGAGATCCTGGTAAGTTGTCTCGAACGGGAGGGGGTCAAATTGGTTTTTGCGTATCCGGGGGGGGCCTCGATGCCGATTCACCAGGCATTGACCAAGTCAAAAAAGATTCGCGTCGTGTTACCTCGCCATGAGCAGGGTGGCGCATTCGCCGCGGAAGGCTATGGCCGGGCCACTGGCAAGGCCGGCGTTTGCATGGCCACTTCCGGGCCGGGCGCGACGAATCTTGTCACGGGAATCGCCGACGCTTTCATGGACTCTGCTCCCCTCGTGGCCATCACTGGCCAAGTAAACCAGGATATGATCGGAAGAGGCGCTTTCCAGGAAACCGATGTATTCGGCATGACCTTGCCGATGGTCAAGCACAGCTACCTGGTCTGGGACATCAATGACATTCCGCGAATCGTGAAGGAGGCCTTCTATATTGCCGAGACCGGGCGCCCGGGACCGGTGCTTATTGATATCCCCAAAAACATACAGAATAAGCGCGCTCAGCCGATCTATCCCCGTGGGGTTACGCTTCGGGGCTACCAACCGATGAGGAAGACTGACGATCTGGCGATCCATGAGATGATTGGCATGATCGAGCATGCCAAGAAGCCTCTGATTTATTGTGGAGGGGGCGTTATCAGCGGAAACGCCTCGGAGGAACTGGCGGAGTTCGCGGAGCGAGCGCAGATTCCCGTGACGACAACCCTGATGGGTGTGGGTGGATTCCCTGAAAGCCATCCGCTTTCGCTCAAATGGCTGGGAATGCACGGCACGGTTTATGCGAACAATGCCGCCAACGAAGCCGATCTTCTCCTGGCGATCGGCGTGCGGTTCGACGACCGGGTGACCGGCAAGGTTGAGAAATTCTGCGAGCACGGCACCATTGTGCATATCGACATCGACAATTCCGAACTCAACAAGAACAAGCTCGTGAAACTCCCGATCTTGAGCGATCTCAAATACGCTTTGGAACGCGCCAATCGCATCCTCGAAACCATGGGTCTCGCGCGCGTTTCGAAAGGCTACACACGCTATCCGCAGTGGTATGAGCAGATCGAAGCTTGGAAGTCTGCGCACCCGCTGAGTTTCAAGGACACCGAAGACGCCATTCAGCCGCAATATGTGATCAAACTGCTCTACGAAATGACCAAGGGTGAGGCGATCATCACCACGGGGGTTGGCCAGCACCAAATGTGGGCAGGCCAGTATTACAACTTCAACAAGCCCCGCACCTTTATCACCTCAGCGGGACTCGGAGCGATGGGCTTCGGCTATCCGGCCGCGATCGGAGCGAAGATCGCGAACCCTGACAAGCAGGTCATCGACATTGATGGCGATGGCTCCTTCCTGATGAATGTCCAGGAGTTGGCAACCGCTCACATCGAAAAGATTGCCGCGAAGGTGATTATTCTCAATAACCAGCACCTTGGAATGGTCGTTCAGTGGGAGGACCGTTTTCACGGAGGCAACAGAGGCCATACTTTCCTGGGCGATCCGAAGGACCTCAAGAGGGTCTATCCGGACTACGTCGAAATGTGTAAAGGCTTCGGCGTCACGTGCGAACGCGTACTGCACAAGAAGGAGGTCGCGGCGGCCATCAAGCGCATGCTCGACTCCGACGACACGTATGTCCTCGACATCATGACGCCCTATACCGAGCACGTGCTGCCAATGATTCCGTCAGGGATGACTTACAAGGACATCATCACCGAGTGAGAGAATCGTGTCGCGATTCAGGGATGGTTTAGGCCCGCGAATTCGCCGCGCCGCTTGTAAAAATCGTAGCGTGCGATGATGGCGTTGATGTAGCTCTTCGTAGTTGGAAAATCCATGACGGCTTGAAGGTCGCCCGCGCCCGCGGTTTCTCCCATTCCAGAGTCCTGCACCCAACGGCGAACGCGCGAGCGTCCCGCATTGTACTCTGCGAGAGCGAACGGAACGGGGTTGTCCTTGGCCGACCAATGGGTAAGCGCTCGATGGAGGTACCAGGTGCCGGCTTCGATATTCACCTTTGGATCAAGAAGATCCGTCGAGACAAACGTTTGGATCTTCTCGGCGCGTGCCCAATCTGCGGCGGCCCTTTCGGTAATTTGCATGAGCCCGCGTTCCCCTTGCGATCCGATCTTTTCCGGTCGGAACTGGCTTTCGCGCCAAATCACCGCTTTGATAAGCTCCGGGGCAACACCGTATCGAGCCGAGGCTTGTCTAATGAGATCGTCGTATCTCTTGTAGCGGAAATAGAAAGCGGTTTCTCTCAGGAGATACTCCGGGTCTGCGGAGGTCATGATATAGACACAAAGGGCGGCGGCCAGAACTGCAAGGAGCGCGAGCAAGGCGGCCAAAGTTTTCTTCATCGAGGGAGAGCGATCATAACATACGCGCGCCAGACGCTCTTATTGCATTCTCAGCGCATCGGACACGGCGATTATCCAAATTCTTTCCCAGACGGGAACCTGCTGCAATAACATCCTGCCATGCGACGTTACGCGAGGGTCCTTCCCGACCGCGCCGGGGATCACGCGCTCGACTACGTGATTCCCGATGCCTTCGTGAACTCGCTCGCGCCGGGCTCGCGAGTCCGTGTGCCGCTGCGTGCAAGGCTGGTGCTCGCGACGGTGGTCGAAGTTCTTGAAACGTCTGCGGTCAAATCGCCACGCGAAATCCATGAGGTGATCGGAGGCACCCCGCTGATCCGGCCCAAACTGCTCGAGATTGCCCGGTGGATTTCGGAATATTATTGCTGCGCTCTGGAGACCGCAATGGCTTGCGTGCTGCCGCAGGTAGTGCGCCAAGCAAAAATGTCGCCGCGTCAGCTCAATTTTGCGAGGCTGAGACGGAGAGCTTCAGAGGAAGAAATCGCGGCACTGGGGCGCAGAGCACCCCGCCAGGCCGACGCGCTGCGCGCCGTCCAGGAGGCTGGCGGTCGGCGCCCGATTGTCGAGCTGGCGGATCTGATCGGGGTGAATGAGTCGGTGTTTCGCGCGCTCGAACGGAACGGCTGGGTGACTATCGAAGCGGAAGACGTCGCGCGTGATCCCTGCTCCGGCGGGACGTTCCTTCCGACGAACGACCTCGCCCTGAACGCAGAGCAGAGTTTAGCAGTGGAAGCCCTCAAGAAAGCGATCGAGACGCCTGTTCGCCCGCTTCTTCTCTTTGGCGTGACCGGCAGCGGCAAGACCGAAATTTATCTCCAGGCGATCCGGCACGCGATCGGTCTCGGACGCACCGCGCTTGTGCTGGTGCCCGAGATTTCCCTCACTCCGCAGACCGTCGAACGATTCAAAGCACGCTTTGCCAGCGTCCAGCGCGAAGTGGCGGTTCTTCACAGCCATCTTTCGGCGGGCGAGCGCTACGATGAGTGGTATAAAATTCACTCGGGAGCGGCGCGCATCGTTATCGGAGCCCGCAGCGCCGTGTTTGCGCCAATTGACCAGCTCGGAATTATCATTGTCGATGAAGAACACGAAGGCTCCTACAAGCAGGAAGAGGCGCCTCGCTATCATGCTCGCGATGTTGCCGTTCTTCGCGCGCAGCGTGAAGCGTGCGCGGTTGTCCTGGGCAGCGCGACGCCTTCCCTGGAGAGCTGGCATAATGTGCGGACTGGAAAGTACCGGCTGCTGGAACTTACCCAGCGCGTTGATGATCGGCGGATGCCAGTGATTCGAGTCCTCGACATGCGCAAGGCGGCACGTTCTTCAGGGGGAGAGGCGATTTGCACGCCTTCGCTGCTGGACGCGATTTCGAGACGGCTTGCCAGCGGCGAACAGACAATTCTCTTTTTGAACCGCAGAGGTTTCTCCACGACGATGCTCTGCCAGCGCTGCGGTCACGTTTGCAAGTGCCCTGATTGCAGCGTGTCGCTCACTTATCACCGCGACGCCGCGCAGCTTGCCTGCCATATTTGCGGTCACCGGGTGCGCGCGCCCAAGGTGTGTCCCGCCTGCCAGGATCCGGGCATTCGGCATTCGGGCGTCGGAACACAAAAGGTGGAGGACGTGGTGAGGCGCGTCTTTCCCAAAGCACGCGTAGCGCGAATGGATGCCGATGCGATGACCCGCAAGAACGCCTATCATCAAACCCTCCAAGCCTTTAAGGAGGGTGCAATCGATATTCTCGTCGGAACGCAAATGATCGCCAAGGGACTGCACTTCCCGAATGTGACCCTCGTTGGCATTATCAACGCCGACTTGAGCTTGCATCTGCCCGACTTTCGAGCGGGCGAGCGAACTTTCCAGCTTCTCACTCAGGTGGCAGGGCGGGCTGGACGAGGTGAACTCGAGGGCGAAGTTCTCGTCCAGACATTTACGCCATTCAGCCCTTCCATTCAGTTCGCGCGGCATCATGATTTTGCGGGCTTTGTCGAGCAAGAGCTGGAGTTCCGCGAGCACTTTGGATTTCCACCCTTCTCCAGGATGATTCTCATCACCGTGCGCGCACGTCTGCGAGAGCGAGCAGAGTTCACCGCGCAGACCCTGGTGCGAAGGCTCAGAGAAACTGTCCCTCACAACGCCTCGGTCGGCGAGACTGCACCTGCTCCACTGGAGAAGGCCAGGGGCTACTATCGATTTCAGACCGCCTTGCGCGGGCCGTTGGCGCGCCCGCTGGCGCGCGCGATTCAACAAACCCTTGCACTCCTTCCGCTGCCCGAGGATGTTTTCGTCGCAGTGGATGTTGATCCGGTGAATCTGTTGTAATCCTGCCTCTCTACTTGCCGAATGCACCTGCCTCCGATTCCCAGCTTTCTGGCCCGCTGGACCATTCGAACAGTCTTGTTTCTCGTCTTCATCGTTCTTCCCGCTGCAATCATCTACCTCAAGGAAGTCGGGATCGGATACGGACTGAAGGAGCGCGTTGCAGGAGCTTTGGGCGGCAACGGTTTTCGCACCGAAATTGGAAGGCTTTCGATCGACCCGTTCAGCGGCCTGATTGCCAACAACGTCGAGGTCTGGGAGACGAGGGACGGCGCGAGGAACCTTGCGCGTATCGAGCGTCTGGTGGTTTCAGTGAACTTTACCGACTTGCTCGCGGGACGGGTCACCGTCGATCATGTCCAGCTCGACGAGACCGATGTGTCGATCCCTCTTGGAACGGAACCGGACAGTCCTCGACTTGACGCTAAGGGGGTCTCCGCGGAGCTGCTCCTCCTCCCCGATCAGTTGCGGATCAGCTCGTTGGTAGGGCGAGTGCAGGGGGTGAACGTGGTGTTGAGCGGCTCCCTACAAAATCCTCGAGCATTTCGTCTTCAGCACTCCGCGGCGCAGGCCCATCCGCAAGGACGGCAAGAGCTGCTCAGCAAGGTTATGGACACCGTCTCCACGCTGAAGTTTCCTGGGGCGCCGCCCGAACTCCGCCTGAAGATTGACGGCGACCTCGCGGATCTAACAACGCTGCGGATTTCGCCAGTTTCGCTGCACTGTGGGCCAATCGTCACCCCCAATTGGCGCGTCGATGGGCTTGAAGCCGAAGCGGATTACGAGAAGAAGGTCTTGAACATCAAACGGTTGAAGGTGCGCGCTGCGGGCGGAGCGCTGAATCTTTCGGCTCAGTGGAAGGACAGCGTGTTGGATTTCAAGCTCTCCAGCACCCTCGTGCCCGAGCCTTTTTGGAGGCTTCTGCCGAAGGACTCTCCGCTCAAAGACTTGAAATTTGCCGCCGCACCGAGGCTTGAGGCCGCCGGTAAGCTCGTGCATTCAGCCTCTCCCGTGCGTTACGATGTCACCGGCGGCATGCGTATCGGAACGTTTTCTTTCCGTGGGATGGACTTCGAGTCGTTCTCCACGGATTTTGCAGCCAGCAACGGGAAATTCTTCTTGCGGGACGCCAAGCTCCTTGCGGCCGGCGGGCAGATTGGCGTCAATCTGCTTTTGGCGCCGGAGAATTTTCGCGTCCACCTTAGCAATACCATTGCTCCGACAGCGTTTGCCCCTTTGCTTGGAAAGAGGGAGAGGGAGGCCCTTAAATTGATGGACTTCCACGACGCTCCCTACCTTCAGCTCGACCTGCGAGGCCCCAAACCGGACTTTGCAGCAGTCACCGGAACCGGATTCCTGCGTCTGGGACGCACATCGATGCGCGGCTCCTCGCTGGACTGGGCGCAGTCAAAAATCGAGATTGCCGAGAGCGCTATCACCTATCGCGACTTCTCGTTGGGACGGGGCAAGGCTTTTGGCAAGGGGACGTTTGTTTATGACTTCGGCGGCCAACGGGTCCTCTTGCGAGATGTGGAGTCCACCATGCCTCCGGTGGACGTGATGATGTGGATAGACCCGAAAATCGCGGAGGTCATAAAGCCCTATCGCTTTCGTCAGTCCCCGAAAGTCCATGCCGATGGTATGATTCATCTGAAGGACCCGAGAAAGAACGACCTCCATCTCACCATCCAGTCCGATGTCGGTCTGGACTACGACCTTTTGAATCGGACCCTTAACTTCGGACGGACGCTGGCGAACGTTGACATTACGGGTACCAAGGTCATCGCGAACATTAAGAGCGCGGAGCTCATGGAAGGGGATGTCGGAGTCAACGCGATCGTCTCCATTGACCCTGCGGATCCGACCTTTGGTGCCGATGTTGACATTCGGCGCGTGAATTTCGCGCAGTTGACAAAACTCTATTTTGATTACGAGGACTCCCAAGGCGTTGGGAGCGGGAACTTCAAGTTCACAGCACGCATGGGCCAGGAAGAGCTAATGCGCGGCGACGGAAGTCTCCGCGTCGAGGACGGACATGTTTTAGCCATCCCCATCCTGGGTCCGCTCTCGGAGATCATTAACAAGATTATCCCAGGAGCGGGTTTTCAGACAGCAAGGCTCGCAACAGCGGACTTCAAGGTGGGAGACGAAAAGATCAACACGAAAAACCTCAAAATCGAAGGCGCCGGTTTCAGCCTCTACGGATACGGAGATATTTTTTTCGGCAAGGACAAGATGGACATGTCCGTGCGCATCAACGCTCGCGGAATTCCGGGACTGGTCCTCTTCCCAGTGAGCAAGCTTTTCGAGTACGTCTCCACGGGGTCCGTATCGAAACCCGAGTGGAGACCGAAGATCATTCCGCGATTTGGAAGCGCGGACTAAGGGATCACTTCATCAACAGCGCGGCCCGAGCGCGCTTGATCTCGCGGGTGATCTTGCGGTGGAGGCGGGCGGACATGCCGGTGACGCGGCGTGGAACGATTTTCCCGGTCTCGGTAACAAAGCGCTTGAGAAGCTCGGGATTCTTATAGTCGATCGCCTCTTCGGCAATGTCCGTACGACGCCGTGGCATCGAGCGGTTGGCGCGGCGGAACGCCGAGCGGCGCTTGGGTGTTTTTGGCTGCATGGCTATTACTTGATCTCCCGATGCAGAGTTCGCCTGCGTAAGAAGGGATTATATTTTTTCTTTTCGAGGCGGTTTGGAGTGCGAGGGCTCTTCTTGTTGCGCGTGGACATGTACCGCGAAGGAGGTTTTCCCTCTGCCCTGGCCTCTGTACATTCAAGAGTGATGATTTCCTGTGCCATCGTGATTAATCTTTGGTATCAGAGCTGCTTTCCTCGTCCTCTTCGGCCCCCTCTTCGTCGGAAAGACCAAACAGGGAAATAACAGGCTGGCGGACACGCTGAAAGCGGTTCCGCTTTTCGAGCTCGGCCTGGCATTCGACAGTGTAGCGGGTAAAGGGAAGGGCTTCAAGGCGAGCGTGTGGAATCGATTTGCCGGACATCTCGCAGATGCCGTAGGAGCCATTTTCGATGCGTTTCAACGCCTCGTCGATTTCGTAGAGTGAGTCCTGTTCCTGGGAAAGCAGGCTCAGGGCAAAATCCCTGTCGTAGGCGTCACTGCCCGCATCAGCTTGGTGCATGCCAAATGCACTCGCCTCGCTACCTTCCGCACGCGAACGCAAGCTGTCCTTGGCTACTCCGTTCATGGAATCAAGAAGAGTGTCCTTCAGAGCAAGAAGTCTCTCTCTTTGTCTTTGCTCAAATGGCGAGAGAGATTCGCGTTTGGCGGTCGCTGGAGACGGAGAATGCATTTTCGGAGTTGGCTTATCGGCGGCCGGCGGTTTTTCGTCCGGTCTTGTCTCGGTTTTCTCCTTGGCCGCTTTGGAAGCGGTCTTGGCTTGTTTGTGCACGGTTCCGAACACGTTTGGCTTGGGGGATTTTTCCGGATTGTTCGCCATTCTTTAGGTCTGTTTAAAAGGGGCGAATATGTAGCCTCATCGTCGAGACAGTGCAAGGGTATTCTTGTTCCGAGCGTTTTTTCGTCCTCTGGCGTTACAAGGCTTTTTGACGACTCGCGAAAGCTGAGCGCACCCGAAAATGAGGCTCGCGAGAGGCCTATTCATCTTCCGATGAGAATGACTGTCGCGCGATCACCGACGGTGAGCACCTTTCTGCCGCCCAGATGAAGTTCCGCGCCGGGTTCCGCGATGTCGTCCGGGGCGGCAAGCGAGGTGTCGACAAACCGGTGCCACGCCATGCCTTTTGGCAAGACAGGAAGTGTGAAATCCAGGGGTTCGTGAAACATATTGATGGCGCTATATATGAAATGCGGGGCGCCGCCGATCGCAGCTCCGTGCCGGCCGCACAGCATGAAAGCAATCGACCTGCTCGGTAGACTCCAGTCCGGCTTCCAAGGTTGGACGCCGTGCCACGAGATATCCGGGTAGCCGCTGCCGATGCAGTCCACGCCCTTCAGGAATTCAGCCTGTCGCAATGCGGGATTGGCTCGCCGGAATGCAATCATGGCCTTCACAAATCGGTGGAGCTCACTGTAGTTCGCAGTAAGCGACCAATCGAACCAGTTCCAATCCTCGTCCTGGCAATAGGCGTTGTTGTTGCCTCGTTGCGTGCGCCCACATTCATCACCCATGTAAATCATGGGAACTCCCTGGCTGAGGAAGAGAATTGCGAAAGCGTTCTTTTGCTGGCGCAGCCGTAGCGTGTTGATCTCGAGATCGTCCGTCTCACCCTCCACGCCCGAATTCCAGCTGTAGTTGTCGTTTGCGCCGTCGTTGTTGTTTTCGCCGTTATCCAGGTTGTACTTCTCATTATACGAAATGAGATCCCGCAAGGTGAAACCATCGTGGCAGGTGACGAAGTTGATTGAGGCGGCCGGTTTGCGTCCGGCTGCACGGTACAGGTCCGGAGAACCCATGATGCGTTGAACCATTTCCCCCACGATGCCGACATCTCCCTTAAGAAAGCGCCGCACCGCATCGCGGAATTTACCGTTCCACTCCAGCCAGCGTCCGTACGACGGAAAATTGCCGACCTGATAGAGTCCGCCGGCGTCCCAAGCTTCCGCGATGAGATCGCAGTGGGCGAGCACTGGGTCGTAGGCCAAAGCCTCGAGAAGCGGCGGATTGGCGAGGGGCGCTCCATGAGAGTCTCGACCGAGGACAGAGGCGAGATCGAAGCGAAAGCCGTCGATATGATATTCCGCGGCCCAGTAGCGCAGGCAGGAAAGAACGAATCCACGCACGACCGGGTGGTTGCAATTTACGGTGTTCCCGCAGCCGGTGTAGTTCAAATATCGACCCGTACTGTCGAGCATGTAGTACGTCCTGTTGTCGATGCCGCGAAAAGAGATCGTCGGTCCGTCATTGCTGCCCTCTGCGGTATGGTTGAATACGACATCGAGAACCACTTCGATGCCCGCCTCGTGGAGCGCTTTGGCGAGCTGCTTAAGCTCGTGCATCTGCGTGCCATGCCGCCCGGTGGCGGCAAAGCCAGCCTTTGGCGCGAGAAAGCCGAGTGTACTATAGCCCCAATAGTTGCAGAGCTGTTCGCCTGTGAGGGGATTTGTGCGACGGTTTTCCAGCTCATCAAATTCGAAGATCGGCATCAATTCGACACAGTTGACTCCAAGATCCTTGAGATAGCCGATCTTCTCGCGCAGACCTTCGAACGTTCCCGGGTGCTTTACACCGGAGCTCGGATGTGCCGTAAAGCCCCGCAAGTGCATTTCGTAAATGACCATTTCGCTCTCGGATCGTTTGAGGGGGCGGGTGTGTCCCCAGTCGAACTCCGAAAAGGGGATGCGGGCCCGATAGGGATAGACGTCCTGGGGTTTGGATGGCTGTTTCCAAACGTCGCGTCCGCTAATTTCCCGGGCTTCGGGGTCGAGGAGGATTTTTTCCGGGTCATAATGATGGCCTTGGTGGGGATCGTGCAATCCATCGAAGCGATAGCCGTACTCAATCTGTTCGTAGTTGAGATCGAAAACCGTCATTGCCCAGACGTTTCCCAAGCGGTATTCGGGTGGAAACGGAATATCCGCAAAGGGCATCACGTCGCCTTTTTCGAAGAGCACCAAGGTGCAGGACGTGGCATTGGCCGAAAAGACGGAAAAGTTTACGCCGCCCGGAACGTGGCTCGCGCCGAAGGGCAAGGGATGCCCGTAGCGGAGGCGAAATTCGCCGTGGGTATGAGTATGGTCAAGTGGTTCAGGCATAGTAAGTTTTAAAGCAAGCCGCCTGCCAGGGAGGTTTCTTTTTGCGACGGTTCGATTTCCAGTCCAGCAGGCTGCCGCTACGGAAAGCAAGAATCGTGCGCAACTGTCTTGCCGGACTGGGGATATCGCAGCACCTCGCGCGCTTCAGCGGCCGCCCGTGCGGGCGAGATTCCCGCATGCCACTTGAATTTTGTTTTTCCGGGGGGAGCCTCAGGCAGCAGCCAGCGTTGCCGCGCACTTCGGCGCCACGGGCCGAACATTCCTCGGTGCAGACCCGAAAACAAGACAACGCAGGACTTGTCCAGAGCCGTTGCAAAGTGCGCGGCGGCCGTGTCCACCGTGAGAATCAGTTGAGCCTCTGCTATGAGATTCAAGAGCTCAACCAAATCGCCGGGAACAAGGGCGCGAACGCCCTCTAAGCCGGCACTCTGGAGGAGCGCTTGCATTTCATTCAGCCCGGAGCGCTGATCTTCCGAGCCGACCAGCAGAATTCTCTTGGTCATGCTTTCCGGTTGGAGCACGCAAAAAACCTCTCTCCAAAGCGGAAAAGGATAAACCTTCGAAGCGCTGGTGATTGGCGCGCAAATCCAACAATCCTCGCTTGCCTCCAGCGTTGGGCGAAGGATCGGCAGGACCTCGCTCGCTTCAACCGGTCGGTCCAAGATCCGAGCCACCAAGCGACGGTGAGCTTCGATCTCCAAAGGAACATCATCGATCTTTTCGGGATAAGGGACGAGTTCAGGCCGAAAGAGCCTTCTTGCTACAGCTTCGACAACGCCTCGCACTCTCTTCTCAGGCCGAAGGAGGATGTTCTCGCAAGCGAAGAAGCGCCTGGTCCGCGCGGAAAAGAACAAGAACGTCTCGAGATAGTTCCTCATGCTCCGGAGGCATACGGCCGCATCAACCGGGGTTCGCCTCAACTTGAACCACAAGGGAAGGCAATAGAAGAAATTGCGGGCGAACAAATTGACGATCTTGCGCTTGGCCGCCGTTGGCAGTTCGATGACACTGGCTTGGGGAAATTGTGAGCGAGCGAGTGGCGCTAGAACCGACCGGACACAAATGAGAAGATTTTGCTCCCCAAACTCGGCGGCCAGAAGCCGCAAAGCGCCCGTTGCGAGCACAAAATCTCCGATGCCGTCCGGCTTGAAAACGAAAAGGCGCACAATTGTAGGGGCAATTTGCCGAAACCCACCACTCCGCAAAAGAGATTTTTTCCAATTGCGGCAGAGTTTTTCTGCCTGGGGGCAACCTTGAAATCGGCAGAATCTCAGCTATTCGAAGGGAGATTGATTCTATGCCCGGATGCTACGTCGTATTTCACAAGCAACTGGGCGATCTCGTTTTGCTCGAGCCAGCGCTGTCAAAGCTCCGCGATCATCACGGCGCGCCAATTGTCTGCATGACGCGCAGAGGTCACGCGCCCTTACTTCGACTCATGCCCGATGTCCGCTCGCAACGCGGAGTTCCGCTGGTCTGGCGAAGCCATCTCTATTGTTTTGATCCGTTGGACAAATCCGCGGTGCGCTCGTTGCTCTCGCCCGCTCGAGTCAAGAGGTGCGTGCTCCCTGAAAAGCGCGAGATGAAATGGTTTCACGACCACATTTTTCGCGACGTGATTGTTCCAGAGCTCGGCGACTGCTACGTTGCGGAGTACTTTTGGAAAAGCACGCCCGTGCCGTCCGCACGTTCCTTTCGTCCGCCGCGCTTGAATCTCCCGCCGGATCACTGGAAGCCAGCGGGTTTCGGAAGCGAGCCGTTCGTCCTTCTCAATCCAACGTCCGGTTGGCGGCAGAAAAGCTGGCTGCCAGATCGCTGGGCGAAGACGCTGGACACCTTGCACGGCGAGAGGGCTTTGAACTTCATTATGACAAGCGCCTCCGTGGACTGGCAGATTCAACACTGCCGCGAGATCCAGGAAAAGTCGGGTTGCCTCGTGCGCAGCCTAGCGAGCGGGACGTCGCTGGAAAACTTCCTTTGGCTTTGTTCGCGCGCACAGGCTGTGTTCACCGTTGACGGCGCGGCTTCGCATCTCGCCCGAGCCTTTGGCGTGAATAACGTCACACTGTTCGGTCCGACAAATTCCAGGAACTGGCATTATTCGTCCGCCGGAAGCCTTGCCGTTCAGGCGCCGCCCTCCAAAGACCACATCTGCCGGCTGCGCAACCTTTCATCGGACGCCGTCATCGAGGTGGCGCGACAGGTGTTGCGGTGACTGAACGCCTTCGGGTTGCCGCGCCACCGCAAAATCCTCAACTTTTTGCTTGCCTACTCAATCCTCCTCCCTACTATTTCTCCTCCCGCACCGCGTCGGGGATTCGAAGTGAGAAGAGCACCTCCGCGTGCTTTTTTTGTCCTCCGAGAACCCAGGACCGGAACATATAGCCAGCCCAATGCCTACAATCAATCAACTGGTCCGCACAGGACGCCGCAAAGTCACGGTGAAATCGAAATCACCGGCGCTCGTGAAGTGCCCGCAGCGCCGCGGTGTTTGTGTGCAGGTGATGACGCGCACGCCCAAGAAGCCAAATTCCGCGCTGCGCAAAGTCGCTAAAGTGCGCCTTACAAATGGCCAGGAAGTCATCGCATACATCCCGGGTGAAGGGCATAATCTTCAAGAGCACTCGATCGTCCTGGTCCGCGGGGGCCGCGTCAAAGATCTCCCTGGTGTCCGATATCACATCGTCCGAGGCACTCTCGACAGCCTTGGAGTCGATGGGCGCCGCCGGGGCCGTTCGAAGTATGGAGCCAAACGTCCGAAGCCTGGCCAGGAAGAATCCAAGGGAGCCAAGAAGAAATAAGCTTCGCATTGAACTATGTCCCGTCGCCGCAGAGTCATACACAAAGAAGTCAAGAAGGACGCGCGCTATGCGAGTCCGGTCGTCGCCCGGCTTATCAGCACCGTCATGCGGCGCGGCAAGAAAACCGTAGCCGAGAACATTGTCTATACGGCGATTGACAAATCCCGCGAGGGCACGGACACCGTCGATCCGCTCGAAACGCTCAACAAGGCCATTGAGAACGTAAAGCCCCGCCTGGAGGTAAAGTCCCGGCGTGTGGGGGGAGCGACCTATCAAGTGCCGATGGAAGTTCCCGCTGACCGTCAGATTGCCCTGGCAATGCGTTGGATCGTCAACTTCGCGAAGGGCCGCAAGGGCGTTCCCATGGAGAAAGCGCTCGCCTACGAACTCAGGGATGCCGCAACCGGCCAGGGAAGCGCGATCAAGAAGCGCGACGACATGCACAAGATGGCGCAGGCCAACCGTGCGTTTGCGCATTTCCGCTGGTAGGAAAAAAGAGAAACCGTTCTGGGCCCGAGCCATTTTTCGGCGCGCGTTGCGTTACTTGGGTTCGCGTTCGGGTCATGCCTCTTTGTATTCGTATCCTGGTGCTCGCAACTCGCTCTTGATGCGCTCGACAATCTCTTCCTTGCGCTCTTCCCCCAGAGAGGAAAAACGGTCGACGAAAGATAAATGACGTGATGCGGGGTGCCTTCAAGTATGGCTCCGTCGACATCGATGCGCTCCCACTTGCCCTCGCGTAATTTATCATATAAAAGCTGATCTCTGCCTTGGCGTCCGACGCGCCAACCTCGTTCTTCGTCCCTCCTCCTAATCCGACGCGAATTGATGAAGCCAAATACAAGCAATGCGACGATCGCTGCTGTTATGTAGAGGGGGAGCGGACGGCGGCTTGGAAACTCGGCAAGATCAAATCGCCGGACCATTTGATCTAAGTGTTGGATGGTATTGCTGAGGCTTGTGCGGAGTTCACGATGACGGGTTCCCCTGGATCACCTGTTCGCCGTCTCAAGCTGATGCGCCGCAATGGAAACTTGACCAAGAGAAATGCCACCGTCGTTCGCCGGCACTTGGCGGTGGCAATGAACCACAAATCCGAGTTTCTGCAGCTGTTCTTTTGCATTGACGAGCAAGAACCTATTCAAGAAAACGCCGCCGCCGAGAACGACTGTCGAAACGCCTGTCGATGCCGAAAGTCGCGCGCACATTTCGCAGATGATTAGTACAAAAGTGGAATGCAATCTTAAGCTAAGCTCAATTGCTTTGGCGGTTGCCGGTCAATCACTGCCGCGTGAAATAGCGCATGGTAAAGCGTCCTTACATTGACCACCCACGTGCCTGACACGTCCTCGGTAATCTCCACTTTGAACGCCGCTTCGGAATCGTAGGTTTCATCCAAAATGAGATTCTCAAGCTCAACGGCGGCTTGACCCTCGTGTCGCACACTTTGCCTTCCGGTGATTAGAACGGCGGCCGCGTCGAAAAGCCTTCCTGCGCTGCTTGTTCGGTAGCAATTGATACCCCTTTCCACCACTTTTAGCAGTCAGCCGTGCCGCGATCTGGCAGCGCTCAAGGCCGTGGGTTATGAATCCGGCCCCACCCCCAGACGCATTGGAAGGCATGCTGACGATCAGTCTCTGTGGTATGGGATGCCCGCAAGGATGGTGTGTGCGCGATAGATTTGCTCGAGCGCGATGACCAGCGCCATCTCGTGCTGGAGAGTGAGGGGACCGAGGGACCAAAGAAGGTCCGCAGATGCGCGCACGTGTTCGGAGAGTCCATCCGCGCCGCCCACGAGCAATGCGCACGTCTTGCGGGGATTGCATTCGATCCTCTTTACTTCTTCCGCGAACGCGCGGCTGGTAAGCTTTTTTCCGCGTTCGTCGAGTATGAGGCGAAAGCACCCCTCGCTGCGGCTGAGCAACTGGCTGCCTTCGCGCAGGGGATTGGACGCCTTGATATGCGCGGTTTCCACGGTGGAAAAGCACCGCAACCGCGCGAGATATTCGGCGACGCCAGCGCGAGCATGCGCGAGTCGCGGCTTGCCAACTGCAACGATACACCAGCGCAAAGCGGAGAACTATTCCTGATGGCGGACCGGATTGAAATCCGCGGCGTGGTAGGAGCTTCGGACGAGGGGCCCGCTGGCGACAAATTCGAATCCCTTGCGTCGGGCGATCTCGCCGTAAAGGGTGAAGGTTTCGGGATTGATATATTCGACTACAGGCAAGTGTTGGGGAGTGGGGCGAAGGTATTGCCCCATGGTAAGGACCTGCACGTTAGCGTTCCGGAGATCATCGAGGGCTTCGAAGAGTTCGTTCTCGGTCTCGCCCAGGCCGAGCATAAGGCCACTCTTAGTCACAATTTCGGGTGCGATGTGCGTTGCAGTACGAAGAACCTCGAGCGAGAGACGGTATTTTGCGCGTGAGCGAACGAAGGGTGTGAGACGCTCAACGGTTTCGAGGTTATGGTTAAAGATATGAGGGCGCGCATCGAGGACGAGACGCAACGCCCACTCCTTGCCATTGAAGTCAGGGGTGAGAACCTCGATGATGATTTTTGGGTCCATAGCGCGGATGGCGCCGATCGTTTCGGCAAAGTGCTGAGCACCGCCATCCTCGAGATCGTCACGGGCAACGGCGGTGATGACCACGTGCTTGAGCTTCAGCCGGCGCACGGCTTCGGCGACACGTTGAGGCTCGTCGGCTTCGAGTGCGAAGGGCTTCGCGGTCGTTACCGCGCAAAAACCGCAAGCGCGTGTGCAACGCTCCCCCGCGATCATGAATGTCGCCGTTCCCTGGCTCCAGCATTCCCAACGGTTTGGACACTGTGCGCTTTCGCAGACCGTGTGCAGGCGAAGATCGGAGACGAGCGCCTTGGTGGAAAAGAAGACCGGATTCGATGGCAGCCGGACCTTGATCCAGTCGGGCTTCTTTGCCTGGTGAAGCGCGGGATCGATCTTCGGCGTGGACATAGTCAAGAGCATCGGGGGTCCTGCCGCTACTGTCAAACCTTGAGCAGGTTGCGTCCAGCGAGTGCTCGTTGAAGGGTAAGGGGATCCGCGTGTTCGAGTCCGCCGCCGGCGGGAAGGCCATGAGCAATGCGGGTTACTGATATGCCCTGAGGCAGGAGCACCTCCGCAAGGTAGTTCGTGGTGGCTTCGCCTTCCACGTCTGCACTCAGGGCGAGAATGATTTCAGATGGCGCTTCGGTTTGCAACCTGGCGAGCAGTTCGTCGATGCGGAGCTGTTCCGGGCCGACGTGGTCCAGAGGCGCAAGGCGGCCGCCGAGGACGTGGTAACGACCTCGGAAGGAGCCCGTTCGCTCGATGGAAAGGATGTCGGTGGCCTGCTCGACGACGCAGATCTCTCTGCCGATCCGGTCTTCATCCCGGCAGATCTCGCAGAGTGCCTCCGTGGAAAAGAAGCCGCAGTTGTTGCAAGGGCGAAGATTTTCGGAGGCGCGGCTGAGTGCAGCGGCGAGGTCCAGCGGCCTGGCGTCCTTCGATGACGCCAACCAAAGGGCGATGCGCTCTGCGGTTCGTGGACCAATGCCCGGAAGGCGCCGCAGCTCGCGGGCGAGCTCTCGGAACGGCTCAGGATAGTCTGCAGGCTTCATCCAACGGCGTCAGACCCACGCTTGCGGCAGTTCCTTACGAAGCCGTGAAGAAGGCTGCCTGATCCTTTGCGGCGTCCTCTTCTCCCCTGCGGCTGCGCTCGACACGCTGGATGTAGAAATCGAGCGCCGCATCGGGAATCCCGCTGATTCGGGCCTTAGAGAACTCGTGCGTCGCCTTTTCCCACTGTTTCTCGCGAAAATAGATTACTCCCCTCCAGAAGTGATCGCGGCTGCGTTCTCGTTCCGGCGAGAGGTCATGCTTTGGCGCCAGAATTTCGTAGAGTTCGATGCGGCGGCGTTCCCCGGTCGCCTTGAGGACTTCAATGGGCCTGGCTTCGAAGGTTTCCGCAGCCTGCTCGAAGGTTTCGGGGCCGACGAGTATCCGGCAGCCGTACGTGGCGCAGGCCGCGCAAAGGCGCCGGGCAAACTCGACAGCAGGCCCCGCCACGCTGAAACTGGCGAGCCGCGATCCCCCGTAGGCGGCGCCGATCATTTCACCCGAATTGATCCCGATTCGGAAATCAAACCGCCGCTGCCACGTGGCGTCGCATTCGCGATTCAGGTTGTCGAGGCGGGAAAGCAGGTCGATGGCCGCGCGGCAAGCGCGGGAGGCATGTTTCTCATCAGGGAGCGGAGTGCCGAAGACGACGCGAAGGCTCTCGCCAGTGCATTCGTCGAGGTAGCCGCCGACCTCCACGAGGTAGTCAGACGCCACCTGCAGATAGAGATTCGTCATGGCGGCATAATCCTCCGGTATGAGCAACTCCATGAGTTCCTTGTGGTTCTGAACCTCGCAGACAATGACGGTACCCTCCTGAAGCGCTCCGGGAAATTCCACCGGAACATCCGAGTTCACCAGGCGGTTGAAAACGTTCCGCGAGACCCTTTGGCCGAAAAGACGCTCGATAAGCCTCTTTCGCGAACCGCTTCCACTGCGGCCGTAGGCCAATCCGATCAAGAAGCTGACCAGCAGAGCGAACGCGCCGGGAAACGGCGAATAGAAGACGTTATAAAGCACAAGCGTCCGCGAACCCGTGATCAACAGAAAAATTGCCGCAACGGCGACGACCGCCTTGAGGATGGGCCGCGTGATGTCCACCGTTGTCCACGCCGCGGCAAATGCCAGCAGCACGATAAGAAGCAACTGGGTGCCGTTTGGGACGACAAACGGGTTGGACATTTGGTAAATTTTGTCGCGCAGGACGAGGTCCGGAGTGGTGGAAATCCAGCCTGCGGCGAATAGGACGATTACGATGGCTGCGCTGATTGTACCGATTAGGATCGTAGCCTTGATGTATCTCATGAAAACGGCAGTTCAGTCTGCGCCTGTCTATCGTCGTCGTTTGCTTTTCCTGAGAGATCGCGAGAGAGGGAGCGGAAATGGTTATTATTCATGAGTTGGGCTCCTCGGGCGGATTCCGGTAGGAGGCGACAACCCATTCGCTGAGGACGCCGTCCGGATTGTCCACTGCTCGGGCGGGAATGTTAAATTCGATTCGACCGCTGTTGCGTTTGATAAGAGTCAACCCGAACTGGTAATCCTTGAAGGCACGTTCGCAAAATTCACGCACACCAAGGTTTTCCTCTGCCGCCCGGCCGAGAATACGCTCGACGGCCTCGCTCTCGAAGGAGATTTTTACGCCGTGCTCCGTTGAGAACCTCTCTGAAAACTCCGCAACGATGGCGCGCTGGGCCTTTTCGCGTTCCGCATGACCTGCGTGGAGGAGTTCGGCGAGGGCCTCGGTGGGATTAACGATCAAGCGCGGCGTGACGGTGAACGAAGCGACGCCCGAGCCGGGAAGCTCGAACTTGAAGTCACGGAAAATCCTCTCGCAAACGGTGAGAAGTCCGCGGGCTCCGGTCTGTTCCCCTGCGGCACGTGCGGCGACTTCGCGCAATGCCTCGTCCTCGAAGAAGACCTCGACGCCATAAGCGCGGAAGGATCGTTCGTACTGGCGAATGATGCTGCCCTCGGACCGCTTGAGGATTTCGAAGAGGTCACTGCTCGAGAGCGGCTCGCAAACCACCCGCACCGGGAGGCGGCCGATGAACTCGGGCTCCATCCCGTAATCCACGAAATCTCGCGTTTCCGCCCGGCGCAGCAGACTCGAATCCTCGAGCGTTTCTCGAGGCTCTGCGCCGAAACCGATCTGCGCTTGGCGCAGCCGGCTGGCGACACGGACTACCAGTTTGTCGAATGCGCCTGAGACGATGAAAAGAATATGGCGTGTATTGATGGATTCGCGTGTGACTTTTCCTTTTCTTTGGAATTCCAGTGCGGCTTGCAGCTGGGATTGGAGATCATTGCCGCCTCGGAGCGGCACTTCAGTTTCCTCCATGAGCTTGAGCAAGGCGGTTTGCACGCCGCGACCACTCACGTCGCGCCCGATCATCTCTGCCGAGCTGGCAACCTTGTCGATTTCGTCGATGTAGATGATTCCGCATTGAGCAAGGGCCGTGTCACCGTCGGCTTTGTGGACTAGTTCGCGAACAAGGTCTTCCACGTCGCCGCCGACATAGCCTGTTTCGCTGAACTTGGTAGCGTCCGATTTAACGAAGGGGACGCCCACCAGATCCGCAATGTGCTTGACGAGATAGGTCTTGCCCACCCCGGTCGGTCCGATAAGGACGACGTTTTGCTTTGTGTATTCAATCTTGTTCGACTCTTCCGGTGAGAGCGAGGCGATGTATTGCGCGTGATGGTAGTGGTCGCAAACGGCGATGCTGAGAGCCTTTTTGGCTTCATCCTGCTGGATGACGAAGCGGTCCAGGTGCCGCTTGATCTCGCGCGGGGTAAGCTTAAATTCGAAGACCGGATGCGCCTTTTGCTCCGTCTCGCTGGCGCTCTCCGCCGGATTCGATTGCGCCGGGGTCGCAAAGCTTGCGCGGAGAAATTCCTGCAGGCGTTGCTGCAATTGCTCGGGCGTCGGCATAGTCGGCTCGCTCATGATGTCTGTTTATCCGTCATGGCGAACACTCCCGCAAGAGCAAGGATGCGATGGGCAGCTCAGGAGAGCTGCTTTCAAGTTTTTTTCGGATTCGCGCCCCTTGCGATGAGCTGTCGTTCGATTGCTTCCAGCCGCGTCGCCGCCTGTGCGCCAATCCGGAGCGATTTGCGCGCGCTTCGCACTTTCTCGAGGAGCGCCCGCGCGGATGCCGCGTCGATCGCCGCTGGGAGAGCCTTCTCGATGGGTGCCAGGAGATTGCAGTCGCTATAGTAGTCCGCCGCCAGCGGTTTATAATGCTCGATCCAACCCTCTGACTCCGGAATTTCGGCTTTGAGAAAGGTATCGAAGATCGAGCTGGCATCCTGGAACTGGCCAATTCCCCAATCGTGCAGGGCGAAACAAAGGAGACCGAACGCTTCGAAGTTTGTGTTCGAATAGAGCCTTGTTATCTCTGAGGAGATTCTCTTTTGGGGTTTGGAAAGTTGTTTGCTTGCCTCGGCGAAGAAACTCGCCATCAACCGGTCCGATTCCTCCACTGAATAGATGCCGTCCTTAGCGATCTCTGCGAAGCGGCGTGCCGCCTCGTTTCGATTGCCGGTCATCAACGCGGCGAGGGCTCCATTCATGCGAATCCAGTTCGTCATGGGCTGCGCGTTTTCCGTCGATCTCGCGAGGCGGTCGAACTCGGCAAGGGCTTGGCCCGCTTGGCGGTTTGCAAGCGTTCGTACGGCTCGCGAAAACGATTCCTTCAACTCTCCCGCCGCATCGGCCAGCTGGCTGGCCTCCGCAGTCGGCGGGGCCGGGCCAAAGAACTTTTCGCGAAAGACATAGATCAGCACGCAGGAGGCAATGAAGAGGGCGAGCAGACTGAGGCTGAGAAGCCCTGCGAGATTCCTGGAGGCTTGTGTTTCCAAGACCATGCGCTCCCTGTGCCGTTGCGGCTGCCGGCTTCGTTCCCGCACTTTGCTCCGAGCGTAGGACAGATGTTCGATAAGCTCGGCGTAGGAAGCGTATCGCTGATCGGGATCTTTCGCGAGCATGCGATTGATCACATAGGCCGTCTCGCTGGAGACATCCGGGGCAAATGCCTGAAGGCTCACCGGCTGGCTCATGAGCTGCTTGAGAGCGACCGTCGAGGCCCTCTCAGCCTCGTAGGGAGGGCGTCCAGCCAGCGCATGAAAAAGAGTCCCGCCCAGGCTGTAGATATCGCTGCGAAAATCCTCGACCTGATTGTCGAGTTTCTCTGGCGCAATGTAATAGGGCGTTCCCCAGATCTCGCCGCGGGCGTGCGCTGCGCCGTCCATCACGAGAGCGAGGCCGAAATCCACGAGCTTAGCGGTATGCGGGTCTGAAAAAAGGATGTTGCCCGGTTTGATGTCCCGATGGATGAGGTTGCGTTCGAGCGCCGCGTCGAGTCCCTCGGCGATTTGGATGCCGACCTGCAGCACCTGGACTTCTGACAAACGCTGCTGAATGCCCATGAGATCATCGAGCGAGCCTTTTTCGGCGAGTTCCATAGCAAGGTAGAACTGGCCATGGTCTTCCCCGAACGAAAAGACTTTGACGACATGCGGGTGGTTGATTGAGGCGGTGATGCGCGCCTCTTCTTCGAGCTTCGCGCGTTCCTCCTCATTAGCGCTGCATTCCTTCTTAAGAATCTTGAGCGCCACGTTGCGATTGAGGTTGCGATCAACAGCTTTGAAGACTGAGCCCATGCCTCCTTCGCCGAGGAGCGCAATGAGCTGGTAGTTGTTGAATTGTCTATGCGCGCGCAACGGCTGTGCGCAGTTTGGACAGCGAACCTCAGACAAGGGCGCGTGATCGGTGACGTCCATCAAAGCCTCACAGATTGGGCAGGCTTCCAGAAGTCTTCCTTTGGCTCCGGCTTCCTCTGCGACCTGTTCGGAGACAGGAGTCGTTTCCATGAACCCGCGCGCCGCGTCTGCGGGCTGCATCTCCTCGATTTGCGATTCCGCAGCCCGTTCTTCGGGCTCGCCGCAACTTTCCGCTTTTAACATTGCTCTAAGAGATGAAAGAGTAAACTGGGGTTACTATCAGTGGTGATGATTTTTTCGCAAAGCAATTCGCCGCCTCCCGGCACCAGGGAATGCGTGTTTAACGTTTCTTCTCCGGCGGCGGGGGACCGGCTCGATCGCTGCCTGGCAAGCTTCCTGCCCGCGATGTCCCGCTCGCGAATTCAAGCCGTCATCCGCTCCGGAGGAGTGCTTCTCAACGGCGCGCCGGCCAAAGTCTCGGAAACGGTGCGTACCGGTGACGAGATTCTGTGGCGTGAATCGCCGCCGCGGCGATGCGAATCGGCGCAGGCTCGGCAGATGCCTCTTGAAATTCTGTTCGAAGACGAATTCCTTGCCGTTCTCAACAAGCCTGCGGGAATGGTCGTGCATCCCGGCCCGGGTCACAATGGAGGAACGCTCGTCTCGGGTCTGCTTCACCATTTTGGCAGTCTGTCGCAAATTGGTGGCGTCGAGCGCCCTGGCATCGTGCACCGGCTCGACAAAGAAACCAGCGGCTGTCTTGTCGTGGCAAAGACCGATCATGCCCACCAGTCGCTTGCCGCGCAGTTCGCCGGACGCGAAGTGGGCAAGACCTATCTGGCCATGGTTTCCGGCGCTCCGCGACGCCCCACGGGTGTCGTGGACGCGCCAATTTCCCGCCATCCGGTGCATCGAAAAAAGATGGCCGTTTGCGCCGTGGGCCGCGGCCGGCCGGCGGTGACAGAATATCGTGTGCTCAGTTCGAGGGATGGCCTCACCCTCCTGGAATGCCGTCCGCGCACGGGTCGCACACACCAGATCCGCGTTCATCTCAAACACCTCGGCTGTCCAGTTCTCGGCGATCCGCTCTACGGGCGCCGCGGCAGCTTTTCCCGTCACATGCTGCATGCGTGGAAGCTGGAGTTTCGTCATCCTTTCAATGGACGGTTGCTGGCCTTCGAGGCAGCACCCCCTCCGGAGTTCCGAATCACTTGAACCAGTAAGCGAACGCCTTACCTTTGCCCTTTCATGAAACGTCGCAACAGCGCCAATCACCAACCCGTTGCAAGAGAGTGGGCCTCAATGGACGCGGGCTGCGGCATCCGTTCCAAGGTAGATGGCGGCTACTGCTCTTGCTGTCTACAGCGGAGCACACTAAGAAAAGGAGAATGAGCAGCCCGTTGAGAATTGCAGGACGCGAGTTTTCCTCGCGTCTACTTGTTGGCACGGGAAAATTCGCTTCCAACGAAGTCATGAGCGATGCTCTTGCCGCCAGCGGCACGGAGATCGTGACAGTTGCTTTGCGTCGGGCCGACCTCAGTGGGAAGCATGATCCGTTTGCCAACATTCTTGATTTCATCGATCCGAACAAATACCTCCTCCTGCCCAACACCAGTGGAGCGCTGGATGCGGGCGAAGCCGTGCGCCTTGCTCGTCTTGCCGCGGCAGCCGGCCTGCCGCGATGGGTGAAACTCGAGATCCACCCGGATCCGCACTACCTGCTGCCGGACCCGATCGAGACCCTCAAAGCTGCTGAAATACTTGTAAAGGAGGGCTTTACAGTTCTCCCATACATCAATGCCGATCCTGTGCTCGCTAAGCGGCTTCAAGATGTTGGCACAGCGACAGTCATGCCATTGGGGTCGCCCATCGGCAGCAACCGGGGACTCGAAACCCGCGCCCAGATCGAAATCATCATCAAGCAAGCTGCCGTTCCCGTGGTCGTGGACGCGGGCATCGGCGCGCCAAGTCACGCCGCAGAGGCTCTCGAAATGGGCGCAGATGCTGTGCTTGTCAATACGGCAATCGCCGCTGCACGCGACCCGGTTCGCATGGCGCGGGCGTTCAAGACCGCTGTCGAGTGCGCACGAGAAGCCTTCGAGGCGGGCCTTCCTTCGCAGCTTGATCACGCGGAGGCGACGAGCCCTCTCGCCGCGTTTTTGAGAAAATGGCCGCAGCCCGGTGAACCTTCGCGCCGACAAGGCTGAGCATGAAACGGGGGCACCGTTGTTCGGTTTGGTGCTGTTGCCTTCGAATCTCGCTGCGAGAGCTCAACGCGGTAAATGGAGACCTGTCCTTGAGTTCCCATGTCCGGTGATTCGCAGACACCCATGATGAAGCAATACCACGCCATCCGGCGTGAGTTGCCTCCTCATACTCTTCTGCTTTTTCGGCTCGGGGATTTCTATGAAATGTTCGGTGACGACGCCAGGGAGGCTTCGGGCATCCTCAATGTAGCCCTCACCAAGCGCGGGGACACACCTATGTGCGGGGTCCCGTTTCATTCGGCTCGCGGCTACGTCGAGAAGCTGATCGCCGCGGGGTGGCGCGCCGCGATATGCGATCAAGTCGGCGAAGTGCAGGCCGGGAAACTTGTTCGGCGCGAAGTCAGCCAGATTCTGAGCGCTGGCACCCTTGACGACTTTGGCCTTGATGACCGCCGTCCGAATTACCTCGCTGCAGTCTGCCAATGCGACGGAGCCATCGGTCTGGCTTTCTGTGAATTGACCACCGGAGAATTTCGGCTGACGGAGGTGGAGCATGTGCAAGTTCTCATCGACGAGCTTGCGCGCATCCTGCCGGCCGAAATGATAGCCCCAGAGCAGCAGCGGGATTTCTTTAGTCCTCTCGGGAACACTAACTTTCTGGACGGTTACATTTTTGAGCCTTTGCAGGCCGGCGAGCTCCTGCGAGAGCACTTCAAGGTCCATTCGCTCAATGGTTTTGGCTGCGATGATCTGCAGGCTGCCGTGGGTGCAGCAGGGGCACTTCTGCACTACCTCACCCGGCAGATGCGAAGAAATGCTTCTCATCTTCGCCGGCTTCAACCTTATCGTTCGAGCGAGTTTCTCATCCTCGACGCCGCAACGCAGGCCCACCTTGAACTTGTTCAATCTCGCGCCGGAAAGACGATGACACTTCTTGGCGTGCTGGATCGCACGGTCACGCCGATGGGAGCGCGCCTTCTCCGGGACTGGGTCCTTCATCCGCTCCGAAATGCCGACGAAATCCGCTCGCGGCAGGATGCCGTTGCCCGACTCCTCGAGGACTCGCTGCTGCTTGGCGCACTTCGCGAGCACCTCGCGGAAATCCGCGATCTGGAGCGTGCCGTAGCACGTCTTAACGGCTCTTCGGGCAATGCCCGTGACCTTGCCGCCCTTGCCTGTTCGCTGGCACTCGTGCCGGGAGTTGTAGATTGCGCCCGCGCTCTTTACGCGAGCGGCTCCGCGGGGCTTTTCGCCAGACTCGCCGACCAACTTCACCCTCTTCCTGAACTCGTCGAAACGCTTTCCAGGGCAATCGTGGGGGAACCGCCCGCGGTCTTGCGCGAGGGCGGTTTCATTCGGGACGGTTACGATCCGGCGCTCAACGAGCTTCGCGCCGCATCCCGAGAGGGAAAGGACTGGATCGCATGCCTCCAGGAGCGCGAAATCGCGCGCACGGGTATCAAATCGCTTAAGGTCCGCTTCACATCCGTCTTCGGTTATTTTATCGAGATCACGCGCGCAAATCTCTCCTCTGTCCCAGGCGACTACATTCGCAAACAGACGACGGTCAATGGGGAGCGCTTTATCACACCCGAACTCAAGGAGATCGAAGGCAGGATTCTCGGAGCCGATGAACGCGCAAAAGCTCGCGAGATCGAGATTTTCCAGAGCCTGCGTGGCATGGCGCTCGCTGACGTTTCGCTCATTCAGGCAACTGCCGGCGCCGTCGCGGCGCTGGATGCTCTGGCCTCACTGGCCGAAACAGCGCGCCAGCATCATTTTTGCCGTCCAGAGGTTGACGATTCCGGCGTGATCGAGATCGTGGAAGGCCGTCACCCTGTGCTGGATCAGCAGACTGCCGCGGAACGATTCGTTCCCAATGATACATCACTCGACAATGCGGACAGACGCTTCG
Organism: Terrimicrobiaceae bacterium; assembly: GCA_036525415.1. Lineage (GTDB taxonomy): Bacteria > Verrucomicrobiota > Verrucomicrobiia > Chthoniobacterales > Terrimicrobiaceae > DASTFP01. The sequence goes on along the minus strand of DATDAL010000147.1, from coordinate 3,429 downwards.
CCATCATTACCGGCCCCAACATGGCAGGAAAATCCACCTACATCCGCCAAGTTGCGCTGCTCACTTTGATGGCACAGATCGGCAGCTATCTGCCCGCTGCCTCTGCGCGGATCGGCGTGGCCGATCGCATCTTCACGCGGATCGGCGCAAGCGACGACCTCTCCAAAGGACAATCCACCTTCATGGTCGAGATGAACGAGACGGCAAACATTCTGAACAACGCGACCGCCTCAAGTCTCGTCATCCTGGACGAAATTGGCCGGGGAACCTCTACCTTTGACGGGCTCAGCATTGCCTGGAGTGTCGCTGAGCATCTCCATGACGCCATAGGCTGCCGGACGCTGTTCGCGACGCACTACCACGAAATCACAGACCTCGCGCGCACCCGGACCGGTGTCGCAAACCTCAATGTCGCGGTGCGCGAATGGAACGATCAGGTGATCTTTCTTCGAAAGATCGTGCCTGGTCGCGCGGACCAGAGCTACGGAATCCAGGTTGCACGGCTGGCCGGTCTGCCCGACGGCGTCCTCAATAGGGCAAAGGAAATCCTTAGCAATCTTGAAAAGGCGGAGCTCAATGCCGAAGGAGCGCCCTCCCTAGCCGGCGAGCGTGAGGGAACAGTTCCCTTCACGAAGACGCGGCGGAAGAAAGCGGCGCTCAGAGAGGGTTTGGGGCAGATGGATTTGCTATAGGCAGGATATGGAGGAACGGGTTTTGATCACCGGTTGCAGCCGCGGCATCGGTCTGGCCCTTGCGGAGGAATTCGCACGTTTGGGGTACAGGGTTTTCGCCAGCGCGCGCGTGCCCCAGCGCCCTGAGCTTGCAACTCTCGCCCGCAAATGGGCCAACCTGACCACTCTCCTCCTGGACGTTTGCGACGAAGCAACGATTGCACAATCGGCGCGTGCTCTTGGAGTCGACAAGCCCCTCGATCTGCTCGTAAACAACGCCGCGATATTTCCCGGTGAGGGCCACGAAGCCTTTGAGCAAGTTGATTCGGAGTGGTTCAATGAGGCCTTTGATTGCAATGTGACCGGTGTGGCGCGCGTAACACGGGCATTCCTTCGGCACCTGAAGCTTTCCGGCAACGCCCGCGTGGCGAATATTTCCTCGGGCGCAGGTTCGATCAGCGAGAAGGAGGATTTCGCTTGCTATCCCTATTCGGTTTCAAAGGCGGCTCTAAATATGCTCACGCGCGCTCTCGCGGCTGAGTTCCGATTGAGAGGCATCGTTGTCGCGGCGTTCAGTCCGGGCTGGGTGAAGACTGAAATGGGGGGCCAAATGCTCAGCTGACACCGCGGGAGTCAGCCGGGTCGCTCGTGCAAACGATATCCGCACTGACAATGGAGCAAAGTGGAAAATTCCTCGGCCGTAACGGTGAGCCGTACGCCTGGTAGGAGCGACAGTTCTTAGCTTGTCTTCAACCAAATGCTCTAAAATATAAACCTCGGCCTAGTGTATAGTAACATAGATAAGGGAGCAAATCGCCGTGATTAGAAAAGTTAAACTAGAGGATGCCGCCTTAACCGGGCGCGCCAGCAGGTCGCTAATGAAGCGAAGCTGCTGAGAGGCCCCAAGGACATCGCTTCCGTTACCCTCGTGACAGAGATTAATTGCTGCCCGATGTGCGTGAGTACTCGATCGAGCGTTTTGAGAAGATTTATCCTAATATAGACCTTTACATTCGGATCTTGGCCAAGGGCTCGTCCAATCTGCTGGTTATTCGTTCCAATTACGACGGTGCAGCATCGCTGCCGACGCAGGACTCGCGAGCACTCTCCGATTACTCGATCCATATCCTCGATATAAAGACTGAGCTTGCTCCGCTGGGAGTTTCCGCGTAGCCCGATCATGCGGGTGCGAAGATCATCGAGATCTACCCCCAGTTTTCTTAAGTGGCTTTCGTCGTTCTCAACATAATCGACAGCAAAGCTGTAAGGGGGCGAAAAAAGAATGCCGTCCACTGAGTCGTCTGGGAGATCAATGGCTCGGGCATCTCCCAACGCGATTCCGAGCGTGCGGATCGCGGTTTGGATCTTCCTGACCGCAAATACATATCTTTCCAGAATGCCTTTGAAGTTGGTTTTCGGCGTCCCTCGTGAGCTTCTTTCTGCAAATCCGGCACTGTCGAAGTACGCCAATTCCAATTCCCTTGCACCCAGCGAGAACGGCTTCGATCACCGATGTGCCGGAACCCATCATCGGATCAAGCAGAACCTCGCTGGGAGCCATATTCATTGCGTTGAGTATGCCCTTGACCATCTGTGGGTGGAACTTGCCACGATAGGGAAAAAGACCGTGCGTCGCGTAGCCGGTCCGAAAAATGTTCTTTTCAAAGAACCTTCGGCGACGCACCGACGCGTCTTCCGGCAGGTAAAGCGCTTCGCCAAGGCAGATTCGATAATGAAAAGTGTCCCTGCTGCCAATGCGCTGGAAGTATGCTCCCCGTCGGATTAGGTCCTCATCTGTGAGACTTTGGCTTTCTAGGAACGCCAATTCCAGCTCGTAGAGCTCGAAGGGGGGAAGAAAAATACCTCAATTGGTGCCGCGATTGGATCGAGGAAATCGTTCGACTGGTGAAGCCGGGAGGTGCGGTTTTCCTGTGGAACCTGCCGAAATGGAACCTACTGTTGGGGCCGTTCCTCGCGAGTAGATTGACTTTTCGACATTGGATCGCGGTGGACATCAAATACTCCCTGCCGATCGCCAAACGGCTGTATCCTTCGCACTACTCGCTCCTATATTATGTTAAAGGAAGCAGGCCAGCGATATTTCATCCGGACCGGCTGCCAGTTCCGTGCTGCCGTCGCTGCGGACGAGAGCTGAAGGATTATGGCGGCTACAAGGATAAGATGAATCCCAACGGCGTGAATCTTTCAGATGTCTGGGCGGATATTTCTCCCGTGAGACATGCGCGCTACAAGAAACGCCAAGAAAATGCACTGCCAGTGAAGGTTCTGGATCGGGTGATCAGCATCGCGAGCGATCCGGGGTGCCTTATTTTGGATCCCTTCGTCGGCTCCGGCACGACGGCTGTCGTGGCTGAGTTCTCGCATCGGCGGTGGATTGGGATCGATCTACGCGGGGCGGACGGACTCGCCCGATTGTCAGACATGGAAGCGGACAGGGAACATCTAAGGAGAATTCGCGCAGCGAAAAATACTCTGTTCACTGCGGACGTCATCAATCTGCGAGCGAAGCTCGGAAATCCATTGTCCGTCAAATACAAGATGAATGGCAAGGTCGCGAAAAGTCGGAACAAGCACGAGTGCGATTTGTTTACCGCAGTTTAGCCCAAGTTCGTCAGTGGTGAGGCTAATTTTTGGTTTCATCAGAGGAAAGGGGTCGTTTAGGGAGCGGTTTTCTCCACTACATTTTGCACGATTTTCGGTGTAGTCGGCAGTTCGAGGCCGAGGCGGTGCAGGAGTT
>DATDAL010000146.1:0-7993 GCA_036525415.1 Terrimicrobiaceae bacterium | reverse complement strand
GTGAATTCGAGACATCGACGACGACCTGAGCGCCGACGAGCGCCTCGGCAAGTCCCTCGCCGGTGACAGAGTTGATGCCTTGCGAAGGTGAGGCCGCCACGACCTCATGGCCCTTCTCGCGAAGGCCCTTTACGACTTTGGTTCCAATTAGCCCGGTGCCGCCAATGACAATAAGTTTCATAGTTTTTATGTTATAATTTCGTTTAACCTTCGTAAGTTGCCGGCCGATGCGTCCGATTGCAAGATTCGCCCAAAGCTGGGCGTTGAAAAAGGGTTGCAGCAGACTGGGTGCGAAACCGGCATCCTTCTCTGAAAGACTCACGAGAGTCGTGTCAACGGGCTAAATTCAAATTGTCGTGGCGACTGGTTTCCGGTTGACCAGGACGCTCCCGAATTGCCCGGGGGACAATTTTGGGTTCAGTTGATGGGCTTCGCTCCTCAGGGCTCCGCAATTTTCGCTTCGCCCTTACGAACTCGCGCTGGCGCGCGTGGCAGTCGAACTGAACTTCTCATCCCACGGACATGTCACTTCCCCGCTGGCGCGGAGCAACGGAGAGGGTGGGATTCGAACCCACGTGAGGCTTGCGCCTCAAGCGGTTTTCAAGACCGCCGCATTCAACCGCTCTGCCACCTCTCCAAAGCACACCCAGTTCCTCGCGGCCGGACACCAGGCAAGCGCTCCTAGTCTCAGCGGTAGCGCGGTCTGAATATTCTTCAAGCAAAACACGCTTCGAAAACGAAGTGTTATGCCTTGTCATAACTCGACAGCACCGACCTGTTAGCCCATCCGTCTTATTGACCAGCCAAGAAGGAGCAATCCTGTTGCGGCAATCCAGCTCCCAGCGACGCGAACGGCGATTTGGGTCCATGGAATACGCAGCGAAACTACGAATGCCGACGAGAGAACCACCAGCGTGAAAACGCTGGCCGCGATGCCGGCGAGCGTGAGCGAAGCTGCAAGAGAATCGGCTCGCCGCTGGCTGACTCCATCGAGCAAGCCGTGGAGCCCTGAGAATAGGACGGTGACCAGCAGAACGGTCGATCTTGACGAGAATCGATTCGAAGCAATGAGAAGGCCGGGAACAAGAAGGGTGACCGCGATCGCCGCTGCCGTCTGTGGCTGAGAAAACAAGGGAGCAGCCTCAATACAGAATCCCATCAGACCGGCCGCCAGCCAAGCCGCCGGTACCGCGAAAATCACGATCCGACCGGCCGCCGGTCCTCGCTGGCCGGCAAACAACCCCATCGCGAGCACCGAAACGACATCCTCCGGGCTTAGCAAGAAGTGACCAACGCCGTCATAGAGAGGACCCAGTCCAGTGGTCACGAGATGCGCCTGAGCGGCAGGTGCGGCAAAGAGCCAAGCAAGAGCCCCAATTGCAGCCAGAGGCAACGGTCTCGCCCGCGCGTCAGGCCGTCGCATTGCCGCTGCGAGTTGGCGCTACGAAGGCGCCCGAATCTTCGGGGGAGGGTTGTTCCTCAGGCTGAATCGCCCGCCAGAGAAAGAAGAGTCCGCCGGCTGCGATGACGGCACCCGCAACGCGGAGAGTGACTCGTCCAAACGGCCAGCGATGTATCAACCCGATGCAAATGCCAATGCCGTGCAGCACCCCAGTCGCGACGACAAAGCCGAGGCTGTAAAGAACAGCGTTCCCGCCTTCGGGAAGTTCCGTGCCATGAGCATAGCCGTGGAATAGTCCGAAAATACCGACCATGGTCACGGCCACGAAAAGTGGGGGCCGCAATGAACCAAGCACCATCACACCAAGAAACAGCGCGGAGAAGGCGATGCCAGTCTCCACTCCCGGCAAGGGAACTCCGGCAAGACCCAGAAACCCTCCGACGGCCATGATTAACGGAAAGGTCACCGGCAGCAACCAGAGAGCTGGAGATCCCAACTGCGCACCCCAAAGGCCGACCGCCACCATGGCGATGATATGATCCCAACCGGAGATAGGGTGCTCGAACCCGCTGCTAAATCCGATGCTCTCCCCTCTCAGCATGTGCGCATGGACGGGCTGAACCCAAGCTATAAAAACGGCGATGACACAGCACCACCAAGCCCCACGGACGTTTCGTCGGTTGGTTGTCATGAAAAAAAAAGTTATCGCGTGAGCATGATCGAAATGCGTTGAAGCGTCCAGAACGCCCCAAGCGTACCAAGGGCGTAAGCTGGAGCCGAGGCAGCGTGTTCGGACCAGCGAACTCCGAGCACACGAAATGAGCGAAACAACAAGAGAATAAGAGCAACAAAGAAGAGTTGGCCAGCCTCTACGCCCAAGTTGAAGGAGAGCAATGCGAAAGGAACTTCCGCGCTGGGAATGCCGAGGTCAATAAGGCCGCTTGCGAACCCAAAGCCGTGCAGCAAGCCAAATGCGAAGGCCACGAGCCATGGACGTCTTAAGCTGAAGCTTGTTTCTCCCCGCCGCGCACGAATGATCTCTGGACCAAGAAAGAGAATCGAAAGGGCAATTGCGGCATTTAGCGGTGGCAGCGGAGCGCTTCCGTATCCGAGAGTCGCGATGGCGAGAGTGATGCTGTGCGCAATAGTGAAAGCCGTGATCGTCTTAAGCAACATCCAGCGGTTCCGAACGATGAGCAGAAGCCCGAGGACGAAGAGCAGGTGATCGACTCCTGTGAGGATGTGCTCGATGCCCAGTCGGAAGTAAGTAGCCGCCGCATGAAAGCCGCTCTCACGGCTCCCAATCCGAAAGGATGCTTCATTAGCAGAGAGATGTGCTGTTTGTACCGTACCGTCCGCTTGCTCCACTCGCACGACGACATCGAGGAGCGAAGCGAGCGGACCGTCGAGCGTGACCAATCGACCGTGCAGACCGCTCGGGCAGAGCAAAGTAAATCTCTCGGTGACCGCTTCGGGCGTCGCGTAACGCAGAGAGGGGGACGTAACACGGCAGCCTTCCGGGAAGCCTGGACGGGCTCCATCGATCAAATTGTCACGCGCTGGTGTCTTCCAAAGAACCGCGTAGGTCTCCTGTGCCGTCTGGCGCAGTTCGAGGCAGGCGATATGAACCTCGTGCGCGACGGCGCGCGGTGCCTGGCCTACTGTGGCTAACAAAGCGGCAAATGACAGAATGAGACGGTTCATGGCTGCGGCAAAGCCGTGTCACCCGGCCCATGCACCGGTCTCTGGACCACGACGGCATACTTTCCTCTAAGCCGTGAGTAGGCGGCCTTCCGAGCCTCCTCTTGGCGTTCATTCATCCAAGCTCTTTCCAACATGGTGCGCACTTCAGCCAATGCCGGAAGCCGGCCATCCGCCTTTCGAAAGCGGTCTCCGACTTTTTCAAAATACGCGCCCAGTTCGGCATCGGTGGGGGGCATAACCGCCGAATCCTCGTTAAGAAACTCCATTCGCCGAACCAGCAGGGATCTTACGATTGAATCGCTGCGGTGAAGGCCCATGGCGGCCGCCTCCCGGTTCAGGACTTCCTCGTAAATGTAAGCCTCGATAAGCTTGTCACGCTCTTGCGGACCGGGCGGAGTAGGCGATGATCGCTTGAAGCTCGCCTCAAGATTCTCGATGATGCCAGGGGTAACGACAATGCGATTGTCCGCGAGGCCGGGAGGACCACTAAGAAAAGCGTAGAGGCCAAAAATGGCCGCGCCGAGGATCATGAAATGAACGATAGGTTCACTTAGAAACGCCGGCAGGCGCGGGCGATTCTCAGGGGGCGAACTTCGAGAGTTCACGGAGCGCGCGGGTCTTGGCGGACCGCCTCTAGGTTCACGTCGATCACATCGTCCTCCGCACTCAACAACGCCTCGACGAGCGTGATGCCACGGTCATCCAGCAGGCTAATGAATTGGCGGTGCCCGCGCGGCAGACGCTTGATCAGAAGCGACCTTACCGCGAGAGCCTTTGCGCTGTGCGCGGGAAACATCCCGGTCAAGCGAAAGTTGTTGCTTTCATCGAGGTAAACACTTGGTTCGGTAATGGCCGTGCCGGAGGCGTCCAGCCGCACGTCGAGCGCCCCGCGCACGAGGGTTTCGAGATTGGACCGCGCACGATCCCATTCGTCAGGGCTGACGTGGCCATCGTAGTTGGCGTCGACCGGCACGAGGGTTTCGATGTCGGCGCGGGCAAGGACGACCTCCGCCTCGATACGGTCGGCGAAGACCTTGAACTCCGCTGTACTCAAGCCGGAATCGTGAGGCCGCGCCAAGCCCGCCCCGCTGAGGAAGAGCACGGTCAGCAAGCCCGGCCAAATGAAAGAATGATTCTTCTTGTGCATGTCAGCGAAGTCACTGCGGAACGCGTGAATGGTTGAGGGATCGTATAAACCGGCATCAACGATGCCGGTTTTCGTCGGAATCCTCGGTATCAAGCGGTGTTTAGGGATGCGAATGCGTGCGGCCGTTTTGGGGCGTGCCTTCGTACGGGAATGTCTTATTATAACCGATGTCGTTGGCACTCACGCCGTCGATGCCGTCCGCCACGCGAATGAACGGCGGAAGCTTGCGCAGGTCGCTAATGAGGGCAGTCACTGCGATATCCACAACGTCGTCACCGAACCGGCGTCCATTAGGCCATCCTCCAGGGATCAATCCGCCGTTGCCGAATGGATCCTGAATCTTGCTCTGGAGCACATCGCCGCCGAAGATGCTCAGGCGCGAAAAGCCCGGATCATCGGGATTCTTCGCGTCCGTGGTGCCGCTGCCGGCGAACCGCACGCCAGGCGTCGAGAGATCCACCTTGATCAAATCAGGGATGTAGATGGCGGCGATGTCGGTTCGATCGGTTTCAATGGCAGCGGGCTGGCTTCCCTTAAATACAAGAAGATTGATAAGCTTAGCGAGCTCCGGGTTCTTCGCATACTTAAGAAAGAGTGTGCTATCCGACGCGGGGCTGGTGCGGCTGTAAAGGTCCTTATCGGCGATCGCCACAAGACCTTCGTTGAACAGCGGATTGCCCTGACGGGCGACCTGCACCCAGGGGCCGGCGGAGATATTGTCTTTTCTCCCGCGGTCGTCCCTTCTGGTGCTTTGGTTTCGATCGCGCAAGACCGACACCTTTTGACGGCTGGTCGTGGCATAGACTCCCACGATCTGTTTGTCCGTCCCGAGTTCGGCGATGGGAATATCCAGCGCCATAAGGTGGATGTTGAAACCGCCCTGAGAGTCCTTGCCCGGATTCCGCAGACTCAGCAGATCGAAGATGGAATTAATATCGCCGTAGAAGCCATCGTCCCTCTGGCCAGCGAAGGCAGTATAGCCTTTTGCCAAGCTGGCAATGGCCTGTCGCGTGTAGCGGTCGAGTTTATCGGGCGAAGACACGCCGTCTTTGGCGGGTTTATCGCCATCATCGCCCTGATTGTAGAAGGGCGTCGCTTTACCCTGGTTGTTCGGCGGAACGACTCCCCTTCCGAGGACGGTCTTCGAGAACCAATTAACCTTCGTGACGGTGTATGTCTGAACAAGATTTTGCTGGTCGTCGTTGATGTCCTTGATCACACCCAGGTAGGAATCCAAAATGGTGTTCCGGTTCTTGAATATGGTATTGAACTCGAACTGATAGCTGATGGTGGGCCTGCCCGCCGCGAGATCACGCCCGGTAGCGACATGGATTTCGTAAAGTACGTTGTCGTCGAAGTTGTAGATGTTCGGCCCGACCCCCGGTTCCTCGTGGGGATAGACGGCAAGCGCGACAACGAGGCTTTTCTTGCCGCTGTCCTGGTCGACGAAGGCGTAAACGTCGGTGGTGTTGGCTGATGGATCGCGCGTAATAAGCGGCGCGTCCATGTGGCTGGACGCAGGCGCTGGGGCGGGCAGCCCCGCCGCCAGTGCGAAGGCAGCCGCAAGTGTGGTTAGGTTAGTTTTCATTGGTTTCTCCTGGTTTTGTCTTTGTCTTTGGCGAAGCTTCCGCAACTTGGCTTTCACCAGCGGAAGTCGTTTGTGTTCGGGTGGGGGAGATGGATCGAGCCTCGCGCGACATCGCCAAGGCGGCCAGCGTCGCGGCGAGTTGCTGTCGTTCCGAAGGGAGCAGGCAGCGCTGCAGGCCACGGGCCTTGACCAGCCACGACCCGGCTTCGGCCGTACGTCCGAGTCTCGCCGCAATTACAGCGGCATGGGTAAAGAGTCGCGCGTCTTCAGTGCCTTCGGCCAGAGCCCTTTCCATGTGCGCCTGCGCCTCCTCAATGCGACCGGCGGCGGCAAGCGCCCACGCTAGAGCATCATGGGTAAAGATGTCCGCGCGCGCCTGCAATTCGCGCCGCACCAGTTGAACCGCTCGCTCGGCTTGCTCACCGCGCGTGGCAAGAAACAAGGCGAAAGTCCGCGGGTCGCCTTGCGCGCCAGTGCGGGCAAGGTCCGACTCAACTTTCGCGGCCTCTTCAGCGCGGCCCGCCGCGCGGAGCGTGTCCGCCAGCGCCCATTGAAATTCGGGCAACGGATTGATTTCTGTCGCGCGCTTCAGGGGCTCGACTGCCTCACCGACTCGATCGGCGTCGAGCAACATGCGGCTTTTCAGCAACAGCGCGGACGGATAATCAGGCGTGAACCTCAGGGCGGAATCGCGTGCCACCTCGGCCTGTGCAACCAAGCCGGCTTGGAAATAGTAAAGCGCGAGGCGCGTCAAAGTCCATGATGCCGACTCGGGATCGAGCGGACTTGCAGCACCCGCGGCTAGGCAGGCCACGTCAATCGCGCCATCGAGATCACCTTTGAGCCAGCGCATGTAGGCCACTCGACTGTAGGATTGCAGGTCGGGCCGGAGGTCAACCATGCGCTGATAGGCAGCGACGGCCTCAGCGAGGCGACCTTGTTCCGTCAGCGCGTCGCCGAGCAGACCGTAGTCGAAGGGCAGCGTGCGCTGCCTAACGAGTTGGCTGGCGATCGCCTCGGCTTCCGTAAAGTGGTGCAAACTGATAAGCACATGGCCGCGCAGCAGCAGTGCGTCGGGATTCCCGGGTTCGGTTGCCTCCAGCGCCAGCGCACAGTGCTCAGCGAGCTTGTAGAAGCCCTCATCGCTGCTCTGCCGTGCCTTGGCCACATAAAGCCAACCAAGCTGCTCAAGGAATGGGCGCGGCTCAGACGCCTCCCTGACACGCTGCTGAGCGGTTTGAATGTCACGATCAAGCTGGTGCGCACCGGCATGCGGGCTCATCGCGATCTTGTAAGAAATCACGGCTCGTAATTCTGGGTAAGCTTCCGCCGAGTCACTGGAATCCGCTGCGGCGGAATTGAGCGCGGGCGCAGAGCTTCGCCCCGCGTCTTCCCCAAGCGCGTCCGAGGCAGTTGAAAGGATGCCTGCCCAAAGCCCCGCTGCCAGAAATTTCCCCCAAAGGCGCCATCTGTGTTGAGCTCGGCGCGATGTCCAGGGAGATTTCGCTCCATCGTTGACCACCAGCGACGCTTTGCGAAAGCGATCCGCGCAGAGGAAAATCGTGACGTGGGTCAACATTGTTGAGCGATTCTTAGATGCTATTACGATTGTTTTGCCGCTTTGGATCTTTGCGGATCCCGACTCGCGCTTCAGCTTAGGACTCAAAAAGCTGGTTGTTTCTCCCTCCCAACTGGTTAGAGTGGCGTTTTCTTCTACCTAATTTTCAAACCACCATCCTCAACATTCGAGCCACGCTTGAACAATTCACGCCGAGAACCCCGGTTCGTCTGGAGCTAAGAAATGGCAACATTGGAAGAAAACCGCTTTTGGGACAAATATGACTGGCCGCGAGGCGGGGACGAATGGACCGACCAAGCGGATTTTTGCGGGATGGCGTATCCCGTATGGAAGCAGGATATCGTGAACGCATTCATTGTCCCAAGCATTACCGAGGACTCAACGGTGCTCGAGTTAGCGATGGGACATGGACGGTGGACGCCGTTTCTCGCCGAAAGCGCGCGCCGCTACATCGGAGTCGATTTCAGCCCCTCCTGCGTCAACTTTTGCCGCAAACATTTCGCACACCTTGCAAACGTCACTTTTTTTTGCACCGACGGTCGCACGCTTTCGCCCATTGCAAGCAATTCGGTT
>DATDAL010000145.1:0-2455 GCA_036525415.1 Terrimicrobiaceae bacterium | reverse complement strand
GCAAGCTGGCTGCCAACCAGCCCCTTTCCCCCTGAGGATCCGCCGCAGTGGATGGCGAGTCTGCGCAGGGAAATCCTTCAAATACGAGTCCCACAGCGAAAGGGCCGTTTCGGTCTGAGAGGCGTAAAGCGAAAAATTTCGGGATATCCGATTCGCAGATCCCGGGGGCCAACCAAGAGACGCGAGCCTGCGATCCGCATGCGTTCAACCGTTAAGTGAACAGTATTGCTCTTAGCCCGACTTTCTCAACTCGCGGCGAAAAATAGCGATTTTTTGGCGGGAATGGCCCGCGGAGGCGCATAAAATGGACATCAGGGTCGCCGGAGGCGTTGTAGTGAAGACCTAGGCTCTTCTCAAGGCGGTTTTTTTGCCTATGCTTGGGAGCCGTCATGTTTTTGAGATGCACGCAGCGCAAGAAGGACGGCAAGGAACATCGCTACAGGTCGATCGTGGAGAATCGACGCTGTGCGGGAGGCAAGATCGTGCAGCGTCCTGTGTTGTATCTTGGCGAGGTCAATGACAGCCAGCGTGAGGGGTGGTGCAGAGTCATTGAAGGGTTCGACGAGGATCGCGGCCAGCAGAGATCTTTGGCCCTATTTGCTTGGGATCGGGAGGTTCCCGATCATGCCACCGATTACGGGGTTCAGGTGCGGCTTAAGGAGTTTGAGTTGCATCGAGCTCGGCAGTGGGGGGCGTGCTGGCTGGCGTGCGAACTCTACGAGCAGCTTGGACTCCATGGGTTCTGGACGGCGCGGTTGCCCGATAGCCGGGAAGGCACTTGCTGGCGCCATATATTGCAAACCCTGGTGTGTTATCGGCTCATTGAGCCGGGAAGCGAATGGCGTTTGCACCGGCAGTGGTTTGAGCAAAGCGCTATGGGTGATCTGCTGGGCGAGGACTATTCGCTGGTAGAGAAGAACGCTCTTTACCGCAGTCTGGACAAGCTGCTCTTTCACAAATCGGCGCTCTTCGATCATCTCAGCGAGCGCTGGAAGGACCTCTTCGGGGCGAAATTCGACGTGCTGCTCTATGATTTAACGAGCACATATTTTGAAAGCGATCCGCCCTTCCCTGAAGGCGACAAGAGGCAGTTTGGCTACTCGCGCGACAAGCGCCCGGATTGCGTGCAGGTTGTCATTGCCCTCATCGTCACTCCGGAAGGCTTTCCGCTGGCTTATGAGGTTCTTGCCGGCAACACCAGCGACAAAACCACGCTGAAGGACTTTCTCAAGAGGATCGAGGACCAATACGGCAAGGCTCAGCGTATTTGGGTGATGGACCGGGGGATCCCGACCGAAGAGGTCCTCCAAGAAATGCGCGGCAGTGATCCGCCGGTTTACTATCTGGTGGGCACGCCCAAGGCCCGGCTAAAAAAGTTTGAAGCCGAGCTTCTCGGCCAGCCTTGGAAAAACGTGCGTGAAGGCGTCGATGTCAAGCTCCAGAGCCAGGAGGGCGAGCTTTACGTCTTCGCCCAAAGCCGCGACCGCGTCGCCAAGGAACGCTCGATGCGTGTGCGCCAGCTCCGCGGCCTGCTGCACCGGCTGAAGGCTCTTCAGATCATGAGGCTCTCCTCGAAGAATCTCCTGCTCAAACTCGGCGAAGCCAAAGCACGCTACCGTGGCGCCTGGCGCCTCTTCGACTTCAATCTTCCCGAAGCCAAATCCCAGGATAAAGCCACCGGCTTTGGCTTTCGGCTCAACCGAAAAAGACTCCGGGAGGCCCGCCGTCGCGAAGGTCGTTACCTGCTGCGCACCAATCTCTGCAAACACGATCCTGTCGAACTCTGGAGCTTCTACATCCAACTGGTGGAAATTGAAGCTGTCTTCAAAAACCTTAAGGACGATCTTTCTTTACGTCCCTTCTTCCATCGGCGCGAGGATCGCATCGAAGCTCACATCTTTGTCGCGTTTTTGGCCTACTGCCTGCAGGTGACCCTGCGTGCCCGTTTGCGTGCTCTGGCTCCTGGGCTGACCCCACGCGCCGTTCTCGAGAAGTTCGCGGCCATCCAAATGCTCGATGTTCACTTCCCAACCACCGATGGACGCACCCTGATCTTGAGCCGCTACACCCAGCCCGAGGCCGACCAGAAAATCCTCCTCGAACAACTCCGTCTCCAACTCCCCGCGCAACCTCCTCCCCGAATTACCTCAAAAGGCACTCTCCATCATTGATTCCGCCGCACCCAATGTAGTGAAGACCTTTTAAGCACGATCTCCATTTTATGCCCCTCTGCGGTCCGCTACACATTCGAGTTGAGAAAGTCCGGCTAGCAGCCTGTCCGGGATGGGAGCCCGAGCGGCCAATTGGGGCGGAGAATTCCGAAAAAAATCCAGCGGCCGGGCCTTGTTTTTCAGGCCGTGAGTGCGCTGGCCCGCTGGAGCAGGAAGCGGGCGATGGAGCGGGAGGCGGGCGGTTTCTTGAGGGCGGCAAGATTCGCGCGCCAGGCCTTCCATAG
>DATDAL010000144.1:0-4243 GCA_036525415.1 Terrimicrobiaceae bacterium | reverse complement strand
GCCTGCGCGGATACGAATTGCTCAATTAAGCGTCGGCATCAAAAACGAGGTCTGCCTGTTTGGCTTTCGCTTCTTTAACATCTGCGCGTTTTCGACCGGGTTTTGGTTCAAAACCGTCCTTTCACGGTCGATATCTTTTCAACCTCTCCACCCGCAAACCAGCTTGTTTGCTTGCTCCGCTGACTTTTTCAGGGGCGACTACGTTAACCTGGGTTTCGCAGTTTGAGGGCAGTAGTCAGCAGAAGTGATTGATTTTCAGGGCAAGGATTTTCGGGAAATGGCTTGGTTTGCACTACATGGTTGGGGGACTTGATGGCGGTAAATTCGCGGAGGGGGTTGAGCGGGCAGTTGCCAAGCCAAGTGATGGAGCAGGAGGGCTTGTCCCTTTTGCGCTTCGGTGATGCGGGGCAGGCAAAGTTGGCCGCCAGCGCGAAGGTTGAACCAAACCTCGACAATCAGGATGGAGCGAAGGCTCTCGAGAGCGCGAGCCGCAGTGATGGATTCGGCCACCACTTTAAGCTTCTGCTTGAGGCAGACCCACAAGCAATAGCCCAGGAAGGCCACTAAGATATGAGCCTGGACGCGGCGCTGGATGTGGTGCCAGATCGGACGGATGGCCAGTTCGCTTTTGAGGGCGCGGAAGGCGGCTTCCACTTCGGTAAGTTGCACGTATTGACGCCAGAGGGCGTCGGGGTCCATGGGATCGAGATTGGTGCGCAAGAGATAGGCGCCTTGGCGCAGCTTGGCTCCCCGCAAGCGCGCTTTGTTCCAAGTCCACGACAGCCAGCCACGCCGATGTTCGACCGCGCCAAGCATGGACCAGCCTTGGGAATAACGCTCTTCGAGTCGGCCAAGTCGGCGCTCGATTTTGGCCGCGTCCTTGAGGCCTCCGCGAGCGACAAGGCGGCTTAGAGCGCGCAAAGAGCGGTGCAGGCGAGTGAGTTGAACTCGCAGCATGGCAGACTCCTTCCTTGCTCGCTGTGCGAGCCAAGACGAAGGTCTCTGCGCCCCTCTGAAAGAAGCTGAACACGCACCCCGGGTTTGCCGGCAATCTCCTGTCAGTCACCCTTAAGCAACTCGCGCTCGAACTCGGCGAGCTTGCGCCGCGGGGGTGCCCGCCAGATAATAGGCTCCGCGCTGCCGGAGTTGCTGTAGATTGTCCTCGCTGACAATGCCACGATCAAACACCCACACTCGACCCTTCATTCCGTAATTGTTCTCGATCTTATCGACGATCTCTTCGAGGGTTGTCACGTCCGCGGTGTCTCCGTCGAAAACCTCGTAGGCCACGGGAAAGCCCTCCGCGGTGACTACCAAAGCCACGATGACTTGCAAAGTGTCCGGACGATGGTCACGGGAGTAGCCCCGCGCAGCGGATTCCACCCCCGCAGCTTCTCCTTCAAAATAGGTGCTCGTTAAATCGTAGAGCAGGATCTGAGCAGCCGCCGCTGCACTACCCGATCTCGGTCAACCCGCGTGCTCTCCGCCAGACAATAATAAACATGTTCCTTGCCATCTTTGCGTCGTATCCGCGCAGGCAAAGCCAACTATTCGAGGGAGGGCGGGATCTGGGATAGTCCCGCAGATGGAAACTGAGAATGAAATGACTAGGAGGCCGCGTCGGCGCTTTAGCGCGGAAGAGAAGGCGCGAGTTATCGGGCAGTATAAGCAGAGCGGATTGACGCGTGTGGAGTTTTGCCGTCGCGAGGGAGTGAGCCTGTTTAATCTTCAGCATTGGCTGGGGAAGGGCAGCCGTGCCGGAGAAGCGCGCTTTGTGGAAGTTGAGGCTCGAGCTATTGCGGAGCAGGGTAGTTATCGGTTTGGATTTGGAGGGGGAGCGTGGCTGGAAGTCGAAGGAGGATTTGATGAGCGGGAAGTTCGTGTGCTGGCGAGCATTGTGAGGGAAGCGGCTCGATGCTGAGCGTGGGCGCTGGAGCCCGGAGAGTGTATCTGGCAGTTGGGGCGACCGATCTCCGTAAGGGCTTCGACGGACTCTATGGATTGGTTCGCAGCCGGCTGGAGGAGGATCCGATGAGCGGGCAGCTCTTCGTGTTCTGCAACGCGGGACGCACGCGGGTAAAGGCGCTCTATTTCGACGGGAGCGGTTTATGGCTTTGTGCAAAGCGGTTGGGCCGGGGTCGTTTTGACTGGCCCGAGGAGATAGAGGGGGTCGCGAAGGTGGCCGTTAGCGCGACAGAGTTCGCGGCGCTGATGGATGGGCTGGAGCTGACGCGAACGCGTGCGAAGCTGTGGTGGCGCAAAAGAGTGGAGCAAACCATATGATTTGATTGCTAAGTCTAATGCTTATTGTTAAAGCACTAAGCACGATATTAGCAATGGCGTTAACACCGGTTCCCAGCATCGATCTTGAGAGTTTGCCTGGGGAGGCGCGATCGCTCATCGAGACGCTCGCAGAGCGGGCGCAAGAAGCCGACCGGCTCGAACAGGAGGTTCGCCTGTTGCGGGAAATGCTCCGGCTGGAGAGGCTCAAGAAGTATGGGCCTAAGAGCGAGAAGTTCAGCGAGGAACAGGTCGAGCTCCTGGAGCTCGAACCCGGAGTCCAC
The DNA here is from genome assembly GCA_036525415.1 of Terrimicrobiaceae bacterium. Taxonomy (GTDB): domain Bacteria; phylum Verrucomicrobiota; class Verrucomicrobiia; order Chthoniobacterales; family Terrimicrobiaceae; genus DASTFP01. Next base: position 1,679 of record DATDAL010000144.1, on the reverse strand, counting down.
GCGCAGGAAGTCGAGAAGGAATGCGAGGTGTCGTCCGGGCGCAAAAGACTCACAAAGCGCGAGCATGCCGGGCGCAACGCCCTGCCGGACCATTTGCCACGGCGCGAGGAAATCATCGCCGTGGACGGCGAGGAGCGGCTCTGCGTGTGCTGTGGCGAGGAGCGCTGCCGCATCGGCTACGAGGAAAAGGAAGTCCTCGACATGGAACCGGCCCGCTACTTCGTGCGAGTGATCAAGCGCGAGAAACTAGCCTGTCGCAAATGCCCTGAAGGCGGAGTTGTCACGGCTGCGACTGGAGGCCCCAAGATCGTGGAAAAGGGTAAGCTCTCCGACGCGATGGTCGTCGATGTGCTCATCAAAAAATACCTCTCCCATCTGCCGCTCTACCGGCAGGCCGCCGATTTGCAGAGAGATTGCGAGATCGAAATCTCTCGCAGCACGCTCAATGCGGCCGTCATGGCCGCAGGCGAATTGCTGCTTCCCGTGGCGGCCGTCCTTAAGCGCGACCTGCTCGAAGGCGGATACATCCAGGCCGATGAGACTCCGATCGGGGTGCAAAGCCAGGAAACCAAGGGGCGCAACCACCAGGCCTACGAGTTCCAATACAGCAGGCCCGGTGGGCCGGTCGTCTTCGACTTTTGCATGAGCCGGGCGCGGAAAGGTCCCGCCGAGTTCCTCCGAGATTACGGGGGCATCCTCCAATGCGACGGCTACCAGGGCTACGAAAAGATCGGCGCTCCCGGGATGGTGCGCACCGGATGCCTCGCTCATGTGCGCAGAAAATTTAGCGACGCTCTGAAGCTCGATCCCCAAGACCGCGAGGCCGCCGCCGTCCTGCAGCTCATGGGCAAGCTCTATGCCGTAGAAAACGAAGCCCGCGAGGCTGGAGCTACCGAGGAGCAGCGTCTGGCGATGCGTCAGCAAAGAAGCCTTGCGCTCTTTGAAGAACTCAAAGTGAAAATCACCCAGATTGCTCCGCATGCTTTGCCATCAAGCAAACTCGCAGAAGCCTGCCAATACGCCCTCAATCAATGGGCACGGCTGAAGCTTTACCTCCAAAACGGCCGCGTCGAGATCGATCAGAACCTCTGCGAGAATGCGATGCGTGCCCTGGCACTTGGTCGCAAAAACTGGCTACATATCGGAAGCCAAGAAGCCGGACCCAAAATCGCGGCCATCCTCTCGATCATGGAGACCTGCAAACGCCTCCAGATTAATCTGCGCAAATACCTCAACGACGTCCTGCCTAAGCTCCCCTCCTGGTCCATTAACAACGTCGCCGCACTCTCCCCGTTACACTGGAAATCCTCCGGCTAGGATCTCCACCATCCACCGACCTTACACCGCGGCACTTCCGCCCCGCATACCTGGCTTTGCCTGCGCGGATACGTTTCACCGAATGTCATTCGATCAAGAGAGTTTTCTAGAAACTGGGATTCCTTACCGGCTTAACAATTTAGAGCTGTTCGAGTTTGCCGCGCAGATCGTTCTCGCAAGCACCGAGACCAACCATGCTCACGTTGTTTTTACAACCGGTCATGAGATTCAAGGCGCATATGGGCTGGTCACCAATTCGATGATGGAGCTTGGCCTTCTAACATGCCGAGTTCTACTCGATTTTTTGCGCTCCTCCCAATACAATGGAGATGTAACAATCGACATGTGCACGCGTACTGACG
>DATDAL010000143.1:0-3229 GCA_036525415.1 Terrimicrobiaceae bacterium | reverse complement strand
GCCCATCAAATGGGCACAAGAATGCGCGGATGCTCTATGCGCACTATCGAGAGGTAGTGAAAAATTCCGACGATATCACCGCGTACTCGACGACCTCTTTACGAACGGGGGAACTTTCCATTACAAGAATAATAATTTTATTATTATAAGCAAGTTGACGTCGAGTTCCAGATTACGATTTCTGTGTGTCCGATGTGATCTGAGCACACCGCGAGACCCGCGGAGCACCTCGGAGACTTGCAGGCAACCTACCTTGGGGTGCAGCCCGCTTGACTGCGAATCACGGATTAGTCAATTGCCGGCTATCTTGCTGAACAAGGACGTTCTCTTGAGGATGTCCGGGCGGCGGCGGAAAAGGTCTCGCGTAGCACCTAGTCGCTTGGGATTTCCCTGTCCACCTGCAGCGTGCCGGGGCATCCAGTCGATTTCCGGCCTCGCAGGAGACCAGGCGGAGTTAGGGCTCGGTATTCACGGCGAACCCGGCGTGGAGCTTATCCCCATGGCGTCGGCGCGCGAGTTGACGGAGACGCTTCTCCACCGGCTGGAAAGCAGGCTGCCTCATCCGGAGGCGCGATATGCGGTCCTCCTCAATAACGTCGGCTCGGTCCCAGTTCTCGAGATGAGTTTGCTCGCCGATGAGGTAATGCGTTCCTCCCTCGCGCGCCAGATCGATCTCGCTTCTTGAGCTGGATGAAGTGTCACGGGATGGCCTCCTTGCGCCAGTGAGTCCGTCGGCGTGGATCCCAGCTAGGCCAGTGGCGCCGCTTTGGATTAGTGAGCTCCCATCTGTTCTTAAGCAGAGGGAGTTTACCGCTACCAAAGATGGTGCCATGCGTCGGCTGGTTGTAGGATCCGCGCAGTGCTTGCTTGGGTTGGAAGATCGGCTGAATGAGTTGGACGCCCGGGTCGGCGACGGGGATACCGGTTCCACACTCGCAATCGGCGCGAAGGCAATCCTCCAGTCCATCGATGATCTTCCCCTGGCAGATGCACCGGACCTATGCCAGGCCATGAGCGACGTCTTGGCTGGAAGCATGGGAGGATCGAGCGGTGTGCTTCTCTCGATTTTCCTCACTTCAATCGGTCGCGCGTATGCGCAGACCGGAGCGTGGCCGAAGGCGCTCGAGAGTGGGATTGCGAGTCTGCAAACCTATGGCGGTGCCGCGGTCGGAGATCGCACCATGATCGATGCCCTTGTGCCAGCCAACAAAGCCCTGCTGGCGGGCGAGGGGCTCCCCCGCGCGGCGGAAATGGCGCGTGCGGGTGCCGAGGCAACGGCGAAGATGGATCGTGCTGGAGCCGGCCGTTCCTCCTACCTGAGAGCGCGCTCGCTGACCGATGTACCTGATCCCGGCGCTGTGGCCGTCGCAGAAGTCTTTGCCGCGCTCGCGGCCTTGCACTAACCCTGCGCAGGAATCTGCGGCATCCTGCAGTCAATCGCGTTTCCCCTCGTTCCGGGACAATACGCCGGCGCCGTAAGCACAGGTAAGAAAAACGCTCGCAATTTTTGGGCTTCTCAGATAGTCGGTTTGCGTGAACGGCGAAGAATCCCGAAGGGTTCGGCGGTTTCCCCCACAGCCAGGTCGTTGTCCCATGAACTTATATGATCAGATTCAATAACATCGTAAAGTCATTGACGGTTGCGTTGATGGCTCTCGCCGGTTCTCTCCCGCTTGCAGCCGGGGCAGAGAAAATCACTATTGGCTGGGCAGCCTGGGATCCAGCGAATGCGCTCGTCGAGTTGTCGAAGGACTTCACCGCCAAAACCGGCATTGAAGTCGGGTTTGAATTCGTTCCGTGGCCCAATTTTGCGGATCGAATGCTCAATGAGCTGAACTCACACAGCGATCGAATGGATCTGCTGATCGGCGACAGTCAGTGGATTGGCGGTTCGGCCGAGAATGGACATTATGTAAAGCTCAATGATTTTCTCACGAAGGAGGGAATTTCGATGGACAGCTTCCTAGAGCCCACGGTCGAGGGCTACTCGACCTGGCCGAAGGGGACCAAGAACTATTGGGCCGTGCCGTTAATGGGCGACGCCAATGGCTGGACCTATCGGAAGGATTGGTTCTCTAGACCCGAGCTTAAGGACGCGTTCAAAGCCCAGTATAACCGTGAACTGGCCCCGCCAAAGACGTGGCAGGAGCTTTACGAGGTGGCGAAGTTCTTTCAGGGACGCGAAATTGACGGCAAGAAAGTCTATGGCGCGGCGATTTTCACCGAGCGTGGCTCGGAAGGGATCACCCTGGGGCTGAGCTCGGCACTTTATGCCTGGGGTGTCAATTATGACGATCCGAAGAAACCGTATCAGCTGGATGGTTTCACGAATTCGCCGGCCGCGGTGGAGGCATTGGAGTTCTATAAGAAGCTTTTCAAAGAATGCACGCCTCCCGGATACACCGACGCCTACATGCAAGAGGGCTTGGACGCGTTCAAGTCGGGCCAGGTGGCGATGATGATGAACTGGTTTGCCTTCTTCCCGGGACTTTACAAGGATCCCGTTGTGGGAGGAGACAAGATCGGCTTCTTCGTCAATCCCGAGCAGAAGGTCAAGGCTTCTACGCTAGGGGGACAAGGCATCTCCGTCGTGTCTTATTCGAAGAACAAAGATGCTGCGTTCAAATACATAAAATGGTTTGTCGATCCGGAGGTGCAGAAGAAGTGGTGGGCGCTCGGCGGCTACACCTGCAGTAAAGGTGTTCTTCTCGACCCCCAGTTCTCGGCCAGCGCACCGTTCGCAGGAGAGTTTCTCGTCGCCATGTCCCAAGTGAAGGATTTCTGGCAGGAACCCGCCTACGCCGAACTACTTTCAGCAATGCAACGTCGCGTCCACGACTACGTTGTGGCGGATAAGGGGACAGCCAAAGAGGCTCTGGACAAGCTGGTGGAAGACTGGAACAAAATATTCCAAGAAGAGGGTAAGCTCTGATCGCTTCCCACTCCGGCAGGGGTTGACTTTCGGGGACCTTGGGTAGCGGGAGCATTTAGAAAATCGCCGCCGTCCGGGGTCCCCATCTTACCGGTCAGCCGGCACGAAGAGCTTTGGCGGCTTCAGCAGCAAACGCATTCCCCAACCAACCCAGGCTCCCCTAGCCAACGAGTAATGCCAGCGCCCACCATTGGCTTTTCTTCTGCTCCGGGAGACGGGCATCCAGCAGGACCGAGGGGTGGTGCCGTCAGGCAGCAGTCCCACGGTCTATCCGACCGGATGCTCGCGTGGCTCTTC
>DATDAL010000142.1:0-3169 GCA_036525415.1 Terrimicrobiaceae bacterium | reverse complement strand
GATCGTCATGTGTCTCTTTCAGAGATGCATCTTTAAAGCTCTCATACTTTCCATCTAAGGGTCCAAGTCCATCTGCACGGAGAAATGGTCGAGCGTAAACAACACAAATTCCGCCCATGATGGGGGTAAATATATCAGGCTCCCTTCCAAGTTTGTTTTCAAGTGCGAATTCGGCCAAGCAGAGCGCTTGATGCATCGAGGATTCTGCAAAAAACAGTCTCTTTGCCAATAAAACGCGTTTGCGTTGAAGCTCACCTATCACGATGGGTTGTTTTTTGCTAACGCTCAGCATCAGCGGCGGGGCACATGCGCCGTCCGCTGCATGCTGCTGTTGGGCGGCATTGCCTCTTTCTAATCGACCGGTACGATATCGAGTTCATACGACCTCTCCTTTGGCGGGCGTGCTGCAAGTACACGAAGGTCCTGCTTCAAGTGCTTCCAGTGCATTACACGCCTGCGTATCTCGGGCGTCGCGCGGAATCCGAGCACGACAGCCCTAACGGCACCTGGCGCATGCCGGACCGGTGGTTGGTCGAATGTAACCAACCGGACTTCTTGTTCGTACGACCACCGCGAGTCCTTCGTGAATAGCGCGACGGCTAGGCGCTTCAGCATTGCCTCCATGTCTTCCGCTGGATTGAACGTTAACGTGAACGGCTGATCTTGGTAGCGGACGAGCCCATGCACCGCGACATGACAACACTCGACGAGACGATCCTTAGCTAGGCCTACGCACAGGCCCCCATGATTGTCGCTGTAGTGACCCCACATTAGAGGGTTGCTTGCGGTCTTTGTCAGGCAGAAGACCCGGAAGCGATTGAAGATCTGGTCCTTCAATATTCGCTCAAGGCCTTCAAATATGCTGCCGTCCATCAATTGTGCGATGAAATCCTCCGGTCCCGACGCCAAGGTTCCAGCATCATGAAGTTCGCGGAGCCGATCCACCAAGTCTTCATACCGAAGTGAATAGTCGTAGCGAAATTTGAATCTCGTTTCGCTTGGGTCATTCAGCTCAGGCGGGGACGAGAAGTAGATTTCGTCACGCACCACAAGTGCTTCGACCAATTCCGGACGCGAGACAGACTTGAACTTCCAAAGTAAATTCATCGTGACCTCGGCTCGTCCGTTAAGCCTCATTGGGCCGTTTGCCGCCGAGGCCAACAATTGGGCGCTCTGCCACTCGCGTTTGCACGGCGTCGTAGACGCTATCCGGAATGCTGGGCGCTTTCTTGGCGATCTCGTCCAGTTGCGCTGCGGTGTCCCGCAACTGCTTCAACGGAACTTCAAGCGTTGACGCTTCGCCCCAAGAAGAATAGGAGAGTAAAAACCAATCCAGCTGGTGGCGAACCGCCTCGTAGCTTGCCGCTGCGTCTTTGTGCTGGGCCGCTACGTCGGAAAAGTTGAAGAAGGTCTGAAGTGCAGCGAGCACAGCAGCAGTAAGTGATAACAGTCCTGCTCCAACTTGAATCCAGAAGCTCTGCGTCGGTGAATTGAGCGTTGCGAATATCGCAGTGCCAACAATCGCAGTCGAGACAGTTACGGGAATTCCAAGCGAGTTGTGTCTCGCCTTCGCGCGTTCGCTCATGTGGTAGTGCGCGTTGCTCTTTTTCTGCGCGTAGTGGCGATAGTCTTCGGCAGTTGCAAGCATGTCGCTGTGTGCCATTGCTCTTGAGCCCTTCGTAATTCTGGATTGTGGTCTACAGGCCTAACGTTTTGTAGCTGGACTAAAGTTGATTATATCGGGAATCGTCAAGAATAGAGCTGGGATGACTTTTCACGAACGCGGACATCGTTCCGGTGCAGGAGGAGCGGGGGCGCGAGGAGTTTTCGATGCGGCTTTGACACAGGGAGGTCGGGATGGCCACAGCGAAAGGAACAAAAGGGATGCGGAACATCTGATGGCAGCTTGGATGGAAAGGCTTTTGTCGAGCCATGCCTCGAGCCTTCCGCTTCACCGGCACCGTTGGTTTGCTCGCGATATTCAGCAGTTTCTTGCTTACTGCCGCAGCCGGGGACGCGACAAGCTCGATTTGGATCTTCTGGCGGCCGAATACGTGGAACCCTCGGTCGTGGGGAACCGCCGATCGAGACGTGGGAGATTGAGCAGGCACGCCAGGCTGTAGAGATCTTTTTACGGGGGTTGAGGGATGGCGGTGGGAAGCGGAGAAGGGCGATTGGGTTCCCCGGGTTCCGCATTCGAAGCGGAACGAAGGCGGAGCGGGCGGAGCCCGACGCTCTGGAAGAGGGAAACGAGTTGCCAATGATTGAGCGAATGCGGCGGGAACTGCGCGTACGCCATTACTCCTTGCGACCCGAGCAGAGTTATCTGCAATGGGTGGAGCGGTTTCTGGCCTATCACGGAGGCGAACCGGGGACTCGATGGCGACAGCGAGGCGAAGGTGCGGGACTTTCTCGAGTATCTGGCGCTGGGCCGCAACGTGTCGGCGAACACGCAAAATCAGGCGTTCTCGGCGTTGCTCTTTCTCTACACGCATGTAGCGCAAGCTGCGCGGGGTGGCAGGCGTGAGGAGCCCACAGGGATCAATAAACGACGCTTGGGCCAGCTTTGCGGACGGCGCATTCCAGATTGCCGAAGATTGGCTTCGCGGAGGCAGAGACGCTGCCGCGGCGATTACAGCGGCGATCAGGCCTGCTGGTTTTTGTGAGCACCCATTTCGGGCGCGTCCGGGTTCACTTCAGGGCCGAAGTAGCGCAATATGACCAGAGGCTCGGTCTCGCTGGTGTTTTCGTAGGTGATGCCAGCTCTTGCACCGTCTTCGATGACAAAGTATTCGTCTTCGGTGAGTTCGTGGAAACGAATAAGCGTCGGGCTATTGAGCGGTCTGCGATTGATTTTTCCAGTGCCTTGCACACAGACGAGTCCGTAGGCGCCGGTATCGGTGATTGTCGCCTTCACGCCGGGCTCCACCGTGAGTTCCTTGGCGGTGAACAACTGTTGGCCGTCCACCTCGCCGTAAACGATCCAACGGTCGATGCAGCGATCGCTTTGGGAATGGGCGAGAGGCACGGGTCAGGGGAAGGGGTCAGGACTTGAATATTGAATATCGTCGCATTTTGTGACTGACATTCGAGGCTGACCCGAGATCGAGCCGGCGGGCGATCCATCCGAGGGACACCGTGGTTTCCGTGCGCATCGTCGCAGCGATTT
>DATDAL010000141.1:0-34615 GCA_036525415.1 Terrimicrobiaceae bacterium | reverse complement strand
TTCTCGAGGAAGATTCCCCACGCGCTGAGCACCACTAGAACCACCGTGGCAATCGCAAAGAACGCCCAAGCCGGCTGTTCCCTGATGCGAAGTCCCAGCCAAATGACGTACGGCTGATGCACGAGGTAAATCCCATACGAGAACAGCCCGACAAGACCGATCCACTTCGCCGCCGCGGTCCATTTTTCCATCAACGCTGCGACGCCAACGACGCAAAGAAAACAGCAGGCGCCCGTCCACAAATCCGCAAAGACGTAGGGCGTCCCTCCGGTATAGAAAAAGGGCGCGACGAAGTACAGCGCGAGTCCAAGGGCAAGGCCCGCACCGCCAAGCAGCCACCGCTCGATCTGCGCCGGGTCGCGGAGGTGCAGCATACCCACGACCATCCCCAGCGCGAACTCCGGCAGGCGGGACAATGCATTTCCGCCGACGACCCAGGCGCCGTTGGCGCTCCACACCTCCAACAAGAGGTAGCGCGTGCCGAAGCCAATCGCGAAGGCCACAAGTAGGTATGGCGCCAGCCCGATCTTCCGCATCGTCAGGTACAGAAGCGGGAAAAGCAGATAGAGCTGAATCAGCATTGAGAAATACCACCATGCGGCATTCAGGTACGTGAAGTTCACCGTGATATCGATCATCCGCAGGCCGGTGAGACTGATGAGGAAGCGCCAATCGACTGGCTCGAGCCGTTCTACGAAGGGAGACACAAGGTAGACAAGATGTGCGAGCCAGTACATCGGATACAATCGAATGAACCGGGCGCGATACCAGGCGCCCCACGCAATCGGACCCTTTGCTTCGCGCCGCGCCGTAGCCGAAGCCAGCGACCATCCGCTGACGATGATAAACATCCCGACTGCGTGGTAACCGCAGCCCGAGATCGCGTACCAGACGAGTTTCGCGGCGGTCGCGACTGACGTGGTCGCGTTGTCCCAGCCGTGTTCGCCGGCGATCTTTGCAACGAAATCTTGCGACATTGGCGACGGCGGTCCGGGCCGATAGGTCAGAAAGAAATGGAAATAGACAACCCAGAGGATTGCGAGTCCTTTGGCGATATCGAGCCAGAGCAGGCGTTTCATGGGGGGCCAGCCGCCGTTTTACAACGCGCGCATATGAATCCAACGAGAATCGCATGCGATCTCCACTACGTCGAAAGGGGGCAAGCCTCCGCTCCCTCCGCTGCGTTCCAATCAAAGGACGGACTAAAAAGAGCCTCTTAGAGCCAATGCCGCATTCGACTTATCGGCGATGATTATCAATGGAGGCGTGCGTTCCACCGAACACGATCTGCGAAGGCTGTATTCGATCTGCAATCCGACGAATGGCGTCCAGCCGTGGACTTGGGCGAGCGTGTTGGCTTGCGCCACAATCCACGCCGGCGTGTCGGAGATGCCCACGTAGAGCACTTTGCCTGCGCGAACCATATCATCAAGGCCCCGCATCACTTCCAATTTGCCCAATTCCTGACCTCAATGCGACCAGCAAATTGCCTCTGAGTTCGCCGCCCGCGCGGCTGCCAACCGCCGCACTGCGCGCCACTGTCACACAGATTCCTGCAACAGCGAGCGCAGCTTAGCGAGATTTGCGACGTCCTCTGCCATGTCCCGGCCCTTTGGCGTTTCGATGACTTTTGGAATGTTGCGGAAGCGCGGTTCGCGCATGATATAGCGGAATGCGTTCAAACCGATCTTGCCTTTGCCGATGTGCTCATGGCGGTCCACGCGCGAACCGGCTGCGGCTTTTGAATCGTTCATATGAATCGCGGCGAGGTGCTTGAATCCGATGAGCCTCTTGAACTGTGCAAACGTGCGCAAGATTCCATCGTCTTCACCAAGATCGTAACCGGCAGCGAAGAGATGCGCGGTATCGATGCAGACACAAAAGCGCTCCGGTTCGCTGCAGTTGCGCAGGATGAATGCCAGTTCCTCAAAGGTCCGGCCGAGGGACGATCCCTGACCCGCCGTCGTCTCCAGCGCGATGCGGGTTTCGGCACCAGGAGCCACCTCGCAGATCGCGTTGAGACTCGCCACAACTTTCTCGAGTCCGGCTTCGACGCCCTGGCCCATGTGCGCGCCGGGATGAAGTACAAGAAATGGAAGGCCGAGCTGGTTTGCGCGCACGAGTTCCTCGCATAACGAGCGCATCGAGAGTTCGTGCAGCCGAGGATCGCTGGCTGCCAGATTGATCAGATACCCGCTGTGGCCGAAAACGGTGCGGAGTGAATTGCGCAGGGGATGCTCGCGAAATGCCCGGACCTCCGCCGTGCCGAGCGGCTTTGCAAACCATTGCATATTGTTCTTCACGAAGATCTGCATCGCGGTGCAGCCGATCGCGCAAGCGCGGTCAATGGCGGACGCAACTCCGCCCGCCGTCGAGACGTGCGCGCCCAGGAGAGGTTCTTTGTCCTGCGAAGGTGTTGTGCGTCTGCGCGTCGCCGGCATGATGAGTCACGACCTCTACATCCTTCGCGCAAGAAATTCCCGTCCTTCTTTGCGTGAGAGAATAGAACGCACTGGCGACGCGAAAATCCAGCGGCTTGGAGCTTAGACTTGAGAACCTACCGGAAAAGCTCGAACGCGCACTCGCGATTGCGGTTGTTGATGTTTATTCGCTTCGGGAACGCGCCGCGCTGAAGCTCGCGACAACAAGAAGCCCGCCTGCAAGGGCGGGCTCCTGTAATGGGGACGTCGATGCCTGAGCTATTAAATTGTGGCAAACTTCCGCCGTGCAACGCAGATAGCCACCAAACTGCCGCCGAGCAGCACCGCGGTCGTTCCGCCGTCCGGAACGCCCTGTGCAGCCGTAGCGTCAGGGTCATAAGTGAGGGTCAACTTAGACGCGTTAATCGCGAGGTTTTCACCATTGTCAGAGTTGCCAGCACCCCTTGGAATGATCTTCACATCAAGAAAGCCGTCGGCGAGATACGTGCTGACGTTGATACCGTTCAACGCGAAGGTTGCGGTGGAGGTGCCTAACCCCAAATAGCCGAGAGAAATGCTGTCTAACTCTATAAGGACAGGATCGTTGGGGCCACCCGTCTCATGGTTAACGCTTTGACTCCATATTTCCAGCGTCCCGCCAATGAAGCCGCCAAAACCGCTGAGCCAGTCAATTCTATGGACGAACGTGACAGTAGCCGAGCTGTTGAAACCAAAGCCGTCGCTAACGCTGTTCTCGGTTCGGACCGTAGTTTGTGTGCCTGGGATGCCATTAGCATCAACATACCCGAGGACGCCATTACCCCGATCGTCCGTCACTGTCGTGATTGTGCCGTCGGGATTCAGACGGTTGCGCTGCAACTGGACGTCGCTCGGATTAGTGCTGGTCCCCCCCGTTCGCAAGTCCTTGATCTCCTCGTAAACGGTGATTGGAACTGCTTGGGCTTGCTGGCAGAATAACGCGCCGCCGAGAAGCCCGACAGCCAGTGCCAACAGCGGCCCCGAATTACTAAATACACTTTTCATAATTTGGTTCTTTGTGAGGGGACGCACCTTCAGCAACATTTGTGCCAAACGTCATAACACATTGGCGCAGTGCATCTTGAATATAAAGATGGTAAAGATCTTTCTCAAAACAGGCTGCAAAAATGTAAAGACTTCCGACGCAATGACCGCCAAGAAACGCAATCCTGCCGCGCAAGTCGCTGATTGGAGGGAACATAACGAGTGCTAATGAAAGTGTAAACTTTTTGAACTGGATTAGTTTTTTTCGGAGTATGCTACTAAGGCCATCGCTACAGCGTCATTTAAGGCTGGAAGGACCACAAAAAAACCAACCAACAAACCCGAATTCAAGATGGATAATCCGATAGCAGGAGCAACCGGCGAGCACACGGAAGATCCGGTAATCAAGGCCAACTTGGCTGCCGTGGAAGCTCATTTCCACGATGAAGGCCTAAACGAAGTTGAGAAAGCCTGCGAGCTTTACACCGACGACATTGTGTGGGAAGCGCCCGCTCGAAACCTCCGTTTCGTGAACAAGCAGGACGTGGTCGACAACTATCGCGAAATGTTCGCTAGCATGAAAGATGTCGAGTTCCGCAACTTGCAGCGCTTTGCAACGCATGATCGAGTGGTCGACGACAGCATCGTCCGCTACAAACTTGTCGGAGCTAATTCCGTTCCGCTTCCCATTGGATCGCAGGTCGAAATGCGCCTGGTTCACATTTTCGAGATGCGCGAAGGCAAGATTGCTAAGGAAATAGCGTTTGAGATGTGGCAGGCAGTCTAGAAAGACCGCCGTTCGGTTTTTGAAGCGTTCGTTATTTGCTGGCCGACTGCGCGATCAACTCGCGGATGCTGCCCGGGTCGAACAGCGTTTTGCCTCGGGTCCGGCCTCTTCCCAGGCTCAAGGTGCTCTTGATCCGGCCTTCGTACATCAATTGGTAGAGAAGCGTGGTCCGGAGCCCGAAAAGCCTTAAGCAATCCTTTGCATCGCCCCATTCGGGCCGGGGCTAATCACCTTTGACGGGCGCTTACATGTGTTTGCGCAGACCCGCGGCCCGCAGTTCTCGAATGGAAATCCTTGGTTTGCCTCGCGTCATTCGCACGGGGTCCTCGTCGTGGAAGAGCCGATCTAGAAGGCTTTCCTGGTAATCGGCAACGCTGTTGAACCGGTGAAATCCCGCGTCCTTCACGCCCAGGCAAAACACGTCGAGCAGAAAAAAGCCGGCTTCAACCCGGCCGTCGGCTTTGAACCTGCTCACTACAAGATAGCCGCAGCCGGAATCGAAAAGTTTGGCAGAACAACGCTTCGGGTGGATGTTTCATGGCCGATTGAAATACAATATGTAGCGGTAAAAGCTCAATGAAATATCTACGGGTTGTGCTTGCATTCACTCGACCACTAAAGCGTTGCCGACCCTGAGTGACGAGTTGCCGCCGGAGGAATGGTTTCAGCATCAAGGCGATCGTCGGCGTCTTGGAACTGCAAGACGGATCTGCAGGCAGGGTATTTCTACGAACCCTGGGAGTGCTGACAGAACCGGAAGGGCGAACCTCTCGGTGAGCCGATTATCTACGGCTCGGGTGGAACCTCGCCCTCCCGCCATTCACCCTCGGAACTCCAAGAAAAACGGCGCACCTCGCTTTGCGACATCATCGTTATCAATTGGGCGAGTTGCTTGTCGTCCGCGGCGCTACTTCTTCCGCGGATCGTCCTCTGGATTCACGTAGTTGATCCCCCAAGGGCCAACACCATGAACCTGAACTTCGGATTCCTCGCGAGTCCAAGCGAAGTGATTGGTCTTGGGTTGCATGATTGCGACGCTGCCAGGGGTTAACGCCTTGGTCTGTTCCGTATCAAGCTTGTCTCCCATCCCCATGTTGAAGGTGCCTGATATCACCGTCACATGCTCAATCGCCGGATGCCAATGAGCCGGAAGCTTGTAATCCGCGGGAATCTTGAGACGAAAGGTAAACGGAACTGCTTTGTCTAAAGTGCCTTCAATCACAGCAACTTTCGCACCCGGCGGCAGCGACTTCGCATCGGCCCATTTGAGATCAGTTGGCGTAACCATAACCATGTTATCGCCGCTCTCTGCCAATGCCGCTGTTGGACCGAGAGCAGCAAGTGCGAGGGCAAGCGTCAACAATCTGATGAGTGGCAAGGGTTTCATAAATTTATCCTCCTGATCGATTCGAGCGCGGCTTTGACTTCCTGCGCATGTTCTGCCGTTTTCGCTTGAAGAGAAGTCCAGACGATCTTGCCGTCCTTAATAATGAATGACTGCCTCTTTGCCATTCCCATGGCTGTCGGCACTCCGAACGCCGCAGCCACCTTGCCATCGATGTCGGCGATGAGCGAAAAGGGAAGATTGTTTTGCTGCTTGAATTCTTTCTGATATTCCGGCTTGTCTTCGCTGACGCCCAGGATCTCAAGACCCTCCTTGCTCAGATCCGCGAAGGAATCGCGTAGGGAACAGGCCTGCGCGGTGCAGCCGGAAGTGCCAGCCTTCGGATAAAAATACACGAGGGTCGTGCCTTTGGCATAGACCTCGGCAAAGTCAACAGGCTCGCTGTCCTGGTTGATCGCCGTGACGACCGGCGCCTTAGAACCCACGGCAAGAGGCTCGGCTTTGGCTAGGAATCCAAATGCACTCATGGCGGAAACAAGAATACATGTTAGCTTCATAGCTTCAATTGAGGAGGGCGCAGAGTTCTGTCAGCTTTTCACGGAATATTCACATCGTCCTTTTTAGGATACGGCGTCTTGGCGGCAACTGCCTCCGGAATCTGCGGTTTTTTCACTCGCTGCCATTAACTCGGCGCTTTCCAACACAGGGGAGCCTTGCCAACGCGCCGGAAAGGGCTGGGCGGCGGATCTGCTGGCAGGCTACTTCTGCCAACCGACAACTCCTTGGGAGCGGTGAAAGAGTTTGAAAGGACGTTGGTCTACCTTGTCGTCTATTCTGAAACCGTAACAAATGAGGCAAGTTTCATAAATCCGCAGATGGCGCAGATTGACGCAGATGGAGAAAAGGGCAAGTAGAGTGCAGTGGGGCGGCAATCCCTGACGCAGTTAAAGAGGCCCTTGTGTCGGGTGCCCGCTAATAGACGATCTGCGTCCATCTGCACGGTTGGATGCGGACGATCGACTGGGGGGTTGCGACAATTCTGAAACCCTTGTTCGTTTTGGTATGAGCCTCGACGACGATCGAAACTGGGCTGCGAAGATCTATGAGGAGCGCGCTGAAGCCATCGACCCGGATCAGGCTGTTACTTACTTTTTGTTAAAGGACTACCGGGAGATCTGCCGATACATGCGCACAATTGGCTATGGCTCCAAGGGTAAGGCCGAGACCGTGGAGAAACAGGTAGCGCGGGAACTTGAGGTCGGGCGCTATTGCTCGCTCCGAACTACCGTGCGAGGAAGAATATCCACCCAGGATATCGCTCTTTTCATTTATCATGATCTGGCCGCTAATCTATTGGGCTCCGGCCTCGTAGTTGTCAGCTTCGATACTGGCGGTGAACTCGCAAAGCAACTTGCCGATGCCTGGTTCGAAAAGACGGCCGTAAGGATCTTGCGCTAACGCGCATGGTGATCAAACCCTTCGGTCGGGTTCTCATCCCTCCGAAGCGCATGAAAATTTGTGAACCGTTTGCTCGAAAACGACAAGTGCCATTCTGCTGGCGGTGAGGGAGGGATTCGAACCCTCGGAGCCCTTTTGGAGCTCGGAGCTTTAGCAAAGCTCTGCTTTCGACCACTCAGCCACCTCACCTCGTCGAGCTAGAACCGATGACTATCCGGAGTTTTGCGGAAAAGGTCAAACGCCGAATCGCCTATAACGGAACGCTGGCCGGGCAACAACGTCCTTTTCCTCGAACCCAGTCTCATTACAAGGTAGCGAGGATGAGCATCATTCGTGTAAGAGTTCCTGCCTCAACAGCCAATCTCGGTCCAGGCTTCGATTGCCTTGGGATCGCCCTTCAAATTTACAACCGGATCACTATTCAGCGCGACGCGTCTGGCCATTCTGATGGCATGGTGGAAGAGGCGTCTGAGGCGTTTTTTCGCCGCACGGGCCGGCCTCCGTTTTCGTTTCTTTGCAAGATCACGGGTGAGGTGCCCCGCTCGCGTGGCCTTGGAAGCAGCGTGACGGTGCGCCTGGGCGTGCTGCATGGTCTGAACGAACTCGCCGGGTCACCGTTGACACGCCAGGAGATGTTTGAGTTGTGCGCGGAGCTCGAAGGCCATCCCGACAACGCCGCTCCCGCGGCTTTTGGCGGCTTCACCATTGCGCGCGCGGGCGGCTGCTTTCAGCGTTACCGGGTGGATCGAGAAGTCGGCTTTGCACTGCTTATCCCCGATTTCGAGGTGTCCACATCGGATGCCCGCCGCGTCCTTCCAAAGACCCTTCCTCTTGGCGACGCGGTGGTCTCGGTGTCCAACGCTTGCGCGATCGCGGGAGCGTTCGCGAGCCGGGATTACGAGAAGCTCGCAGGATGTTTCGAGGATCGCCTGCACCAGCCCTTCCGCGAAAGGCTGGTGCCTTTCCTTTCTCCCGTGATCGATGCGGGAATAGAGGCGGGCGCCCTCGGAGGATGGCTAAGCGGTTCAGGATCTACCGTAGCCTGCGTTGCGCTGGGGAAGATGGAGCGAATCGCGGGGGCGATGCTTGCGGCGTGCGGACGCCCGGGCGCGCGGGTCGTGACGGCCCGTGCCGATAACGCCGGCGTCCGAATCTCCGTGCGGAACTAGTCATGCGGCGCTGGTTGGAAGGTCTCGAAACGTTTGCCATAGACGTTATCCTAGAACGTCGATACGGGCGACGCGCCGACGTGCTCCGCTGGATCCTGCACGGGTTGGCGGTGGTTTATCGCCTCATTGTGCAATTGCGCCTTGCGCTGTACAGAAATCGCCTTCTCCGGCCGCGCTCGCTGGGTTGTGTTGTCATTAGTGTGGGAAACCTGACGGTGGGAGGAACCGGAAAGACGCCTGTCGTGGAAATGCTTGCCCGGGCCTTGCAGGCCGGGGGACGGCGTGTGGCGATTCTGAGCCGCGGTTACAAGAGCGTTCCGCGTCCGTTGCTTCTGCGCCTTTGGGATGCTGCTTTCAAAAAAGAGTCGGTCTTCGCGCCCCGCGTGGTGTCCGATGGAAATGCCTTGCTGCTGGACTCTCGAACGGCAGGAGACGAGCCCTTCATGCTCGCAAACAATCTGCGTGGAGTCGTCGTGCTGGTTGACCCCGACCGCGTGACGAGCGGTCGCTACGCCATCGAGCACTTCGGGGCGGATACGCTGCTCCTCGACGATGGCTTTCAGTATGTGCGCATGCGTCACGGCGTCGAAGTCGCGCTTATTGATAGCCAGGCGCCCTTTGGGAACGAATTTCTTCTGCCCCGAGGCACTTTGCGTGAACCGCCCGGAAATCTCCGGCGCGCCACGCATATCTTTTTGACGAAATGCGCGGATTCCAATAACGCCGAGCTGGTCGCTCGAGTCCGAAAACATAATCGCACAGCGGACATCATTGAATGCGCCCACAGGCCGCGCCATCTGCGCAATTTGGTGACTGGCGAAATCAAGCCCCTCGAGTTCTTGAGCGGCCTGGAGATTGGCTCCATCTGTGGAATTGCGATCCCGGAGAGCTTCGAGAGCGCCTTGGTGGCCTTGGGCGCCGAGGTCTCGGTTTCAAAGTTCTATACCGACCATCACCGTTTTAGCGTCCGGGAAATCGAGAATTTCATACGGCGGTGCGGCCGTCGCGGCTTGACGGCCATTATCACCACGGAAAAGGACGCGGTGCGCATCCCCAGGATTCTCGAGCCAGAGGTCCCGATTTATTACCTCCGGGTCGAGATTGAGATTCTGGCCGGCCAGGAGACCTGGCTTAGATTTGTCGAGCGGTTGACGACAAAACAGCCGATCGTCGCACCGCAGAGGTATTAGCAGCAGCTTGTCGGACTTGTCTGCGAAAGATCGATTTTTGATCGAAAGGGGTTTCCTGAAGCGGGGTGGCCCATTTCGACAAGCTGCTAAAGTTTCTCCGCAAGGCAAAGCAACATAGAGCGAATAGCGAAAAAAATTTCGAACTGGTGGCTCCGCCTCCGGCTCCTACCGAGAGGAATTTGAGGCCTTCCCGAGCACCTCGAGGTATGTACGGTTGAGGACTTTCCTGGTTTCAGGATCAAGGGTTTCCACACGCATCTGCTTGAGCATCCACTGGCCTTCAATTTTCTGGGCGGAGATGACTTCAAAACGGCGGAGCAATTTGCCGTCTCTGTCGTAGCCTTCAATTCGCAGGATGGCGCCGCTCGCTTGGTCGATCCAGAGTCGTGCGACGCCATACTGGGACGAAGCGCGCGAGGCTTGGAGTTCCATTTTCCAGGCCTTGCGCGACCGGATGGTTTCCTCGCCGAGAAGTTTCGGATTTCTCCAGTAGAGGAATCTCAGCGAGAGGTCCTCGTAAGTGATTCCGGTTCCGCGCACGGGGTCATCGAAGCGGGCTGCTCGGACCGGCTCGGTCTTTCCGCCCACGCGTTCGGAGAGCGAGGAGGAGTCGTCGCGGATTTCGAGGATAAGCTCCTGATCGGGATTCTCAAAACGGTAGCGAACGGCATTATCCACTACGATTTGGAAGGGAGTGCTGGCGGAAGCAGTGCGTAATTGAGCGTTTAATGCGATATTTTGGCCCAGTGGATTAACGCGGGCGGCATGAAGAATAGCTTCGGCGTCCGGCGCGGCGCAACAAAGCTCCGTGAAAGAGAGAGCGATCAGGAGCGCAAGCGGCTTGCGAAATTGCGCGGAACAGAAAATCATCCGGGCACGCTAGCCAAGGCGGCCAATGGATCAACAGCTTCTTTTCCTCATCAATCACGCCTGGGCGCATCCTGGTCTTGACCGGTTGATGGCTGTGATGTCGAGTTTGGATTTTTGGTGGCCGTTTCTCATCGCCCTGGGGCTCGTCGCGGCAATCTGGGGCGGCTTTCGCATGCGCGCGATGTTGTTCACGGCAGGGCTGGCGATCGCAATGACGGACGCGGTGGCGGTTCGTACTCTGAAGGATTTGGTAGGCCGCCCGCGACCTCACGAGATGCTCGAGGGCGTGCGCACCTTAGATCTCGCTTTGGTCAGGCCGCGATTCCTTGCGCTGGCCATGCCCTTGAAGGAGGAATATTCTGTGGCCCGAATCCGGCCGCCGCGCGGCAGTTCGTTTCCGTCGGCGCACGCGGCAAACAACTTTGCGGTCGCTGCAGTTTGCGCGGCTTTCTTCCGGAGAGGGGGTTGGTTGTTGTTTCTGCCCGCGACTCTAGTCTCCTATAGCCGGGTCTATGTCGGATCGCACTGGCCGCTCGATGTGGTTGTTTCCTGCTTGCTGGGGGCAGGGGTGGCTTTGCTGGTGGTTGCCACCGTCGAGGCGTTCTGGCGCCGCTGGGGCGGACGTTGTATTCCCCTGTTGCACGCGAAATATCCAAGTCTTCTGACAGCGTGAACGGGTTGAAGACGCTTCTCTTATTTGCGGTGGCGGTGACATTGGCCCGCGCGGCGGTTATTTGGTTCACTGACCCATCGCCGCGTGAGGCGTACTATTTTCTCTGCTCGCAACGACCCGCTCCCGCCTATTTTGACGGTCCGGGTGGCACGGCCTTTGTCACAGGCCTCGCGAGTGGTAACGGAAGATCCGACATCGTTTGGCGATTGACTGCACCGTTCTGGGCGCTTTGTGCGACATTTGCCTGCTACGGTTTGGCGCGGCAATTTGCTGAGGCTGCGCGCGCGGTCTCGGTTGCACTATTGTTGAACGCCCTTCCAGTGTTCAATTCAGCTGCTCTTCGTGTGGGCCCTGAGCTTCCCGCCCTCACGTTTGCGCTCTTGGGCATGCTAGTGGCATGGCGGGCTTCCGAAGCGAAGAGCGGCAACTTGATTTGGTGGGCCGGGGCCGGCCTCTCTTTCGGCGCTGCTTCATTGTTTTCCTATGCGGCGGTTGCGATTCTGCCGGGCATTGTTTGTATCGCTCTGTGCGGCCCAAAACGCCGCCGGGCGCTTGATCTTTGCGGCGTGTGCCTTCTGTTGGGCATTCCTGCCCTTTGCCTCACGCTTCCCCTGATTTGGAATGCCAGGCAAGAATGGATCCCCATCGCCGGTGGCACCTTTCGGACGATTTGGGAATTTGATTTGACGAGCTTTCTTCACTCGCTCTCCGGCTCGCTGCTGAGTTTTTCGCCTCTCCTCCTCCCCGCCATTCCTCTCGGCTGGTTGCTGGCGCTCTTGGACGCTCGCAAAGGCGATGCGCAGGCGCGCTTTATCTTTTGGTGCGGCCTCCCCGGTGTGCTGCTGGGCATTTACTTCGTGCTCCGTGGCGGCTCGGGTGTCCTCTATTTCTTGCTTGTTGCGCCTCTGCTTTTGCTAAAGGCGATGGACTTGTTTGCCTCGCGCCCCCGGTTCGCGTCGGGCTTGGGATGGTCGGCTGTCCTTTTGGCGCTCGTCTTTTCCTCCTACGCGATTTTGAACGCAGTGCGAGCCGGCAGCGGCTGGCGGCCGGCAGCGTCGGCGCTGGGGCGGGTTTTCCTTGAAAAGTCCGCGGAAGGCCAGGATGACCTCTTTCTCATCGCCGAGAATGCCGAGCTTGCGTCGGTGCTTGGCTACCATCTGAGGAACGATTTCGTTTCTCCTGCCCGACACCCTACAGTCTATGTTCGCGAGTCGCAGGATATTTCAAACCAGTTCGGCTTCTGGCCGAGCTATGCGGACTTTGTTGAAACCGGCAAAGTGACCGATGAGTATTACACCGAGCAGCAGGCCGAAAACGCCTTTCTCGGCCGCAGCGCTCTTTATATCACTCGCGAGCCTGCCGCCGATCTGCCACAATCGATCAAAGCCGCCTTTGACTCAGTGATCTCCTTCCGTGAGCTTCCTGGCGCGGGAGACGATCCTCGTCCGCTTTACATCGATCTCTGTCTGATTTACCAAACGCTGCCTCTGTGAATAGTCCGGCTTTTTCTGTTGTTGTTCCGCTCTTTAACGAGGCGGATAGCGTGGCAATTCTGCAAGAGGAGATTTCCGTGGCCCTCAAGGGGCGAAATTTCGAGCTGATTCTTGTGGATGACGGCTCGACGGACGGCACGATCCTGCGGATCGAGCGCGGTCCGAATGTCCGAGTGCTTCAGCTCAAGAAGAATACGGGCCAGAGCGCGGCAATGCTTGTGGGGATGCGCGCCGCAAAGGGGGACTCTCTCGTGCTTCTCGACGGCGATCTGCAAAACGATCCGCGGGACATTCCCAAGCTTCTGCGCGAAATAGAGCATGGTGCCGATCTCGTCTGCGGCTATCGCGTCCTTCGAAAGGACACGCTACTCAAACGGGTGAGCAGCCGAGTCGCAAATTTCGTGCGGAGCCGGTTTGTCGGCGATGGAGTGCGCGACACGGGTTGCACGTTGAAGGCCATGCGACGCGGCTGCGTGCAGGCGCTCGTTCCATTCAAGGGCGTGCACCGTTTCATTCCGGCGCTCGTCAAGAGTGCGGGCTTCAAGGTCGTTGAAATCCCTGTCAATCATAGGCCACGCCAGTTCGGAGTGAGTAAGTATGGACTGGGCAACCGCGCCCTCCGCGCGACTCTCGACATGTTCGGCGTGCGCTGGTTGCAATCCCGTCGGCTCGATCTCGTCTTCGGCGAATCTTGCGAGCACAAGCCTTCTGCGAACACGTTACGCTCCGCCGGCTAACGATTTGGTTTCGCTGTCATCGGGTGGCCGATCCCAGAAGTAGCGTTTGAGCAGGACCTTCAGTGTGGCGGTGAGTGGGACAGCAAGCAGCGCTCCCAAGAGGCCGCCGAGGATCAAGCTCCAGGCAAGAACGGAGATGATCACCGTGAGTGGATGGAGCCCGACGGATTCGCCGACAATTTTCGGCGCGATAATCATTCCGTCGATGTTATTGGCCACAACGAAGATGATGGTGACCAGCAAGGGGTGCCACCAGTCTCCGAACTGCGCAGCGGCGATGATCACGGCGGGAATCCAACAGATCATCATGCCGAGATAGGGGATGAGTCCGAGCAAGCCGACCATCAGGCCGATGAGCAGGGAGAACTCGAGGCGCACGAACACGAGAAGGCAGAAGCCGATGAGAAAACCGTCGATCAGGCTCACGAGGAGCTGGCCCCTAAAAAAATTGATGAGGTAATTATTGATCTCATTCAGAAGAGAAACGATCTCGCTCTTGAGCGGAGAAGCACGCAGAGGAAGATAGTTGCTCCAGTTCTCGGAGATGGAGTGGCCCTCTTTAAGAAAGAAAAAAAGAAAGATGGGAACCAGGATGAGGCTGAGCAGGAATCCGAAGACGCCAAGAAATCCACCTACGCTTCTTTGGAGGAACTGCCCCGTGCCGAGGGCGATGTCCGGAAGTTTTTTTTGCAGCCAGGCGATAGCCTCGTCGAGAGCCGTGGCGATATAGCCGCTAAGAATCGTCGGTTGCGCCGTAGGATCCGCGGGCTTTTGGAAAATTGGCAACTCGCTCAATCGCTTCGCGTTCTCGATCGTATTGTTGAACAGTGTTTGGGCTCTCGCCGTGTATTCAGGCATGTGTGTCGCGAATTGCTGCGCCTGGCTTCCCACGGCGGGAATGAGGTAAACGAGGATTCCCGCGACGATTGCGACCGAAACGCTGAAGACCGTAACCACCGACATGGTGCGGGAAAGGCGGCGGTCTTCCAGCCACTCGACAACAGGTTCGAGCAAGTAGGCAAGGATAGCTGCAATAGCGACTGGAATCAGAACGGGTTGAAGGTACGAAAGCCCTCGGATGATCAGCCATCCAAGGAGCGTCGCCACAGCGCCCAACGCGACAAAGGAAACTGCCGTGACCGCCGCCCAGAATATTTTCTTCTGGAAAGACGTCGGTGCCATGAAGGCAGATAGCCGAATAGCCCGCCAGAATCCAAGAGAAAGCAGTTGCTAACCGGTCGCTCTGTTTCCCTAGCGCAAATGACGGTGCAAGCAAAGGAAACTTCGGCTAGGCTCGCGCCGGATGACTATCTTCGAGTTCATGTTTGTCGGCTGTTCATGAAAAGCTTGTTGCGGTTTCTTCTCTTTGTGGTGATTGCCGCGGCAGCCGTCGGATTGCTTTATCTGTGGAGAAATTCGGAGCCGGCAGTTGAAACGAGTTCCCTTTCTCAGAGCAATCGTTCGCTTTTGACTGCGCTCGACCGGGAATTCACCACTCTCGTCAATCAGGTGCTGCCCTCCGTCGTGAGCATTGAAGCGATTCCGGCGGACGCGATAGATCCCCGGCTTCAAATGCTGCGCTGGCTCTTTGGTGGAAACGAACCGAATTCCCGCCCAAGCGGATCGGGTGTAATCGTGTCCGATGAGGGGCATATCGTGACCAATCTCCACGTGGTGAACGGGGCCAGCGCAGTTCAAGTCCAACTCGCCGACGGGCGCACTTTGCCCGCGAAATTTGTCGGAGCGGACGGTCCTTCCGACATCGCCATATTGAAAATCGAAGCTGAGGATCTTCGGCCTTTGCCATTTGGAGACTCGGACAAGGTGAAGGTGGGCCAGATGGTGTTCGCCGTGGGCAACCCTTTGGGCCTGCAGGAAACGGTCACTCAGGGCATCATAAGCGCCAAGGGCCGGCGGGCATTGAGCGAAGCGGCTAATGAGTTCTTTCAAACGGACGCCGCGGTTAACCCTGGCAACTCAGGGGGCCCACTGGTGAATCTGGAGGGCAGCATCATTGGAATCAACAACTCGATTTCACCGCAAGGCCAGGGGATCGGCTTTGCGATTCCCTCAAATACTGTGAGGCGGGTTTTCGAGAGCATACGGGATCACGGCCGCTTCATTCGGCCATGGTTTGGCGCCTATATGCGTTCGTTGACTCCTCAGTTGGCCGAGCAACTCGGTCTCCCAGACGCATCGGGTGTGCTGGTCATGCTCACTTATGAAGGATCACCCGCGGAAAAGAGCGGCGTGAAACCCGGCGATGTCATCGTCGAATTCAACGGGAAAGCCATTCGCGATCTCATCGATCTGAGGAACCGCGTGGTGGAAACAAGTATCGGTCAGAATTTTACCATGCGAGTGAGGCGGGACGGGGAGGAGATGACCCTGCAGACGGTCCTGACTGCCGAGCCGGCGAGTTGACGCATAGGACTTTATTTTTCGCTTCGCTTTGCTAAGGTCAGGTTTTGTGTCGAAACCCACAGCTCATCCTCCGATTCCCAGGCAGCCAATGGGCACAACGTTTATCGCTGCAATTAGCCTGCTTGGGACCCTCGCAATCATCCAATTGCTTGCAGTGGCTTGGCACTACGTTCCGCTCTTGCGACAACAGGTCGTCAGGACGGCGGAGCCGCAGGCGGCCTCGAAGGAAGTTGCACCTGCGCCCCAACCGCCACAGCCCCCTCCTCCTTCGGCCGAGATGCGCAAGGTGCAAAAGCTGCTCGCCGACACGGATCGAAGCTCTCGCGTGGGGGATTTTGAAGCCGCTCTGAAGACGCTGGAGGAGTTGGGGAAGCTAGTCCCCGGGGACCCGAGCGTGCTCTTGCGTAAGGCGCTGGTCCTCGAGCGCCTCGAACAGTCGGCCGAAGCGGTTGTGGTCCTCGAAGAAATCCTCAAGCATCCCAGTCTTCCTCCGGAGACCCGCGGTCAGGCGCAAGCTAAGCTCGACGCGCTTGCGCAAACACTCGCTTCGACAGAGAGCGCTCCAAGGGACGTGAGTCCCGCGCTTCCGGACTCAGCCGGTGCGGACATTCGGGATGATGTCGGTTTGCAGCCCGGAGCCAGTCTGGGAATTGTGGATGCCCGCCTGCGGGATGGGAAACCGGGGATCAAGGCTCTTCGCGTCGCGGTGAAATCGCGCCCCGCATCAACCATCAACGTGCAGGACGTCAAGATTCACGTGTATTTTTACGAACAAGCCGAGGACGGCGAGGTAGTCCTAACGGAATCCAAAGTCGTACCACAGTGGCTCAGTCCCCCGGTGGATTGGACCGCAAACGAACCGGAATTGCTCGAAGTGCAGTACACGCTGCCCGATAGCGGGCTTCCGGGCAGCGCCGCGGCCAACGGAGCTCCAGGAAGAAAATCCTTCGGCTACATCGTCGGGGTTTATTACAATGGCGAGTTGCAGGACTTCCGTGCGGATCCCGCAAGCCTTGCCAAAGATTTTCCGCTCCAGCTCTATCTCAAAGAGGGCGGACAATGAACATCCTCATTGTGGATGACGAGCCCGGTCTCGCTGCCGGTCTCGCCGGATGGCTAGCGGAAAATGGCTGGGGCGCGCCCGGCGTCGCCACGACGAGTGATGAAGCGGTCGAGTGGATCAACCGGAACGGCCGCGTCGATGTGCTTGTCTGCGATGTGGCGATTGAACCCGCTGACGGATTTACTCTTCGAGAGACCATTCAGCCACATCTGCCAAAGATGCGGACAATCTTCATTTCGGGCTATGATCTGTCCGATCACGGCGCGCGCATGGAAGGGTGTCACTTTCTTCCGAAGCCGGTGACCGGAGAAGCACTCGACGAGGCTATTCGAGGTCTTTTTCAGCCGAAGGCGCCCAAGCCGATCGTGGTGCACGCTCCCGTAGAGCCTGCGGTACGCAGCAACGGTCAAGCTGCTCTCCGAGTGGTCGCCGCTTCTCCGCGAGCGGTCGCGTCGAACAACGCTCCGAGGGCGACGGCTGCTGCTGCTGGTGCTGCTGCCGGGCCGGCCAAGCCGAGGCCCAAAGCCGTTGAGCGACCCGCGCCGAAACCCGCGGTTGCGACTCTGAAGGCTCCATCTCCCACCGCCAAGGCGCCGGGTCAACCGGGGTGGGAGATGGAATTGCCGCCCGATGAGCTTATTGGAAGTACGATTGGCAACTATCGGGTCGAGGCAAAAATCGAACGAGGCCTCCAAGGTCCCATCTATCGCGCCATGCAAACCAACATGGGCCGGCAGGTTCGCCTTTACACGCTTGATCGAAAGCTCGCGCAGGATCCCGTCGAGATCGAGAGGTTCATGTCCAACGCCAGCGTCAAGGCCAATGTCCGGCATCCTTATATTTTTGCCGTCTATGAGGCCGGGGAGAGCGACGGAATCTATTTCTACTCCTGCGAATATTTTCCCTGCCGTTCGCTACAGCGGTTGCGCGAGGCAGGAGTTTCGCTGGATGAACGGACGGCGCTTCAGGCGATGAAGGTTGCGGCAGAGGTAATGGACTACTTTGCGCACGAGAATGTCACGCACAACCTCCTCTCTGCAAGCTCCGTATTGGTTGGTCCGAATGGCCGGCCTCGGATAGCCAACATCGCTGCGCAGGAAGTCACCAAGAGCTTCAGTGTCGCTGAGGAGATGCGGGAGCTGGGCAGGATCATCATTGGGGTACTTCCCAAAGCTTCGGACTCTCTCGGTGTTCGCCAACTCGCGAGCTCCCTGGCCGCTGGAGAAACAGAGGCATACCCGGACTGGAGTGCATTTTCGCAGAAGATCACCACCATGGAGCCGAACGTCGCTCCCGAAGATGCCTACAAGCTCGATGCGCAGGAGCGTGAGACCAGCCGTATTGTCGAGGTCGCGAGAAGGCGAGAGCGGCGAAGCATCTTGATAGGCTCGGTTGTTTCGCTCTGTCTGTTCGGCCTGGCCCTTTTTTCTCTCTGGTGGTTCCTCCTTCGGCAGAAGGGCGGGGACGTTCGCCATTTTGATCGCATGATCGAGGTCCCTGCCGGTGAGTTTATCTATCAGGACGGTCAGATGCCAGCCTTCTTAATCGACGAGTACGAGGTGACCATCGGCCAGTACGCCGAGTTTCTGAAATATTTGGAGCAGCATCCCGGGGAGGCCGCAAAATTCGATCATCCCAAGCAGCCCAAGGGCAAGTCGCATGTGCCTGCCGAATGGGCGGATCAAGAGCTGGCAACCGGTCCGATGTATGGCTACTACACCCGGGCAAAGCGATGGGGAAGGTTTCGTGACGCTTCTCTTAACGTGAACTGTCCAGTCTTTGGCGTGGATTGGTTTGACGCATTTGCCTACGCGAAATGGAAAGGCCGGAGGCTGCCCACCGAGCAGGAATGGGAAAGGGCTGCGCGCGGAACCCAGGGCTTCAATTACCCTTGGGGAAACGAACCCAGAGCGGACAGTGCGAACCACGGAGGCGATTTTGATCCCGATCCGAAGAAAGGTGGTGAGCAGGACGGCTATAAGCGCTGGTCGCCCGTAGATGCCAAGAAGGGCGACCGGAGTCCGTTTGGCGTCATGGATATGGCCGGCAACGTTTCGGAGTGGACCGCGTCCTTGGACACCGATCCCCGGATGCCGAGTGAGAAAGTTCCGGTTATCCGCGGTGGGAACTGGCGAAACCCCGATTACAGCGTTACGCGCCGTGTTCTTCTTCTGACAGATCTCCAAGCGAACGATGCGCTAGGTTTCAGGACGGCATCGGATGTACCGGCCAAGGCGGCGAAATGACAGGAAACGCCCCGGCGGCACACGGCGGCACTCCTCGCCAAAGCGGGCATGGGAAACGAGCGGCGCTCCGCGCCGGGCTCGCAGGCCTGCTCTTTCTCGCGCTGGGGGCGTCCTCCCTTCAAGCCCAGGTGCAGGTGGACGTCGCTTTCAAGCGATCGCTTTACATGCTTTACGAGCCGCTCATCTGCACTGTGACCATCACAAACCTCAGCGGAGGCACGCTCAGTCTCGCGGATACCCCTCGTGAAAAGTGGTTTGGCTTTCAAATCGAGACCGTGGATGGTCGTCCGCTACCGCCGATCGATCCCACCTACCGCAATCAGCCTGTCGATATCGAGGCGGGCCAGCGGCTGACGCGCCTCATCAATCTCACTCCCCTGTATCCACTGAGCGAGTTCGGAACCTATCGCGTACGGGCTGCGATCTTTGCGGCTCAGACGGGCAGATATTTCGTCTCGCCTCAATTGAACGTGGAAATCACCGAGGGTCGCCAGCTCTGGCAGCAGACAGTCGGAGTGCCCGGGAGCGCCGGTGAGGGGAAGACGCGGACGTTTTCTGTCCTTGCACATCGATTGCCTCGAACCACCATGCTTTACCTTAGGGTCGAAGACAAGGAGGCGGGCATCATCTATTGCACGACTCAGCTCGGACGTTTCATCGCTTTTGGCCGGCCCGACATCGAAATCGATGGAACTAGTCAGGTTCACATCCTTCAGAATACTGCTCCCAAGGCGTTTCTCTATTCGCACTTTGACGTCAATGGCAAAGTGATCAAACAACAAGCCTATCAGGTCTTCGATTCGCGGCCCTATCTTGTGAGAAAAGGGGACGCCTCGGTGATTGTCGTGGGAGGAGCGCCGTACGATCCGAAGGCCACGCCACCCGAGCAACAGTTACCGAAGCTAAGCGACCGGCCGGTACCTCTTCCAACCCCGCAGATCAAGGCGACCCCGCAGGATAAGCGGCCAGAAAATCTACTTTCGCGCTGAGTTCGGGGATGAGATAGCGATCGGGATTCTTCACTTGCACCTTGACTTGGAGGGTGCCTTTTTGCCGGTTGGCTTCTGGCGCAATTTCGGCCACGTAGCCGTCGTAGCTCTGCTCGGGATAAGCCTCTGGCGTGATGCGACAGGGCTGCCCAAGGGACACTTTGGAGAGGTCGGCTTCGTTGATATCGACCTCGACTTGGAGGTCCTTTGGGTCTGCGACCGCAAGCAGCGCCGTGCTGGGACCCTTGTCGCCTCCGAAGCTTTGTGGCGATACCAATTCGTTCTCATCGGCCAGCTTTTCGAGGACGACCCCATCGAGGGGTGAGCGAATGATCGTCCACTCCAAGAGCCATCTCGCAAGGTCGAGCGAGCCTTGAGCTTCTTGCATGCTGGCTTCCGCGGCATTGACCTCGGCGAGCGCATCGTCGAGTTGCTGTTCGGACTCTACGCGTTGTTCGCGGAGTGTCTTGAGGCGATTGAACCGGGTTTTCGCAATCAGTGAGGAAGCTCGGGCGCGGGCAAGCCGCCCTTCCGCCTCAGCGACCCGCGCGCGCTGCTCGGAGTCATCGAGAAGGACAACGATCTGGCCTTTCTTGACCGGGTCTCCTTTCTTCACGCCGATCCAGCGGACAGTCCCCACGAAGCGCGGGCTAAGCTCGATCCGTTCGCGATTGATAATATACCCGCTTGTAGTGAGCAGCGTGTTGTCTGGCGTTGGCGCCGGCTGAGCGGGAACCGATGGCTGAGCGGAAGAAGTTGCATCCGCCTGATAAGGCTTGGTCTGAGCGACCAAGCGCTTCGAGTCCGAAGCGCGCGGCCAGGCAAACCAGGCAGCGATAAGGAGCACGACTGCAACCGCGCTATAGATAAGAGCTGTGGAGAGGCCGCGCGAAGACCGCTGGCTTTGCGGGATGCGCAGTTTCTCGAGATCGTCGCGTTTCATGTGATGGTGGAAAGAAGCGGAATTCTTATTCGCTTGAGCTCTTTCTTTGTCACATTGCCTTCAGCGCGGAGATCACGGGCAGTCTGGCGGCGCGGATGGCGGGCAGCAAGCTTCCAACCAAGCCAACCACAACGGAAAACGCCAGCCCCTGTACGACGAGCGTGGGCGTAATGGTAAAATCGAAAACCGCTTCGCTGAAAGTCTCGAAACTAAGGGTTCCTACGCTCCAGCCGTTAAAGACAAAGGATAACGCGCAGCCCATCACGCCACCGAGGAACGCGAGGAGGGCTCCCTCGATGAGAAAGCCCGCCAGAATGCTCTTCCTTCGGTATCCAAGAACCCGGAGCGTTCCGATTTCCCGCGTTCGAGCTCCGACTGCCGCGTACATTGTGTTCATGGCTGCGAAGACTGCACCAACGGACATCGTGGTCGCGAGGAAGCTGCCGAGGATCTTAATGAGCTTCACAGCGCCGGTCTGCTCCAGATAATAGTCCACCTCCGGAAGCCCACGGAGCTTGAACCGCTTGTCTTCGTCGAGTCGTCGGATGATCTGCTCGCGGGCGGAATCGCTCTGCGGCCGGAGCAACACGCTGGAGTAGTTTTCACGGTCAAAGATGGAACGCGCTTCGTCTGCGTCCATCCAGATTTCGGAATCGAACGCGCTGCGCTCCCCGTCAAAATGGCCAACGACCGCAAGGGTCGCTGGTCCTGTCTTGAAGGACTCACCGATCTGCATTGCGGCAAGGCGGGCGGCAAGACGTTCACTCACGATCACTTCGCGTTTTCCGGGCGTGAACCAGCGGCCTTTTGTCAGGCGGACTTGCGGGCGCAGTTTCGCTCCGAGTGGCGAGACGCCTCGCACAATCGCGTTCGCCTCGCCACCTGTCGCTCGCGGCACGTTGATCACGAGGCTGAGATCACTCGATGCCAGCGGTAAGCCGGATGTGTCGCGTTCAATGCCTCCAAAATAGCGGATGATGCGGTACTGCTCGGGAGTGATTTGACTGGTCGATTCCGCAGTGGCTCCGCGCCGGACTACGAGCAAATTTCGCGGGTCACCGGTGTTGCGGCTCGATTTTTCCAGACCGACCGCGAGGGATTGAATGACGACATAGACCGCCACCACGAGGGCGGTGCAGAGCACTGTCGCCAGCGTCGAACGCCAGCGGACCAGGACGCTGCGGACATTGTAGGTGAGGGGAAGTCTCATCTGCGATTAGGAAGGGAAACTTTGTTTCTCGACCGCGATTTACTCATTGGACGGGCATGTCAATCCAAAGTCCCGAGTCCTTCGACGACGCTCATTCGAGAGACGGACCATGCTGGGGCGAGCATGGAGATGACTCCAAGCAAACTCCCGATCAGGAATGCGAGTCCGGCGATCCGCGGGGTGAGCTCGAAAACGGGAAAGAAACCGAATTTCCCTGAACTGAAGAGGATCGCGGCTCCTCCGACGCCGACAAGCGTACCAACGAACGCGAGGCCAAAACTTTCCGCAAGGATGCAGGCTACGAGCTGGCGGCGGCGGAAGCCGATGGCCTTTAAGACGGCGAGTTCGCGGAACCGCTCCCGAATAGCCATACTCATCGTGCTTGTCGTCACGAGCGCCAGTGTAAAAACGACCACTGTGCAAATTGAGTTGATCAGCAGGCTGATATTTCCCCACATCGAGACAAAGCTCATTTGGAAGGCGCGCTCGGTCTCGGCGCGTACCTCGGCGGATGTGCTCGCGAAGGCCGCGTTGATGCGGCGAAGAAGATCGGGAACCACCTCGGCATTCTCCGCCCTCAGCCACCACATTCCCACATTGCCCCAGTTGTTCATGGCTTCATCGAGGTACTTGTGGTGAAACCACATGTTGGTGTCGTCGATCGTTCCTTCATAGACCCCGGCCACCTGCAACTCGAGATCAACCGGGTAGATCGTCCCAACAAGGGTGACCCGGTCGCCTGGCTTCAACCCGTAGCGCTTTGCGGTATCCTTGCCGACGATACACGAGTCCCGCGTGTGCTTCCAGGCGTCGAGTTGATCGGCAGGAATCTTGGCCTCGCCAAAGAGTTGTAAAAATTTTTCCGGATCCACCGCAAATTGTGCGAAGCCAAGGCTGTCGTCATCCTTGAATTTTCCGCCGAAGAATGTGAATGGCGTGACCGCCGCGACGCCGGGCATGCGCAGGATAGTCGAGAGTTGTCGGGCCGGCAGAGGATTGGCCAGGGAAATTTTGTTGCGAACGGCGATTCGCAGCGAGGCGCCCACGTCCTCGGGGGGAATCGTCATCTCCCTGACGGCCACCTGCAGTGTTACGAACAAGAACAGGCTCACAGCAACGCTGCCTGCCGTCAGAAATGAACGCCGCTTGTTACGAAGTGCATTCTTTAGGATGAATCCGCCAAGAGACATTGCTCGAAAATGCGCGAGGCTGGCCTACTCCTCCGGCAGGAGGCGTCCTTTTTCCAGATGAAGCGTGCGTGTTCCGCGGCTTGCAGCCCGCGGATCATGCGTGACCATGATCACGGTTTTTCCCACTTCGCGGCTCAACGCGCGCAGAATTTCGAGGACGGCCTCCGCGGAATGCGCGTCGAGATTCCCGGTGGGCTCATCGGCAACGACAAGGCTGGGGTCGGTGACGATGGCGCGGGCGATGGCGACGCGTTGTTCCTGACCGCCGGACAATTGTTTCGGCAAATGGCGTGCCCTATCCGAAAGGCCAACCAGATCGAGCGCGGTGGCAACCATCTCCCTGCGGCGCGGCGGAGCAATGGTCGTCAATAACAGTGGAAGTTCGACATTCTCGGCGGCAGTCAAGACGGGGATCAGATTGAATGTCTGAAAGATGAACCCTACATTCTGATTCCGCCAGTCGGCAAGTTGGGACTCATTGAGCTTCGCGACATCGACTCCCTGCACGTGGCATTCCCCGTCGCTTGGACGGTCAATTCCAGCAATAATATGAAGCAGGGTCGACTTGCCAGAGCCGGAAGGGCCCATCAGAGCGAGAAATTCTCCAGATTCGATGTCCAGACTGACGTCGTCCAATGCGCGCACTTCTGTTTCTCCCTCGCCATAGATTTTGGAAAGATGGCGGATCGAAACAACTGTGTTCATTTTGCCCTAGCCCTCGAAGAGGGCGAACGTCCCTGTGAGTCCATTAGGACGGCGGCTGAAGGATACGCACTTTCGGGTCATTCTGCCGCCGTTCTTGATAAATATTTGGCGCACTTGTGGATTTGACCTCCGCTCCGAGGATCACGAACTCCGGATAGAAGCCGTTGCTTGCCGGTTCATAAATCGTATCGCCCGAGAAATAGCCGGTAAGCCGGTACTCGTAATTATTATCTGTTCCGAGTTTGCCTTGCGCACGATCGGGAGCCAATACGCGTTGCTCATTGAGCATGACGAGTTTCGCTGTGTTCCAAGGCTTGCCTGGCTCGCGCACCCACCCCCACACCTTATATTCCACCTTGTACATTCGGCGTCCGATGAAGTAGTTTCCCGGCAATTCCCTGCGAATGCTCTCATTCATAGCGGCGCGCGAGGCCGCTCCCGTATCGATGGATTCGCACCCGGCCAGGACTATTATGCTGAGCGCGAGAATGAAAACGCGCACCATTACGAGATGCCGGCCCTTTCGAGGAACGGAGTGATCCATTCACCAAGGGCTTCTTCCGATTCGATTTCGAAGCTTTCGGTCAGCGGGAACAGGTGCCAGGCTTCGTGATGGCTCGTGGATTCGCCTGGCTGCAAGGTCACGAGGGGACCGAGGGATTCGATCTCCAGCATCTCCGAATTAGTGAACGTCTCGAAATTGCAGCCGCCATCGGGATACGCTGCGTTCACATCGTAGTTGAAGGTCTTTAGGAACAAGGTGTCGCTCAGCACATACGCGATCCACCTCTCGCGATGAGCAAGGCCGATTTTAATCGGCGGGCTGCCGGGAGTTTGCCGGA
Source organism: Terrimicrobiaceae bacterium (assembly GCA_036525415.1). Classification (GTDB taxonomy): domain Bacteria; phylum Verrucomicrobiota; class Verrucomicrobiia; order Chthoniobacterales; family Terrimicrobiaceae; genus DASTFP01. Next base: position 9,838 of record DATDAL010000141.1, on the reverse strand, counting down.
GGAGCCAGAATTTCGTTCCCAGCGTCAGCCGGGGATCCGAAAGATCGGTATAGGCCCAAAGAACGATGCCGCGGTTTGGCAGCAGGTCGCGCGGGTGCTCTCCGATCGGGGGCTGGGGAATGATTTGCAGGCCTTCCGGCTGCATCACCGTGAGTGCCCAGGCAGCCAGCATAACCGATTGGTCGCTCTCGTTCAGGACGGTATGACGAAGGGAAACACGCGATCCGTGAGCGGCGGAAAGAATCCCAAGCGTCTTACGGATACGAAGCGGTCTTTCCTGTATGCTTTCAACTACGACCTCTCCCGAGAAATCATCGTAGCGCCAGTGTGCCGGACCGTTGTCGAGATGGTAGCTCAGCACTGCGTCCTCCGGGGCCAGCCAGAAGCGGTGGCCGCCCCGAATGCGCCATTCTTCTTCCCCCGACAAACCGAGCTGATCGTCGAAGGTTTTCAGAACGTTTTCGCCGGATGGTGTTTTGCAAACGAGAATGCGCGGGCCAACATCTGTCGTAACAAGCAGTTCGATGTCGTCATTCGCGAGCCGGAGGGTATTGTCCCAACCGCGGTAAGAGATGATTTCAGGATTCATGAGTGGTCACTTGCGAAAAAAGTCCGCGTCCGATAAAGGGGGCGGAGGGGTTGCCAGCCATCAGGAGCGATTAGCCATGGCTCCCGCCGTGTGTCAAGATCAGTCCGGCCACTTGCCTGTTGTAACCGGTCGCTATTACCAGTGCGTCGCCACCGCCGGATTCGCGGAGCGCCAGGACAGCTGTAACGACCTGTTGTAGCGCCGAGCAGGCGAGCGATTCACCGAGTACAGACTTCGGCGCAATGACCTGCACGGACGGCAGGTGCCTTTCGAGGCAATGCTCCTCGGCGAGATCCAGACGGGTTCCCGAACCACCCGAGATGCAAAGGCCAACGTGCAAACCAGGCAAGAGTTGCGTTAGAATAGCATCGAGCCGTCCTTCGATGTCTTTTTCTGTCGGGCAGGAATAGCCGGGATGTGTCGCCAATACCCGGCAGCTGCTGGCCTCGCGGGCAAGGACGATCGCCGCCGCACCCTCTGAAAATGGGGATGCGTGGTTGGACCCGTCACGGATCAATCCCCAGCGACCATATGCTTCGCAAGTTACCCAGTCGAGTTCCTGGGCAGCGGCGACGAGGCAAAAATCTGCTTCGCCTGCTGCGAGCAATTCGCAGCCCGTGCGGATGGCAGCCAGGCTGGTGGCGGCGTCTCCGACCAGCGTGAGGACGTCGCCTTGGAGGCCCAGGCGGGCTGCGATATGACTTGCGGGAGCGTTATAAACGGTCTCCGGGAAGAGCAACGGACTCCCAGCTCCCTCTCCGCGTTCGACAAGGTCGGCGTAAAAGCGTCGCGTGTAGATAACCCCGCCGTCCGAGGCGGCAAAGATGAGAGCAGTCCGCGCCAACTTTTCCGGGGTCATTCCAGCGGACGCCGCTGCATCAGTGGCGGCAGCGACTGCAAGATGCGAGATGATGCTCGAACGGCGCAATCGTGGGAGAGTTGCCGTATCGCGCACAAGACATTCCGGCACTCGAAGAACAGGTACGCCTCTCTTTGAAACGGGATTTTCCATCAGACTGGCATCCGGATGTCTGTTTTCACGGATGTCCTTCCAAACGGCCTCGAGGTCGCGTCCAAGGGGAGTGACCCAACCCATGCCGACAATACTGGCCGTCATCATGGGCGCTTCTCGAGCAGCACCGCTGCGTTCGCGCCTCCGAAGCCAAACGAGTTTGAGATCACCCGCTGTGCTTCGACTTTCCGGATCTCGTTGGCGACAATATCCAGCGGAAACTCTGATCGTGCAAAGTTGATGTTTGCGGGAAGGAAGCCTTCTCGAAGCGCGATGCAGCAGAAGGCGGCTTCGATCGCTCCAGCTGCGCCGAGGGCATGACCCATCATGCCTTTGGTGCTGCTTACGGGAGCGTTGGGGCAAAGTTCGAGGATAGCGCGCGCTTCGCTCGAATCGTTTAGCGGCGTGCCAGTTCCGTGCGCGTTAATGTAGTCCACGCTGGCCGGTTCGGCGCCCGCAGTTTCCAGCGCTCGCCGCATTGCGCTCAACGGTCCGCATCCGGAGGGGTGCGGTTGGGTAAGATGATGGGTATCCGAGGAGCTTCCGTAACCGGTGATGCAGAGACCGGAATCGCCCTTTTCCAAACAGAAGATTGCGGCGCCCTCGCCAAGTGCGAGTCCTGTCCGATCAACATCGAAGGGGCGGCATTTGTCAGCTGTTGAAGCTCGCAGACAATCGAAGCCCGCAAAAACGAGCTCCGACAAGGCATCATATCCTCCGGCCAGCACACGACGAGCCGTGCCGGTGCGGATTATTTGACAGGCAAGACCCAACGCACTGGTTCCGGATGCGCAGGCATTTGAAACGATACGGATGGGAGAGTCGAAATGGAAAACCGACATGGCCTGCATTACGGGCTCATGTGGCACATAGGCTCGCACCCTTCGTGCCGCCGACCATGCGGGCGAGCCCGATGCCAGCGCCCGATAGAATTCTTCGCCCAGCAGCATTTCGCCGCTTGTCGTGCCCATCACAATGCAGTCCGGAACAAATCCGGGTCGCGCCGCCAAGGCCTCCGCCAGAGCGGCGAGAATCATTTGCGCGGCGCGCGTCCACCGCCTTGATCGCGGGGTGATCGAAGCCGCCGTGGCGGGAAGGCTTTCCTCGACTTGCCCGGCGGTCTTTGAGTGGCACTTCGAAACCCGGAACAACCGAACCGGCGTTATGCCATCGCGCGAGTGGCGCAGGTTCTCCGTCGTTTGCCGCAATCCGATCCCCAGAGGACTTACACAGCCAAATCCGGTAATCTCAACAGCAGGGAACGCCACTTGCATGATCGCAGCTCAATCGCCGCACAATGGATGAGTTGGCTGTCGGTCGAAAGGAATTTGTGTGCGCTTCACCCGCAGCATCAGACGCGTGGTCAGAGCCGTTGCGGCGAGCGCAAGGCCAACTACGAAACCAAACCAGATCCCCGGCGGGCCGAACCCGAGTTTGAACGCAAAGAGGTACGAGATTGGAATCGCAACCAGCCAGTAGGAAAGCACGCCGATAAGCATGGGTGCGCGTGTGTCTTCGAAGCCTCTCAAGGCGCCGGAGGATGTGATTTGGACGCCGTCGAAAATCTGGAAGAATCCCGCTATGAGCAGCAGTTGCCCCGCCAGAGCGGTGGTACCCGCATTCGCCACAAACCATGCCGCGATGCCGGAGCCCGCGCCCATGAAAATGACGGCAAAAATCGCCATGATTAAAACAGCCATTCCCAGGGCTCCCAGAACGATGGGGAGATAGCGTCTTTGTTCTCCTGCGCCCCGAGCCTGTCCGATCCGGACACTGACAGCCTGGGAGAGGCCCAGTGGTATCATGAACGTCGTGGCCGCGCAGGTGATCGCGATCTGATGTGCGGCAAGTGCTGCCGCTCCCAGCCAGCCCATCATCAATGTTCCGAAGGCAAAGCCGCTTACCTCCGCGAGATGCATGCCCCCCGAGGGGAGACCGATTGCCAGCAACTTGCGGATCTCCGCGATGAGACCCGGGGCCAACCAATTGACCGGAAGGCTGTCCTTCAGCGCGGGAGCGAAAAGCACGTAGGCGATGATCGCGGCGGCCACAGCGAGACGAGCGGCCAGCGTTCCAACACCTGCTCCGTCGAGTCCCATCGCGGGAGCTCCGAGATTTCCATAAATGAAAATCCAGTTCAGACCCACATTGAGCAACACTCCGGCAATCACGATCCAGAACGGCACCCACGGACGCAAGAGCGCTTCGCAGAAGTTCTTGGTAGCTGTCGTAAGAAATACGGGAAAAGCCGACCATGCGCAAAGAATCAGAAAATTTCTGCACGCCTCATTGATCTCGTTTCCTTGACCGAGCAACGGTAACAGAGGAAGTGCCGCGTGGATCGCCACCGCCACGGAGATCCCAAGGAGGCCTCCCATCAATAGGCCGGCACGGAGCGCCTCACCAGACGCGCGAGGGCGGCCTGCGCCGGACGCAACGGACGCGCGCACACTCACCGAGGAAAGGACCGCAAATCCGAAAACCAGCGGCACAGCAAGCACGACATTCGCGAAGGCGCAGGCGGCGAGCGGAATGACACCGATGCGGCCTACCATGATCGTGTCAGCCCATCCCATGAGCATCTGGCCGACGTAACCCGCAATGACCGGCGAAGCCAACGCAAGGGTGCGGCGGTTTTCGCAAAGGGACTGGACAAGAAGAGACATGCGAACGGAGGCAAGAGGCGGAAAAAAGAAGGCGCAGAAGCAGGCGCTCTCTTATGCCGGCAGCAATCCGCCAACCACCCGGAGCGCGCGCTTGCGGTCCTTCAAAATGGAATTGGATTCCGTGGATTGCACGATGAGAACTCTAGGCAGCGCCCTCTCAAAGTCAATCGCGGCGCTTTTCTTGAGCGGTTCTCGGCCGGCCGATGGCCGAACCTTGGATCGACTCTTTTCTTCGATCTCGCTGTTGCTTTTTCGGCGCGCAGTCAGGAGAATCGCGGGCGATGCGTCGTTGGATCTTTGCCTTGTTGACGCCTTGTCTCCTGGTGGGATGCGGGCAAGGGGATTATCCGGGTTACAAGTACCGATCTTACACTGTACATGGGACGCGCTACACGCCGATGTCGCCGGGGCAGGCCCCGGGATACGTCGAGGAGGGCATTGCCTCTCACTACAAAGAAGGATGGCTGTTTTTTCCGGGCCCCACGGCATTGGGCGAGAATCTCTGGCCATGGAGCCGAAGCGGAGCGCACAAGACGTTGCCGTTGCCGTGCCGCGTTCGAGTGACCAACCTGCGAAACGGCCGATCGACTGTCATTCGCTTGAATGATCGTGGTCCATTTATCGCAGGCCGGACTCTGGACGTAACAGAGCCGGTTGCCAAAGAGCTTGGATTCTACACCGCAGGCTTAGCGCCCGTGCGCATTGAGGTCTTGAGTGTGGGCGACGCGCGATGGAAAGTCACTCGCCCTGTGATTCCGCGAGCTTTTCCTGTGAGCGCATCGCAGCAGCAGGCTTCGCAATAGTTGCCTAATTCCCCGTCTTCGGTGCCGTCAGCAAGTCTTTGGCTGCGTTCAACTGGTCTTCGCTGCCGATCAGGAGAATCTGATCGCCACTCTCCAATTCTTCGTCCGGACCGGGATTAACGATGCTCGTGCCGTGGCGTTCGATGCCAACGACGCTCGCTCCGGTCTGGGTTCGCAGTTGCAGCTCGGCAATCATCTTCCCAGCGGCTTCCGCACCGGACTGGACTTCGATGGTCTCCAGCCTGGCTTCGCGCAAAAGGGGAGGCAGGCTGGGGGCGTGCTGGAGCGCCGGTGGGTCGGCCGGCTGTGCGAAGGTGTCTCGCAAGGCAGATTGGGCGCGGGAATAGAGCTTCACGGAGCCCCGGTACAGCAGGAAGCCGGAAATCACCATGATCAACAGCGTGAACAGCAGCACATTCCGCGAAGGAAGGAGAGTCGAACTCAGAAGGGCTACGAGAAGAATCAGAACGCCGGTACCAAATAGCAGGATAGTGTTGGAAATTACGGCCTGAAGCGCGGATTCTTTGGAGCCGACTTTGTCTGGCCCGACAGCGGTCTCCGCAATGACCATCGCCCCGGCCTCCAGCTTGCGCCATACGGCGACGAGCAAAGGAAAGCTCACCAGCAATGCCGTGAGCCATGTGGCGGCCTTCATTCCGTCGTCTCCGCCGGGAAATTCGGGCCACCAAATCCCGATGTGCCTGCGCAAAAAGACCGCCCCGATGAAAATGCCGGCAATGATCAATAAGTTCAAAGCGATTTGGGCGCCCAGTTTGCCGAGAATCTCGCGCTGGATGCGCGATCCGCTTTGCTTTCCAAGGCTCCCAACGCGCTGGCTGTAGGCGTCGATTGCCTGCACTAAGGGCTTCGGAGCGACACGGTCGAACCATTCGACCAGCCCGTCGGAATTCTTGATAAGATACGGAGTCAGCAATGTGGTGAGTGACGACACGGCAACAGCGATGGGATAAATGAAGTCGCTCGTGACGTTGAGGCTGAGTCCGAGCGCCGCAATGATGAAAGAGAATTCGCCGATCTGCGCGAGTCCCATGCCCACGCGAAGCGAGGTGCGCATGTCGTTGCCGGCGACGAAAGTTCCTAACGCACAGCTGAAGACCTTGCCCAGCACGACGATGAGCGTAATGGCAAGGATCGGCAGCGCATATTTTGCAAGGAGCGCCGGCTCGATGAGCATGCCGATGGAAACGAAAAACACGGCGCTGAAAAGATCTCGCACCGGATGCATGAGGGTCTCAATCTTGTAGATTTGACGGGCCTCGGCGATGATGGCTCCAATCAGAAAAGCGCCAAGGGCCACGCTGTAACCCAGCTTCACTGTGACGATGGAGATTCCGAAGCAAAGACCCACCACCGTGATCAGCAGCATCTCGTCGCTCTTGAAGCGAGCGACGTAGTTCAGGAGCCGCGGCACAATGATGAGGCCGGCCACAAGGAGAATGCCGAGGAAAGACCCCAAGCTTAAGATGGTCATTCCCACGGTTTCCGCTTCGAGTTGACCCGTCTTCGCGAAACCGGATAGCAGAGCGATCATGACGATCGCGAGGATGTCCTCGACGATAAGTATGCCGAAGATCAGACTGGCAAAGTGATCGCGTGTCTTCCCCAGACCTTCGAGGGCCTTGATGATGATCGTGGTCGAGGAAATCGAAAGGATGGCGCCAAGAAAGATGCTGTCCATCTGATTCCAGCCAAAACCGCGTCCAAGTGCGTATCCCGCCAAAATCATCAAGAGGATCTCGAGAGAGGCCGCGATAAATGCCGTCGCGCCAACCGTTCGCAGCTTGCGAAGACTGAACTCCAGCCCGAGCGCGAACATGAGAAAAATGATGCCAAGTTCGGCGAGCGTCTCGATGGCGTGTTCATCCGCGATCAACGCGAAGGGCGGCGTGTGCGGGCCAATGAGCAATCCGGCGAGAATGTACCCCAGGACCACGGGCTGATTGAGCTGTCGAAACAAGATTGTGGCCAGTGCGGCCACGCTCATCACAATTGCCAAGTCCTGAAGGAAAGATGTTTGGTGCATGCGCTACTTTTTCTTCGTTCAGCCGCGCAAAAATGTCCAACCTCGAGAAAACGCGCTCGGCCAAAATCGGGAGGGCGAAATCTCCCGCCAAGCCATGGAATGGGCTTGGCGCCGGGACCATCGCCTTACGCCCGCCGCAGCGACCTATTTTGGATATCTGTTCTTCCCGTCAGCGGGAAGCCGCGGATCATCCTCCGACGCCAGGAAGGCAGCGACGGATCGATGAATCTCCCCGGATAGGACCGGCCAAACATGCGCAGGTACATCCGATCGCAAGACAAGGCTGGCGTTTTTCCAGCGGCCTGAGGATCCCGGAAAAACCATGAGATCGTATGGACACCACGTCACCAGAGTTGGATATGTCCAAGGCGCCGCGTTGAGTTGCGCGAGGAAAGCGCTTCCGGGTCTCATTTGGCGACAGGCGGCGAGCGGAAGCAACCAGGCTGCGGCACTTCCATAATTGGGTGAATTCAGGAGCGCGACCCGGCGCACCTTCAACCCCGGTGTCTGACGGACGGCTTCGCGCACCACGAGTCCGCCCATGCTGTAGCCAACGAGATTGACAGGCGAATTGATTTGCTTGAGTTCCCAAGCGAGAGCGCTTCCGAGGGATTCGATGGAGGTGCGCCCGCTATTGTCGTAGCGCCAGATCCTGCAGGGGCTCACTTCGGTCACGATGCGACCGCGCAGGCGCTCCCAGCGCGAGTGCGACCCCCAGATTCCATCGAGGATCAGCGTTTGCACGAGCGGACCGGTGGAGCTGGGCGGCGCATTCTCTTTGGAGACGATAGCATTTCGCAGCTCTATTGCAGGCCTAACCACGGAGAACGCGGAGCCACAGAGAACTTTGTAGGGCGGCTGTGCCAACGGGCCAGTTTTTTCCATTCTGCAAAAAGAGGATTCTTGGCAAGCTGGTGCGCGATGACGTTTGATCTTGCGCCGATGAAGCCGTCACTACTATTCCATCTTGCGCTCGGGGTACTGTGCCTTGGGCTGTGCGCCTGTGCGTCCGTGAGCGTGAGGGAGGTTATGCCGTTGACTGAAGCTCCATCCCGGGTCCCCCAAAGCGTTTTTGTGCAACCCTTCGAATTCGAAGACGACATGATCCGCGTCGGTCGCCAGGCAGCGGAGTTGGAGGAGTTCAAACGCACCATGCAGCAAGAGATGACAACAAATCTTCTCGATCGAATTCGCAGATACATTGCGCCGGCGCAGGTCTTGTCTCCTGAAACTGGCGCGCCGCAAGGCAATTTCTGGCTTATCAGCGGCCGTTTCACACGCCTTAACCAGGGCAGCCGTCTCTTGCGCGGGACGCTTGGCTTCGGTTCGGGGGGAACAAAAATGGATGTCACAGCGACGGTGTCGGATCTTTCTGGAGGCGTATCGAGGCGATTTCTCATGATCCAAACGACAGGCGGAACAAACGCGATGCCCGGCGCTATCATGGGGATCGTCACCTGGCCGCTGACGGTTTCGGGCGCGCCAGGCTTGATCTCCGGACTCTCCGCGGATTGCCGGCGCACAGCGCGCGAAATAACCAGCGCACTTGCCGCGTACATGAAAGATCATGGCCTGCAAGTGGCGAAGGACGTTCCAGAGCCAAAGCCGAGAGGAAGTGTGCCATGGTTGCCGCACGGCAGGGAGGGGGAGAGGTAAAAGTGTCGCAGCTATCGGATACCCGGCCTTCTTGATCTCCAAATACTCCAAACAGAGATCGGCAAGCCAAAGACCTTCGTTCCCTTCGCTTCCTTCTGCGGGTTAGGCTTTTCTGGCAGTAGCGAATTCGAAATTTGTGGTTCATTACTGTCCAGCCCTGCACATCGCGGTTGCGGCTACGGTAGGGATTGCATGATGTTTCGCCGGTGCGCTGCTTTTATCATCCCGGCTACTTTTTTCCGCTGCCGGAGGAACATCCGTTCCCGATGGACAAGTTCTGGCGCGCGGAGGAGATGATTCGCGCCGAGTGCCCGATGGTTCGCATCACGTCGGTGGAGCCGGCTCCCGTGGCACAGCTCGTACGGGTTCATACGGCTTCATACCTCACGAGCATTCGCACGGGAGCGCTGAAGCGGGACGATCTGGTTCGACTGGGCTTGCCGCCTTGCGAGTTCTTGCTAACCCGCTCGCGGCGTGAAACGGCGGGAACCGTGGCGTCGATGTGGGCGGCGCTCGAGGACGGCCTGGCGTGCAATCTCGCCGGAGGCACGCATCATGCCTTCCCGGACCGCGGACTCGGCTATTGCGTCCTCAACGATGTCGCCATCGCGATCCGTGATCTGCACGCTGTGCATACGGACCGGCGGATTTTTGTGATCGATACCGATGCCCACCAAGGGAACGGAAGCAACGGAATCTTCGCGGGCGATGAGCGTGTGTTCACCTATTCGATCCACGTCGGGCGCAACTATCCGGCGGAGAAGATTGCCGGCTCGCTCGACGTGGAACTGCCGCGGCTTGTCGGCGGCGCGGAATATCTGGAGCGGCTCGAGGCGACCCTGCCCGCTGCATTCGCGCGCTTCGCGCCGGACCTTGCCTTCTGGATTTCGGGTTCCGATCCCCACGAAAACGACCGATTTGGTCAAATGAAACTTAGCGATGCCGACATGGCCGCCCGCGATCGCGCCGTGCTCGATCTGGTGACACGGACCTGCGTGCCCACCGCCGTTCTCTATGGCGGAGGCTACAACCGCGACCGGATCCACACTGCCAGACTGCACGCGAATA
>DATDAL010000140.1:0-3729 GCA_036525415.1 Terrimicrobiaceae bacterium | reverse complement strand
CTGGGATCACATTCAAGGCCTTCCATTCTTTGAACCTGCCTACGTCAAGGGTCGGAAGATCTCGATACTCGCGCTGGGCCGTGACCGGCCGATCGATGATCTGGAACGCGTCTTTTCCGTGCCCATGCAGCGCGAATATTTTCCGGTGCAACTCTGCGATATGGGAGCCAACTTTGAATTCCTTATGCCCGACGAGGATATCCGCTTCTTTCCGAAAGCGGTCGTAACTGCCCAAAAGCACCGGCATCCCGGCACCGCTTACAGTTATCGACTCTCAAGGAACGGAAAATCCGTCGTATTTTGCACCGATATCGAACACGGGACAGATCTGGATCCGGATATCGTGGACTTCTGCCGCGGGGCGGACCTGCTCCTCCATGACGCCCAATACACTGCTGAGGAGCTTGTAAACCGCCGCGGTTGGGGCCATTCAAGCTACATGCAAGCGATCGAGTGCGCCCGGCTTGCCGAAGTAAAAAAACTCGTCCTGACCCATCACGATCCGGATCATGACGACACCCTTCTCGCCGATCTCGAGAAGCGTTGCCAGCAACTCTTGCCAACCTGCGTCTTCGCCCGCGAGAACATGACCCTCGTCGTCTGAGACTCGAAAACCGATCGCGTGGCTTTCTGCGTCGGAACGCGCATGAGCACACCGCTCCTCACATCGTCCGCCAACGCGACGACACACAAGTTTTTCAGAGTGCAGGGAGCACCGTGATGGAACGGATCGAGAGGCCAAGTCGTCCCGCTGCCCGGTGGCGTGATGCAGACTCCGCGAAGAATTTCGAGAGACAAGGAGCGAGCCGCGTCAGTCGTGCCGACCACATTTTGAACCGCGTGAAGAAATGTTCTGGAGTTAACGCCGGGACCGCCGGAGAATCGCCCGAAAACGAATTACAGCATATGAAATGCTCCAGGCAGTTTCCTTTCTTGGTTCTCCTCTTCGCCGGCTTCCTCGTCTCGGCCTGCTCCGAGCCCGATCCGCAGATGGCGGAACTCCAGCGTATCTACGCTGAAAAGGGAGAGGGCACGCCGCCGGCGGTTAAAAAGGTTGCGAAACGCAATACTCAGCAGGGCACGACGCCATATCTAAGCACGACGAATTTTCCTCTAAGCACGACGAATTTTCCTCTAAGCACGACGAATTCTCCTCTAAGCACGACGAATTCTCCTCTAAGCACGACGAATTCTCCTGCTAGAAACTGATGGGCTAAGGTTGTAGAGTGCTCAAGTGACTCAGGCGGAAGCATATGTCTCGCTTCACATATTGGTATTCTCCAATACTGGGATCTGTCTAAGAAAAACGGCAAGGTCATTCATAGCATACTTAAGATCCTTCCGGATAAGTACGTGCATCAACGGCGGAATTTTGTCCGTGCGAAAATGTGAGCGACGGCTATAATCAACCGTAGAAAGGTCATCGTTATGCCAAAGAGGCGTGTCATTGCCTATGCTATGCACCAGACGGAACTCCGCGCCGCCCAGCAAGAAATGCCGGACGGGATTGCGACCGATAGCTATGTCATGGGAGAGGTCGATGAGGACCGTCTGGAATCACTGCGCAGTCAAGGGCTCATCATACAAGAGTTGCCGGATACCACGAGGACGGAGCCGCCGACATTTGCGATTCCGCGCGAGAGAGCGCGCGCCAGTGCGCGAGTTCGAGCTGCAGAATCCGCCCGGGGGGTACTGACGGCGCCCGACATGAGCAGGCCGCAATTCTTCTTTGTGTGGCTAAAGGGGCCGCTCATGGAGCAGTGGCGGGAGGAACTCGCCTCGCACGGCGTGGAGTTAATGGAAAGATTTCCTACAGGCGCGTATAAGGCGCGGCTGGAGCCCGCACAGGTGGGGACCGTAGCGCAGTTGCCATTTGTCGCTCGCGTTCAGCTCTTCGGGACGGAGGATACCGGGCCAGACCTGATGAGCCGCTCGATGCGAGCCGCCGCGCCGGCACCCACAGTTACCCTCGCGATGTTGTGCTTTGACATTCGACTTCACCGGGCCGAAGACTCGCCGACTGTCCTGCAATGGTTGAGCCAGCGCAACGTCGCTGTCGCAGGAACCAGCCAACACAAGATTCGCGTCTATCTTTTGGAGGATTCTCCAGAGATTTTTGATATCCCTGCGCTGCCCGAAGTCGCCGCGTTTGAAGAATATGTCGCGCCGAAATTGCACAATGACCACGCCCGTCTTCTCCTGGGAATCGATCAGTCCAACCCCGGAACGGGACTGCGCGAAACAGGAGCTGGGCAGATCGTCGCTGTAGCAGATACTGGACTCGACGATCAGCATCCCGATTTCCAAGGTCGCATCGTAGCCATGGTCGCGCTAGGGCGTCCGGGCAACACAAGCGATCCGCATGGCCACGGCACGCACGTCGCCGGTTCGGTCTTGGGAGATGGCTCGGCCTCGGGTGGTGCCATTCGTGGTGCGGCGCCGGGTGCCCAGTTGTACTTTCAATCTCTGCTAGATGCCCAAGGTGAGCTCGGCGGTCTTCCGCTCGATCTGCGGGATCTGTTCGATGAGGCTTACCAAATCGGAGCGCGTATTCATAACAATAGCTGGGGCGCCGCTACCGCCTCGCGCTACACAATGAACTCTACTGAGGTGGACGACTTCGTCGCGGGACACCGCGACATGGTGATTGTGATTTCCGCGGGCAACGAGGGCACAGCTGCTGCGCCGCGGGCAAACTCGACCGCTGGCTTCTCAGATTGGCTATCCATCGGTTCGCCTGCCTCGTGTAAGAATGCGCTGACCGTGGGCGCCAGTCGCAGCGATCGAACCAGCGGCGGATTTTCTTCACTAAGCTACGGCAATGCCTGGCCAAATCAGTTCCCTGATCCACCCATCGCCAACGAACAGGTGTCCGGCGATCCGCAATGTCTTGCCGGTTTCAGCAGCCGTGGACCTTGCGACGATCGGCGCATCAAGCCGGACGTGGTCGGTCCGGGGACTGACATCGTTTCCGCCAGATCAAGCCAGGCGCCTCTGAGTCGGTTCTGGGGCGCTCTTGCCGGCAACGCCCGTTACGCCTACATGGGAGGCACCAGCATGGCAGCTCCGCTTGTCTCAGGCTGCGCTGCCTTGGTTCGGGAATATTACGAGACCACGCGAAATCATAAGCCAAGTGCGGCCTTGATTAAGGCGACGCTCATCAGCGGCACCACTTGGCTGACTGGCCCGGATGCGACCGCGCCGACCGCCGGAACTCCAAACTACCATCAAGGTTTCGGGAGAGTGGACATGACCAACACCGTTCCCAATCCCACTCGACCAGCCATGGAGCTTCGCTTTGTCGATGAATGGCAGCCGGGTGCGCAGATGTTTGCCGTCACCGGTCAGAGACAGCGGTTTCAGTTCGGCCTTGCGGCGCCGGCAAGCTCGCTAAGGATTTGCCTTGCTTACACCGATCTCTCGGCTCGCGCCCTGCAGAACAATCTCAACCTTTTCGTTCAGGTGCCGAGTGGCCAGAAGATTCTCGGCAACGCCCAGATCCCCAATAGCCTGAATATTCCAGACCCCGACAACAACGTCGAAGCTGTGCGCATTGAGAACGCCCCCGCTGGCACCTACCTCATCCAAGTCACCGCGAGCAACCTCCTCAAAGGACCGCAGGACTTCGCACTCGTCGTCACCGGCGAAAATGTTTCAACGCTAATCCCAATCTAAGCGCAAATGTTCAAGCTTCATGCAATCCAAGCCGAATTCGGTGACAGCCTTCTG
>DATDAL010000139.1:0-10619 GCA_036525415.1 Terrimicrobiaceae bacterium | reverse complement strand
GGACGGACTCTTGGGTGGCCTCTTCGCGGGAGAGTTCTCCGGCGATGCGGCCGTCGCGCATCACAAGAATGCGCGTGGAGAGATTGATGACCTCCGGGAGCTCCGAGGAAATCAAAATGACGGCGAGGCCCTGGCTGGCCAGATCGTCAACAAGGCCATGGATGGCAGCCTTCGCTCCCACATCGACTCCTCGGGTGGGTTCATCTACAATGAGGAGTTTTCCGCCTCGATCCAGCCATTTGGCCAGGACCACTTTCTGCTGGTTGCCTGCCGATGGCAGCGTCTTCTGCGGAGGCAACACATTGGCCAAACCTCGGAAAATACTCATCGTCCCCAGCGTCACGATGCCCCCAGTGATTATGACGATTGTCACTCCAATCGCCATGATCGCGTAGTACGACATCGGCGTCGCTATCCCGTCGATCAGGTTGTCGAAATTCAAAAACGTGTTCGGTCTCCCGGGCGCCGCATCCTGCCAGTCGTAAATTGCCAGGATACCCCCCAACAACACCACAACGATCAGCCCCAACTCCTGCGCCACAGAGCGTCGTGCACCTTTGGCTGGAGTCGCTGCGGGAAGATTAGCCTCGGGGGTTGCGGCGGCGGGCGATGACATGTCAGCAGGACCTCTCTTTGTTACCTTTGCTCAGCTGAGGAGCTAACGAGTGAATAGCCGATTCGAGAAACTGACGGCTAGGCAATTTTTCAATGACGCAGTCACCGCGAGGAGAGCTTTCGCCCGTTCCACGCAGCGCCATAAGCGCCTGCCCATTCGCCAAGAGCCGCGGGCACAATGCGAACCCGACGGCCCGCGAGCCGCCATTCGAACTCGTCGAGATAGCTCGCCAATGGCTCAAACAAAATTGCTCCGGCCTTCGTTATGCCCCCCCCGATAATCACGAGCTCTGGATCAAGGATATTGATGAACGAGGCGATCGCCCGGGCAAGAACTCGAAGAGATTTTTGCCAGATGATTGTAGCCTTTGCATCGCCGGCGCAGTGCGCTTCCACAACTTCCCGGGTGGACGAAAAGCGTCCATCGCTCCGCGCCGCGACGGTGTAGTTTCCAATGGCCGCTTCAAGCGAGCCCGGCGTTCCGAAGATGCTTCGTTCGACGCTTTCATTGACCGAGACGTGACCGAGATGACCTGCGCGACCGAGGGATCCCTTCAGCAACCGTCCATCACTCAGGATCGCGCCACCAACGCCTGTGCCAAGTGTCAGCAGGATGGCGTCCTTCGCGCCTTTGGCTGCGCCCTGCCAGACCTCGCCGAGCAAAGCTGCGTGCGCATCATTGAGCACAGGCGCCTCGCATTCGAGAAAAGCGCCCCAGTCAAAGCCTTCGATCCCGTGCATCTTTCCCGGTTGATAGGCGATCGAGCGTCCATCTTTTGCTGCGACGCCCGGCGCCGCGATGCCCACGAAGGCATCCGGCGGGGCCGCTTCACCCAACATCTGGCGGACAGTCTCTGCGAACGCCGGTGCGCCTTCCGTCGGCCGGTCGCCCGTCTCGCGCGTCCACTGCCCGCGGAGCACTCCGTCAGCCGAAAACGCCCCCATTTTTATCTGCGTACCTCCGACGTCGATTCCAATGAGTTGATTCATTTTGTACTACTAAAGGTTACTGAGGATGGCTTTCTTGAAAGCGGGAGCGAAGCACGAAAAAAAACGGTGATCAATGGGATACGCTGAGGTCGGAAGAAAGAGGTTGCTGGTGCGATTCTGAAGTGAAACGGAATCTGGCGCAACTAATCTGCAAGGCGATCGCCGTCACGGAAGAGGCCTGCAGGGTATCTCACGTAAAATCGGTTGTTTACAGAAGCTTGCGGATCCGTCTATCCTCACGATCATATGGCTGAAGCAGCCGCTCCGCCCGTACTTTGTTTTGGTGAAATCCTCTGGGACTGCCTTCCTCGCGGGCTTTTTCCCGGCGGTGCTCCGATCAACGTTGCCTATCATCTACAGAAACTCGGCGTGACCGCCTATCCCGTTACAGCAGTCGGCGCCGATTTTCTCGGCCAAGAGCTTATCCGCCGGCTCAAGCAATGGGGTTTGGATCCGCGGTTTGTGAACGTCTTACCGGGCAAGCAGACAGGCGTTGTGCGCGCGCACATCGAGCCGGACCGAAGCGCAAAATACGAAATCGTTGAAGATGTCGCTTGGGATTGGATTGAGCCTGACGAGGAGGTTTTCGAGATGGCTGAGCGTGGCGCCTCCCTGCTATTTGGCACCTTGGCCCAGCGTTCGGAACACAATCGCAAGCAACTGTCCGCTGTATTGGAGAAAGTGGATGGAGGGCTGCGGATCTACGACGTCAATCTTCGCCCCCCTTTTGATGAGGCCAGCTTGATCAAACATTTGGCCGGTAACGCCGACCTGATCAAACTCAATGACGAGGAGTTGGAAGTGGTCACGCACGGCCTGTTTCCGACGCTCCCTCTTGACAAGGCTGCTCGTGAATACGCCGCTCAGGTCGGTTGTGAGCGCCTGTGCATTACGGCAGGCGCCCGCGGCGCGGCCCTCCTCGAGGGCGGAAGATGGCACTGGGTTGACGGCCGGCCGGTAGTCGTACGGGACACAGTCGGCGCCGGCGATTCCTTTCTTGCGGCATTGATTCATGGACTTGTCGGCCCCATCAAGCGAACTCCTCTTGAAATTCTGACGCGCGCCTGCCGGTTAGGCGAATTCATAGCCTCGAGCGATGGAGCCACGCCGCACTACAAGGTCGCCCCGGACGGCACAGTCTATCCACAGTAGCGGGTAAAGACGCCGAAACGACCCCAGCGTCGCGGAGATTTTATGAAGAAGGAATCGACCCCGTTTGACGCCGCGAGTGGGACAGCAGAGCAGCATTACAAGAAGACCCTCACGAGCGTGAAGGGTAATCTCCTGGTTGAGAAATGGGAGGTTGCCGCCGAAGACACGACGCCTGGCGCTCCGGGGTGGTCAGTGAAGAAGATGACCTTGCACGGCGGCAAGCAGGAGGGCGTGGACGTAATTGTTGTTGATAATGGGAGGCTGAAATTCACGGTTTGTCCGACCCGCGGCATGGGCGTGTTGTCCGCTGCAATGGACGACGTCTATCTGGGCTGGAGTTCGCCGGTCAAAGAAGTGGTCCATCCGCGGCTAATCAACTTACAGGGCCGCGGCGGCCTCGGCTGGCTCGAGGGTTTCAACGAATGGATGGTTCGCTGCGGTTTGGAGAGCAATGGTCACCCGGGTCTCGATAAGTTCATCAACAATGTGGGCGATGAATCGAGTATGGAACTTACGCTGCACGGAAAGATTGCCAATATCCCTGCAAGCGAAGTCGAGGTTGTTATAGACGCGCAAGCGCCGCATCGCATCAGGGTCCGCGGGCGAGTCGATGAGCGAATGTTCTATGGCCCCAAGCTCGAGATGCAAACAGAGATTTCGACCCTTCCGGGCTCGAAGAGCTTCCAGATCGCGGATGTGATCACGAACTGCGGCTCCGACGACCAGGAGTTTCAAATTCTTTACCATGCCAATTATGGCCCACCGCTACTCGAGGACGGAGCTTCCTTCGCAGGCGCCGTCCAACGGGTTACTCCGTTCAACGAGCACGCCGCAAAGGACGTTGCGCGCTACGCGGATTATGAGGGACCGAAACGAGGATTCATCGAGCAAGTTTACTGTATGCGGCCCTTGGCAGATGCCGAAGGACGGGCGCTGATCATGCTGCAAAACAGGGCACGTAACAAAGCCGTCTCAATGGTTTTCCCCGTGAGCGAACTTCCTTATCTAACCCTTTGGAAGAACACAAACGCTGAGAACGAAGGTTACGTCACCGGCCTCGAGCCGGGTACGGGTTTTCCTAACAACCGGCGCATCGAGCGCAAATTAGGCCGGGTACCCAAATTGGCGCCGGGGAGAAGTTATAGCGCCCATGTCGACTTCACAATCCACAACTCAGCGGATGAGATTGCGGAAGTTGCTAATCGCGTTAGGAGCCTTCAAGGCGGAGTGCAGCCGGTCTTAGACAATCGCCCGGAAGAGAAGGACTAACAGGAAAACTCCTTCCGGCGGCTTCGCGCACCGCCCGCACAAGAACCCAACTGATTCTCAGTCCATCAGCTCGGCTGACATTCGGCGTGGAAAAAAAGAGACATGCGATGAAACAGCACAGTCCCATGGAAACAGAAAAGGAGCTGAAGGGGGAGGAAATGGTGTGGACCCGAATCTATTACGGGCGGGAGGTGATGGAGCGCATCATCGATACCATCGCCGTCAAACGTGCACTTCATCAGCGATTCTACCTTCGATACACGCTGCGCGCCGCCATGGCTGGCATAATCATTTGCCTGATGTACATCTTTGTGTATCAGATCAAAACCGATCTGGGCCCTGATTTTAATTCCGCGCTCGGCAAATACCTAATGGGTCTAAGCTTCAGCATGGCGCTGGTGTTTATCTACTTCACCAACTCGGAGCTGCTCACCAGCAATTTCATGTATTTCACTGTGGGGCGCTATTACGACAAAGTTGCCTGGGGCGACACATTTAAGATCTGGGGCATGTGCCTGATCGGCAATTTGCTGGGCATTGTCTTCATCGCCGGTTTGGTGACGAGCTGTGACATGCTTAGTGCTGGTGTAGTGGACAACCTGGTGCATACGGTGAATGACAAGACGGTGAAAAGCGGCGCCTGGCTGATTTTTGTCAAAGGTATGTTTGCAAACTATTTCATCAACGTATCGGTGATCGTTGCCATGCAGTTGAAGGAGTACTGGGCGAAAAGTGCTGTGCTGATGATGGGGGTAACCGTTTTCGCCTACATGGGTTATGAACATGTGGTCGCCAATTCCGCCCTCTTCGCCATCGCGCTGCTCGAGCAGCCCGAGAGTGTCAACGCGTTGCACGTGGGCAAGAACTTTCTGTTTTCATTGATCGGCAACTACGTGGGCGGCGGGCTCGCTATCGGCCTTTTCTACGCTTATCTGAACGACCACCGCCGGGACGCCCCTCGCGGGAGGATCTGACCGGCAGGGGCGCCGGGCGCCGGAGTGGCGGGGCGGGCGCAATTCGATGGTTGCTTTAAACCGTCGGGCGATAGCGCCCGACGAGCTCCTGCAGGCGGCCCGTAATTTGACCGAGCGAGCAATGCTCGACCGTTCGAATCAGCTCCGCAAAGACGTTGCCACCACTCTCGACGATCGCTGACAGCTCGTCGAGAGCACGCTCGGAATGTTTCTTATGGCGGCGCTTGAACTCTCGCAACCGCTCGCCTTGCAAACGCTTCTTCGCGCGCGGCGTGCGCACCACTTTGACCTCGGGGAGGCCCGGCGCCGCGTTCGAGTACCGGTTCAAACCAACGATTGGTCTTGTGCCGTCGTTGATTTGGCGCTCGTAGGCGTGAGCCGCTGCTTGAATCTGGCTGCGCTGGTATCGATGCTCGATGGCTTCGATCACACCGCCGAGCCGATCGATCTCCCGAAACTCGGCGAGGATACCCTTCTGAACTTCCCGCTCGACGATCTTCATTCCCGGACCGCCGCTAAACGCGTTCATCATCGTTTTGAACAGTCCGGTTTCCTCGAGCAGAATCGCTTGTGCGTGCGCCGCAAGCCGAACGTATTCTTCGCCCGGCGTTGTAAACGGCTCGTCGGCGCTGTTACTATGACAGGAGTTTGTGGCATTGATGTATGCAAGCATCAACTCGATCGCCGTTCGGGTAGCGTTGTTTTTGAATTCCTGTGCGATCAGCGAGCGACCGCTGGTCTGGGTGTGCAGCTTAAACAACTGGGCCCGCTCATGAGCTCCAAAGGCGTCCCGCATCCCGATCGCCCAGAGTTTCCGGCACACACGAGCAAGCACCGAATATTCGATGTCGAGTCCGCAATCGAGAAAGAACGATAGTCGCGGACCGAATCGATCCACATCGAGACCGCGGCGCCGCAACAATTCCACATAGGCGAAACCGTTCGATAAAGTGAATGCGGCCTGCTGCACGGGGGTGGCGCCGGCCTCGGCGATGTGGTAGCCGCTGATCGAAATCGGGTACCATCGCGGCATGTGTTCGGTCGTGAAAGCGATCATGTCTCCCAGAAACCGAAGGGAGGCGTGCAGCGGAAAAACGATTTCGTTCTGTGCCTGCACCTCCTTGAAGATGTCCGCCTGTGTTGTTCCGCGAAGCCTCGCGAGAGCGCGCGGACCCATCCGGCGTTTCGCGGAGGCGACGTACATAGCTAGAATGACCGGCGCAGGAGCGTTGATGGTCATCGAGACGGAAAAGTGCGGATCATCCAGCGGAAAGCCGTCGTAGAGACGCTGCATGTCGTCGATGGTGTCAATCGCCACCCCGCCCTCTCCGATTTTGCCGAACACACCGTCCTCGTCGCTGTCGAGACCGTAGAGGGTGGGTCCGTCGAATGCGGTGCTCAGGCGCACGGATCTTTGTTGGCGCGTTAGAAAGTGGAAGCGTTCGTTCGTGTCCTCGGCAAGTCCCAGGCCCGCGAAAAGCCGCGTGGGCTCCTCACCGGCCGCCGCTCGCCCCTTTGCAGCGCGCGCTTTCGAGCTGGCGCTCCCGTCCAGATAGAGCTCGCGATAAGCGCCGTTTACGAAGGGGAAATCGCCGGGCGGCCCTTCACCGAAGAGGAACCGCGCAATCTCACCCGGTTCGTCCGTCACGGGAAGCGCCACCCTCGGGAGACGAAGTCCAGTCGGGGTGCTGGCGGTCCCCACTCTCTTTAGGCTTTTGTTCCACCGCCGCAGAAGCTCGCGTCGAAAGGCGGGATTCTTCCTTGCACGCTCCGCTTGCCGATCGACGAACTGCTCGTGCCGCTCGACGGCGTCGGCGATATCAGCTAGCACGCTCACGTTCCAATATCGCTCAAAAGCTTCTCCTTTCGCATTTTCTCCAGCAAACAGAAGAGCTCATCGACGCCCGGATCACCGTGCTGGCTGGCAATCGTCGCGACCAGTTTCTGCTCACGCGCGTTGAGATCGAGGCGCTGCCCGACCTCAGAACGAGCCGTGCGTGCTCCAGCGGCGTCCGCCTTGTTGAGGACAACAATGTCTGCCGTATCGAGCATGACGATCTTTTGCAGCTGAAGGCGACTCCCGTATTCGGGACTCATCACCAGCACGCGGCAGTCTGCCAAACTCCTGGCGAACGGCATCGCTTCCTGGCCGATGCCGACCGTCTCGACGAACACGATGTCGAATCCTGCGTGCTTGAGACTGCGAAGCCAGGGCTCAGTCGTCGCCGAGAGTCCGCCCACCGCCCCTCGGGTGGCAAGGCTGTGCATGAAGACACGATCATCTTGTGAATAGATCATCGCCGCCCGATCCCCAAGTAGCGCGCCTTTTCCCACGACGCTGGGATCATGCGAAAGAATTGCGATCCGCTTTCGAAGATCGGAGCGAAGAAATCGGAGGACCAATTCATCGATGAGCGTGGTTTTACCTGTTCCGCCGGGTCCCGCGACGCCGATCACGAGGGCCGGCCCGTGTGTTTGGACTCCCAGGCCTTTGCGGGCGAAACGATGCAAGACTTGCTCGCGCGATCGAGCCGCTCTGGCACTGCCGCGGCCATAGGATTCCTTGACAAAGCGAATCATCTCTTCAAAAGGCGTCCCCGCGAAAAAGATGCGATCCACCCCCCGGCGCTGCATGATGGCGGCGTCCGCTTTCGTAATGGTCCCTCCTCCACCCCCGAACAATCCGATGTGCTTTGCGTTTTCCTTTCGAAGAAGCGCCAGCACTTCGGAAAAGAATTCAACGTGACCGCCATTATAGCTCGAAATCCCGATGGCGCGCACTTCCTCTTGAACAGCAGCGCGTACGATATCCCGAGCGGGGCGATGATAGCCAAGATAGATCACCTCGATTCCATGGCGGATAAACTCCGTGTTGATCGTGAGGATCGCGCTGTCGTGTCCGTCACAGATCGGCACCGCCGTCAATATCCGGATCGGTTCCGCCATAGAAAGTCATCACCCAACCGGGTGTCAAAATCGCAGTTAGATCAGCTCATTGATGATATTTTCGATAAGTTCCTGGCGTCCGCTTCCGTGTTGGACTGGGTCGGGACGGCCCAGGGCGTACTTTTCGAGGGAGGCAAAATCCTCCTTGCTCGCTTCGATGGACGCGCCAATGCCATTATCCCAGGACGCGTAACGATTCTTCAGCAACTCGGCCAGCCGGCCGTCAGCGCGAATCGCTGCCGCGATTTTCAAGCCGCGAGCGAAGGCATCCATCCCGCCGACGTGGGCATGGAAGAGGTCAATCGGTTCGAAGCTTTCACGCCGCACCTTCGCGTCGAAGTTGAGTCCACCTGTTGTTAATCCCCCCATTTTTAGGACCGTCAGCATGATCTGGGTGGTCAAGTAAACATTGGTCGGAAACTGGTCGGTATCCCAGCCAATCAATTCGTCGCCCGTATTGGCGTCCACCGATCCGAGCGCCCCGGCGGCTGCGGCGACTTCGCATTCATGCTGCATGGTGTGGCCTGCCAGCGTCGCATGGTTCGTCTCCAAATTGAGTTTGAAATGTTCGAGGAGCCCGTATTCGCGTAGAAAGTTGAGACAGGCTGCCGCATCGGAATCGTATTGGTGTTTGGTGGGTTCCTTGGGTTTCGGTTCGATATAGAATGGCCCCTTAAAACCGATCTGTTTTTTGTAATCAACGGCCATGTGCAGGAACTTCGCGAGGTGGTCGACCTCCCTCTTCAAATCTGTGTTCCACAGGCTCGAGTATCCCTCGCGTCCTCCCCAAAAAGTGTAGCCTTCGCCGCCCAGTTCGTGGGTCACCTCGATCGCCTTTTTCACCTGCGCTGCCGCGTAGGCGAAGACGTCGGCATTTGGACTTGTCGCAGCACCGTGGCAGAAACGCGGGTTTATAAAAAGGCAGGCAGTGCCCCAAAGGAGCTTGATCCCGGTGCGCTGTTGCTCTTCTTTGAGCACCTTGACGACCGTGTCCAAATTGCGATTGGACTCCGCGAGGCTGGCGCCCTCCGGCGCCACGTCCCGGTCGTGAAACGCGTAGAAAGGTGCTCCCAGTTTTTCAATGAATTCGAACGCTACGCGCGCTCGATTGCACGCGTTCTCAAGGGAGTTTGAGCCGTCATCCCACGGGCGGATGGCAGTTCCAACGCCAAACGGGTCGCTCAAAACATTTCGAAAAGTGTGCCAGTACACCACGGAAAACCGGAGATGATCGGCCATGGTCTTGCCCTCGATGACTTCGGCGGCATTGTAATGTTTGAAGGCAAGAGGGTTCTTGGAAGCTGCGCCTTCGTAGGGGATTTTGCTGATTTCTGGAAATACGGGGTTCATAGGCGTACAGCTGAATTGTTTCTGGAAATTCGCAGAAGCGGAAGCAATTAGTCGCGGCAAGCTCAGGCACTCGACAGATTCCCGCTGCGATGGTGGATTTCTGATCACGTCTGGCTCGGGAACTGTGGAATTGACGAAAGAGGCAACAGTCAGCAAACAGGAAATATTCAACGAGGACGGCTGGCGATTTTCCTATAGCCTGGAAGCGGCGAACCGGCAAGCCATCGCAGACCGCTTGCTTGCCCCGCTTCTACTGCACACTAGCCTTACTGGTAGGCATCGCCGCTCTTTTTTGGGGGATTGGCGTTGGGGCTCGCTCTCTGGAAAGCGCGGGCGATAAGTCCGTGGAAAATCGTGTCACCTTGTGGCGATATGCTCTCAAAATGGCTATTGACAATCCGGCGGGATTCGGAGCCGGGAACTCCGGCGAGGCCTACATGCAATGGTATCAACCCTTGGAAATGACGTCGGGCTACCGCAAAATGGTCAACAGCTACCTCACGTTTCTCGTGGAGCAGGGGTGGCTCCCCTTTGCACTTCTTGTGCTAGGGTTGTGCCTCTTCTGGTTCTGGGCTTTGCCTGCAGAATCTGGCGGCTGGAGTTTCGAGGTGGCAACCGGTTTAAGGGCCGCCGTTCTGACATTTCTAATAAGTGGCGTATTCAGCACCGTGTTCGAAGCGCGGATCTTGTGGATTATTCCTTCCCTCGGCGCGGCAATTCTGCTCGCATGGACCCTTCTTGAAAGAAGGCCCTTCAATCGCAAAGTTCTGCCTGCAGGAGGATCAGCTGCCACCGTTGCTTGCTTGATGCTTTTCATCACAGGGCAGCCATTCCGATGGGTTGATCCGGGAATTTCGTCGAGGAAAGGATGGTGCGGCCATCGTGGCGATCCGCCCTAGGGAAAACAAGCAAGCCGAATGGATAGTCGGACTAGATACAAAGGTCCTCGGACCATCGTTTGGAAAGCCCGAAGTTCACAAGTACATCCTCGAATCCGACCAATGTTGTTGGGTCATATTTACCACAAATTGCGATAGATATCTCTGCATTAATAACCGTAGGGGCAGGCGCTAGTGTTACGGCTAAGGGCAGCGTAAATGGTGCCGTGCAAAGCTATTCAGTTCAGCTCCAAGAGTAATGTTAGGACATTTATGGTGACTCCAGGGTCAGGGGAAGGGGTCAGGGTCAGGGGAAGGGGTCAGGACTTGAATATTGAATATCGTCGCATTTTGTGACTGACATTCGAGGCTGACCCGAGATCGAGCCGGCGGGCGATCCATCCGAGGGACACCGTGGTTTCCGTGCGCATCGTCGCAGCGATTT
>DATDAL010000138.1:0-31971 GCA_036525415.1 Terrimicrobiaceae bacterium | reverse complement strand
GCTGCCGCGGTTTGTTTGGTCGAGAACAGTCGGAAGAAGCCGCACGAAGTGCGGCATCAGCAGCCTGTCTGGAGAGGCGGTTGCTTTATCGCAAAGAGGCTTGCTTGGACCTTGGACCGGCATTTCCATCTCAGGTCCGACAGGCTGCTCGCAGGACCTCTGCAATGCGCTCCATCTCCGCCCGTGTATTGTAAAAATGGGGGCTAAACCTCAGCCATTCTTTGCCTTTGCGTTCCATGCGCAACGATGCCGTGATTCTCTCTTTCTCGAGGGCAGAGAAAAGCACGCTCGAGGCGAGCTGCGGGTGCCGCGCAGTCACGATGCCCGAGCGTAGCGGCTCGTTGCATGGCGGAGACAGAAATTCGAATCCCATTTCCTCAAGAAGACCATGCAAGTGATCGCGCACATCGAGAATTGCCGACGAAACGGCGTCTGAGCCCTCAGCCTGAAGCATTGCCAGACTCGCCTTCATGCCGTAAACTCCGGTCACATTCAGAACTCCCGGCTCGTAGCGCTGAGCGGTTTCGTGGAACTTCATGGGCGCCTGTGCGAGAAATTGCGGTGAATGGACATTCCATGCACCGAGCAGGGTCGGACGGCACAGCTCGAAATTCCTCTTGGCAACGTAAACGATGCCGATCGCCATCGGACCGAGCATCCATTTGTGCGCATCGGCACTCAAAAAATCCACAAACCTCACGCTGATGGGAAAAGCGCCGAGCGTCTGGATCGCGTCCACCGAAAACAGCACTCCGCGATCATGCAGCAGTGCGCCGATGGTGTCCACGTCGATGCGCCAGCCGGAAAGATAGTGGCAGGAGGCCAGCGCCACCAACCGGGTGCGCGCGGAGAGTTCCTGTCTCACAAGCTCAGGAGTGATTCGCCCCGGTTTCTCAGGTCGCAAATGGCGAATCCTCACGCCCTCTTCAGCCAGAGCCATCCAGGGATAGACGTTCGAGGGATAGTCGTCGTAATAACACACGATCTCATCTCCTTCACGCCAAGCAATTCCATTGGCGAAAAGGCTCAGCCCCAACGAAGTCGGACCGAGGAGGGCGATCTCGGACTTGTCCGCGCCGATCAAATCCGCACACAGCTTTCGGGTCCTTTCAATGTCGCGAAACACTTCACCGAACTCCTGATGGTCTTCGCAGCTTGCCTGAATCTGCGAGATCATGGCATCCGCGGCGCATTTTGGAAGGGGGGTGACCCCGGCATGAGCTACGAAAATCTGTCGCCTCGCGACCGGAAAACGTTCCAGGCGTTCAGCTTCGCTGCTGAACGGGCTCACGATTTCTTCTCGGCTTCCTCGATCAGTTTCCAAAACCCCTTCGCGCCTCCAAGCTGTTCGTCCTCTTCATCCATCGGCAGGTTCGAGCGAAAGAGAAAGTCCCTGATCGTATTCTTGTGCAGCACCCGGTGAATAAGGATGCCTTCCGGATGCCTTTCAAAGTAAATTCGGTAATCCTTTGCGCGGTAACGATAGAGCTTGCGGCCGCCGCGCTCCAACTGGCCGAAACGACTTGTGTCCAGGTTTTCCATGTCTTCCGGAAGCAGGTGAAACTCCGCCAGCAGGTCGAGCTGGAGCTCTTTCGAAAGCGCCGCCATTTCTGCGGCGCTGATCTCGTTGAATATCATCTGAAACACGGCCCCACCATACGAGCGGCAAGGGAAATGCCGAAAGAAATTTCCGAAAGGAATCCGGCATCAGCAAAGCCGCCTACGCATTGTAGCCGAGGCCGGTGACTCCGGATTTCGGAAATTCGCTTTACCCTACGAATGTGTCTTTCCCGGGGCTCCTCTCCCGGCCAGTTCGTATGCGAGCCGGATGGCGGAGATCATGCTATCGGGACGGGCGATGCCCTTCCCGGCAATCTCGAAGGCTGTCCCGTGGTCGGGGCTCGTTCGTGGAAACGGAAGACCAAGCGTAACGTTGACCCCTTCATGGAAGGCATGGAGCTTAAGCGGGATCAAACCTTGGTCGTGATACATGCACAGGACACCGTCGAAGTCACCCGCGGTTACACGTTGGAATAGGGTGTCCGGCGAATGCGGGCCCGAAACCTCTGCTTTGCCGGATAGGAAAAGGCGAAGCGACTCGACGGCTGGTGCGATGATCAGAATTTCCTCCGAGCCCAGGTCGCCACTCTCGCCGGCGTGAGGGTTCAAACCGGCCACAGCGATGCGAGGACGATCGATCCCTCGGCAAACGAGGAAGTTCGCGAGCAGGCGCCCGACCCGCACGATTTCTGAAGGCCTCAAAAGTTGGGAAACACTGGCAAGGGGAACGTGCGCCGTGACAAGTGCCACAGTGATCTTTCCGCCAGTCAGGCACATGGCAAAATCGGAGACTTCGCAGCGTTCGGCGAAGAATTCCGTCTGACCGGGAAAGGCGAAACCTGCCTCGTGCATCGCTTTCTTGCAAACCGGTCCCGTGACGATCGCGTGGACTTCTCCGGCTCTTGCCAACAGAACCGCCTCTTCCAACACACGAAAGGCATGCTTCGCTGAAGCACGTTCCGGCTTTCCAGGTGCGAACCTATTCGTCGCGCCGATCACATGGTAATCGATCTCACGCGGAAGCTTGCCGCTTTCCAAAGCGGCAACGATAATTTCCGGTCCGATACCGGCAGGATCGCCGACGGTGATCCCGATTTTCACATCTCGCAGGCTGTCGGACCCGGAAGTCTGAGTGAAATTTTTCGTCGAAGACCCATTGTGAGGTCAATCGCCTGACATCCTGCTAGAATCCGGCACTTCGTACCGAAAAGAGCTCAAATAAAGGGATTTTCTCGCCGCGAAGAGCAGTTTCAGCAGCATGTCCAAAAGGGCGCGCTCATTTTCTTCAAGGATTCTTCGCGCTTCAAGTTTCCGCTCCACTCCGAGTCCGACGTGCTGCTTCTAGGAAAGGATTTTGATGTACGCCTTCCGCCGCAAGGTCTCGAGCCAGCGCTGCTGGGCTTTAATGCGTTCCTGCTGAATAAGATTCTTTTCGATTTCGTCGCGAACGTCGCCAATCGGCTTCACAGCGGCACTTCTTTTCGCTTCGACCATGATGATATAGTAAGTGTTTTCGACGGCTATGACCGGGCTTACCTGGCCAGGGCTTAGCGAAAACGCCGCTCTAGTAAGCTGTTCATTCAAAGTATTTCTTTCGATCCAACCCCAATCTCCCCCAACCTGCTGCGTCGTCTCATCCTCCGAGTACATCTGCGCCATTCGGTCGAATTCCGCGCCTGCGGCGACCTTTTGGCGGATCTCTTCGGCGAGCTCCCTTTTGCTGCCGACATCCGGCACGTCGCCGGACGAGCCTTCGCGAATCACGATCATTCGCAGTTTCACCTGCTCGGGAGTTGCGTAGGCCGACCTGTTCTTGTCGTAGTAAGCCTGGATCTGCGTCGGCGAAATGACAAAATTGTTGTCCACCTTTGACTGGCGCATTGCCTGAATAATGATCTTGTCTCGCTCGATCTCCTTGAATCGCGTCACCGTATAGCCCTGTGCTTGCAGAGTGCGGACAAACGCCGCACGATCGCCGCCAAATTCCTCGCGAATGACCGCCTTCAGACGGTCGTCGATAACGTATTCGGGAATGCTCGCCCCCTTCTCCTGAAGTTTCTTAAACTCCTGAAGAATGAGCTGGCGATCCACGAGATCCTTGATCGCCGAAAGCCGCATTTCCTTGATTTTGTCCTCGAGCTCCGGACCGCGATAAATCTCGCGCAAGGAACGTTCGCGGGCGCCGATGAGTTCACGCACTTGCGAGATCGTGACGACATCACTATTGACGATGGCGGCTATGCCGTCGATCACCTCCGCCCTCTGCGCCAAGGCGCTCCCGGCGAGAGCGAGCGCCACAACGGAGAAAACTACAATGCGTATCATGGGCAAGGAATCGTTTCGAGACTGGATAAGACCTGGCGCAAACTAGAATCGGGGTCTGGGCCCGTCAAGCGGGGAAACCTTCCATTCCTCTGGAGCAATTCCCGTCGCTGTGTGAGCATCAGCCTGTTCTCCCGGACCTCGACCATCGTGATTTTGCGCCGCGCGGCCTCGATACGGATGATCGCCGCCAAAAGCGCATTTTCCGCCTGGATAGGGAGAGGGCCGAATCGGTCGCGCCATTCGGTGCGAAGTCGGTCGATGGTATCGCGGTCCTCCGCCTCTGCAAGGTGGCGATAGCAGGCAATCCGCGTGCGGGAGTCTGCAATATAGGCTGCCGGAAGGAAGGCTCCGGCCGCCTCGGCCGGCGCGCGGCGCCATTGCGCTTCTTCAGTCGAAAGGAAGTCGAGTCTTAGGCCGGCGGGCGGACGCCGGGCGCGGGCGCTCCCTGAGAGTGTTTCCACCGCCCGCCTAAGCAGCTTGCAATAGAGATCGAAACCCACCGCGATGATGTGACCACTCTGAGCCGTGCCTAGCAAGTTTCCGGCACCACGGATTTCGAGGTCACGCATAGCGACTTTGAACCCCGAGCCCAGATCTGAGTATTGTTTGATGGCTGACACGCGTTTGCGAGCGGCACCCATGAGATCACGAGGAAGCAGAAGATAGGCGTGCGCCTTGGTCTGCGATCGGCCGACCCGTCCTCGAAGCTGATAGAGATCGGCAAGGCCAAAGAGATCGGCGCGATCGATGACGATCGTGTTCGCATTGGGAATATCCAAGCCGCTTTCGATGATCGTTGTCGAAACAAGGACATCGGCGTCGCCCCCTACGAATGCCCGCATCACCGACTCAAGTTCGTGCTCACTCATTTGACCATGCCCGATGACAACACGCGCTTGGGGACACAGCTCGCGGATGCGCTTTGCGACGCGTTCGATCGTTTGCACACGGTTGTGCAGGAAATATACCTGTCCACCACGAGCAAGTTCGCGTTCGATGGCACCGCGAAAGATCCTCTCATCATACGCGCAGACAATTGTTTCGACTGGCAGGCGATTGGGCGGAGGTGTTTCGATAAGCGACATATCCCGCGCACCCATCAATGAAAGATACAGGGTGCGAGGTATCGGCGTAGCCGATAGCGTGAGCACGTCTACCTGTCGGAACCGGTCTTTTAAGAGTTCCTTGTGCTTCACGCCAAAGCGCTGTTCTTCATCCACCACGAGAAGTCCGAGATCCTTGAAGCGGACATCCGAGGATACCAGTCGATGCGTTCCCACCACGACGTCCACACTGCCGTTAGCCAGACCAGTGAGCACGCGTTTTTGCTCGGCCGCGGTTCGGTACCGGCTGAGGAGTTCGATCGTCACCGGATAGTCGCTCATGCGCTCGCGCAGCGTCTGATAGTGCTGTTGCGCGAGCACGGTCGTAGGCGCCATCAAAGCCGCCTGCTTCCCACCCATGACTGCTTTGAACACCGCGCGAATCGCTACCTCGGTCTTTCCAAAACCCACGTCGCCGCAGATGAGGCGATCCATCGGACGCTCCGATTCCATGTCCTGCTTTGTCTCGGCGATCGCCCGGATCTGGTCCGCGGTTTCTTCGAAAGGGAAAGCATCCTCGAACTCCCGTTGCCAATGCGTGTCCGGACCAAAAGAGAATCCCCGACTCATATCGCGTTCGGCCTGCACGCGCAGCATGCGGGAGGCGTAGTCGAAAATCGACCGCCGGGCCTTTTCCCGCGCACGAGTCCAGCGCCCATCCCCTAGCTCGGAGAGTTCAGGGTGTCCCTTCCCGACACCCACATACCGGGCGACTTGCCAGGCATGGTCGAGAGGGACATAGAGCCGGGCACCGCCGGCGTACTCCAGCAAGAGAGCTTCTCCCCCGCCATCGCCGGGCATCGTCTGCAACCCGGCGTATCGGCCGATGCCATGATCGAGGTGAACGACGTGATCGCCTGGTTCAAACTCCGTGAAGTCGATCGCCGCGCGGCCCGCAAGCATGCGCTCGCGGCGGTGGGAAATACGCCGTTGGCGCAGGGATGATGAACGCCCGAAGAGCTCTGCGTCGGACAAAACGACGAGCTGCCCGGCTGGAAAAACGAACCCGCGCGTGATGGGAGCTTGCAGGAACTTGATGTAGGATGCGTCGAAATGCTGTTCGGCGGCCAATTCCTGGAATCGCTCGATTTCACCGTCGCTCCCGGCCGCAAGCGAAACCTGCCAACCAGCGACCTTCCACTCCTCCAACTGGCGGAAGAACCAGTCGCGCCGGACGGTATCAAGCACGAGATCGCCCGCCTCGAATTTCCCGAATGGTTGGGGAAAGAATGGCGTCGGATCGTTTCCGCTTTCGCTTGAAATCAGCACGTCCGCACTTTCCATGCTGCCCGCAACGTCAATGCTCAGGTCTTCTTTTCGGAGATAGCTGCGAAGCGGAAGGAGGCCCTCGTCAAACTTCCCGGCAAGGATTTCACAGGAAGTCGATTCGCTAATGGATATCTGAGTGTCGGGATCGAAGCTCCGGATGGAATCTACCAACTCGTCATCCAATTCAATGCGCAATGGCAGAGACGCCTGCCACGAGAACACGTCGATGATACCCCCGCGGATCGCGTACTGCCCGCGCGTTGCGACCTGGGCCACGCGCTGGTATCCGGCGCTTGCCAGCTTTTCGCCCGCCTCGAACAAGACGACTCTATCGCCCTTGCCAAAAGAGAGCACCGACCTCGCGAGAGATCGAGCAGATGGTACTTCCTGCGTCCACTGGCCAGAGTGAATGACAAGCGGCCCGATCGATTGCTCTTGCGCCAATAGACCCAAAATCTCGAGCCGTTCCGCCGATGTCTCGGGATCCGGCAGTATGCCCTCTGCAAGGGGGACCTCCAATTCCGGCAAGAGCCGCGCTTCTGGGAGCCATGCTATGAGTTCTGCCGCAAAGTCTTCCTGACCGCGAACATCTGCACAGACAACCCACATACGCTTCCCTGCCGCAGCGCGTGCAACAAGCGCTGCGACGAAGGGTTGTGCGGCTTCGGCCACCTCGCTAAAACACCTTCTCGATTCCACGCCCAGCGCGGTGCCGGCGCGGTCGAAAATCACTTCACTCGCCGAGGACACTTTCACGATACAATGCCGCCAAGGCCTCGCCACGGTTTCGCGAAGGCAGGCGGCGCCCTTCAATCTCTGAGACGGGCATCACTCCGAGCCGACTGTTCGTGAGGAAACACTCGTCGGCCCTTTTGATCTCGTTCAAGGAAAGCAAAGACTCCTCAACGGACGTCATTTCCTTGATCCATCCTCGGATAACTCCCTGTCGCGCTCCGGTGTGACCTGCCGGGGTGCACAGCGCGTCGCCGAATACAAAGAAGACATTAGCCATTGAGGCCGAAACCACAGTGCCCTCAATATTCAGGACAAGGACCTCGTCGAAGCCATCATTGCGAGCCGCTGCGAATGCTCGAACATGCGGCCAGTAGTTACCCGTCTTCCACCCGTCGAGCACGGAGACCGTCGGCGATCGCGAAACTGCGATTCGCACGCCTCTCAAGACGTCCACAGGACGCGGGAACTCGCCGGGTTCGAAAAAAGCCATCGTTCGGCATCCGCCCAGGGACGCAACGGGAGTGCCGTCGCCCGCCGTGACATAAACGCGAAGCAGTCCATCCGAGAGGCCCTCCAAGGTGCCCAAAGCCTCCGTCTTGCCTGCTGGAAATCCTGCCGTGGCACAGGCGATCTTGAGCGCTGTCAGATGCTCATGCAGGAACAGGATTCTTCCTTTGCGGACCGCCAGTGTCTCGAAGACGCTCATCCCATAGCGAAACCCCCGGTCCGTCACCGGAATGGCTGCTCCTTCGCGGAACGCCCCCCCAACGAGGGTCCAGGCGCGAAATCCGCTCACTCGTTGTCCACAACCCCAAGGGCACCATTACGCTCGAGCCGCTTGCGGAGCGTAGCCCGGGTGATGCCGAGAAGTTTGGCGGCGCGAACCTGGTTGTTGCTGGTCTTGTGCATGGCGCGTAGGGTAAATTCCCGTTCAAGCCAGGGCAGGAGCTCGATGGAAGAGTTCGCAGACGCCGCGTTGAACAGCGATTCGACGGCGGAGTCGACGGAACTATCGCTCGCAACAGATTCGGAAGCGGATGTGGAAACCTGGCCAAGGGGGATATCCTTCGGCAGGAGCACGTCTGCAGTCGCCAGCACGGAGGCTCGTTGGATGGTGTTTTCCAGTTCACGTACGTTGCCCGGCCAGGGGTATGTCTCGAGCACACGCGCAGCTTCTTCGGAAAGCTTGAGAGGAGGACGGTGTTTGTGGTGAGCGATCTTCTGAAGGAAATACTCCGCCAACTGCCGGATATCCTCCTGCCTCGAGCGCAACGGCGGCAGATGAATTCGCACGACGTTCAAACGATAGAACAAATCTTCGCGGAAGGTCTTTTTCCCGACCTCTTCTTCGAGGTTCTTGTTGGTTGCGCAGACGATGCGGACGTTTGCCCGGATCATTTGATTGCCTCCCACCCGTGAAAACTCGCCCTCCTGCAACACTCGGAGGATCTTGCTCTGCACCTGGAGCGGCATCTCGCCAATTTCATCGAGGAAGAGTGTGCCGTTGTCGCTCTGCTCAAAACGTCCGATCCGCTGGCTATGCGCGCCGGTAAAAGAGCCCTTCTCGTGGCCAAAAAGCTCGCTTTCCAGCAGATTTTCCGGAATCGCCGCGCAGTTGATCGCCAGTAGGCTCTTGTTGCTGCGCGCGCTGTAGTTATGGATAGCCCTCGCCACCAACTCCTTCCCCGAACCGCTCTCCCCTGTGATCATCACCGGCGCATCGCTTGCTGCCACGCGCCCGATCATCTTGAAAACCTGCTGCATGGCATCGGATCTGCCCACAATCTCGTCCTGGTGCTGTTCGACGGTGAGGACGGGTTTGAAAGTGTTTGCCGCCTTGAGCTCGGCCGAGGCTTTGAGCGCGGAATCAACCACAATTTTGAGGTTGAACGGCAACTGCTCCTTGCGCACAAAATCGAAGGCGCCCATTTTCATGGCCTCGATCACGTTTTGGTTCGTTCCGAAAGCGCTCACGATGATGACCATCGCATTTTGAGAATGCTTGCGGATCCGGCCGAGCAACTCGATACCCGAGAAGGGACTCAGGTTCAACTCTGCCATCACGAGCTCAGGCGTCTCCATGCAGAAGCTCTTGTAGGCGGCATCGGCCGAAGTCTCGGTAAGCACGCGCGTCCCGGTTGCCTCGAGCAGGTGCTTCGCCCATTCGAGAAAATCCGTTTCCTGATCAACGAGGAGAATAGTTTGCTTAGCCATGATTACAGATGTCTAAAAAAGTACACTATTAAAAGGGCATTGAATGACGACGTGCAAGTCAAGGCCAATCCTGCTCAGAAAGCCCTAGAAAGCGCAAAAATCACCAAAAATGGCGTCAAACGCCGCCGTATCGTCGGCTTCTCTGGCTAAAATCGTTCAATGCGTTAAGAAAATCTACTTTACGAAAATCTGGCCACAACTTGGAAGTTACGTGAATTTCAGTGTAGCTGAGCTGCCAAAGCAAAAAATTCGACAGCCGGATTTCCCCAGACGTCCGTATGAGCATATCGGGATCCGGAATATTCGCAGTATAGAGCCTTTGACTGAACAGCGCCTGCGTGACGTCCTCTTCGTTCAGTTTTCCATCTCGTGCGTCTCGCACAATGCTCTTGACGGCATCGACAATTTCAGTGCGACCGCTGTAGCTCAATGCCAGGATGAGGGTGAGGCGGGTATTCGCCGAGGTGGCAGCGATCGATTCAGTAAGCTTTCGCTGGCAAATCTCTGGCAGTTCCGTCAGCCTGCCGATCGCTTGTAAGCGCACCCCCTCTTCGAGCATCTCGCGGAGTTTATCGTCCAGGAAGCGCTCCAGGAGCCTCATTAGGCCCTGAACTTCCAAGAATGGGCGCTTCCAGTTCTCCGAGGAAAATGCGTAGAGGGTGAGATATTCAACTCCGGCTTCCATGGCGGCATCGACGCATTCGCGGATCGCTTTTGCTCCCTGCTCATGGCCCACCAAACGCGGGAGGCCACGTTGCTGCGCCCAACGGCCATTGCCATCCATGATGATCGCAACGTGACGTGGAACGGCTTTCACTGTGTTTCCAAGAATCTTCTAAGCCTAGCAGGCTGTCGGCCTTGGAAGTCCGGGTGGAATCTCTCCTCGAAAACCGACCCTGCAAGGCGGGTCAACGGACCGAGATCCTGCTCGAATCGATACTTCGTGTCGAGAAAAGACCCCGCGTCTCCGGTTTTTCTCAGCAAAGTGGAGTTTCAGCGGCATATCAAACCGCTCTAGAAACGAATCGTTTGCTCGCGACCAGCTCCGACACTTACCAAGGAAAGCTTCGGGCCGGTCAGAGAAGCGATCTTCTTCAGGTAGCTTCTTGCTTTTGCCGGAAGCGAATCAAAAGTGCGGGCGGCCTCTGTGGATTTCCTCCAGCCTGGCATTTCAATAAGAACTGGCACGCAACGCTCGAGCTGGCTTAGATCGGAAGGCGGGACCGACAGCGTCTTTCCACCGAGCTTGTAGGCGACGCAGATCTTTATGCGTTCGACATTGTCAAGCCCATCGAGGTTGGTCACTGCCAGCTCATCTATGCCATTAATCATTGATGAATAACGTGTTGCTACGGAGTCAAACCATCCGCAGCGGCGCGGCCGCCCTGTGGTCGAGCCAAACTCCCGGCCCATCTTGTGCAGCATATCGGAAATCTCTTTGTTCTCGGTTGGGAAGGGCCCTTCGCCCACGCGCGTCGTATATGCCTTCATCACGCCGATCACGCGGTCGATGCGATGGGGTGGCACGCCGGTGCCCGTGCACGCTCCACCCGCCGTCGTGTTTGACGAGGTGACGTACGGATAGGTGCCGTGATCAAGATCCAGAAAGGTGCCCTGGGCGCCCTCAAAGAGAATCCCGCGCCGTGCCTTTATTGCCATGTGCAGATAAACAACCGTGTTCGTAATAAATGGTGCGAGTTTCCGAGCGGCGGACACATAGGTTTTGTTAACCTCCGCGAAGTCGATCAGTTTCTCACCGAACGCCTGGAGGATCTTGTTGTTCTCCTCAATCTTGGCGTGGAGCTTTTCCGAGAACACCTTTGGTCGCAGAAGATCGCCCATTCGCAGTCCGGTGCGTTCAACTTTGTCGCCATAACACGGCCCGATCCCGCGCTTGGTCGTGCCGATTCGCTTGTCGCCCTTGGCGCGTTCGCGACATTCATCCAGCAAGCGATGGTAAGGGAAAACAATATGGGCGCAGTCGCTGATGATAAGGTTTTCGGCGACCCTGATTCCCTCCTTACGCAACCCCTCGAGTTCTCGCACCAAATCGACCGGATCTATGACCACGCCGTTCCCGATGACACATGTCTTTCCAGGACGGAGAACGCCGGAGGGGATCAGGTGGAGCACATACTTCTTGTCCCCGATGATGACCGTGTGGCCAGCATTGTTGCCGCCTTGGCTGCGGACAACAATATCGGCCTGATCGGTAAGAAAATCGATAATCTTTCCCTTGCCTTCATCTCCCCACTGAGCGCCGATTAGGATCGTATTTGGCATAACGCGAAAACTCGCCAGTATTGGCGTCCGCCTTTCCCACGCTCAAGATAAATAATCCTGCCTTTGCGCGGAAAGGCCCGCGCCGTATCCTAAAAGCGTGAAAGAGCCGCGCACAACGGCCACCGCTTGGCGCTACTTCTACCGGGCATTGCGCTTGCGTTGTCCTTCCTGCGGGGTCAGCCCGGTCTTCATTCCTTGGATGAGAATGCGGACGCTCCGCGACTGGTTTACGCCTCTCGATGGCTGTCCACGCTGTGGATACCCATACGAACGGGAGCCAGGCTATTATCTCCTTTCCATCTGGGCGATCAACTACGGCGTGGGCAGCATCGTCGGCCTTGCGATTTATGGCTTGCTGGAATGGAAATTCGATTTGCCAGTGCGGCAATTGCTTGTCGCAGTGCTCGCGCCGGTCTTTCTTTTCAGCCTGCTCTTTGCCCGCCATTCCAAAGTTTTGTTTCTTGCAGTCGATCTTTTTTTCGACCCTCATGAGAAAGAGGATGGCAACGATGGCGGAAACGTTCCCGCCTCACCGCGCGTGCCAGCGGGAGGCACACCCTCAAAAAAACCCGTGCCGCCTTGCGATCCGGCAGACCTGGTGCGATAAGGCTCGCCCCCGCATGCGATCTCTGCGCCTTCTCGCTCCTCTGCTCTTTTGCTGCGCAACCCTCTGCGGCGAGTCGCTCGATAGAATCGGAAGGCCTGTTGACGATTCCGTAATACCCGGCTCGGAGATTCGTTTCAAAGTTGCGCTCTCGGGCGCGAAGGACAACGTGAAAGCAGCCAGACTGAGGGACGGATCTCTCGTTTACATCGTAAAGCGTTTGGGATCGGGCACCGATCGGATGCTGACGCCGGACGAGTTTTCCCGGTTCTATTACGATCAGCAGACATCGCAGGGATGGCTCTCGACAGTGTTCAACGTGACGAGTCCCGCCGGTTTGGCCTGGGTCGCCATCGGTTTGTCTGGCCAACTGCTTTTCACTGGACGCATGATCATTCAGTGGTTCGCTAGCGAAAAAAGCAAACGTTCGGTAGTTCCTGTCTCGTTTTGGTGGATGAGCCTCGTCGGAGCAACGATGCTTCTCGTCTATTTTATTTGGCGACGCGATATCGTCGGAATCCTCGGTCAGGCGACGGGGTGGATCATCTATGTGCGAAACCTTGTTTTGATTAGGCGCTCACGCTCTTGATCAGATTCCGAGCGCCCTTTTCACCAAGGCAAGGCTCGCTGTGAGGCTTCTGGAGATTTCCGCTTTGAAAAAAGGTCTGGATAGCTACGCTTCGCGTCCATGACAAAGGTGGCTATCGTTGGCGCGAACGGATATTCCGGCGAAGAGCTTTGCGCGATTCTCGCCAGGCATCCGCGTGTCAAGATCGTGGCTGTCACCTCGCGTCAACACGCCGGAATGCCGGTGGCACAGGTGCTTGCCAGGCTGGCTGGATTGCCGGGGTTTGGTGCGCTGGAGTTCTCCGAACCTACTTTCGAGAAACTTCTCGACAGCGGTGCGGAGTTCGTCTTTCTGGCTCTTCCACACGGCCTCGCCGCGGAGTTCGCCGCGCCGCTCATCGAAGCGGGAAAAAAGGTCGTTGACCTGAGTGCGGACTTCCGACTGCGTGACCCCGCTTTGTTTAAGGAGTTTTACGGGCACGAGCACGGCGCACCGCAGCTTCTCGCCGAAGCCGTCTTCGGAATTCCGGAGATCCATCGTGAAGAAATTGCTCGGGCGTCTTTGGTTGGTTCGGCCGGATGCTATCCAACGAGCATCCTGCTGCCGCTTGTTCCCCTGCTGAAAGCGGGACTCATCAAGTCATCGACGATTATCGCGAGCAGCGCGAGCGGGGTGAGCGGCGCCGGACGCAAGGCGGAAGCATCGCTCTTGTTTGCCGAATGCCATGAAAGTCTTCGCGCCTACGGCATTCCAAAGCATCGCCATCTTTCCGAGATCGAGCAGGAGCTAAGCTGGGCCGCGAATCACCAAGTGGCCATCACGTTCGTTCCCCATCTCGCCCCGATGAACCGGGGCATCCATACAACGATTTTCGCCGCTCCGGAAGAGGACGTCGATGTCTCTCTGGTCACGGCCTGCTGGAAGGCGACTTACGAAGCGGAGCTTTTTGTCCGCCTGCCCGACTCTCTCCCCGACGTCAAGAATGTGAATTACACCAACTTTTGCGACATGGCGGTCCGTCATGATTCACGCACCGGTCGGCTCATCATTTTGAGCGCCCTCGACAACCTCGTCAAAGGCGCCGCAGGCCAGGCTGTTCAGAATTTCAATTTGATGGCCGGCTTCCCCGAAGCTGAAGGGCTCTTATGATTAAGAAAACTCGTGGCGGCATTTGCGCTCCTGCCGGTTTTTTTTGCGGAAGCATCTCTTGCGGAATAAAGAATCCGAAAGCACCGCGCGACGATACGGCGCTGCTGATGTCCGATAAGCCCTGCACATCCGCGGCTACCTTCACTACCAATCTGGTTAAAGCGGCCCCGGTTCAATTGTCGATGGAGCACCTCAAATCGGGAAATATCCGCGGCGTGATCCTCAATAGCGGAAATGCGAACGCCTGCACCGGAGCGCAGGGCCTTGCCGACGCCCGCGTCATGGCCGCCGTGGCCGCCGCACGGATCGGACTGAAACCGGAGCAGATCCTTGTCGGCTCCACGGGTCGTATCGGGGTTCCACTGCCCATCAAGCGCATTGAATCGGGCATCGCCACCATTCGGCTTTCGCGGCGCGGCAGCCTGACCTGCGCCCAGGCAATCATGACCAGTGATACATTTCCAAAGGAAATCTCGTTTTCTGTCGAAACTGAGATGGGGACTTTTCACATCGGCGGCATCGCGAAGGGAGCTGGGATGATCAACCCAAATATGGCCACGATGTTGTGCATAATCACAACCGACGCAGCCATCCCGCAACCCGCCTTGCGTGTTGCCTTGCGCGCCGCCGTCGAGAACTCCTTCAATCGCATCACGATCGACGGCGATATGAGCACCAACGATACTGTCATTCTGCTTGCCAATGGTGCCTCGGGCGTTGCCCCGCCGCTCCCACAGTTTCAAGAGGCCCTGGATGAAACGGCGAGAGGTCTGGCTCGGATGATCGTGAAAGATGGCGAGGGCGTTACACGGTTCGTCGAAGTCGAAGTTCAAGGCGCAGCTTCGGCCGGCGACGCGCGCCGCGCCGCAGAAGCGGTTGCCAATTCGACATTGGTCAAATGCGCATGGGCCGGAGGCGATCCAAATTGGGGCCGCATCATGGACGCCCTTGGCTACTCCGGAGCGAGAATGATTGAAGAGAAGACCGATATTTTCTACGGGGATCTTCCGATCGTCGAGCGAGGTGTGATGGCACGCACTCCCTGGGCGAAACTCAAAGCGATCGCGGCAAGCAAGGAGCTCTCCGTGAAAATCGACCTTTCCCTGGGTGAGTTTTCATACACGGTATGGACAACTGATCTCACCGAGGAGTACGTT
This sequence comes from Terrimicrobiaceae bacterium, assembly GCA_036525415.1. Classification (GTDB taxonomy): domain Bacteria; phylum Verrucomicrobiota; class Verrucomicrobiia; order Chthoniobacterales; family Terrimicrobiaceae; genus DASTFP01. The sequence continues at coordinate 17,004 of DATDAL010000138.1, read as the reverse complement.
CGATTCAACCTCGGCGAATAGATATGCGCATCCCATTGACTCCGGAAGCTCGAGCCGAAAGCCTCATCGAAGCGCTTCCCTATATTCAACGATTCCGAGGCCAGACCTTCGTTGTAAAATATGGCGGCGCCGCCATGGAGGAGGACCAGATCGTGGACCGATTTCTCAGAGACCTCGTGTTCCTGGAAGCAGTCGGAATCAACCCGGTACTCGTCCACGGAGGCGGAAAGATCATCACCGCGCGAATGCGGGAGGCCGGCCTCAAACCACAGTTCATCAACGGCCTCCGCGTCACGGACGAAAAGTCGATAGGCATTGTCGAAGAGACCCTTGACCAGGATATTAACCCAAAAATCGTTGAAACAATCGTCAAGTTTGGCGGCAAGGCGCAAGGACTCTCGGGAAAATCAGTTTTCATCGCACGGAAGCTCGGTCCCCAGCGCAAGGAGAATGGCGAACAGCTGGACATCGGATTTGTGGGCGAAGCCACCAGGATCGACATCGAAAACATTAGCTCCATTATCAAGGACGAGGTCGTTCCCGTCATCAGCCCAATCGGTGCCGATGAAGACGGCATGGTTTTAAATATCAACGCAGATGTCGCTGCAGCGGCGCTCGCCTCTGCCATCAAGGCGGTTAAGTTGATTTATGTCAGTGACGTGCCTGGTATAATGCGCGATCCCAATTCAAACGATTCCCTGATTCCGACCGTGCATGCCGAGCAAATCGAGCCGCTGATCAAGCATAAGGTGATCGACGGAGGCATGATTCCAAAGGTTCAATCTGCCGCGGGGGCCTTGAAGAACGGCGTTGAGAAGATTCATATGATCGGCGGAAACATCCAGCATTGCCTGCTGCTTGAGATCTTCACCAACTCTGGAATCGGAACAGAAATTGTTCCATAGGCTCGTCCGCCGTAGTCTCGCGAGCCGCTGTTTTGACCACGCGACCGACCAGCAGCAAGGTTGACTCTGCCCGCCAACACCGATCAAGAACCCCAGGCTCATCCCAACCTGGAGCGAATGCCCGAAGGGAACCCGATCATCCAGCGAGCGCGCACCAAAGATGCCGAAGGAAAAACGGGACCTTCCGAAATCTCCGCTTCAGGACCGCTCGGAAAAGGCATTTTCCATTGAGGTAAAACTCCGCGGCACGGCTACGAGTCTCCTCGAGCATTTGCGCTTCGCTCCTTGTGAAGAGATATCCGTTCATGGTCCTCAATAGAAGTAGCCCGGACTTCCCGCGTGCCGGATAACGGTGACCCTGTGCAACGGGGCGGTAACGATGCGGATGTCGAAGCCTCCGCTTCTACGGATGTCAGCCTTGCTCCCGTTTACCGGAGCGACAACCTTCCACGTGCCAGCGTGGCCAGCGACTGTTACGAGATCATTTTGCTGCAGTCTCGTTCTCATAGAAAGCCCTCGTCGGTAAAGGATCGCAGCCTTCCCACCAGACGTCGCCTTCGGGGACTGAAGGGCGACGCTGGTGAAGATCGTTGTTCGACGGAATCATGTGACTTCAGCCGCCAGCCGAGCGGGACCGGCAGTGTCCAACCAGTCCCCGCGTTTGAAGAGGGAAACGACAAGCCCTGGATCACGTGGCACGGAGGCTTGAAAGCCTGCGCACCGAAAAATGCAACCTCTATAAAACCTTTTCACGCTCGTCCCCCAAAAATCAGGGCTTTGTCGCTACCTTTCCAAGCGAGCATCTTTTATGCCCATCTCAGGCTAATTCCGCTTATAAGGGAATAAGCATATCTAACTATTTTATAACTCGTATCTTACGTAATATTATATGGCGGGCTATGTCTCGGTCTCAGCCCAAAGCAATGTAAGAAAATCCGACACTGTAGCGCTCGCAGAGTCCGAAATCCAAGCCTATATAACCGTAAGATACTATAAATAAACGTATTAGAAATAGGTGAGCGGATCGAGAGTCGCCTGTAAATTTTTCCGTCAGGTGCCGCGGGAACCCCGAGCACTACCGAGGCGGTGGAAATTGCGGTTTTAAGCGTTCAACCCGCAATTCATGAGCGTCGCAAATCGTTTAGCGCAACCTGCGCCGAGTCCGCTACGAAGTTGACATCTCTGCCTTGCCAACCCAAAGGAAGACTGAAATTCAAGAAGCCCTGGAGATCTTGAGCAATCTTTTCGCTCGCATCTTCAAGCTGGTTGGCAGACCGCACTGTGAACTGAGTCGTAATGTCGGCCCTTACCGCGATTCTCGAGGAGACAACTACTTCGCCTTGAATTCGCTCTTCGTCCTCGCCGGAATATTTCACGGTATCCAAAGAGACGGCAATCGGTGCTGCGTTTGAGGGATTGACCGCTTGAGGGTTCCCTGTTTCGAACTTCCAGCTCATGATCCTCGCTTTGATGGGCCGCTCGACTTTCTCGATGATCAACGGATGGGCGTAGAGGTCTTGGAGGGTAGTAGCCATACGGGAGCCAGCACCTATCAAATCAGTAGACAGTTTTCCAGCCTGAAAATCCGTTGATCTCGACGCCTCTTATCGCAAGTGAGCTTACCGAGGGCGCGGGGAGCCTATTGAGGTGCGCAGTGAGCAAGCGCACTCCGACAGTCTGATAGAGAAAACTCGCTCGCTTCAAGCCCATCCGATGTGAGCCTTTGCCTTTCTAATGCTACGCCCCTGATAGAGTCAGGGTCTGAAGTCTCAGGACTCCTGGACTGTCTGCACAAGAGTGACGCCTTTCACTCCCGAAATCTCGGCAAAGGCTGTAAGAGCGCCGTTGAGGTCCTTTGCGGTGGTCGCAGCGACGTCAACGATGACATGATCTCGTATCGCTCCGGCTATCAACTGCTTCGCGTTCGAAAGGCTCGTGGCTTGAATCCGATCCTTCATTTCATCCGTGATCCAGCGGTCCATTCTTATCAGTACCAAGGCATTGACCATAGCAAGAAACGTTTACGGGGCCATGTTACGGGAGATTGGAAGTGGCACAAGACTCGAATCGTTGGCCGCGAACATAAGGGGATTCCGTTCCAAGGCACCGTTGTTTTGCGTTCAGGGCGCGCGCACTGCCTTCAAGTTGCGCGCACCTTTTCGGATGCTTGCTAATCGCATGTTTGAATTTGCACATCGATTCTCATATTCATTGGGATAAATGTGATTTCCTGTTCTCAAAATGAACTGCAATCGGCTGCGCGAAGCGCGTGTTGACGTTGGCAATCGTGCGATGAAGTTTCTTTCGACTCGAGGGTACGGGGCGAGGGGCTGCTGTTTTGAGCTTGGCAACTTGCGGGATAAGCGGCAGCATCCGCTCACTTTCATGTGTGGGAACCTTTCCTCACCGTGTCGCGCCGATAACACGCCACGCCAGACCGCTCACCATGTTGTTCGTTTCGGCATTTGCCACGCGGCGGACGTCTCTTGCTTCCTCTGGAGCCCCTGACAATGCGTACGCTGCTAGCGAGAAACGCGGAGCTGCTGGTCACCATGGACGACCAACGCCGCGAACTGAAAAACGCCGGAATCTACGCGGAGGACGGCTTCATCACGAAAGTGGGTCCGAATGAAGAACTCCCTGCCAGCGCCGACACTGTGGTCGATCTCACCGGCCAGATCGTAATGCCAGGGTTCGTCAACGTGCATCATCATCTCAACCAAACCCTCACACGTAACCTGCCCGCGGCGCAGAACAACAATCTCTTCCCGTGGCTCCAAGCCCAATATCGCCTCTGGGCACGCACAACAGAGGAAGCTTCTCGCGTCAGCACGCTCATCGGGCTGGCGGAACTTGCCCTTTCGGGCTGCACGACCGTCTTCGACCACACTTACGTTTTCAAGAATGGCAACAAGGTCGATTGTCAGATTGAGGCGGCGAAGGATATCGGCGTGCGTTTTCATGCCAGTCGCGGTTCGATGTCACTCGGCCATTCACAAGGTGGCCTGCCGCCCGACGATTGCGTCGAGGACGAGGCGTTTATCCTTGAAGACAGCGAGCGCGTTATCAAGACCTACCACAACGATTCGCCAGGTTCGATGACACAGATCGTGGTCGCCCCATGCTCGCCGTTTTCCGTCACGATCTCACTTCTGCGCGATTCTGCTGCGCTGGCCCGCCAGTACAAAGTCAAGCTCCACACCCACCTCTGCGAAACCCGTGACGAGGAACGCTACACCCTTGAGCGGTTCCAACTCCGACCGGTGGACTGGATGGAAACGCACGGCTGGCTGGGCGACGACGTGTGGTTCGCCCACGCGATCCACGTGGACGACGACGAAATCAGGAAATTCGCCCAGAGCGGATGCGGCGCGGCGCATTGCCCCTGCTCGAATATGCGCCTGGGATCGGGAATCGCGCCGATCAAGAAATATCTTGCTGCGGGCGTGAAAGTCGGCCTCGGTGTCGATGGCTCGGCAAGCAACGACGCGTCGAACATTCTGCTCGAGGCCCGCCAGGCCATGCTGCTTGCGCGCCTTCAAATGGGCTTGCTCCCTCCCGAGGGACCGCGAAAATATTTCCTGCTGTCGCAATCGCACTCCGTTCGCACGAACGAATGGATGACTGCGCGCGAGGCGCTCGAACTCGCCACCCTTGGCGGCGCCCGTGTGCTGGGCCGTTCTGACATCGGCTCGCTCGAGCACGGCAAATGCGCCGACTTTTTCTCCCTCGACCTCCACACTATCGGCTACGCCGGCGCGCTGCATGATCCCGTTGCGGCGGTGCTCTTCTGCGCGCCGCAGGGCGCAAAATACACCGTGATCAACGGCGAAGTCGTTGTGAGAGACGGCGAAGTCGTCACCATGGACATGAAGCGAGTCATCGAAACTCATAACCGTTGCGCGAAGGAGATTGCGAATGCCTGATCAGCTCGCGGCATGGCTGGGAGACGATGGACCCCTACCCCGTCCGAATCGCCCTGGCGTTAGCCCATCGGCTGAAGTCCAATCTTCAGCGAGGCCTTAAGCCCAGGCAATCATCCTGAAAAGCTATGGACCTGAACACGATTACCGAAATCAAACGTCCTGCCAGTGCGCACGAGGTGAAACAATGGCAGAACGGCTATGCCTGGCTGGCTGGCGGCACGTGGTTGTTCTCAGAGCCGCAGGTCAATACGCACACGTTGATCGACCTCGAAGCCCTCAAGTGGCCCTCGCTGACGATATTGCCCGACGGACTCGAAATCGCCGCAACATGTAAGGTCGTGGAACTCGACCATTTTGTCGCGCCGGCAGACTGGGCTGCCGCCTCGCTCTTCCGCGAATGCTGCCGGGCCTTCCTTGCCTCATTCAAGATCTGGAACGAAGCGACGGTGGGCGGCAACATCGTGATGTCGCTTCCTGCCGGTCCTATGATCTCCCTCGCTGCGGCGCTCGAGGGGGTCTGCACGCTCTGGCCGCGGGCCGGTGAACCGCGCGAGGTTCCGGTGCTAGATTTTGTCACCGGTAATCACGCCAATGTCCTCGCTCCCGGCGAACTTCTGCGCAGCGTCTGGTTGCCCGCTTCAGCGTTGAGAAAACGTCACGTGTTCCGCCGTTTCACCCTCACGCATCTCGGTCGGTCGGAGGTACTCCTAATCGGAGCATACTGTCCGGAACGGAAAACTTTTCTTCTCACCATCACCGCAGCAACACTTCGCCCTGTCCAGCTTCGTTTTGAAAGCCTCCCTTCGGCGGAAGAATTGAGCCACCGAATCGATGACGCGGTGCCCTTCGATCTCTATCTGGACGACGTCCACGGCTCGCCGCGTCATCGGAGGCACCTCACGTACTATTTCGCCGAGCAGATCCGCGCGGCGCTTTCGCCTTGAAACCCGGAGACCAGCAATGAGTTACAAGATCAACGGAAAATCGTTCAACGCCGAGCCCCGACCCGGCCAGTGCTTGAGGACGTTCGTTCGAGACCTTGGATGGTTTGGAGTCAAGAAGGGCTGCGACGCCGGCGACTGCGGCGCCTGCACCGTGTGGCTTGACGGCAAGCCGGTCCATAGCTGCCTCGTCCCCGCTTTTCGGGCAGAAGGCCGCGAGGTCACCACCTTGCAGGGACTTGCGGCCAACGGAGAATGGCACCCTATGCAGAAGGCGTTCCTGAGCGCGCAAGCGTTCCAATGCGGGTTTTGCACCGCGGGCATGATCATGACCGCGGCGAGCCTCTCCGAGGAACAGAAGAGGAATCTGCCCTTCCACCTCAAAGGAAACCTCTGCCGATGCACGGGATATCACGCCATTGACGATGCTCTTCATGGTATTTCCTTTGTCGAGGAGGACAGGACCGGAAAGGCTTGTGGCGGCAGTCTCCAGAGCCCGCTGGCCGAATCGATCGTTGCCGGCGATGCGCGTTACACCATGGACGTCGCGATGGAGGGAATGCTTCACCTGAAAGTCGTCCGCTCACCACATGCTCATGCCCGTATCAAGGCAATCCGCACGGAGAAGGCGCTGTCCGTACCTGGGGCGCATGCGGTGTTCACGTGGAAGGACGTTCCGCGGCGTCTTTATACGACCGCAACCCATGACGATTTTCATGTTGATCCTGATGACACCTACATGCTGGACAATGTTGCGCGTTTCGTCGGACAGCGGGTCGCCGCCGTAGCGGCCGAGACGGAAAGCGCCGCGGAGGAAGCCTGTCGTCTTGTCGAAATTGATTACGAAGTGCTACCCGCCGTCTTCGACCCTGAGGAGGCCATGAAGCCCGGCGCACCGATTCTCCACGAAGGCGCGGACGCCGAGTCACGCATTCAGGATCCGGAACACAACATTTTCATCAAAATCGAGGGGGAAACGGGAGACGTGGAAAAGGGATTTGCCGAGGCAGACGCCATCTACGAAGGCACCTATTTTACACCCAAGGTTCAGCACGCGCATATGGAGACTCACGGATCGGTCGCTTGGCGCAGCGAGGACGGGCGCGTTCATATTCGCACCAGCACACAGACTCCGCATCTCACGAAAAACAAGTTGGCCTACCTCTTCGGCATGCATCCGCATCAAATCCACGTGTTCGCCGAGCGGGTCGGCGGCGGATTTGGGGCCAAGCAGGAGATGCTCAGCGAGGATCTCTGCATGCTCGCGGTTCTGAAAACCGGGCGCCCGGTCAAATGGGAATTTACGCGTGCGGAAGAATTCACCGCCACCGTCTCCCGGCATCCGATGAAGGTGACAATCAAGCTCGGCGCGAAAAGAGACGGCACCCTCACAGCGATGCAGATACGCAACGTTTCTAATACCGGCGCCTATGGCAACCACGGCGGCGAAGTGCTCGCCTCCTCGCTCGGCTCCTCGATGGCCACATATCGGTGCCCGAACAAGAAAGGCGTCGGTTACGCGGTTTATACAAACACGGTTCCTTCCGGGGCGTTCCGCGGTTACGGTGCGTCGCAGCCCGCATTTGCCATCGAATCCGCGATCGACGAATTGGGCCGCAAGCTCGGCATTGATCCGTTTGCCATCCGCCGGAAAAACATGCTACAGCCTCATGATCCGGTGCATAGCATCTGGCCTTCGCCGCACGACGGCGTGATCGGCAGCTATGGCTTCGACCAGTGTCTTGATTATGTCGAGCAAGCGCTCGCAAGTGGCCGAGGCGAAAAAAAGCCTGCCGGCGAAGATTGGTTGGAGGGCAAGGGAATCGCCATCCATGCCCAAGATTGCTCTCCTCCCACCGAACACCGTTCCGAGGCTCACCTTTCGCTCCGACCGGACGGTACTTATCACCTTGCGGTCGGGTCTGCGGAATTTGGAAACGGCATTACGAACGCCCAGCGACAGGTCGCCGCCTCGGTGCTGAATACACGGGCAGCCCGCATCGCGATGGACTTTGCCGATACCGATCGCACGCCCTATGATACGGGAACCTTCGCCAGCACCGGCGTCAGCGTGGCGACACTCGCGGTCAACAAGGCCGCCGAAGCATTGCGGGAGAACCTGCTCGAGGTGGCAGGCTCCCTAACGTCCGCCCTCGCCGCTGATTGCCGGCTCGAGGATGATCACGTGTTGTGCGGAAACCGCGCTCTCGCGCTTGCGGAGCTGTACGCGACCGCCCCGCTCCACGACAAGCTCCAAGTTTCCCGAAAGGCCTACGGCTCCCCGCGATCCACGGCATTCCTTGTGCATGGCTTCCGGATCGCCGTCCACCGCATCACGGGCGAAATCCGGATCCTCCAAAGCGCACAGGCTTACGATGCCGGAACAATCCTCAATCCCATGCAGGCCCGAGGACAAGTCGAGGGCGGGATCGCTCAGGGCATTGGCACCAGCCTCTTCGAACGCATGGTACTTGACGATTCCGGCACCGTGGTCAATCCCACTTTCCGGAATTACCGTATTCCGGCCTTCGCCGATATCCCCCGTTCGGAGGTCTTTTTCGCCGACACCTTCGACCGTTATGGTCCGTTGGGAGCCAAGCCGATTGGCGAAGCGCCCATCATTCCGATCGCAGGCGCTTTGGGCAACGCTCTCGCGGATGCAACCGGCATTCGCTTCGATAGCCTGCCCTTCAGCGCCGATCGGATCTTTTCAAGATTGAATGGCCTGCCATGAGCACGCCGTCGGTCCTCATCGCCACCGCTAAGGTCCGGCCAGGGGCAGACGGACAGTTTGCGGCTTGGAAAGCCCGCCATGACATGGTGATCGGAAAATTTCCCGGCCTTGTCAGCAGCGACATCTTGGCGCCGGCACAGCCGAACAGAAACGAGTGGACCATCATTCTCAATTTTCGGTCGAAGGAAGACCTAGCCGCCTGGCAACAATCCCGAGAACGGGTGGCGATCATTGCCGAAGGAGCGCCGCTTTTTGAAGGCGGCAACTTTCGCGAAATCGCGCAGATCGGCGAGCAAGAGGAACGCGGCGACGTCACCGAAGTCATCTTCTCCAGGATCAAAGCTGACATGGAGGACACCTATCGCGAATGGGCGGTCCGCATCCAAGCCGCCCAAGCAAAATACCCTGGCTACCGCGGCATGTTCCTCCAGCCTCCGGAAAAACAAGGCGGCCTGTGGACGACGATCATCCGCTTCGACTCCGCCTCGCATCTCGAGGCGTGGATGGACGCCCCAGAGCGCAAGGAGCTGCTGCGTGAGTCCGAGGCCTTCATCGAACACGAGCAATTTACCCGCCTGGCGACCTCCTTTCCCGGATGGGTGCCCCTCGATCCCAAGACAGGCAAAGGCCCGCCGAACTGGAAGACCGCCATGCTCGTGCTGCTGGGCCTCTTTCCTGTTGTGATGCTTGAGCTGAAATTCCTCAGCCCGAGCCTCAGCGCGCTCAGCATCCATGCCTCGCTGGCGACCTTCATTGGCAATTCCATCAGCGTCGCGGTCACGAGCTTTCTTACAATGCCGTGGTGCGTGCGTTGGTTTGGTTGGTGGCTCTTTCCAAGCGGTGATTTCTCCGCCACCACGGCACGCGGGGTGCTTCTCCTGGCCGGTCTCTACGCTCTGGAAGTTCTGGCGCTTTGGGGCCTGCTTCCCTGGTGAACCATGACGACTCTGCGCACGCTACCTTTCGTCACTCTGGCACCGATTGTCCCATCGCTCCCACAAGAATACCTGCCTGCGCTATGGCTTCTACGATGGCAACGTCGCGCGCAGTGAACAGACCGGGCTGATGGGCCCGCAGTTGAACGGTTACTACCAAACCCGGCCTGTTCCTACAGCCTGTCGTAACCTTGCTTCTTTTACTGATTCAAACGGTTAGCGTGTCTTAAAGTGTGAAAACCGTAAATAATGGGGGAAGTTTTGTGGATCGGCAAATGGTGCCAGATTGACGCAGATCGAAGTAGAGCGTTGTAAAGGCCCTTGCGCCTGGGCCAGACTCAATTACCTTCACGCGCCGCGTACCTCGAGCAATTGCGCGACGACGCTGATGGCGATCTCCTCTGGGGTGTTTTTTCCGAGGTGCAAGCCAATCGGGCAGTGAAAGGCGTGAGTAAGATCGCCCTCGACTCCTGACTCGCGCAGTTCTCGTCGCAGCACGGCGGCCTTCGATGCGCTGCCGATCGCGCCGAGGTATGGAAATGTGCGGGTCTTTAGGATTTGCTCCAACACTGGTTTGTCGGTGCGATGGCCCTGGGTCATTACGACGACGAATGCACCTTCGGGAATTTCCCTGACGCCCTCCTCCAGAGGCTCGATCAGGCGCGCTCTAACGTTAGGAGCCTGAGGGAGTTGGGACAGCATTTCCGGGCGGGTGTCGAAGACGGTGACCTGGCAACTCAGGCTGACGAGAATGCGCACAAGTGATTGGGCAACATGGCCTGCGCCGAAGATGGCAATCGGCCATGAGGAGGGACGAAAAATCTCGAAAAGAAACTTCACTACGCCGCCGCAGGTCATGCCAATGTCTTTTTGCAAATTCCATTCGATCAACTCGCAGCAAATCGTTGGGCGGCCCGCAAGCAACTCGCGAGCATGCTTGATGGCGGCCTCCTCGACGCGACCGCCGCCAATCGTCCCGCATTCACGACCTCCAGGGGTGACCAGCATCTTTGCTCCGGCCTCCTGCGGAACACTGCCTCTGGCCTCCGCGAGAGTTATGCAAACAAAGGCGTCGCCTGCTTCTTCAAGCCGAGCCATCGCCCGCAGAACGTTCGTGGTTTGATTCATGATGGATTCAGAATTGATCGCGCTCGGTCAGTTGCCCGCAGAAGAACGCCAGGCCTTCCACGTAGGTTTCGGGCGTATTCAGATCCCAGCGCAGCCATTCCGGATCGCAGTCTGGTAGCCGGTAAGTCTCCGTTCGATGCGCGTCAAGCAAACCGCGAAGGCCTTGTGAGCTTTCGTCCAAAGCCAGCAGTTGATCGCGCAGCGAGCCGGCGAGCACCACAGGATGCCCGCGGCGCCCCTCATGATCGGGAACGAGGATTTTCTTCCTCAGCGCGTGGGCCGCTTCTCGCAAGCGACGATAGAGCGCCTGCGGTCGAGGTTGGTCCACAGCGGTGAGAAGGAACCACTTCGCTTCGCGCGGCACGTGGTGAAGGCCTGCCGCCAGCGAGGTAGTCTTGCCGCGTTCCGGCTCCGGGTTGACCACGGCGCAGCCCTGAGGCAGGACAGATCCCCAGAAACACAGATGCTCTGGCCTCAACACGACGACCGGTTGCCAGCCACCAGCTGACAATTGCTCGACAATCCAAAGCAGCAGCGGCTGTCCCTTCAGCCATGGGAGGGACGATTTTTCGCGTCCCATGCGGGCGGATTGGCCGGCGGCGAGGATGATCGCATGAAAATCGCCCATGTTTCGCTAACGAAGGACTTTTATGCGATCCCCCCGACCAGAGCCTCGCGGATAATCTCCGCCACTTCGGGGGCGGTCAGCGCAACGACTCGTCGCGTGTTCCTCTCACTTAGCTCGTGGGCCGTGTGAAAATGATGAGAGTGCTGCCAGGAGGAAAGATCCGTCGTGTGCATCGGCGAAATCTAGCCCATGGCAATCCAGCGCAGCAATCCAAGCAAGGCTGCCGCACCTACTACCGAAATGATGTCCCATTTCCAGCGTTGCATTCCGATGAAGGCGCCCAGCGCAACGCCGGTTCCCCACCAGTTGACCGCTTCACCGCGCGGTAGAAGAACGTGCAGCCCAAACCACACGGCGAGATTGAGCACGACTCCGACAACGGCAGCGGTGATCGATGAAAGCGCAGCCGTCAGCCGGTTGTTTTGACGAAGGCGCTCGATGGAGGGCGCTCCGAGGAAAATCCACAGGAAACATGGAAGAAAGGTCGCCCACGTCGTTATGGCCGCGCCGAACGTGGCGGCGACAACCGGTGCAAATGGCTCGTGAAGTTTCCACGCGCCAACGAAGCCGATGAATTGCAGCACCATGATGAGCGGACCGGGTGTGGATTCCGCAAGGGCGAGGCCGTCGAGCATCTGTCCCGGCGAAAGCCAATGGTAGTTTTCGACCGCCTGCTGCGACACATACGGCAGCACGGCATACGCGCCGCCGAAGGTGACCATCGCCGCCTTGCTGAAGAACACCCCTTGCTGGAAGAGCGTATGTTTCCAGCCAAGCGTTGCCCCCACGAGGAGGATCGGAGCCCACCAAAGGGTAAGGCATATTGCACAGACGCGGAAGGCATGCCCAAGCGAAGGAGCAGTGTGGGGCACCATGACGTCGTCCTGTTTGGTGCTGCCCTGCCCGGCGTGGCTTTTCATGACCTGGAACTTCGACGGCAGCAGCCGATTGCCGACGAACCCGACGACCGCGGCTCCCGCAATAATGAGAGGAAATGGAATCCCGAGAAAGAAGATCGCCAAAAACGCCAGGGCTGCGAGCGTCCACATGATTTCATTTTTTAGAACCTTCCTGCCGATGCGGAGCACCGCGACGGCGACAATCGCGAGGACCGCGGGTTTGAGGCCGTCGAATATCGCCGCGACCCAGGCGAGTTTGCCGTAGCTCATATAGACGAAGCTCAAAAGCCAAAGGATGACCGCCGAAGGCAGCACGAAGAGCGCGCCCGCGACGATTCCGCCCCACGTGCGATGCAGCAGCCAGCCGACGTAAATGGCGAGTTGCTGCGCTTCCGGGCCGGGGAGCAGCATGCAGTAATTCAGCGCATGCAGAAACCGCTCTTCGCCGATCCATTTCTTCTTTTCCACCAATTCGGCGTGCATGATGGCGATCTGGCCGGTTGGACCGCCGAAGCTGATGAATCCGAGCTTGAGCCAGAAACGGAGGGCTTCCGCGAAGGTGGGACGCGAACGGGATTCCGCCGGAGCGCAGGCGCCAGTGCCCGATCCTTCGGAGGGCTTCGCGGAAGCTTCGCTCATGCGAGCTTTGCCTGCGGGTTCCAGGTATGGCGTTCGTTTCGCACATGGCGGCACCAAGCGTAGAGCGCATCATATACCACGAACCCGTGCCGCAGTTGCTCCATGACGGAACGGAGCGGAAGTGTGCTTGAAATCTGAGGGAAAAATGATTCGCGGTTCATTGGTTGGCCGGTGTTGCGAGCTGATGAAACAGATATTACATGACTGTTATGCAGTCAACAAACAAGGCGTCCCAAGGCTGGCTTCTTCTACTCTACACGCTGCCAACGAAGAAAACGGCAGGGCGGGTCCGCCTCTGGCGCAAGCTCAGGAAGCTCGGGGCCTTCGCCCTGAAAACCTCGACCTATGTGCTGCCGGACGAACCCGCGCACGTGGAACGTTTTCAGTGGCTGGCACAGCAGGTGCGCGACGACGACGGCGAGGCGACCCTGGCTCACGTGACCCTAATCGAAGGATTGTCGAATGATGACTTGGCGCGCGAGTTCAACGAGGCGCGGGCCGAGGACTATGCCGCGCTGGCGAAGGCCCTGCAGCAACTCATCGCCGGCAGCCGAAACAAGGTCGCGCCCGATTTGGCGGACACGCTGGAAAAATTGCAGCGCCAGTTTCAGGAAGTGCAGGCGATCGATTACTTCGATTGCCCGGCGGCGCACGAAGTGGAGATGCTCTTGCAGCGCGCCAGCCGGCTTGCCGAACCTCGCGGCAAAGCATCCTCGCCGCGCCGCCTCGATGTCATGCGTTTTCAGAATCGCACGTGGCTCACCCGGCCCCGCCCCGAGATCGATCGGGTCGGCTCGGCGTGGCTCATCCGCAAGTTTATCGATCCGCAGGCGAGTTTTATTTTCGCTCCGCGTGCCGACGCCCACCCCGAGGCCATCCCCTTCGACATGATGGACGTGGAATTTACCCATCACGGGGACGACTGCACGTTCGAGACACTGCTCAAAAGGTTTGTCATCGACGACCCCGCCGCGCATCGCATCGGCCAGATGATCCATGATGCCGACCTGGAGGACGGCAAGTTTCAACGGCCCGAGTGCGTCGGAATCGACCTTCTTTTCAAGGGGTGGGCGCGCCTTGGTTTGAGCGACGCGGAAATCTTCGAAAAGGGCTTTGCCTGTTTCGACGCGTTATACGCGACCTTGCGGAAGAAAATCTAACTCCACCAAAATAGATGGCTCTTTCCCACGGGAACTGCGCGGCGGGATCTGCCCTTTTGAAACTGCTCAAAAAGTCACTGCGACACGTCCGCCCAGGATCAAGGCGTTGCCGTAGTCACGGGTTCCTCCCGGGTGGATGATGTATTGGAGATCCGGCTGGAGGACAAGCCAGGGCGTGATTTGCGCCCGATAGGTCGCCTCGATCACGATTTCGTAGTCGGGATTGACGCCGCCCTCGCTTGCCGACGCGCATGGCCGAGGCCCGGCTCGCCAACGATCTCGCCGCCTGGGATTACGAAATCCGACGGCTCGACGTGCTGGCCGAAATGGCGCGCAAATTCATCGAGGTCGTCGCGGCGCAGGAGCGCCTTGCCCTTGCGAAGGAAGCTTCCAAGCTCGCGGAAGCGACTAGCGCCGCGGTCAAGGAGCGAGTCAAGCCGCGCGCGCCTCGGTCGTCGAGCAACGGCGGGCAGACATCGCCGTCGCCCAGGCAAAGATCGAGGAAGAACACGCCTAGCATTCGCTCCTTTTCGCGCGCAAGGCGCTCGCCGCGATGTGGGGCAGTGAGGAAGCGACGTTTTCCAGCGCGCGCGCTGACTTTTATGCGCGCCGCCGCCCGGAAGCCGCCGTGGCCATCTTGCTCACCGGGAAGATTTCCGAAAAAGAGAACATCTTCATGCGCGTCGCACGCGGCCATTACGAACCCTCGCTCCGCGCGGCGCTCGCCGCGCGCGGTGTCGTGGTCTCGACCGCGATTGCTTTGGTCATCCTCTGCCTGCTTATCGCCTCGAGAATGCTGGGATCTCGGTGAGCTTCGCAATGAACGTCTCGCGGTTTATCATCGTGTAATATCACGATAGCGGGGAAGGTATCAACAGCCGGATTTCGCCAGGTGCGATTGGGCACGTGATGGGCACCAGTGCCAAGCGTCAGCGATAAACTTGAACTCGGCGTGACTTCCCAAGTCATTGAATATAAATCGGAAGGGGTGGGATTCGAACCCACGGTGACATTTCTGCCACGCTCGATTTCGAGTCGAGTGCCTTCAACCGGACTCAGCCACCCTTCCAATTTATTATAAGCAACTTATGACGCAAGCCAAAGTGGTGAATTGACTTTTATACGGTCGGTTTATACGGTCTACCTGCAAGCACCGCAAAATACCATGCAAAAGACCGTAGAAAAAGAGACCGTTTGGAGTCCCACTCAAGTTCAGTTTCTCTATCGTCATCGGAACGGGCGCTACTATGTGCGCACGTTCGCGGGTGGCAAGGAGAAATGGACCAGTCTGAAGACCAAACTCCTCACGGTTGCGAGGAATCGAATGAAGGATCACGTGGATGCAGCCGAGAGGCAGCGGACGACAGGCAACTCCTCGGAGGCCGTTGGGCGGCTCACCTTTGGCGAGGCCACCACGACCTACAGAGAGCAACTTAAAGAGGCCGCGATCCGGCCGAACACAAAGGCGTATCGCGAGGCCGGTTTGAAACTCGTGCTCCGATCTTGGGAGAACGTGGAGGCGCTCAATGTTCGCCGCATAACGTCAAAAATGGTCGAAGAATGGCTTCGCCGCTTTAAGGCGACCGCGCAGCCCTACGTCCCTCGCGGCGCAAGGTCCCCTGCGATAAACTCAACCGGCGCGAGCATGACCACGATCAAATGCGCTCTCGATGCCGTGCGCCAAGTCCTTGATGTCGCCGTTTCAGGAGGCCACCTCTACGCGAACCCTGCACGCAATACGAGCGTCACAAACGCGGCGAAGCGCATGTTCAAGGTCACCCGCCGCGAACGCGCGGAGCGTGGAGCGTTGCGCTTGCCGACGCGTGAGGAGTTCGTGCAACTGATCGACAAGATTCGCACTGCCGGCGTGTCGGACTGTAAAGCTGCCGCTGACTACGTACAGTTCATCGCTTTTTCAGGCGCCCGGAAAACCGAAGCGGCAAATGTCAAATGGTCCGACATCGACTTTAACCGCGAGACGATTCATCTGCGTGTGACGAAGAACGGCGAATCCCGGTACGTCCCGATGACCGGGGAAATGCGCCAGCTCCTGGAGCGAATGAAAGCCCAACGAGAAAAAGTTGCACCCGAAGATCGCGCCTTGCTCGTCAAAGAGGCACAAGGCTTTATCACGAGCGCGTGCAAGAAACTCGGGATTCCGCGTTTCACCACCCACGCACTGCGTCATCTTTTCGGAACAGCTTGCCTTGAGGCCGGCGTAGACGTGCGTACCGTTGCCGGGTGGCTTGGGCATAAGGACAACGGCGCGCTGTTGCTGAAAGTCTATTCGCATGTCCGACAGCAGCATGAAGCGGATATGATTCGAAAGGTGCGCTTCGCTCCTGTGCCCACGCAAGCGGCGGCAGTCTGACACACCGACTGGATGGAGGAGGATTAGTAGGGACCATTTTTTGGCGTTCCGGCCCAGGTAGATGACGCGAAAAATTGCCGACCGCCAGAACTCCGCAGGAAGAGGCGTCCGGGGAAATGCCTCGCTTGAGCTGAGAGTATCGCATGAGTGAGTTGATTTTAGCGGTCCCAGCATATCATAAATCGGATGCCGTTGCGCGCTCCTCGGAGCGAGACGCTGGCTTGCTGTCCATGAGTCGCTCCCGCAGGAAGCGAGCGGAGACGTGCACAAGCGCTGAGCGGGCGAAACAATTGTGCTTTGCTCCAACACCAGAGCGGCCTCGTAGCGCGCAAGCTTGAAGGTCGGAGAGTGACCGACGACTCTCCTCCGATACCAGAGCCTCAAACGACATCGGCCGGCTTGCGGCATTTGGAAAGGCAGGCTGCACGAATCACCGAGAACCTTCGGCAGCTCCACTGGGACAACTGCAAGGTCAACTTCGACCGCAGGTTGGCCTACCGGTATGCGTTGAGAGCCCTACGAGACGGATACGACGCTGCGAACATCCTCAAGTGCTACGAACGGGCGCTCCATGAATGCCACGCACTGGCGACAGATCGGACTGGGAGACGCGTGTGTTTTCCGAATCTTTCTTCAAGGACGCCGAGACGGTGACGACAGACAATTTCGTTCTCCGATCGGAAACTGACGAAAAACTGTCCGCGCGTCTCAAGCTTTTCGTGCAAACGATGGAATCGG
>DATDAL010000137.1:0-4664 GCA_036525415.1 Terrimicrobiaceae bacterium | reverse complement strand
TAGACCAAGGCCGCCGCCATCAACCCAAAGGCGGGCGCGGGAAGAAATGCCCAAGAGGCCAGGGCCGCGGTTTCTGCGCTCACGGAATCCTACATTACCGCAGGAACGCAGTTCTGCAGGGAAATCGATTCAACTAGAGGCTCCGGCTCAACCTTCGCCGTGCTTTTTGTGAGTAGAGGATGCCTCTTGCTTCGGAGGAACGGCTGGGAAGGTTGAATCGCGCGCAGCTGGCTCGCCCGACGGACGCAGCGACACCATGTAAGTCACCAAGGCCTCAACCTCGTGCGGTGAAAGATTCTTGCCGTACGCCGGCATGTTGCCTCCACCTTGAACGACCTGACGAATGAGTTGATCCTTGGTCATCCGGCTGCCGACGTCGGCGAGATCGGGGCCGCGATGTCCTCCCACGCCCTCGATCGCATGGCAGTTGCGGCACTGCATGTTCTGCATGACAACCAACCCTTGAAGCTCAAGCGGCGAGCGACCTTCAACCCTCGACTTCGCCGTCGGCGCATTGCTCCATGCGTCCATCTGCGGCGACCATGGCGAGCTATAGCCAAGGTAGGTGAGTATGCCCATCACCAGATAAACGAGAACCACCGTGAGGACGGCGACAGGACGACGACGCCAGCTCTTCTCGCCCGTGTTGTTAAAGAATGGCAGAGCGAACAGAATAAGGATGGCGATAGGCGGCACAACGAGCAGACCGAACGTCTCCATATACTCTGGCATGAGAGCCGCCACCGCGAAGATCCACATGAAATAGAAGTCAGGACGCGGAAGCGTGTCGATCTCGGAGGGATACGGCGGGCCCGTCGGCCCCTTCGGCCCAAAGACTGCCGCACAGAAGAGAATGCCGCCAATCACAACCGCCGCCGCAACCAAGTCCTTCCAAATGCCGTGGGGCGCAAAGGGAATGCCTTCCTTCTTGATGATCGCCTCGTACTCCTTGTCATACGTTTCGCGGCGGACGATATGTCCGGGCTTCGGGTATTCGTTGATCCCCTTAGTGAGCACCATGCGCAGATGCACAGCCACGAGCGCAAGCACTGTGCCGGGAAGGACGAAAACGTGGAGCGAGAAGAAGCGGGAAAGCGTCTCAGAGGCGATGATCGGGCCGCCCAGCATCAAATTCACAAGGCCCTCACCAATGAGAGGGACACGACCCATGATGGCGGCACCGATGCCGAGACCCCAGTAGGCATCTTCGTCCCAGCGAAGCACCTGCCCGGTAAACGCCAGCCCCAACGTGCAGAGCATCAGAACGCAACCGGAAATCCAAGTGATTTCGCGCGGGTACTTGTATGCGCCAAAGAGAAAGACCTGCGTCATGTGAAGGAGCATGATGCCGACCATGAAATTGGATCCCCAATAGTGAACAGCGCGCATGTACCATCCGAGATCCTGCTCGTAGGTAAGATAAAGGAGGCTGTCATACGCTTCGGAAGCCGAAGGAACGTACACGAAGGCCAACAGGCTTCCCGTGATGATCTGGAGGATGAAGCAAAGCAGCGTGGCGCTGCCAAAGACGTAGAACCAGCTCGCGGCGCTCTTGGGAATGGGATGGCCGGCCGTGTGCTCCCACAAGTGCGAAATGTGAAGCCGGTCGTCCAGCCAGAGAAAGACGCCTTGGACGAGCTCAAAGGCCGTCGTCTTCAGCGGTTTTTTCGGCTCTGCGCTCATACATCCGGGGTCGCAAGCGTCGGCATTACGCCGGCCGCGATGAAGAGTTCGTTGTTTTCTACCTTGATCTGGTATGTATAGAGGCCGCGCGGAGGCGGACCCGCCGCATGCTCGCCATCTTCATAGAAAACGCCACCGTGGCAGGGGCACATGAAGAGCTTCGACTCCTCGAACCACCGCACAGGGCAGCCAAGATGAGTGCAATTGATTGCGAAGACCTGGAACTCTTCAGCTTCAATGCGTCGGACCCAGCAGGGGATGACTGCGGCTTCGCCGTCCCACTCGCGATGATAAGGATTTTCGTAGGTCGCCAAGGTCGTGGAGCCCTCCCGAAACTTGTCCACCGGACCCAGCGAGGTCCACTTTAATGGGAGCTTCTTGACGAAGCTCGACATGACGTATCCAATCAAAGGGATCGAAATCATCGCGCCCGCCAGGACATTGAGTCCAATTCCAAGCTTCAAGAGAAAGTCGCGGCGGCTGACATCGCCCTTTCCGTTTCCACCTGCGGGCTTGTCCGTTTCCTTGGGTTGGTGCGTGCTCATGCGAAGTGCTTTCCTTTACCTCTGCGTTAGGGGGAGGGGTTGCCCGAATTCATTCTTTCGTTGCGACGCAAGCCAGGCAACGACGCCGGAAATTTCGGCTTCGGACATCGGCTTGCCCGGGACGCGACTCTGAAAATCAGGGCATCCGAGATCGTTGCGTCCCGCAATCACGATGGTGCGCAGGTATTGATCGCTAACGAGGCCAAGGTAAGCAGGGCTGACGACGGAGCCCGCCTTGTCGCCGCCGTTTCCGTCTGCGCCATGGCAGCTCGCACAAAATGTCGCGAAAGCCGTTGCGCCCTGGGCCACGTCGCCCAGCGGACCGCTGTATGCCGGCAGCGGCCCGGAAGGTGGATTCTTCGCCCCCCAAGCGGTGATGCCTTCCACAAGAACGTCGACCTGCTTTTCGGTGAGCGGGCCTCCGTGCTCCTCTGAGAAGGCAACCATCGCCGTGCCGGGGATCCCATTGACGATAATCGATCGTAACGTCTCGCGCGGAATGACGGCAATGTAGAGGGGATTGTCCAGAGCGATAGCGCCGGAAGGCTCCGTTTGTGTGCCATGGCAGCCCCTGCAATTTTCCATGTACAGCTTCTCGAAATCGACGACAGAGTGCGGCGAATGCCACGCCTGTGCCTGCGTCGGCTTTCCAGGCATCCAATCACATGCCGGAAGCAGCGCGCCGACAACCATCGCAAACACGTATCGAACGGGCGGCATCTTCACGCTTGCAAGCGTCGTCACGCCTTGTCCTCTGGTTTGTGTTGCGCTTCAACGCCGAGTCTCTCCGGGAGCGACCAGCTCTGTTGTGTTTCCACCTTTGCGGACTTGAAGACGACAAATCCGCAAACTGCTCCGAAGGCGACCTGGCAGAAAATGAACCACGGCCAATCGATGCCGATGGCAAGCTTGGGATTAATGACGTTTAAAGAGGCAGCGATCAGCGCAGTCCAGATCAGGGGCGTCACGATGCCACCCCAGAGCCACTCGAAGCGGGCCGGCAACATGGGGAGAAGGACCGCGTAAAGAAGGCCGACAAGGATAGAGATGGAGATATGGGCGATCGAACCGACAATCAGCCCGGAAAAGCTGAACTGCCGGAGAGTTTCCAAACTGGCCTCGGCGAGCGCCGGGACGCCGGCAGCCGCCAGAAGATTTATGGGATACCAAATGCTGCCGTACTTGAAAATGCCGTAAAGGCAAGCCAGTACGGCCATCACGACTGCGCCGACGATGCCCCCAAAGGCCCCAGCGGTGTAGGGATGCACCTCGACGGGGATGCGCGCGCGATGGCGCGGCTTTCCGGTATCGAGAATTTGAACCACACGGCCAGTTGTGCGGATCGGCTCGGGATGCTCCGACTTCGGACGAAGGGGCACCGGCTCATGCTTGGGATGCGGGAAAAGGTCAAAGCACCAGCCCACGGCACCAACAAGCCCAACCACCACTCCCACGATGGCAAACACAACGTGCGTGACAAATGCGGCGAAAAGAAGCGTCAGGCCGAAGGCGGTAACGATCGGCCAAGCCGTTGGGGTAGGGAGCTCGACGCTATCTTGTGTTTTGGAGGGATCGTGCTTCATGATCAATAGCGCGCGCTGATGAAGTAAACGAGAGTGAGCACGACGACCCAGATGCCATCGACAAAATGCCAATACCAGGAGATCATCTCCGTGTGCTCGATATGATCCTCGGGAATCTTCCCAAACAGCGTGAGCACAAAGATTATACCTAGCAAAATGAGTCCGACGATCACGTGGCTCAGGTGCAAGCCGACCAGCGAATAGAAGGTCGTACCGAAGACATTAACGCTGATCGTGAGACCCTCATGATAGATGAGTTCGTACCACTCCGTTGCAGAGTAGAAAACAAAATACGCGCCGAGCGCCATCGTGATGCCCCACCAAATAAGAAACCCCTTGCGATCCAGCTTATGCATCATTTTTTCCGCATATACGATCGTGAAGCTCGAGGCGAAGAGCGCGAAACTTGCGAGCCAAGGTGTTTTTGTCGGAAACGGGATGACGTCGCGCGGAAAGGGCGGATTCAGGCTCTTTCCCATGTAATAGACATAAGCAACCACGAAGATTACGAAGAGTGCGGATTCGGTGAGAATCAGGCAAATGACGCCCACCTTCCGCTGCGAAGGAAGAACCCACGGTCCGGTGCCATCTGTGGGATCGTTGATGAAACCGGTGGGGTGGCCCACATGGAGGCTTGCTAGTTTCTCGGCGCTCATTCGAATTTCCAGTCGGGGTCTTCGGGGTGCTTCGCATCCCACAAGGGCCGGCGGCTGCGCACCTCGGGGATTCTATCGAAATTGTATTCCGGTGGCGGCGAGGTCGTCGCCCATTCCAGCGTCCATGCGTCCCACGGATCGTCTCCCGCCTCCTTCCCTTTGATGTAGGAATAGACCAGGTTGATGACAAAAAAGAT
>DATDAL010000136.1:0-3022 GCA_036525415.1 Terrimicrobiaceae bacterium | reverse complement strand
GGGAGGCCGAAGCACTGGTCGAGAGATTCGAAGTTCGGTCTTGTGCCGCCGAACTGCGCCGAATGCGCGGGGTGTTCTTGACGGCCCTAGATGGGAACCAGGACGAAGTTGAGGCCGCGTTCTGCGAAGCCGTCCACCTGAGTAGGCAGCAAGAATCGATTTCGCTGATGAAACGCGCGGAAGCAACTTACGCAGAATACCGCCGCCAGAAAGCGAGTGCGTTGGGAGGACACGGATTGCGACTACCGCTTAGCTAACTCATCAACTTTGCGAAGCGTTAGTGGTCGGCGAAAGATGGGTCGTGTCATGGATACAAGCTCCCGAGGTAGCCCTGACGACCCTGATAGAATGGGGGACTTGGGTGCTCGTGAAATGCGCACGTGCCGGGTCTGCGGTGCAAGTTCTCAGCTACGGGAAAGAATGCCTTACCGCCTAACGGCGCACCTAGCTCAGACTGATCTGGGCGGGGGTCGAAGGCCTCGCCCTAGAAACCGTGCCATCGGACAGGGCAGGGGAGTCCTACGAGGAGACCGTAGGCGGCCCCTGCGTTCCAGCCGCGAATGCCCGCTGGATTTCGCTGCATGCGTGCGGTCGCCCCTGAAGAGGCTGCAGATCCCCTCCTGGCACTCATAATAGGAGGAGCGTCAAAAGACGGCGTGAGTCCCATGTGTTTGTGAAGGTCGGTCCCCTGACGGATCGACCCAAACCGAAAACCGCTCGTTGCACGAATGCCATTTGGGCTGAGCCAAGTCACCTAAGATCCTCTGTAATGCTTTTGTGGCGCTGACCATAAACCCAAAACACCACGCTGGCCAGATAGCCGACGAAGACTCCACATGCCAACTTGAGGGCACTTCCAAAGAGGAGAGGCACCACGAGGCCGGAACAAACGGAAAAAGCGCCCATGACGAAGGCGGATTGGAGCGACGCGGCCAACCCCCGCCGGGAAGGATAGAGATCCAGCGTAAGAATGGTCATCGCCGGGGACACAAACGCCATGCCGAAGGTGCAAAGCATGATCGGGATAACAGCCCATGGTATCGCGACGGTGAAGAACGTAGCGTAGAGCACGTTAACGATCGCAGCGCCCGTCATTATGAAAAAGCCGATTCGGATGGTCCGTTCAGGGCGCCAGCAATGCGCCACGCGACCAGCCACCAACGAACCGACCATGATCCCTGTGATCATCGGAACAAAAAGCCACGCGAACGATGTCTCCGGGAGCCGGAGGATCCGCAAGACGAAGACAGGGGCCGCACTGATGTAAATAAAGAGAGCGGATGCGGCAAAGGCGATGGCAAGTGACTGAAGCAGAAATCGAGGGTCGCTTCCCACCATTGCGTAGTCCTTCAGGGTCGCTCGCAAGTGCAGAGGCGATCGCCTTGCGGGTGGCAAGCTCTCGGGAAGCTTCAACGCGCAGGCGACTAACAAGAGAAATCCGAAGGCAGACAGAAATCCGAAAACCGAGCGCCAGCCGAACACGACTTCCAGCCAGCCTCCGAGGATGGGCGCCAACACAGGTGCGAGCCCGAAAACAACCGTCGTATAGGACATAACCGTTTGAGCCTCGGGCCCGGAAAAACGATCGCGAATCATTGCCCGGCCGACCACCATTCCCACGCCGGCGGACATGCCTTGAACCAGACGGCAAAGAAGCAGGAGTGAAAAGCTGCCTGCAAAGAAGGCGCCAATCGACGCCGCAAGATACATGGCAAGCCCGCCCAGAATGACCGGTCGTCGGCCGATCGCATCGGACAGTGTGCCATGAAAGAGTGTCATCACTGCCATTGCCAGGAGATAAACGGTGAGAGTCTGCTGGACCACATCGAGACCGATCTGAAACTCGGCGGCAATGGACGGGAAGGATGGCAGGTAGGTATCGGTCGAGAAGGCGCCCAGCATCGACAGGCCGGCCAGGATAATAATCAGTAGTCGATTCTTCACGAACGGCTCCCGCAACCCACCAGCCATCGGGATACCAGCGTCAAGCCGCCATCGATCGCAATCGTTTGGCTGGTCACAAGCGAATTCGCCATGAGAAGAACCGCATTGGCGCTGCCGCGTGGGGGCAAGTTCGACGGCGAGGCCCGGAACGAGGGTCCGGATAGCGCCGCAAACAAATGCGCCCGATGCACGCCAGAGAGCAGACCGGTTTCAGTCCGGACAGGTTCGTTTATTGCAGCAATGAGCGGATGTGAACCGGACATCGCCGTGCAATCAGAAGAATCATGCGGGCGATCGTTCGTGTGATACCAACTCGAGGGTTCACGCGGTTTCTCCGGTTCGCGGAGTCAGTTTCGAATGGTGATCTCGTGCCCTCGGCACCCATGCCCTCCAGCGGTGAGAATCGCGGATGACGTGTATCCATTACCCGGATTGCGAACATACTCCAAGAAGGCTTCCATGCCATCATGATCGGTATTGTCGCTGGCGATGATTCCAAGGGATCGTAGATGAGGCTCGAGGAGTTTCAGCACATCGAGATAAAGCTGCTTGGCTCCATCAAGGAAGATCATGTCGATCTCGCGAGGAGGATTAGACAAAGTCTCCAAGGCATCGCCGACGCAAAACTCAACCCATTCGTCAAGCCCGGCGGCTGTAAGGTTCCTCTTTGCCCGCTCCGCCTTCTCCGGATCAAACTCGGTGGTGATCACCTTGCCATCCCCATTGTCGCGGATGGCTGACGCCAGAAAGATTGTCGAGATTCCAAAGGACGTGCCAAACTCCACCACGGTTTTCGCCTTGGCGCTTCGAGCAAGGCTATAAAGCAGATGCCCAAACTCGGGGCCGACTGCCATATAGGCCTTTCGCATGTCCTTGTAAAAACCCGTTCCGCGCTCACTGGACGCCCCGGACTCTTGGACCTCCTTATGCACCAGAGGATCGTTAGTTGCTGCGTCCGCGTAAAGCGCGTCGAGGAGTTCGGTTACTTTAGGCGTTGTGATCCAGGATTTCATAGTTGATAATGTCTACATGAATCGCACGAAGGTTGCTAATGTCAACAAAAAGCCCGACGAAGTTG
>DATDAL010000135.1:0-101425 GCA_036525415.1 Terrimicrobiaceae bacterium | reverse complement strand
TCCCGCAGCGAAAAGGCCGCTTCGGTCCGAGGGGCGTAAAGCGAAAAATGTCGGGATATCCGATTCGCAGATCTCGGGGGCCAACCAAGAGACGCGAGCCAGCGATCCGAATACGGGGAAACGTTAAGTGAACAGTATTGGATTTAGCCCGACCTTCGCATGCGCCGTGAAAAGGGGGCGCATCGCTCCCATGGGGGGCAAGTATCCCGGAGATTGACATCATCTAGCACCTCCCCAGAGCGTTCGAAAGCTTCAGAGGCGCTTAATGCCAAAGCGAAGGCAACGCCGACTGTTCTTTGTCTTTGTTGCCGGTTGAAGATGCAAATTGCATCCCGCGGTAAAAGGAGCCTGCGGACCTCAAATCGTGGCCGTGGCTTGCCCCTGGCGGGCCCAATTTGGCGGGTCCGAGCGGGTGACACTCTCGGCGCCGAAGCGCGGAGAGCAAACGTTTTGCATCGCCCCCGTGCTGATATCCGAGGGAGTAACGAGTCTGCCCGAGGCGGCATGGGCCGGTTCGGCGTCTGTGTGCTCGCGGACTGGCTGGCGCGGGAAGACCCCGAAGAGTCGCCGCTTGACTGCGCTACGTGATCTGATCTTTTGTCAGAATGGACACGGCTTGGATTAGTGCGTTTTCGGCGATTATGGGTTCATTGGTAGGGGCGTTCACCTCGTTCGTTACCACCTACGCCAATCAGCGTAGCCAGTATCGACGTGACTTCCTTAGCAAACAATTCGCTCAACGCGAGACGCTCTATTCCGAATTTATCAATGAAGCCGCACGTCTACAGGTCGAATCGTTGGATCGTCAAATGGAAAAGGCTAGCGCATTGGTGACCATTTACGCGTTGCAAAACCGGATTCGCCTGAACGCCTCGGAGGAAGTAATTGAGGCTGCAGAGCACACGATCGACAAACTTGTTGAGTCGTACAAGCGCCCCAATATGACAGCCGAGGACATTCGCAGAGCGGCCTTCTGCGACATCGAGGATCCCTTGAAGGAATTCGGTGAAGCGTGCCGAAACGAGCTCAATAGGCTCTACCGTGCTGCGGCTTGAACTAAGGCGGACACCAAAGAGAGGATAACAGGGCTGCGATGCAGTCGCGGAATCTGCTTGATTACGCCCAATCGTGCGCGCGGATCTATGACCACGTTCTTCATCGCCGTCCGCGGCATTGTTAGAGTAGGTTTCTCTCTGCGAACAGTCAGCCACCCCAGCGTGCGCCGGGGCTGAGTTGCGGAATCCAGCCGTTGGTCGGGCATTGCGCATAGTCGGTTTTGCCTATCGCGCCGATCATTCTCTTTCCTGTGGCCTGCCGCCAGAGCTTGCTCATGCTTTCTCCGGTGTGGCAGCCCCAGCTTTTCACAAGAGCATCGCGGGTGAAGATTCCACGACGGATTTTCTTCAATTCGGTTTCATGCAGCCAGACCTTCGACGCACTGTCGATTTCGTTGCTGTAATCGAACATGAAGCACGCTTTGTTGGAGTGACCGAAGAACTCGAAATTCGCAATTTTCACCCGATCGCGCGGCAGACCGCTGTTGAGATAATTGATGAACTGGCCGGTATCGCTGAAAAACACGAGCTTGAGACCGTATTTTTCCTGCACGCTCGCAATATTGCCGATCAAATCCGCATGGTCCTGTCGTTGTGCGCGGCGCACGTAGCCGGGCTTATAGACAAGCCATGTGATGCGGGCTGCAGGGCCGTATTGCTTGCGGAGTTGTTCCATCCGCACCCGAGCCGACCGGATGAAATTTCCCCACCACCTATCGTGCGGAGCCGCTTTGAATTTTTCCCATTCGGTGAGCGACGGCCCGCCGCTGACAACGATGTATTCGCGCTGTGCCTCCTGGGCTGGGGCGCTCGCCAGTGCCAGAAACAATAGGAGCGCAGAGTAAAAATACCGCATGTCTCCGAGAATCCCTTTGACTCCGTTTTCTGCAAGAGGAAATCTCGCAAATCGAGGAGCTTCCTCGTACTCTACCGAGGATGGCGCTCGATCCCTCCGTTTATGAGAAACTTGGGGTATTCTATCTCGGACGCTCCTACGATATGGCGGGAAAGGCGTGCAGCGAGGCTCCCTTGCTGTATGACTCCCGCGATTTGGTGACGCACGCGGTCTGCGTCGGCATGACCGGAAGCGGAAAAACCGGCCTTTGCCTTGCATTGCTCGAGGAGGCGGCCATTGACGGGATACCAGCGATCATCATCGATCCCAAGGGCGATCTCGGCAATCTGCTGCTTACATTTCCTGAACTGCGCGCTGAGGATTTTAGACCGTGGGTCAACGCGGAAGATGCCCAACGCAAAGGGTTGGAGCTTGACGATTACGCCGCGCAGCAGGCTGATATGTGGAAAAAGGGTCTCGCTCTGTGGGGTGAGGGGCCTGAGCGCATCCGTGCGTTGCGCGAAAAGGTGGATATGGTCATTTACACGCCCGGCAGCACCAGTGGCATACCGGTCAACGTTCTCGCGTCCTTCGAAGCGCCGAAGATGGACGATTCGGAAGCGATCGCCGATCGCGTGCAAACGACGGCTGCCAGCCTCCTCGGTTTGCTCAAGCTGGACGCCGACCCGGTCAAGAGCCGCGAATATATCCTGCTCTCCGCGTTACTCGCTCACGAGTGGCAGCAGGGGCGTGACTTGGATTTGCCAACGCTTATCGAGCGGATCCAAAACCCACCGTTTCAGAAAATCGGTGTGCTTGATCTCGAGACATTCTATCCCGCCAAAGAACGCTTTGCCTTTGTAGTGGCTGTAAACAACATGCTTGCCGCGCCAGGCTTCGCGACATGGCGTCAGGGCGAGGGGCTCGATATGAGGCGGTTTCTCTATACGGCCGACGGCAAGCCGCGGCTCGCCATCTTTTCCATAGCGCATCTTGGCGACGAAGAACGGATGTTCTTCGTGTCACTGCTTCTTAACGAGGTTGTTTCCTGGACTCGCGCTCAGAGCGGGACCACCAGCCTACGGGCCATCCTGTATATGGATGAAATCTTTGGCTATCTTCCGCCTACAGCAAATCCGCCCTCGAAGCTTCCCATGCTGACCTTGCTCAAGCAGGCCCGGGCGTATGGGGTCGGTGTTGTGCTGGCCACGCAGAATCCCGTCGATCTGGATTACAAGGCGTTGTCGAATGCGGGAACCTGGTTTATCGGGCGTCTCCAAACCGAACGCGACAAAGCCCGCGTGCTTGACGGATTGCAGGGCGCGGCGGCTGGCGGAAAATTTGACCGCCAGGCAATGGAATCGTTGCTTGCCGGGCTGGGCAATCGGATTTTTCTGATGAACAACGTTCACGACGACGGCCCGGCCGTGTTCGAGACGCGCTGGGTGATGAGCTATCTTCGCGGGCCGCTGACCAAAGACCAGATTAAGATCCTCATGGCGGACCGCAAGCCCTTCGCGCCAGTCCGGGCGACGGTCGCCACGGCCTCTCGCGGTTTCGAGCGTCCAACAATACCCCCCGCGGTGCCACAGGTCTTCTTGCCATCTTCAGGTGGCGGGCCGGTGATCTACTCGCCGCGGCTGCTTGGCGCGGCGAGCGTTCGGTTTGCCGACAACAAGCTCGGCGTTGAGCAAATTCGAGAAACGATTCTTTCCGCCCCGATTCCGGATGGTGTCTCCGGGGCGGAATGGGCGGAACTTTCCGGCGTGCAAGTGGGCGAGCTGGAAAAGGCACCAGCCGGCGACGCGGAGTTTGAAGACGCACCGTCACCGGCTGTGCAGCCGAAGAACTACGCAGGATGGGAAAGGGATTTTCTTCGGGCGATCGTAGCGAATCAACGCCTGCGAATCTTCCGTTGTCCCAGCTTGAAGATCGTTTCAAAGCCCGGTGAGACCATAGCCGAATTCAAGGCGCGCATTGCGCTGGCAGGACGAGAAAGTCGTGATGCGGCCGTTGAAGCTTTGCGCAAGAAATATGCGCCCAAGGTCGCGTCCCTTCAGGCGCGTCTCGCTCGGGCCGACGCAGCGGTGCAGCGCCAAAAGGAGCAAGCCTCCCAAGCGCGCATGCAGACAGTCATCTCCGTCGGCTCCACTTTGCTCGGCGCTCTTTTTGGACGCAAGGGCCTCAGCGCTTCCACCATTGGCAAGGCGGCGACTGCGGCCCGAGGAGTTAGCCGCAGCATTCAGGAGGGTTCACAAGCTGCGACGGCGGAGCAAAGCGCGGAAGCGATCCGGCAGCAGATTGCCGAAGTCGAAACTGAAATTGAAGCCGAAAGAGCGGCGCTGGCTGCAACCGAGCCGGAAATCGAGACGGTCGAGGTGAAGCCATTGCGTGGTGGAGTGTCCGTGCGTTTGGTCGCACTCGCCTGGGTTCCGCAAGGAAAGTAAATTAGCTCTCAGCCGAGCGCGGAGGCGATGGCGTCGCCGCACGCCTTGCAATAGGCCTGCGGGTCGGGAGCCTGGAGTATGCCGGAGACGATGACCACTCTTTGGGCGCCCGCGGCAAGAACCTCCGAGAGGTTCTCGCGTTTGATACCGCCGATGCAGAAGACGGGCAGAGAAACGATGCGCTGTGCCTGCGCGATCTCATCGAGGCCAATCGGCGGGTAATCCGGTTTGGTCGGGGTGGCAAAAAGTGGCCCGAAACCGATGTAATCTGGTCCCTCCCGATCCGCGGCGAGAGCCTGTGCCAGGCTGTGGGTGGACTTGCCAACGATTGCATGCTCCCCCGCGAGCGAGCGCGCTTCGGCGACACTCACGTCGTCCTGCCCGACGTGCACCCCGTCGGAGCCGGTCTCCGGAACCAGTTCCGGATGATCATTCAGAATAAACGGAACATCATGCGCGCGACAGACCGACGACAAGTCGCGTGCGAGCGCGCGAATTTCTCGAAAACTCCTTTCCTTTGCGCGCAATTGCAGAATCTGAACGCCTCCGTCGAGCATCTTTTTCGCCATGGCTAGCGCGTCTTTCCCGGAGACGTAACCAAGGTCGAGAATGCCATAGAGCCTTGCTTTCTGGAGGGCAGAATTTGGGCGCAGGAACATCATTCAACAAAAGGCAGCATTTTCGACGCCTGCCACTTTGCCACGAGTAGGCCTGGAAGCATCAGAAACGGAGCTTGCGTCCAGCAAGTTGCTATTTCCACAAGGGTGTTGGATAGACACCCTCCGAGTGGAGCCTCGTGAGCGCCTGCATCACCTGGGGCTTGTCCTCACGGTATGTGACGCCGAACCACTCGGCATCCGTCGGCAGGACGTTGAGCGTTGCCTGGCCGCGGCCGATCAACTCGCCGATTACAACCGGAATATAGCATTCCGCTTTGGGATCCGAAAAACTCGAGGCCAGAAAGGCGACAAGCCTTTGTTCAAGCAACGGAAAAATGGCCGGAGTGAGGCCCCAAAAATTCATGGAGATAGGCTCATCTCCGCGGAACTTTCGTATGCCGCCGGCCTCCTTTTGCAAGATCTGGCCGTCTGCGCGCTCAATTCCGGTACATTCGCTGATTGCGATCAGCTGCCCATGGGCGTCCACTTGGCAGACGCCGCGCGCTACCGAGCCATGCTCGGAGAGGGTATGGTCCAGCCGGTAGCCGGCCATGGCAAGGCGCGGACTCTCTGGCGCTGCGGACTTCAAGAAACGGCCGATGAGTTCATAGGTGTCGCGGCCGTAATAGTCGTCCGCGTTGATTGCGGCGAAGGGCTCGGTAACGGCCTCTCGCGCACACCAGACGGCATGTGCGGTCCCCCAAGGTTTCTTTCTATCGGCTGGGACCGAAAATCCATCGGGAAGCGAATCGAGCTGTTGAAAGACGTAATCGACAGCAATGTTTCCTTTGTATCGTGAACCGATTTTCTCGCGAAACTCGGCTTCGATGTCCCGCCGGATAATAAAGACGATCCGCTCAAATCCGGCCCGCAGAGCGTCAAACACAGAATAGTCAAGAAGCGTTTCGCCTGAAGGTCCCATGGGATCTACTTGCTTTAGTCCGCCGTAGCGGCTGCCCATTCCGGCCGCCAGGACAACGAGGCTGAGTTGAGGCATGCCACGAAGCTTTGTGGATTTGCTTCTGGGATTCAAGTAATTCGCTCAACTCGCTTTGAGAGCTTGGGAGGGCGAGCTCCTGGCGAGCCATCGAAGTTACGAATTTCCAGTTAGCAACGCGCGCGCGTGAGCCAAGGCTGACTCCGACTTTCCACCGAGCATTCTCGCGATCTCCTCCTCACGGCATCTTCCGCTTGCCTCGACCAAGCATGTGCGAGTGCGCTTGTCCCTGATTTCCTTTGTGACCACGAACTGGCTGGATGCCGCGGCCGCGACTTGCGGGAGGTGAGTTATGCAAAGCACCTGGCGTGATTGGCCAAGCACCCGCATTTTCATTCCGACTTTCGAAGCGATCTCGCCACCGACATTGGCGTCAATCTCGTCAAAGACCAGCACGGGAACATCGTCCTGATCGGCAAGAGCGCTTTTCAGAGCGAGCATGACCCGGGAGATTTCGCCGCTCGAGGCGATGGCTCGCAAAGGACGGAGAGGCTCTCCGGGATTCGGCGAGAAGAGGAATTCTGCGGTCTCGCTGCCATGTGCAGAAGCGGTTTTGTGCTTCTCCAGCTCGATCGAAAAACCCGATTTGGAGAACCCCAGGGTCCCAAGGCCTGCGCGGACTTTTTCGGCGAGCTTCTGGGAAGCACTCAGCCGGAGCGCGCTAAGCTTCTCGCTGTGAGCGCGCATCTCTTCCTGCGCGGCGGAAATCTCTGCATCGAGGGTGCCTCGCCGCTCAAAGCGGTTAACAAGCTCGTTCAGCTTTCGACTCGCCTGCTCGCCGAAACCGATGACATCCTCGACTGTGTTCCCATATTTTCGCCTCAGCGACTGAATCACGTCGAGGCGAGTCTCGATCTCGGCAAGATCCATTGATTCGCCTTCGAGCGCGGAGGAATAGGACTGGATGGAGCGCGTAAGTTCGTTTGCGGCCACGTAGACGGCTTCGCAGGCCTGGCCAATCCCATTGGAGCAGGAGTCCAAGCGGCCCAGCTCGCGGGTCAGGCGGGAAAGATCTCCAAGCTTTGAAGAAAGTGAGTTTTCGTCGTCCGAGGTACTCGCGGTGAGTTGGGCACAGAGTTCACGGATGCGCCGGGCGTTGGTTGCGATGCGCTGGCGGGAAAGCAGGATTTCCTCTTCGCCCGGTTGCAGGTCGGCGGCTTCGACTTCGCCGAGTTGATGAGTAAGGAGATCGACTTCGCGGGCAACGCTTTGTTCATCGAGAAGGATCGAGGCTTTTTCATTCTGCAATTGCAGCAGAGTCTGGCGCGCGCTGGCGAATTGCTTGCGAAGCCTTTCCGCGCCGGCAAAGCTGTCGAGCAGGTAGGTCTGCTGATCGCGCGAAAAGAGGCTTTGGTGTTCGTGCGGGCCGTGAAGATCGACGAGAAGATCGCCCAGGGAACGCAGCATCGAGAGCGTGCAAGACGAACCGTTCACAAATTGCTTCCCTGTGCCCTGAACCGGCAATACTCGCTTGAGAAGCAGGCGCCCGTCTTCGCAGGGGTCCGCACCGTGGTCGACCAGGAGGGACGCGATCCGATCATCGCTTGTGTTCTCGAAGACAGCCTCGACCGCACAAGCGTCCGCGCCCGCGCGAATAAGCTCCTTGTCTGCTCGCTCCCCGAGGACGAGGGTCAACGCGCCGAGCAGGATGGATTTTCCCGCGCCGGTCTCTCCGGTGACCGCCACGAATCCCGCCCGGGGCTCCCAGATCAATTCTTCGACGAGCGCGAGGTTGCGAATGCGCAGCGAGGTGAGCGTTGCGGACATGGACGGACTATGCCATGAAGGAACCGCAATGCGGGAAGTGGAAATTACGTTTCTTGGCACAGGCACGTCGCACGGAATTCCAGTGATCGGTTGCCAATGCAACGTTTGCTCCTCGATTGACAATCGAGATAAGCGCCTGCGCAGCGCGATCCAGGTGCGGACGCCGGAAATGGTCATTCAAGTGGATACGCCGCCAGATTTTCGGACACAGTGTCTGCGCGAATCGGTCACGCGAATCGACGCTGTGATCTATACGCATTCGCACACGGATCACATTCTCGGCTTCGACGATCTCCGCCGTTTCTGCGAGATGGAAAACAAGTCCATGCCCATTTATGCAGCCGAGAGGACGCTCAACGATTTGCGGCGTGTTTTTCAATACGCCTTCGAGGGCGAGTATCGTTTTTTCGGCTATATTCGGCCGGAACCCGTTGTCATTGATGGGCCCTTTTGGCTCGGGGAAACCGAAATCATCCCATTCGATCTACCCCACGGAAGAACGATGACGACCGGCCTGATTTTTCGGCGCGGCGGGCGCAAGTTGCTGGCCTATTTCACCGACTGCAAGGAAGTGACCGCGAACGCAGAGGAAGCGGCGCGTGGAGTTGACACGCTGGTGGTGGATGCGTTGAGGCACGCTACCCACATGACGCATATGTCACTCCGGGAGGCTGTCGAGGCTTCCAAACGCATCGCGCCCGGCAGGACGTTTCTCACGCATATGGGGCACGATCTTGGACACGTGGAAACTGAATTGCTCCTGCCGGAAAATATCCGGCTGGCCTATGATGGTTTGGTGCTTGCGATTTAGCGCGCACTTCTTGGTAATGGCGGTCCTTGCCGTCGTTGCGCAAGCCGCAGGGGATGAGGCGTCCGCCACTGTCGTCGTTTACAATTCTTCTGATGCCTCGTCGGTCGCGCTCGCGAGATACTATGCGAGCCGACGCCAGATCAAGGCGGATCGAGTAGTCGCTTTGAGATGTTCGGAGGCGGAAGAAATCAGCCGACCGGAGTATGAATCCACCATCGCGCGGCCGCTCCGGGATATTTTTTTGCAGAAGGGCTGGTGGGTTGCTAAGGGAGATCGCATCACAGAATCGCGGATCCGGTTTGTCGCTCTTATTCGCGGCATCCCGCTCAAGATTCGCTCGGAAGGGGGTGTTGTTTCTCCTCGTTCAGGCCAGCAGGAACCGATTGCGTCATGTGACGAAGCCAGCGTCGATAGCGAGCTCGCAACCCTCGGCATGAACCTGGATTCGCCCGCCGGGCTGATCCCAAACCCATACTACCGTCGGTTCACTCCCATTCTCGACGCGATCACGGATCCTGGTCTGCTCTTGGTTTGCCGCCTCGACGCTCCTTCCGAGATGACCGTACGGGCAATGATCGACGATGCGTTGGCGGCGGAACAGAACGGGCTGTGGGGGTGGGCCTATGTGGACTCGCGGGATATCCAAACCGGGGGATATGAGGAGGGTGATCAGTGGCTGAGCACGCTTTCGAAAGAGATGCGCGAAGAGGGAATTCCAGTTCTCTGGGAGAAGGGACCCCAATTGCTTCCTCCTGGCTATCCTGCAACAGATGCCGCAGTTTATTTCGGATGGTATGCGGAATCGGTGTGCGGGCCGTTTGCAGATCCGGATTTTCGCTTCAAGCCCGGAGCGATCGCCGCGCATATTCACTCGTTCAGCGCTTCCACATTGCGGGAGCCGTCAGTTGGTTGGTGCGGACCATTGGTCGATCGCGGCGCCGCCGCGACTCTCGGGACGGTTTACGAACCTTATCTTACCTTGACCGCCCATCTCGACATTTTTCAAAACAGGTTGATGAAAGGTTTCACCTTTGCCGAGAGCGCCTTTATGGCGGTGGGAGCGCTTTCATGGATGAATGTGGTCGTCGGCGATCCGCTTTACCGGCCGTATGCGGTCTGGCAGAAGCTTTCCTTGGCGGGAAAGCAGCCGACTGCATGGGAGCGCTACCGCGAAATCATCCGGGCGGCCAAAGGAAATATTCTCGCCGCGGCGCCGCAACTCGAGCGAGCAGCGCAGGAATCGGGTAATAGTTTGTTCCTCGAATCCCTCGCCGCGGCCCAAGCCGACATGGATGATTCCAGAACGGCCCTCGAAACGCTCCAGCAGGCGCTTTCCATCGAGAAGAATCCGCTCGTTCGATTCCGTCTAATGTTGGAAAAGGTCGGGGCGCTGAGAGCGAGCGGGGAGGGGTCGGCTGCGGCGGCTCTGATCCTTTCGGAAGCCGGCAAGTCGCGGGACCCCTATCAGGCGCACCTCCTGAGAACGATCTCGCGGCAATTTCCTGCCCCACCGCCCGGCCAGAGATGAGAGCACACGCGTATGAGCAGCTCCTGGCCGCGTTGGGAGCTCTTCGGCTGAGCGAATCCACTCCTTGTCGCATCCCTGAGCTGGAGCTTCAGGCAAGAATTTTCAGCGGAGAGTTTGGCGTTTCGTGGCAGGGCGAAGACGGAGAGAGTGTTAAGATCGTTCACTTTGGGATTTGGAACCGCGAGCCGGGTCCGGACTTCTGCGACGCGCAGGTGATAATCGACGGGGTGAAAACCATCGGGGACATTGAAATCGATCAGGACGTGAGGGACTGGGAAAACCACGGTCATTCCCGAAATGCTTCTTACGAAAACGTGATCCTGCACCTTTTCGTTCGCAGGGGACAGCGCCGTTGCTTTACGAGCACGGCCGGCAACAAGGCCGTCACTCAGGTCTATCTTGCTCCGCGAAAAACATCAAAGCACGCGGAACTGGCGCGGGAGGGAGCGATCAATGAGGCACAGGCGGAGAAACTTATCGAGGCTGCTGCAGCCTTTCGTCTCCATCGAAAGTGCGAAATCTTCCAGCGTGCAACCACCCTTCGCGGGTGCGAGGAGGCCCTCTTTGAAGCGATTGCTGCGGCCATGGGTTTCAAGAACAACAAGATTCCCTTTCTGCTTGCCGCGCAGCGGACGAGCCTGGCGCGGGCGCGAGCGGCGCACGGAGAAGCCCTGCTCTTTGGTCTTTCCGGTTTCTTGAAGGCGGATCATTTCGACCAAGGCGAAACCGAAGCCCGCGCCTACCTGCGCGATCTTTGGGAAACGTGGTGGGCCATCCGCGACCGGGAGCGCCGGTTGATTCTTCCCGACGACGCTTGGATATTTTCCGCCGTCCGTCCTGCGAACCATCCCCATCGTCGCATGGGTGCGCTTGCGGCGGCCGTGCGCTTATTCGCACCAATCAGCCGGGCAGTTGAGACGGGGAACAGCGACGCTTTTGCCGCGGGATTCTCATCTCTCCATCATTCGTTCTGGCAGAGACATGCCAGCCTCGCAGGCGATCCTTTGCCGAAAGCAACAGCTCTGATCGGCGGAGACCGAACGCTGGATCTCCTTATCAACGTATTTCTGCCCGCGCAGCGGTACGACGACGCCTGGCCGAAGTTGTGTGCACTGCCAGGCCCCACGCCGAGCCGCAAAGTCGTGAGGGCGTCGGAACGGCTCGTTGGCTCAGCACCGCTCACTTCTTTTCGCTCTGCAATGCGCCAGCAAGGGCTTTTGCAACTTGCAGAGGATTTCCGGCACGTGAGCCCCAAGGAGGTGTGGCAGAATTTCGCTCGCGGCTGGACGCCGTCGGAAATTGTGCGAAATATCGACTCATGAATCAGCTACAAAGTGCTCGCGCTCGTTCACTAGCCTTGTCGGATGGCCTTGCACTGGTCCGTGTTCCAACTCGTCTCACGACGCGTGCCTAATGGCTGAATTTCCCTCCCAGGCGATGGAAGCCTTATGCGCGGCCGCCGAGGAATACGACGGGTCTGATCTTCTCCTTCATGAAGGCCGCCCACCGCAGGTCCGCATTGGCGGAAGTCTCGCGCCGCTCGAGTTTGCTCCGCTCGATGGCACGTTCTTCGATGCGCTCTGGAGGGCATGCGGGGCGCGTGAGGAAACGCAGGATCATGATGCAAGCCTAACTTCGAGGGGAGGGGTTCGCTTTCGTGTGAATTTGCTTCGTCAGCTGGGGCGGCGTGCGGCCGTTCTTCGGCGCATTCGCAGCCAGATCCCGGCCTTGGAGACGCTCGGCGTTCCCGCCGACTTGCTTCGCGATTGGATTACGAGACAGGCAGGATTGATCTTGGTTTGCGGGCCGACCGGTTCGGGAAAAAGCACAACCCTTGCGGCGGCCCTTGAATGGATGAATCAAAGTTTTGCCCGCCACGTTGTCACGATCGAAGATCCGATCGAATATCTCTTCTCGACGGGCATGTCGCTCTTTACCCAGCGGGAGGTTGGTATCGACACTCCGAGCTTTGCCGAAGGCTTGCGACGTTCGCTGCGTCAGAATCCTGACCTGATTTTCGTGGGAGAGATTCGGGATGCCGAGACGGCGGCCACGGCCATCCAAGCATGCGAAACGGGCCATCTCGTCCTGGCCACTCTGCACTCCTCGGGTTGCGTGG
Source organism: Terrimicrobiaceae bacterium (assembly GCA_036525415.1). Lineage (GTDB taxonomy): Bacteria > Verrucomicrobiota > Verrucomicrobiia > Chthoniobacterales > Terrimicrobiaceae > DASTFP01. The sequence continues at coordinate 89,207 of DATDAL010000135.1, read as the reverse complement.
AAGCCATCGAGCGCCTCCAGCTTCTCTTTCCTGCCGCGTCGCGCGACGGTGTCCGCCGAACACTCTCCGGACAACTGCTCGGTGTTCTCTGCCAGCGCCTGCTGCCCGCTTTGCCGGCGGGGATGGTTCTTGCCGCGGAGTACTTTTCGAACATCGGCGCGATGCGCAAATACGTTGCCGATGGAAAATTGCCGGAGCTTGCCGACGCGATCGCACGCGCCGATCCCCGTAGCGCGCAGAATTTCGTTTCCTCGATGTCGCAGCTTGTTCAAGCACAACGTGTCTCGGAGGAGGTGGCCGCCGCCGCATCCGACAATCCACAGGAGCTCGTGCGGGCCCTGCGCGGTATCAGTTCGTCCTCGCAGGCCACGCGGCGGTAAGGTCCGATGATTGATCTTGTCCACCTGCTGGCCAGCGTCGTCGATCACGGGGCATCTGACTTGCACTTGACGGCAGATGCACCACCGCTTATCCGGCTCAACGGAGACCTCTCGCCTCTGAACGGAACGCCAATGGGACTGGATGTCTGCAGAAACTTGATTCTTGGTGTACTCACCGAAACCCAGCGTGCGCGGCTCGAACACGATTGGGAGCTGGATTTTGCCTTGCAAGTCGAGGGTGTGGGTCGATTTCGCGGCAACGCTCACTATTGCCGCGGGGCGCTCGAAGCGGCCTTTCGCCACATTCCCCACTCCATTCCGAATCTGGACGAGCTAGGACATAGCGCCGCGATCCATCAGATTTGCGAACTTCAACGCGGCTTAGTTCTCGTGACGGGCGTTACCGGCTCAGGGAAAAGCACCACACTTGCGGCCATGGTAAAGCACATCAGCGAGAGGATTGCGGGGGTGATCGTTACAATCGAGGATCCCATAGAGTTCGTCTTCTCCAACGCGCGAAGCATTATCAAGCAGCGCGAGGTCGGAAACGATACGCGCTCGTTTGCGGAGGCCCTGCGCCACGCGCTGCGCCAGGATCCCGATGTGATACTCGTGGGGGAATTGCGCGACACTGAGACCATTGGTGCGACGATTACTGCGGCAGAAACCGGACACCTGGTCTTAGGAACCCTTCACACCATCGACGCGCCCAAAGCCATAGATCGTATCGTAGATGCTTTCTCGCCGGAGCAGCAGCCTCAGATCATCGCCCAGCTGGCAAACGCGCTGGAGGCCGTTGTTTCGCAGCGACTCCTTCCCGGCGAATCGGGCGGGAAACGAGTTCTCGCGACGGAAGTGCTAGTGGCAAATACCGCCGTGAGGGCGACCATCCGGGAGCGTCGCTGGGAGCAGATCGTCGGGCTGATCGAAATCGGAGCGAAGGATGGGATGCGGACATTCGACGAGTCCCTTGCCGAACTGTATCTCGGACGCCAGATCAGCAAGGAAGAGGCGATCGCCAACGCCCGGGACAAGGCTCGCTTCGAAAGTCTGCTTCGGGTGCAAACCGGCAAGAAGCGAGGCCTTGGGTGGTGAACAAGGCCATACTCATTGTTATCTTGTCGCTTTCGTTCGCGCGGCCGGGGAATAGCTTGGATCTTCGACGAGCACCTGCACCTGCCGATCGTGCGAGAATTCTTGCAGATGGATGGGCTGCTTCGCGCGATGCGCTCGGAATTGCGCTGCAGGCTGCCTATCAGCCCGGCGGTCCTCGCCGGCCTGGCAGCACCGGTGTCACGGCCTACCGCTGCTGGATGACCTTATGGAAATGGTGCGACCTCTTGTCGCGGACCCAAAGACAGGAGGCGGTCCGTCTGCTTGCCGGTCAATTGAGAATCTCTTTGAAGGACGAAAAGCTTATCATCTCTGGTCCGGGACATGTTCCAAATGCCGACGACAAGTCACCCGATTTCGCCCAGCTGAACAAGATTCTATCGGAAGACCCTGCCGCAGGCCAGTTCCTCCGCAGCTTTCTTCCTGCCGATCTCGCTGATCCGCCAGACTCAGCGATCGCCGAGAGTTTGAATTCGGAGATTCTTGCCGAGTGGATCAATGACGAAGAACTCTCTCGCTTGCTTTTCGAAAATCTTTCGGATCAGGACTACGTGCCCGGGGTCTTGCGACGCCTGCAGGAGATACGTCTGGCAAACACGCAGAAGTTTAGGGAATACCGCGCCCTCGCCGTCGCCATGGCCGTTGTCTTCGATCAAAATTTCCCGCACTTCTGGCCGCACCACCAGGTCGATCCGAAGTGGGTTCCGATTGTTGAGTTGCCGGTCGCTGAGCGTTTCAGATTTTGGACGGAGAGCAACGAATCGCGCGCTCTTCTACTCGATTTGCGCAAGCTTAGCCCTGGGCAGGTCAAGTTTATCGTGGATGCACCACTGGATCCCTCCGAATTCGAGTGGGCCAGAAAGAATGTCAGATACCTGCGTTCGGAGTTCGCCAAAGCTTTCGATGCCGTCGGATATTCCTTTGACCGCATCAAATCCGGAAAGCTCGACTGGCCGGGGGCCGAATACACTTTGCAAAATATCCGGCAGCAGACGGGGATCTGCGTTGATCAGGCCTACTACGCGATGATCGCAGGCAAGGCGCGCGGACTGCCAACGTTGTTCTTCACCGGGCAGGGAGCAGACGGCGGTCATGCATGGTTTGGCTATATGAAATCAGATAACCGCTGGGAACTCGACTGCGGGCGTTACAAGAATCAGAACTACGCTGTCGGAAAAGCCTTGGATCCACAAACGTGGTTTCCCATTAGCGATCACGAGCTTGAAGTTCATGCGCAGGGCCTTCGCGAGGGATTGGAGCTTTTCTCCTCAAGGGATGATATTTTGATCGGGCGAATGAGCGAGCGCGCGGGAAATGGTCCGAACGCTCTGAAAGCCTATGAGAGCGCCATGCAGGTCTGCCCTCAGAACGCGGCCGGGTGGGCTGCCAAGGCCGACTATCTTCAACGAACCGGCGCGCCCTTGAGTGTGCAGAAAGCCCATCACGAAGCAGCCCTGCGGCAATTCGCTACGAATAAGGACATGCGCGTTGACCAACAGGTCGCGCTCGCGCGGATTGCAAGGCAACAGGGAGCCCTGCAGGAGGCGGAAAGCCTGGAGCGGCAGATCGTCGCGCAGAACAAGCGTACGCGCTCGGACTTGAGCGTGAATATCGCCGCGCAAAGAATCATCTCGCTCGTCGCGTCGAAGCAGCTCGATCAAGCCTTTGCAGAGTATCGCCGCCAAGTCTCGATCCTTGCAAGGACCGGCGGTGGGAACTTTTTTTACGACATCGTCCAGCCGTTTGCACAAGCCCTGGTTGCGACCGGTGATGCCGCGCGAGCCAAGGAGGTCCTGGTGCTGGCGCGCAAGGCACTGAAACCGGAGGGCGGAAGCATTATCGATACCGCGCTCAGGGAACTCGAAAAGTTCGTTGCGGACGGCTCCAGCGGATGAAAGAACGCCGCGCCTGCTCTTTCTAGTTCTCGGCGGTGTCGCGAATCTTCTTCTTCCTATCTTCTCGCTTCTCCTCAAGCCTGGCGATTTCCATCGCAAGCTGCCTGCGAAGTTGTTCCTCGGCCGCCGGATCTCCCGCGGCTTTCATGATCTCCCCCTCGAGAAAGACTTTCTTCTCGGCGATCTTCGCCGTGATCTCCGCATCAACTTCTGCGATTCGAAGCTTCTGGTCCTCGGTCAATTTCTGTGTCGGCGACTCTTTTTCGAGTCGGCTCATGGCGAGTTCGAATGCGGATTTCATGCATTGACTATAATGAGTGAACGCTCGCGCACACAGAAAAATTGCCGACCTTTGGAAGATGTGTAGCGTGAACGATGATGTCGCGCATTCGACTGCTCAGCACGGATTTTGACGGTACCCTTATAGCAATCGGAGCCAGCGGCCGTTGCCCGAAGGATTTTGCGACCGCTCTCGAAGAACATAACCGGCGTGGCGGGCTGTGGGCAGTTAACACTGGCCGCAGCCTGACTCATGCCATTGATGGCTTAAAGCTCTTTAGTGCGCCGATTGCGCCGGACTTTCTGTTGACAACTGAGCGGGAGATCTATGGCAGGACCGCTAACGGCCAGTGGACGCCCCACGGGGATTGGAACTCGATCGCACGCCGCCGGCACGAAGATCTCTTCGAACAAGCCCTCGAAATGTTCGCCTTCATAGAACGGCTCGCCCAGCAGTCTGAGCAAATCACCGTTCTTTATGAAGAAGAACTTCCCGCCGGATTGGTGACAAGCACCGAAGAGGTAATGGAAAGCGTAGCGCGCGAGATTCAAAGCCAGGCCGACCGCCTCCCTGATTTCAGCTTTCAGCGAAACAGCATCTATCTTCGCTTCTGCCACAGGGATTATCATAAGGGCTCAGCTCTGGGAGAGCTGTGCCGCTTGGAAGGAATCGAAGCCGACGCGGTTTTCGCGGCCGGTGATCACTTCAACGATCTGTCGATGCTGGACGGCTCGTACGCTAAGATGACGGCCTGTCCAGCAAATGCCATCGATCCCGTCAAACAGATCGTGCGGCGCTCCCAAGGATACATAGCGAACAGGTGCTGGGCAGATGGGGTCGCGGAAGCGCTAGACTTTTACGTGCGCTCGATCGCCCGGAACCTTCCTGTCCTTCCGCCCGAAGCAGGAACTATGCGCCCGCTTTGAGGCGATAACGGCCCGCTCCCACACGCTGAATCGTTCCAAGTTTCTTGCCGGTGCTGCTGAACCAGACATGAACGTTCTGATTTTTTACACCCAGCTTGGCAGAGAGTTCCTTCACGGCAACGCCCTTGTCGCCTGCCGCCCGCAGCGCGGTGAGGATACGGGCCTTGAGCGCGCCCCGTCTCCCACTCGTCTCGGCTTCGACGCCCTTTGCTGTTCTGGCCTCAGCAACCGGAGCGGAAGCGCGTCGCCGTCCGGCAGCCTTTCTGCGCCGTGTGGCCGCGGGCTCGGCTGTACCCACTGAGTAAACGCTCGTGATTTCCGCTTCGAGCTTCTTGAGTTCATCCAGAAGGATATCACGTTTCTTTGTCAGCTTGATGAGGCTCTCAAGAGTTGAGGTATTGAATTGTGAAAAGTCCATAAAGTGAATAATTTTAGCTAACACCTTTGTCATCGGCAAGCGAATAATTAGGTATGGACTCTTTTTTGCGGTCGGAATGGACCGACTATGAGGTTCGAGATTTAGCGATTTCTGCGCGGGGAGTTCATCTTTGGCAGATCCATCCGTCTCATGTTTTGGTTCGATATTTGAGTGCGGTGGAATCGTTGCGTTACGAGAAGATTGTGAACGAAGAGGTGAAATGCAGTTATGGTTCGGCTCAGGGTGGCCTTCGGAGAATCGCCGCCCTTTACATGGGCTGTCTGCCTGAGGAAATCGAAATGTGCCGCGAAAGGCGGGGGAAGCCTTATGTTCCTGGTGCTCCGGAGTTCAATCTGTCGCACACGGCGGGAAGGATGTTCGCGGCGTTTTCATCGAAGGCTGTGGGCCTGGATGTCGAATCGGCGCACCGGACGGTTCGTGCGGAAGCTTTGGCGCGGAAGTTCTTTTCGCGCGAGGAGACAAGCCAGATCGAGGCACTGGAGGGTCCGATCCAAGGGTTTACATTCCTTCGCTATTGGGTTTGCAAAGAGGCGATGGTCAAGCTGAGTGGCGATGGCATCTATTACGGACTCAGATATGCGCGAGTGGACTTGGCGTCCGGCGGGCGGTCGCACGGAGACTATAAAGGGCGGGAAGTCTGGCTGAAGGAGTTTCGCCCTGCCAAAGATTTGGTTGCTGCGCTGGCCTCGTGGGAGCCGCTCGAGGCAAAAGGCTTCTTTCGGATTTAGAGAGCTGCTAATAGACGAGAGTTATGTCGTTTCAAAATCTGAGTTTGTCGGCTTCCGTGGTCCACGGAGTTCAACGCATGGGCTATGTAGATCCTTCGCCGATCCAACTCCGCGCCATCCCGCTGATCCTCTCCGGACACGATCTCATAGCGTCCGCGCAGACGGGAACCGGAAAGACAGCGGCGTTTGGACTTCCCATGCTGTCACTTTTAGATTCACCCGGCGAACTCCCTCGTTGTTTGATCCTTGAACCGACGCGCGAACTTGCGATGCAAGTGGAGACGGCTTTCAGGGACTTTGCGCGCTTTATGCACATTCAGGTAGCCTTGATTCACGGGGGAGTTGGCTACGGGAAGCAAAGGGAGGCTTTGGAGACCGGGAGTGATGTGATTGTAGCCACTCCAGGCAGGTTGCTCGATCATATGCAGAGGGGCGCGGTGAATTTCTCCGGGTTGGAGTTTCTCGTGCTCGACGAGGTGGATCGGATGTTGGATATGGGCTTCCTTCCGGATGTTCGAAGGATCGTTGAGCGATGCCCGAAGAAAAGGCAAACCTTGCTGTTCTCGGCGACGATTCCTGAAGAGATCGAGCGTCTGGCTGCGTGGTGCTTGCGCGATCCGATTAAGGTTGAGATCGGAGTAAAGCGCTCGCCGGCCGAGACGGTGAGCCACGCTTTCTATCCGGTGGCCGCGGCGCAGAAATTCGAGCTTCTTCTCGCGCTTTTGGAGCGAACACAGTTTGACAGCGTTTTGATCTTTTGCCGAACAAAAGAAGGGGCCGATCGCATCGCGCGCCAACTAAAGCAACAGAATCATTCCGTGGCTGTCCTGCATTCAAATCGGACGCAGCTAGAACGTGTGGAAGCACTGGAAGGATTCAAGAACGGGCGCTATGAAGTGATGGTTGCAACCGATATCGCCGCGCGTGGTATTGATATTGCAGGAGTAAGCCATGTAATCAACTATGACGTCCCACAGCATCCGGAAGATTACGTTCACCGGATCGGGCGCACAGGTCGAGCCCAGAATGTCGGCGATGCCTTTACTATCATGACAGCCGAAGAGCTTCCTCACGTGAAGGAGATCGAGCGTTTCATAGCTCAACAAGTCCCGCGGCTTAGGCTCGAGAATTTCTCTTATGTTTACTCCGCGATCTTCAATGAGGAAGCCGTCGAAGCTGCACTGCGCGGTGCAAAGGGTGTGCGCACGCACCGTGGAACATCGTTCGGAGCCCGCCGCCGCCGTCGCTAGCCGCTTGGCGGGCTTATGGCGAAGCCGAATTCCTTTTTGTAAGGCTTCCCTTGCAGCGAGACAGCCGCTTTCGACAAGTTGCGCCTGGTTGCCGAGCGAGGGGCAAAAATGCGGCTCCTGGAGATTACGAGTGGGTGGAGTGAACGGGTTTGAGAGGGGACTGTGTGCGGCCAAACCCGGCACCGCTCGCCGCGGCAGGCGGTCGACAGGACCCAAAACCTCATTTACCGCGGATTGCGCGGATTTGACGGATAGTCCAGAATACCCTTATCGATCACACGCGAATTGATACGCGGCTCGTAATTCCGAATCGGAAATATCCTGAAGCACTTCGTTGTGCCCGGAGCCTGCAACTCGCCAGAGCTTCTTGGGACCGAGGTACGATGCGAAGAGCTTGATGGCGGAATCAACCGGAATTACGAAGTCGCCGTCGGCGACGATGACCGCGAGTGGTGCGCGGAGATTTTCCAAAGCACGAGACGAGTCGTAACGATCTTTCAAAATAAGTCCGACGGGCGCCCAGGGATAGTGCACTTTGGCGACTGTAACCAGCGAGTCAAAGGGCGTAATGAGGAGAAGGCCGCGAACGGAACTGGGTCGCTGTGACGCCGCCGCGCACGCGACGCCAGACCCCAGAGATTCGCCTGCGAGAATCAGAGGTTGCCCTAAGAGATCGATGGCTTCGACTGCCGCGGCCACGAGATCGTCTTCAGTGGGTGTCCCGGGTCGGGCGCCGTAGCCCGGATATTCGAGAATGAAAATTGGGGGCGTGACACTTGCGTCGCGTAGGCGTGACACGAAGTAGCTGCGATGCATTGCGTGACCGGCGTTGCCATGAAGAAGTAAGAGGGGAATGCCAGCGCCTCGCTGGCTGCGCCAGCCAACGAAGCTTCCCTTCGCGTCAAGCCACGGGAGAAGACCTTGCCGTGCGGCCCGAGGTTCGAGAGCCGTGAACTCGGCCGTCTGTGGATAATAGATGAGCGCTCTTTGGAAGGCGTAGGCGAGAATTGTAGCCGCACCCAGGAGAATCAGTGACAAGCCCGCAATGCGTGCCGCCATTTCCGGCAAGGTCATGTCCCAGGCTGGCGGAATCCTCTGGGCGCGGCAAGAGAGAAGGGTCTCGCGATCAGGGAAGACAGCGCACGATTTTCGAACAGCGAAACCTCTTGGTGTTGAGAAACCCGATTCGCATCGGGAAAGCTTGAAATCGTCGCCGCTTGGGATAAAGGGACCTTACGTCGCGCGATTAGCTCAGTGGTAGAGCGCCTGCTTCACACGCAGGAAGTCGCAGGTTCGAACCCTGCATCGCGCACCATTTTGAAGAAACGGGTCTCCAGCAAATTCGGGGTCTCCACCAAATTTTGGGGATGGGTAGGTATTGTGGCTTTGTTAGCCGCATTGAGCACCAATCCGAGTGACGTCCAGCTGCAGCGCAACCGTTTAAAAGGCCCACCTGCCAGCAAGAGGTCAAGGCTAACTCTCGTTCCAGCACGTTCAACCTCCGGCCGGGATGTGGCAGAAGCCGCCGCCGTGTTTCGCGGCGTATTGCTGGTGATATTCTTCCGCCCGGTAAAACGGTCCGGCGAGCTCGACCTTTGTCACAATTGGCCGATTGTATTTTTTCGCTTTTTCGAGTTGGGCGATCGCTTGGCGTGCGGCGGTTTCTTGTTCAGGGGTGGTAAAGAAAATGGCTGAACGGTAGTTGTTCCCGATATCAAGGCCTTGACGGTCGAGCGTGGTGGGGTCATGGATCTCGAAGAAAAGATCGAGCAAATCCGAATAAGAAACCACAGATGGGTCGAATTCGATCTTTACGACCTCGGCATGACCCGTGGTGTGCGAGCACACTTCTTCGTAAGTGGGGTTTTTCGTCGTGCCACCCGAATATCCGACCGCGGTGGAGGTGACTCCCTTCATCTTTGCAAAGGCCTCTTCGACGCCCCAAAAGCAGCCGGCGCCAAGGATTGCGGTCTCAGCAAGGACCTCTTTCTCTTCGAAAATCAGTGAGGCTGAGTTGATGCAAAAGCGCAGTCGGGTGGGAGCCGGACCATCCGGAAAGACGTGACCGAGGTGGGTGTCGCAGCGCGCGCAGTGGATTTCATCGCGCGTCATCCCATAGCTCAAGTCCGTTTCCGTGCCGATGTTCTCCTCGGCTATCGGTTGAAAGAAGCTGGGCCAGCCCGTTCCGGAGTCAAATTTGGCATCCGAGCGGAAGAGCGGGAGTCCGCAGCCTACGCACAAATAGACACCTGTCTTATGGTTGTCGTGGAAAATCCCGCAGAAGGCGCGTTCCGTGCCTTGTGCCCTGGCGACTTTGTATTGCTCGGGTGTGAGCTGGGCTCGCCACTGTTCATCGGTCTTGACGACCCGCGGCACGCTGGTTGGCTCGGTAAGGGTTCCGTCGGCCTGCAATAGACGGATGCTGACGTTCTCGGGATGATTGTTCATGACTTTTGCTCTAGTAGTTTCGCGGGCCTTGCCGACGGCAAGGACGATGGCTCCGATCATCAAAGCCATGAGCACGAGACACAGAATGATTACGAACTTCATTGGTTGTAGGTCGCTTTCGCATGCAAATCCTTACAGTGCTTCGTCGAGTTCACTTCAAACTCATTTTCGCAGGTTCCCCGGGGTCACCCCGACGCGCCCATGAGTTGTAGCCGGCATCGTTGAAAGCCGACTGACTATCCTCCCGCGGCCACCCGCAGGATTTCTAGCCGGTCATTGTCGGAAAGCGCCGTATGCGCCCATTCGGAGCGCAAGAGGGCGGTGCCGTTGTGTTCGACGAGGACGGTTTCGGGGGCGAGGCCGAGGTCGCTGACCAAGCCGGCAACAGTTTGCGCCCGCACTTCCTCTTCCTGCCCGTTCAAAAGAAGATTCATGATTTCTTTAGGCGGCGTTGAGGATGGCAGCGTCCCAATCCTTCCAAACTGGCTCGAGTCCAAGCTCCCGCAAGCGGGCAGCGACCACATGGGGCGGACGCTCGTCGGAGATGGCGAATTGGCCTTCGGCGTGTTCGCCGACTGCGGCAATTTGTCGGCCGCGGACTGTCTGATGCAGATTTTGTTTTCCCTGGCCAGTGTAGCCGCCCGGCTCCGTATGGCTGCCCGCGCTCATCATGGTAATGCCGAGCGGAGCGATGGCATCTCGCATGACCGCTGGCTCGCGCGTGCTCAGAACGATTCCAATCTGGGGGAAGCAAATGCGCAACGCGGAAAGCAACTGGACGAACTCGCGGTCGGACAGAGGGTGTGTGGGATGGAAGTTGCCGGCGGCTGGTCGCAGGCGCGGAAGGCTGACGGTGATCTGAGCCTTCCAGCACGTACGCAGGAGATATTCGAGATGAGCGGCGAGGGCCATCGCTTCTTCGCGCCAATGCCAGAGACCGTAGAGGGCGCCGATGCCAATGCGGCGGAAGCCGGCCTCGTACGCCCTCTCCGGACAATCCAACCGCCAGTCGTAGTTCTTCTTTGGCCCTGAAAGATGAATCTTCGAGTAGGTCGGGCGATGGTAGGTTTCCTGGTAAACGACAAGCCCCTCTGCGCCGGCATGAACGAGAGGGACATACTCTGCGGCTTCCATCGGAGCCGTTTCGAGGCTGATGCTCGGAACCGCGGTCGAGAGACGGTGGATGCACCTCTTGAGGTAGTCGCCGGAAACGAATTTTGGATGCTCGCCGGCCACCAGAAGGATGTTGCGAAAGCCCTGACCGATGATGTGCGCGGCCTCGCGCGCGACTTCCTCGATTTCCAGTGTAACGCGCAGGATGGCATTCTCACGGGAGAAGCCGCAATAGGCGCAGGAGTTGATGCACTCGTTGGAGAGGTAGAGCGGAGCGAAGAGGCGCATGGTACGCCCAAAGTGGCGCCGGGTGATCGCAGCGGATTCGCGGGCCAGCAACTCGAGGTTCAAGTCCGAGCACGGAGCAAGCAACGCCTCGAACTGCCTCAAAAGCGAAGATTTATCGCGAAGCAAACTGCTGATTTCAGAAGAGAACGGCATGAATCTTTAAATTAGGACGAAAGATAAATTAATCACAGAGAGCTTAAGACACAAAGAAAACGAGTCGAGGGATTTGACTCTGTGCTCTCTGTGTTCTCTGTGGTTAGATCTCTTTAGTGTTTGAGAAATCCCTTTTCGGCGAGCGGTTGGCCAGCGGCAGCGGGATCGAGGAATTGATGGACGATCTCGGCCGTGCGTTGGCTGGTGCGCATGGACGAGTGCGAATGCTTGGTGGCGGCAATCCCGCGCATATACCGGAGATGCAGGCGATCTGGCGCAATCGTATGGCGGCAATTTTGGCCGATCCGCCGGCGTTTGATCGGATGTTGACGAATTATGATCCCCCTATTGGCAATCCGAAATTCATCGTCGCACTGGCGAATTTGCTTCGGGAGGAATTCGGATGGAACGTCGGTCCGGAGAATATTGCTATCACCGCGGGCGGACAAACAGCGTTCTTTTTTCTCTTCAACCTTTTGGCCGGCGAATTCCGCGACGGCAGACGCAAAACGATCCTGCTTCCGCTCGTGCCTGAGTACATAGGCTATATGAATCAAGGGCTTGCTTCCGGCCACTTGCATGCCCTGGAACCGCGCATCGAGTTTCTGCCCGGCCACCGCTTCAAGTATCATGTTGATTTCGAGCGGCTCAATGTATCCTCGGATGTGGCAGCGCTATGCGTGTCGCGCCCAACGAATCCCTCGGGCAATGTGCTCACCAACAATGAGATTCATCGACTGGCTGCCATTTGCCGCGGCGCCGGGGTGCCCTTGATTATCGACAACGCCTACGGCGTGCCGTTTCCCGGCATCTTGTTCCGCGAGGCTGATCCGATCTGGGACGAGAATATCATACTTACGCTGAGCCTGTCCAAGCTCGGACTTCCGAATACCCGTACTGGCATCGTCGTGGCGCATCCTGAGATCATTCGCGCGATCGCCTCGATGACGGCAATCGTTGGTCTTGCAAACTGCTCTATTGGGCAGGCCATTGTCCTACCGCTGGTGAAGTCGGGGGATATCCTGCGCCTGGCGCGCGAGGTCATCCAACCCTTCTACGAGCGAAAATCCCATCTGGCGCAGGAATGGGTCGCGGAATTTTTCGATAACGGGCTGGACTACCATGTGCATGTAAGCGAAGGCGCCCTGTTTTTGTGGCTCTGGTTTCGGGGGATGAAGATTTCAGCCGAAACACTGTACTCACGACTCAAAGCGCGAGGCGTTCTGATCGTTCCTGGCCACTATTTCGGCGTAGGCGGAGAGGAAAACTGGAAGCATGGACACGAATGCATCCGGCTCAGTTTCGCAATGGACGAGACTTCTGTGCGCGAAGGGATCGCCATTCTCGCAGAGGAGGTGGCAAAGGGATACCGCTAAACAGATACGCCAAGGGCACAAACCGCCTCTCCAACGGCAAGGGCTCTAACTGGTGGCGGCCTTGCGAAATTCGAGCACGTTGATCGGCGGGAAATTCAGCGGACAATATTCCTTGGCAGCAAGCTCGAAAAGATGATCGTGGTCGCAGAGTTGGGTTGTGACCTGGTAAGTGATGAAGCGGCTTTGGCTGTCCATCGCCCTCGCGATGCTTCGCAGCAGCTTATCCTTGGTCCTCGGTTCGATGACAAAAAACGGCAGACCGGAAACAATGTAGTCGCAGTGAGAATGGCCCATTTCACGCAGAGTCTCCGGCAGATGCAAAGCATCGGTATTCAGCACGGTGACGCGAGGCTCGCTCACGAATTGCTTGCGCAAATGCGAAACAAATTCCTCATCGAGCTCGAAAAGGATGAGACGGGAGTCCGCATTCATGCGCTTAACGATTTGGCGGGTGTGGCAACCTTCACCGGGGCCGAGTTCGACGACAACACGGGGCTGAGAGAAATCAATGCGTCGCGCGGTCTGACGCGTTAGGAACGGCGAACTGGGCACCACGTAGCCGACCCGTAGGGGATTGGCGAGGACGCGCTTAAAGAACAGAAGACTCATTCGGAGCTGTGAAGGTAGGTAAAACCGCCAAGATGTCCAGCCCGCCGGATCCGTTTGCCGGGCGATTCTCCCTCGAGTTGGCGCAGTTCGCGTAGGTATGGGACTGCGAAGACGCATGCTGCAAAAATCGGAACCTAGAATCAGGGTTCATACAGGCGCGTGTTCCCTGCTCCAGCCCGAGATGCGTTCGTAGGCGTCGGCGATGCCGAGCAGGCGGGTTTCGGAGAGAGATTTTCCGAGGAATTGGAGACCAACAGGAAGCTTGTTTCGGCCTTCGTGGACGAATCCGCAGGGCACGCTGATCCCACAGATTCCCGCAAGATTGGCTGCGATCGTGAAGATATCGGCGAGGTACATTTTCAGCGGGTCGCTCGTGCGTTCGCCGAGAGGGAAAGCAACATCGGGCGAGGTGGGACAAACGATGGCATCTATCTTCTCGAAGGCGGCTGTAAAGTCGCGGCGGATCAAGGTACGGACTTTTTGTGCCCGAAGATAGTACGCGTCGTAGTATCCACTGGACAAAACGTAGGTACCCAGAATAATGCGGCGCTTGACCTCGCTGCCAAATCCCTCTTCACGAGTGCGAACATAAAGGTCCATGAGATCTTTCGGCTTATCTGCCCGGCGACCATACCGCACGCCGTCAAAACGGGCGAGATTAGCCGAAGCCTCGGCGGTTGCGATAATATAGTACACTGAAACCCCATACTCGGTGTGGGGCAAGGAGAGTTCTACGAGCTCGGCGCCATGCTCTGCGCATTGCTGGATGGCGGCTTCGATGGCGGACTTCACGCGGGGGTCCATGCCATCGACAAAATACTCCTTCGGGATGCCCAGGCGGATACCTTTGAGATCGCGTCCGAGCTCTGCTGTGAAATCCTCAGCCGGGGGATCCAGTGAGGTGGAGTCCATCGGATCCCGTCCGGCGATCGCGTTGAGCAAGAGCGCGCAGTCGCGCGATGAGCGTGCAATGGGACCGATCTGATCCAGCGAAGAAGCAAAGGCGACCAGGCCATAGCGCGAAACGCGTCCGTAGCTCGGCTTGAGGCCGACACAACCGCAAAGCGCTGCCGGCTGGCGAATCGAGCCGCCGGTATCCGAACCCAGCGCGGCGGGAACCTCGCAAGCGGCGACGGCCGCGGCCGACCCGCCGCTCGACCCTCCGGGGATGCGTGAGGTGTCCCACGGGTTGCGCGTGGTCTGGAACGACGAATTTTCGGTTGACGAACCCATGGCGAATTCATCCATGTTCAACCTGCCGAACGGGATGGCGCCGGCGGCTCTGAGCCGCGCGATGGCCGTAGCGTCATAAGGCGCGGCGTAGCCCTGCAGGATTTTCGAAGCGCAGGTGCAGGGATCACCCTGCACATTGATGACATCTTTGATGCCGATGGGGATTCCTCCGAGCGGAAGAGAGATGTCAGCCACTTCGGCCTTCCGCAGAGCAGCTTCAAAATCACGGGAAAGGAAGGCTTGTACGACTGGGTCCACCGCCTGAATTCGCGATTCGAGCGCACGCACAACATCGACAGGGTGAAAGGTTTTGGCGCGAAAACCCTCCTGAAGTTCGGAAGCGGTGAGGCGGGCGAGATCCATCATTCGACGACTTTCGGAACGATGAAAAGATTGTTGGCGGCGCGAGGCGCAAGGGCGAGCGCCGCTTCTCGCGACATGCTGGCACCCGGAATATCCTGGCGCGTTACGTTGAAAATCGGGTATGTATGTGCGGTCGGCTCGACGCCTGAAACGTCAAGTTTCTTGAGAAGCTCGATATGCTCCAGGACGCGGCCAAGCTGCTCTTGAAAGGTGGCGGCTTCGTCTTCAGCCAGGGCGATGCGGGCCAACCTGGCAACATGGCGAACGTCAAAATCGGGGCTGCTCATAAGGGTCGCATGTCATTACGGCGCTGGTTTTTCCTGGCCTAATTATTCGATTCGGTGGGTCGTCACCGGGTCGAAAAGGTGCGCTGCTGTCGCGTTGATCTGGAATTTGAACCGGTGGCCAGCGTCCGCCTGCTGTGCTCCGGCAGGGCTGCGGCTGATAAGGAGATGGGCACCGGTCTGAAGGTGAAAGTAGGTTTCCGCACCCATTGGCTCCACGATGTCGACCACCGCTTGGAAACAATTGTTCGATGAAGATTGTCCTGCCGGAGCGAGTTCACAATTCTCGGGTCGAACGCCAAGCACCACATCCTTGCCGACGTAGCCGGCGGCAGCTTTGCGGTCTCCGAGTTCGACCTCGATCACACCGCCGTGCGCTTCCTTGAACACAAGGCCACCGCTCCCTCCGTGCAGTGTGCCCTTTACGAGATTCATCTGGGGACTGCCCAAAAAGCCGGCGACGAAGAGGTTTTTTGGTTCGCCGTAGATTTTCAACGGACTATCCACTTGCTGGATCAAACCATCCTTCATCACGACGATGCGCGTGCCCATAGTCATCGCTTCGATTTGATCGTGGGTCACGTAGATCATCGTCGCTTGGAGGCGCTGGTGGAGCTTCGTGATCTCCGTGCGCATTTGAACGCGCATCTTGGCGTCGAGATTCGAGAGCGGTTCGTCAAAAAGAAAAACCTCTGGCTGCCGCACGATGGCGCGCCCGACTGCGACGCGCTGACGCTGTCCGCCGGAAAGCGCCTTTGGCCTGCGGTCAAGCAATTGTTCAATGCCCAGGATTCCCGCGGCTTCAACTACACGCTTCTTGATCTCCGCCTTTGGGAATTTTCGCAGTTCCAGACCGAACGCCATGTTGTCGTAGACGCTCATGTGGGGGTAGAGCGCGTAGTTCTGAAAAACCATTGCGATATCACGGTCCTTCGGGGGCAGATCGTTGACGCGCTTGTCTCCGATTAAAACATCGCCTCTCGAGATTTCCTCGAGACCGGCGATCATTCGCAAGGTTGTGGACTTTCCGCACCCGGACGGCCCGACGAAAACGACGAATTCTCGGTTTGAAATCTCGAGATTGAAATTTTCCACAGCAGTGACTTCCTTGCCCCTGTCTCCTGGATAAATCTTGTAAACGTCTTTGAGGGTTACTTTGGCCATCGATTTTCTCGGTGCGCTACTTCGGTGCTGGTTGGCGGTCTTTGATAAAGTCGCCCAGAATAGGATAGGAGGGGAGCCAGGTCAATATTCAGCTGGGGCAAAAGATCGCGAAGGACTGGTATGAAAACTGCTTTAGCCGTAGCATGACTTTGGAACGGGCTGAGGCTGTGAACCGGGCCAGTCAGCTTGCCACGGTCTTTTGCTCATTGAAGACTCTAGGACTCGCCGACCGTAGTTTGTTCACCGAGATCATGCGGAGGGTCCTTGTGGCAAATTCCGGTTTGCTTGGGGTTTGGACGGTTTGGGAGCCGAACGCCTTGGACGGCCGAGACGGTGCGTTTGCCGGTACCCCAGGCCACGACCAAAGCGGACGGTTTGTGCCCTTCTGGCATCGCTATGGAGGCCAGATTCGGCTTGAGGCCAATATTGACTATGACAAACCGGGCGCCGACTGGTATATCGCGCCGGCTCGACGAAAGGCGGAGGTCTTGATTGATCCGTATGAATATCCGGTTGCCGGGAAGAATCTCTTCATCACCAGTACGGCAGCACCGGTTTTTTATGCGGGGAGATGCGCTGGCGTCGTGGGTTTTGATGTGCATATGGACTGGCTGCTCGAAGCCGCTGAGGAACCGGGAATCTTCGAGTCCATCGAATCTACGCTGGGCCGGGGACACATCTTGCTCGGGGAAGACGGCCAAGTGCGCTATTGCAGCCAGGCGACTCGTCGATTGATTTGCCGGTATATTGGAGGGAGGGCAGGTTCCCGAAGCCGGCTTCCGGAGCCTCTCCACGACCTCGTGGTCCGAAAGCTGCGCACGCGTTTTTTTTCCGAGAATCTCAAGCTCAAGAGCGGGTGGACCTTCGCTAGCGGATCTCGCAAGCTGATCGTCCGATTCACGCGCCATCCCCATGCGGGGTGTTTTCTGTTGCTTGTGGACGAACAAATCGAGGACGGCCAGCCCGCCGGAGCTGCGGTCGATCTTAGCCCCCGTGAGCAGGAGGTGGCAGGTTGGGTGAGTCAGGGCAAGTCCAACGAGGAGATCGCAATTATTCTGGGGATCAGCGCCCACACCGTAAAGAACCACCTCGACAAGATTTTCCGCAAACTGGGCGTAGAGAACCGCTGCGCCGCGGCAGTGGCCGTTCAGCGCCGTTCCGCTGGAATGGACTGCTAAATAGGAAGACCTTCCTATTGTCGAGATTGCCGTATCCCGCCTATTCTCAGGTTATGAAACCCGCGGGAAACCTCAGGCCGCAAGGGAAACCGAAGGCCGCAATGAATGTTCAACCTCGTCCGGTTTGGGTTTCCGGACGGAATTCCGTGGGGACACCTTGGCTCGCGCCGGGACTGGACGCTCGCGGCAGGATCTTATGAGGTCGAGAAGGGTCTTGTTCATCCAGCACGGTGACGTCGATCGTCCTGGCGTGCTTGGCGAAACCCTCAACGGAATGGGCCTCTCAATGGAGGTGATTCGACCCGACCTCGGGCAGACTGTGCCGGCGACTCTCGAAGGTTTTGGTGGCCTCGCGCTGGGTGGGGGTCCGCAGGGGGCCTATGAACAGGAAAAATATCCCTACCTTTCCAGCGAATGCGCTCTGGTGCGCCATGCGGCGTCTCAATGCAAGCCGGTACTTGGATTGTGCCTGGGCGCCCAGTTGATGGCTTCAGCGCTTGGCGCGAGAGTTCAGCCGGGCCAGCGGGAAGTTGGTTTTTTTGAGGTGACGTTGGATCCGATTTCCCAGTATGACCCGCTCTGGCGGGGAATTCCGGCAAAGTTCGTGGCCACGCATTGGCATGGAGATGTTTTCGACATTCCCCCTGGGGGCATGCGACTCGCCTCGTCCGCCCTTACCCGGAACCAGCTTTTCCGCTACGGTCACGCCCTGTACGGTCTGCAGTTCCATCTGGAAATGACTCCCGGGCTGTTTGAGGAAGCGGTCGCGAGAGCTTACGGCTTTCTCGTCGAGTCTGGCGTCGATGCGGACTTGATCTGGCAGCAGGGGCAGGAGTGCTTGCCGATGCTGCGCGAAACGGCGTCCACCGTCTTCTCTCGCTGGGCGGAAATGCTGCTCTAGCAGCTTGTCGGACCTATGGCGAAGGCTGAATATGCTCGAGAGGGTTTGCTCGCAGCGGGTGGCCCATCTCAACAAGCTGCTAAAATTGCTCCACAACGCGGAGCAAGTTGCTGAGCAGAATCAAAGAGGCTTTGTCGACCAGCCAGCGTGGCATGGCATTTGCTTCTCTGTCGTATTACCAAGCCAGGTGATCGTAGTACTCCCAGTTGCCTATGAAATCATTGAAGAAAGTGTTCCTGAAGTTCCAGGCGAGTGTCTTTGCCGTATTTTTGGCTGTCTCCGGTCATGCCGAACCGCTCAAGATCGGCTACAGTGACTGGCCGGGATTTACTATCCTTGAAGTCGCTAAGCAAAAGGGCTGGTTCAAGGAGGCCGGCCTGGATGTCGATCTTGTCTGGTTCGATTATTTGCCCTCCTTGGACGCCTTCGCTGCGGGCAAGGTAGACGCTGTGACTGCTGTCGCGACGGATGCCCTTGTCAATGGGGCCAACGGCGCGAAGAGCAAGATAATTGCCCTTCTCGATTACAGCGACGGGAGTGACATGATTATCGGCAAGCCGGGAATCGAATCCATTAAGGACCTCAAGGGCCAGAAGGTCGGTGTCGAGGTGACGTTGGTCGAACACCTCCTGCTTCTCGAAGCGCTCAAGCAGAACGGAATGAGTCAGTCCGACGTCGAAATCGTCAATACGGCCACCAACGAAACCCCGCAGACACTTGCGTCAGGAAAAGTCGCAGCCGTTGGTGCCTGGTATCCGGTTTCCGGTCAAGCACTCAAGCAGGTTCCAGGTTCAAAGAAGCTTTTTACAAGCGCTGACGCGAAGGGCCTCATTTACGACGTGCTCGCGGTAAACCCCGTGAGCTTTGCTCAACAAAAGGATGCCTGGGCGAAAATCGTCCAGATTTTCTACAAGTGTGTTGACTACATCAATGACCCGGCCACGCGGCGGGATGCCATCAACATCATGGCGGCGAAGGCTGGGGCTGATCCCGATGAGTATGCAGAGAATGTTCCCGGGACACATTTTCTCTCACTTGCCGAGGCGAAGTCGACCTTCAAAAAGGGCGACGGTCTCGATTCCATTTATGGATCGATGACGATTGGCAACCAGTTCAATCTGGATAACAACGTGTATAAGGAGTCGCAGAAGCCAGCAAGCTACCTGGCGCCGGGTATTGTCGAGGGTTTGTAGTCGGATCGGAAGAGGGGCCATGACTCGTCGGGACTGGCTGGGACTGAAGCAAGAATTGCCGGAGAGGCTCCGGCTTATACTCTCGATTTTCTCCTTCGTCGTTCCGCTGGCCATATGGTGCGCAGTGAGCTATCTGCCCTTCCTTTGGCATCCCCTAGTGCGTATTACCGATTCTGGAAGCGTGGAATATTTTGTGGAGGGCATGGAGGTCTCGAAAGCGGAATTTGCCAAGCAACTCGCGAAAGCGAGCGCGGAGGGAGGAGATTCCCCGTTGGGATATCCCGTAAATCCCGTGTACTTGCCTACTCCGCACGAGGTGCTTCGAGCCTTCTATACCGCGTTCTCGACGCCGCCGCGCCTTCCGAATGAACCGTGGCTCCACGAAAGCCTGGGACACAGCATGCGAACAATTTTCTTTGGGTTCGTGATCTCTTCGATCATTGGCGTTCCCATGGGAATTCTCTGCGGAACCTATCGCTTTTTCTCTCGACTTCAGGAGCCCTTCATCGAGTTTTTTCGCTACTTGCCCGCTCCTGCGTTTGGTGCGTTGTGCGTAGCCATTCTCGGTATTGATGATGGACCGAAGATTGCGATCATCGTGATCGGAACGTTCTTCCAGCAGGTGCTCGTCGTATCGAATACCGTGCGCAAGGTTGATCCAGCGCTCATCGAGGCGGCGCAGACCCTTGGCGCGCGCGGATTGCGCCTGGTAAGACGGGTCGTCATTCCGGCCACAATCACCGACATTTACACCGACATGCGCATCCTGCTGGGCTGGGCATGGACTTACCTTATCGTCGCAGAAGTCGTGGGCACCATGTCGGGGATTACCTTCTTCATCAATCAGCAGGCGCGCTACCGGAATTTCGACAACGTGTATGCGGCGATCATGATGATCGGCATCATCGGCTTGACGACTGACATGGCACTCGCCTGGTTTGGCAAAGCGCTCTTCCCGTGGAAGCGCAAGGTCCGGAAAAGAAATCCGCGGCGATTCCCGTCTCGGCGGTGGCAAAGCAGAATCTTGGAGAATCTCAGCCAGTCGAGCAGGAATCACCCGCGGTTCTGGAGAACTTTGGCCGGCTGGAACCGCCCGTTGCGAGGGACGCGGGCGCAAGTCCTTTGCAATCTTAACTTCATGCTCACCTCACTCGAACTCCCCGATTATCACAGGCAGGATCCGCAGGTGGCGGCTCGCTTCAAACGCATTCGAGAGCGCCCGGTCGTGCTCTCCCTGCGAAACCTTCGCAAGAGCTTCGGCCCTCGGGACCATCAACACGTCGTCTTTGACAACGTCTCGCTCGACATCCACCGGCGGGAGTTCGTCTCGATCATAGGACCCTCCGGTTGTGGCAAGTCAACGTTCATCCGCATTGTGGCGGGACTTGATGAAGCGAGCGGTGGCGAAATGCTCCTGGATGGCAAGCCTGTTGCCGGTCCTGGCCCGGACCGCGGGATGGTCTTTCAGGGCTATACGCTCTTTCCGTGGAGAACGGTAAAGCAAAACGTCATGTTCGGACTCGAGATGCAGGAAAGGGCTCCCGCCAATGCCGAGGGTACGGCACGGGAATGGCTCGAGATGGTTGGCCTGAGCCGCTTCGAGGACTCTTACCCTCACGAGCTCTCAGGAGGAATGAAGCAGCGGGTCGCCATCGCCCGCGCTCTCGCGAATGAACCGCGAATCCTCATCATGGATGAACCCTTCGGCGCGCTCGACGCACTAACCCGTGCGAAAATGCAGGCTTACCTTCTTCAAATTTGGAAGAAAGTGGACATCACGATTCTCTTCATCACCCACGACCTCGATGAAGCGGTTTATCTTTCGGATCGCATCCTTGTCTTGGGAGTGAATCCCGGAGGGATTCGTGAATTTATCGAGAATCCGGTTCCGCGTCCGCGAATGCCTGAACAGTTTCTCATGTCGGAATTTCTGGCACTCAAGCGTCGCCTCGATGAATTGATCCACGCGCCCGCTGAAGACTCCGAGGAGGACCGCCTGCCAGTTGTTAAAATGACCGCTGCCGGAGACGAAGTAGAATGAAGCGAATTATTTGCGGACTGGTTGTGGTATTACTCATCGCGTTGTTGGTAATACTGAGTGATGAGAACGGCCGATAGGCTTGGAAGGAGGCGTGGCACTGGAAAGGTGCAGCGCATCAGCATTTCGCTTCCCGAGGGGATTTTTCGGGAACTCGATGAGATGGTCGCTGAAAGGGGGTTGGAAAATCGCTCCAAGGCGATTGCTGAAATGATAGCGCGCTTCGTTCTCGAACGTCGCGAGGCCGCCGGCGATCCGGTAATGGCCGGGATTATTGCCCTTGTTTATGACGAGTCCCGGGGCGCTCTGATCCAAAGGCTATTTGAATTGGAAAGGCAGTATCAAAAGGAAGTGATCACCTCCCTGCACGTCCAACTCAAAGAGTCTCATCGCATGGAAGTAATTATTGTACAGGGTCCCGTCCACATTCTCAAGGAGATCACCGACAAGATCCTCTCGTCCAAAGGGGTACTTTCCTGCAGGTTGACTCTTACCGATATCGTTATTCCTCAAGTACACTCGGCGCCAACTGTGAAACGGAATTCTCATTTGAACCCTGTGAGTGGCAACACAAAGCGAAAGTCCTGGAAGCGATGAGCCAGTTCCTGTCGACAGCTCTGTTTTCCGAAATCCTGCCAGGTGGCGCGATGTGGTCGATGCGCGTTCCACGCCGCCGCCTTCTTCGCCTGACCGCACTCGATTCCGACGCCAACCTGTCGGCACTGTTCTACAACGCAGCCGAGCCGCTCGATCGTCTGAACGTTCCCGACACCCTCAAGGCCCTCCACACGGCAAAGCTGACACGCGGCCATATCCTGATGACTGATTTGGGGAACGCTCTGGTCTCCATCGTTGCCGATAGCCTCGGCTGGCACGATCCCCTTGGCGGACACATAACCGCAGGAATGGTCGCTGCCAAGTTTGGAGAACACAACTATCAGCAGTACCGAAACGACTTCTATCGAAATGCCCATGATTGTTTTCTCATCGAGTTGGCCAAGCACGGGCTGGGTCTCGCGGACATGGTCGCCAACGTCAATTTTTTCAGCAAGATCGTGGTCGATGACGAGGGCCGCATGAAATTTGTTCCGCATCATTGTCCAGCCGGCGCGCGCATTGGACTCCGAACCGAAATGGACGTCCTCTTTGTCCTCGCGAACTGCCCTCACCCGCTTGCTCCCGCCGGCGAGTATCCGCGCGCTCGCGTGCAGATCGAGATCTTCCCATGCGACCCGCCGGAGGAAGATGATTTTTGCCGCAATTTCCGGCCCGAATGCAGCCGCACGCTGGCGTTGACGGAGCGACTCTTCTTATGAGCACCCTAATATACATCGAAAGCCCGTTTCAGCCGGAGACCGCGGTTCTGAACTCAACGATCCTGGCGGGCGATGGGTGGTTCCACCCGATAAACAAGGGACAGGTTCTGCGCATTGTGGATCTGGAGGGGAATCAGGCCGCCGACACGTTCTTTTTCAGTTCCGCCGATGTTCGGGAGCGCTATAGCGCGCAGGATACCATTCGCGAACAGGGCTCCATTTATCTCACCACCGGAACAAGGCTGATGTCGAATCTCTGCCGCGAAATGCTCACAATAACAGCGGACACCTGCGGCCGGCACGATACGCTCGGGGGCGCCTGCGCGGCGGAGAGCAACATGGTGAGATATTCGTTGGACAAGCGCTTCATGCACGCTTGCCGCGACACGTTTCTGCTTCAAATGGCGCTCTCCGGTTATCGGGTCACCAAACGTGACTTGGCTCACAACATCAATTTTTTCATGAATGTGCCGGTTACCTCGGACGGTGATCTTAGGTTCGCCGACGGCGTTTCCGAGCCCGGCAAGTACGTGGAGATGCGCGCTGAAATGGATGTGCTTTGTCTCATCTCGAACTGCCCGCAGTTAAATAACCCCTGCAACGCTTACAATCCTACTCCGATCCGGGTGCTCATATGGAACTAGGCACGGCGCGCGCTGCGAGCGCAGAAGCATTTCCATTCGACCTCCGTGTCCTCTGCGGTTGAGGGATGCTTTCAAAAGTTCTCATAGCCAACCGCGGCGAAATTGCGTGCCGGATCATCCGCACGCTCGACCGCATGGGGATTGCTTCGGTAGCCGTGTATTCGGAAGCGGACGCCGACGCCGCGCACGTCCGGTTGGCAGGCAAGGCGATCTGCGTGGGCCCCCCGCAAGCGGCCCAGAGCTATCTGCAGGTCGAACAGATTCTGTCGGCCGCGAAGCGAACGGGGGCTGAAGGCGTCCATCCAGGATATGGATTTCTCAGTGAAAATGCAGATTTTGCCGAGGCTTGCGAAGCCTCGGGAATTGCGTTCATCGGGCCGACCCCGCAGAACATGCGTGCCTTCGGTCTTAAGCACACGGCTCGCGAGTTCGCGATTTCAAGCGGGGTGCCGGTCTCACCGGGGTCGGGCCTTCTTGACTGGCCGGCAGAGGCGCAGGCCGAGGCTAGGCGCATTGGATTTCCCGTGATGATCAAGAGCACCTCCGGAGGGGGAGGGATCGGAATGCAGTTGGCACGGAACGCGGAGGAACTCGAAGAGAAATTCGAGAGTGTCCGGCGCCTGGCACAGAGCAATTTCAAGGCGTCTGGCTTGTTCCTTGAAAAGTTCATCGCTTCGGCGCGCCACGTGGAGGTGCAGATCTTTGGAGACGGAAGCGGGACTGTGGCGGTGCTGGGCGAGCGCGATTGCTCTGCGCAGCGCCGAAATCAGAAAGTTCTCGAGGAAACTCCGGCGCCCTCCCTCGCGGAGTCCGTACGCCAGAGGCTCCACGAAGCGGCGCGAAGATTGGGCCAGGCGGCAAAGTATCGCTCTGCGGGTACGTGTGAGTTCATGTATGACGCGGAATCCGAGGAATTCTATTTCCTCGAGGTAAACACACGCCTGCAAGTCGAGCACTGTGTGACCGAGGAGGTTTCGGGTTTGGATCTTGTCGAATGGATGATCCGCCTCGCATCCGGAGAAACGCTTCCACTTGGCCAATATCGTCATTTTCCAAACGGTCATGCCATCGAAGCCCGAGTGTATGCGGAAGATCCAAATAAGAACTTTCAGCCGAGCTGCGGTGTCCTTACCGAAGTGCGGTTTCCCGCCGGTGTGCGGGTGGACGGATGGGTCGAGCGCGGCAGCGAAGTAACGCCCTACTATGATCCGATGATCGCGAAGGTGATTGCCCATGCGCCGACTCGCGACGAAGCGATCGCAAAACTTCACACGGCCCTTTCCTCCACTCGTCTTGACGGAATCGAAACCAACCTCGACTACGTAACGAGCATTCTCGCCGGGGAAAGCTTCAAGAAGGGCGGTGTCACAACGAGCTACCTGTCCTCCTTTGTCTTTCGTCCCCGGACGATCGATGTGATTGAGCCCGGAACCCACACGACGATTCAGGACTACCCCGGCAGGGTCGGCTACTGGGAAATCGGGGTTCCGCCATCCGGTCCGATGGACCATTTGGCATTGCGCCTGGCGAACCGCTTGGTCGGGAACGCTGAGGGCACCTGTGCCTTGGAGTGTACTGTCTCGGGTCCTAAACTAAGGTTCCAGCATCGCGCAGTCGTTTGCGTGTCTGGAGCCGACATGCAACCCGAGATTTCCGGGCGGAGGCAGCCGATGTGGGAAGCCTTTGAGGTTGAGGCCGGCGAAACGCTCAAACTTCAAACAATCAAGGGCGCAGGCTGCCGAGCCTACGTTGCGGTGGCTGGGGGATTCGACATTCCGCACTATTTGGGTAGCCAAGCGACGTTTACGCTTGGAAAGTTCGGCGGTCATGGAGGAAGGATCCTCCGTGCTGGGGACGTCTTGAAGCTGGCTGATCCCGAAGTCTCCGCTACTTTTGGAAAGCTCAAGGAGCCTCCTCTCTACGAAGAGCGTTGGGAAATCGGAGTGCTCTATGGCCCCCATGGGGCTCCAGACTTCTTCACCCAAGAAGATACCGAGATCTTTTTCGAGACGGATTGGAAGGTTCATTACAACTCCTCACGCACCGGCGTTCGCCTGATCGGGCCGAAGCCAAAGTGGGCTCGAAAGGACGGTGGAGAGGCCGGTTTGCACCCCTCCAACATTCACGACAACGCATACGCCATTGGTGCGGTGGATTTCACGGGAGACATGCCAGTGATTCTGGCGTTGGATGGACCAAGTCTCGGCGGGTTCGTTTGTCCCGTCACAATCGTCCAGTCAGAACTCTGGAAGATCGGGCAGCTTCGTCCTGGCGATCTTTTGCGCTTTGCGAATTGGACTGCGGAGCAGGCGGCTGCGGCCGAGCGTGAGCAGGACGAGTTGATCAGGAGCGCGCGCTTTCGGCGTGCGCGGCCCAGCAGGGTGTCACGCGGCGGGACGCTGCCCGGCGAGACACCGGCTGCCGCGTCATGCGAGGCTTCGCTGCCGATTCTTCACAGCCTTCCTTCCAGTGCTGACAATCCGGAGGTTATGTATCGGCAGGCCGGCGATAGATACCTTCTGGTCGAATACGGACCGCCGGTCCTCAATCTGAATCTACGGTTTTGCGCGCACGCGTTGATGGACTGGCTGTCTAGAAGTCAGCAACCAGGAATACTTGATCTGACTCCGGGCGTCCGTTCGCTCCAGATTCATTATGACAGCCGTCTGTTGCCGCGTGATCGATTACTGCAGATTCTCGTTGCGGCGGAATCCGAATTGCCTGCGTTGGACGACCTCGAAGTTCCAACGCGCATCGTGCGCCTGCCACTTTCGTGGGATGATCCTTCCACCCGGTTGGCTATCGAAAAATACGTGCAGTCCGTGCGTAAGGATGCCCCGTGGTGTCCAAGCAACATCGAATTCATTCGGAGGATCAATGGCCTCGACTCCGTCGAGCGGGTCAAGGAAATCGTCTTTTCGGCGCGCTACCTCGTGATGGGATTGGGAGACGTATATCTGGGCGCACCTGTCGCCACACCCCTTGATCCGCGGCACCGCTTGGTGACCACCAAATACAATCCTGCGCGCACTTGGACGCCAGAAAATGCCGTCGGCATTGGAGGCGCCTATCTATGCGTCTATGGCATGGAAGGTCCTGGTGGCTATCAATTCGTAGGGCGCACCATTCAAATGTGGAATCGATGGCGGAAGACCGCCGATTTTCCCGAACCTTGGCTCCTGAGGCACTTCGACCAAATTCAATTTTATCCTGTGGAGGCTGGCGAACTTCTGCGGATGCGGGAGGAATTTCCGGCCGGAAAGTTCAAATTGGACATCAAGCAGGAGGTCTTCAGGCTGCGAGAGTATCAAGAATTCCTGGCAGACATCTCCGAGGAGGCCGCCTCCTTCAAGCTCAGGCAGCAAAAAGCTTTCGACGAGGAACGCGAGCGCTGGGCGCTGACAGGTGCGGCTGACGGCGAGGCTGCGGATTCGCCCGAGGAAGATGCTCCGGAATCCGAGCTTCATATGCCGGACGGGGGCCACGCGGTGAACGCGCATGTCGCTGCGAATGTTTGGAAAGTCTCCGCAAGGGCGGGCCAGGAAGTCGTCGAAGGTGAGACGCTGCTGATTCTTGAAGCGATGAAGATGGAGATGGCGATCGCTGCGCCCGTCAACGGTATGGTCCACTCGATCGGCTGCTCCGAAGGTCAAATGGTTATGCCGGGGCAAACGCTCGCAATCATAGTCAGCAAATGAGGGGACTTACCGCCAAAATTACCGACACCTTTCGCAGGATTCGCGAACGCGGTAGTGACGGTGTTTGGATCTCGCTGGTACCTGAAGAGCACGCCGTGCGACGCGCCCAAGAGCTTGACTCCGACCCTCGCGAGCTTCCCTTGAAAGGCCAAACGTTTGCCATCAAGGACAACATCGACGTCGCTGGACTGCCAACAACGGCTGCATGTCCAGCATTCGCCTACACGCCGGCCAAAAGCGCGTTTGTCGTTGAACGCCTAATCGGCGCGGGCGCCATTCCGATTGGAAAGACGAACCTCGATCAGTTCGCAACCGGTCTGAATGGCACGCGCTCGCCCTATGGTTTTCCGCGCAACTTCTACGATCCGGCTTATATCAGCGGCGGATCGAGTTCCGGCTCTGCGGTTGCCGTAGCGGCCGGGTTGGTGGACTTTGCTTTGGGAACGGATACCGCAGGTTCCGGCCGCGTGCCGGCGGCTTTCAATAATCTCGTCGGATTCAAACCAACCCGCGGGAGTTGGTCCGCAAACGGTCTTGTTCCCGCATGCAGGACCCTTGATTGCATAAGCGTTTTCACCAAGAGCCTCGGAGAGGCGGAGGCGATCGACAAGGTGGTTCGAGGCTTTGACCGCGGCGATCCATTCTCACGCCGGCCTGCTGAGTCGGCGGCTTCGAGGCTTCGCAGAATTGGTGTGCTCGCCGACGACGAGCGAGAGTTCTTCGAGGACGGTGAATATGCGCGTCTCTATTCGGAGGCGGTGAAAAGAGCCGCTTGCCGAGGATGGAGCGTCAGCGAGTTTGACTATGGCCCCTTTCGCGAGACGGCGAATCTCCTCTATGGCGGACCCTGGGTTGCCGAACGCTATTCGGCGATCAAATCCCTTATTGAATCGAACCCAGATGCCGTGCATCCCACGGTTCGCGCCGTGATCTTGAGCGCCAGGACATTTTCCGCTGTCGATGCCTTTGAGTCCCAGTATCGCTTAGCGGCCCTGGAGCGGGAATCCGAAGAAACCTGGGAGTCTTTCGACGCGATTCTGCTGCCTTCGGCTGGGACCATCTATACGGTCGAGCAAGTGCTTGCCGACCCCATTCGGCTCAACACGAATCTCGGCCGATATACAAACTTCATGAACCTCCTCGATCTCTGCGGACTTGCCGTTCCGGCAGGTTTTCGTTCAGACAAAATTCCATTCGGGGTGACATTTTTTGCGCCGGCTTGGAGGGAGGATTTGCTTTTTCGTCTGGCGAGAGAGTTCGAAGGGTCGAGTTAGCAGCTTGTCGCTAACAATTCGCAAGAGAGGTCAATTTCACGGTGTTGTGACAATACAGCGATTGGGTTCCGGCTGAATCATTCTCTTACTGTTCGTCGTTTTCTTCGTTCAGGCCGTGTCGATCGGGATGGCGCCTCGCCGCATATCCGGCAAGAATTGAACGATGAACAGTATTTCCCGAGAGTCGGCTGTCAGCTTCGCAAGGATGCGTCGCGTTGCCACCGGGGCCCTTGTCGTTGTCTTCACCGGCATGATCATTTTTCGAATGCTGGAGGGGATTCATCCGATCCTGGGTTTTCTGCGCGCTTTTTGCGAGGCAGCGACTGTTGGCGCGCTGGCAGATTGGTTCGCGGTCGTTGCCCTTTTCCGGCATCCGCTAGGCATTCCAAATCCGCACACAGCGATTCTGCCGAAGAACAAGGAACGGGTGGCCCAGTCGCTGGCGGAGTTTGTCGTGACCAGCTTCCTTACGGAGGAACAACTCGGACCGCGCTTTCGAGGCCTGGACTACGCGGGATTCGCTTCGCGTTGGCTGCTGCAACACGCGGATTTTCTCGCCGAAAAGGCGGCCGATTACGCGCCGCGCGTCCTCAGCGGGCTTTCCGACCAGAGGATGTCGGCACTGCTCGCCGAGAGGGCCAGGGCGATGGTGCTTAATGTCCAGCTCGCGCCTCTGGCGGGTGAGGGCTTGAGCGTGGTTATTCAAAACGGACGGGATCGGGAGATCTATTGCTCATTGTTGAAGTCGGCGGAGGAGTTGATCGTGTCCAACCGGGAAATGATTCAGGCTAAGATCCGGGAGGAAATTCCGATGCCGGTCGAGCTTTTACGCAACGTGCCAGGATTCGACAAACTTGGCTCAGCGCTCGAGCAACTCAAGGACATCCTGGCATCAACAGTGGCGACCCGGACCATCGAGAAGATCCAGGGCGTGCTGGTGGAGGCGGAGCAGGTTCCAGAACACAAGCTCTGGGGGGCCTTCTCGGTGAAAATGCACTCGTTGATTGAAAGCTTGAGGTTTTCTCCGGAAACGGCCGCAAAGATTCGGAACGTGCAGCAGGCGGTGGCAGCAAGTTCCCTGGTCGACGATTTCTCGTCCGAGGCCTGGAGGGAGTTAAAAGCGTTTGTGGCGCGGGATTGCTCGTCGGCGGATTCCAAAGTACGGGTCAACCTGCGGGAGGCAGTGGTTACCATTGCCGCGCACTTGGAGGAGGACCCCTTGACCCGACAGGAGATCAACGCCTTCCTTGGCGAAGAAGTTTTGAAAAGCCTCCTGGCCGCGCGCCCGTTGGCCCACCAGTTGGTCGTCTCAACCGTGCAGAACTGGGACGTCAAGGAAATGGCTGCACGCCTTGAAGCCGCCGTCGGCCGCGACCTGCAGTTTATCCGGCTCAACGGAACGGTGATCGGGGGATTCATCGGACTGGCCATTCACGCGGGCTTTGCGCTTCTTTCAAAGTGAGAACGTTTTTTGCTTTTTTTGGTTCGTTTGCACCCTTGTTTTTTGTTGTTGGAGGACTAGTGTGGCCTTGAGCGGAGGTAATGTCAGCGCCAGCGGAAAGCCTTCGAGAAGCAGTTCAACGGAAGGTCTTTGGAGAAGATATGGAAGGTAGTTAATCGCCGAGATTCATTGTGGTCCAACACGCTCGACCCTCCGAGCGCCTCTTCCCAGAGATTTTTCTCCTTCTTGCGCTAGTGTCGGTCTGCTTGGTGTGTCGGATGGCAGGAGTTAATTCTATGACACGCTACGAACTAAGAACAATTGCATCGCACCATCAATGCTGGCTGAGAGGAGAGAGGGAGGGGATTTTGGCCGATCTACGTGGCGCCAATTTTCGCGGGGATTTCAGTGAGATCATGAGAAATTTGGGTCGTCCGTGTTCTCTTCGCTTGCCAAGGCCTCGCCATCCCACGGGTGGTCGCTGAGGTTTCTCCTGCGGCGAGTAGAGGGCCCCAGACGGATTGCGATTCTGAACAATTTCTAAGAAACCGCGCGTATTAGGGTATATGAGGGAGAGATTTTTCGATCGCGGTGTTGCAGGGCTATTGGCAACAAGGGGCTGTGTGCTCTCGCCCAAGGAACAAATCAGGCTGCATTTTCGTTGTCTTGTTCGAGCGCCAAAATTGAGCAAACTCGGATGGCATCTCAAGGGTATTCGCCGTGCTCTTTGCATTCACCTTTAGCGTGGGACTAGTCAAGCGGCTTACGACGGCTTCAGCGAACGTCCTCGACAGCAATCAGATAGCACGACATTTCCGCTCCGGGTTCTGCGCAGCGCGTCACGAGAGCGGGGGACGAAGCGCTGTTCCATCCGGGTGATTCAGGTGCTGATCAAAGCTGGGATGACGTGGGACTTCCAAGCTGTCATCGCCGTCGTTTCGATGGTCTCTTGCGGGCGGCCTGATCCTCCGGTGTCTTTTCTGTCAAATTTGGCTCAGGTTTGACCATCTCGTCGGTCTTGAGACTTTTGACCGGAGGCAGAATGTTCTTGAATGCTGTGGCGTAGATATCCAGGGCCGTGAGGAAAAGTCCGCACACCACAGGTCCGACGATGAATCCGATCGGACCGAAGAGGAACAGGCCTCCCAAGGTGCCGATCAAGACGAGCAGGTCCGGCATTTGGGCGTCTTTGCCAACAAGTCTCGGACGGAGAAAATTGTCTATGGTGCCCACCACACCCGCGCACCAGATGGCGAGCAAGGTTGCGGATAGCGATGAGCCCAGAGCGTACAGGTAGACCACTGCAGGCACCCAGACCAACGCTGTTCCAATTCCAGGGATAACCGAAAGAACTACCATGATGGTGCCCCAAAACGCAGCTCCTCCAATGCCCGCAAAGTAAAATGCAGTCCCGGCCAGTAATCCCTGGATCAACCCAATCAGCAATGTGCCTTTGATAGTGGCTCTCGTGACGGACACGAACCTTTCCAGCATCCGAACTTCGTCTTCATGACGGAGAGGCATGTAGTAAAAGATCTTTTGCAAGATCGACATGCCATCCTTCAGGAAGTAGAACATGGCGTAGATCATTACAAAAAGGTTGAGGAAGAATCCGGCGGTCCCGGCCGTAAACGCCGAGGCCCAGCCTACTAGATAGCCTCCGGCAGCCTTGGCTGCCGTGCCGACGTTCCTTACGATTTCTTCCTGGCCTGGCACAAGGCCGCTGATCCAGGGGAGGTGTTCGACAAGCCATCGTCGGGCGTCGAAGGCGCTGGCGGCGCCGAAGCGCTCTTGAAGCCACGGAATCGCGTGCTCGCTGACGACCAGCGCCTGTTTGACTACCAAGCCTAAGAGTGCGCTAAGCGGTCCGACGACGACTAGAAAAAGAATCAAAAGCGTCACCGCCGAAGCGAGAGACTTGCGGCCCCGAAGTAGCCGTAACATCCAGCGATAGAGCGGATGACAGAGCCCCGCAAGTATCGCTCCGATGAGCAAAGCTTGGAAGAAAGGCCACACCACCGCCAGAAACAAAGCCGATGTGGCGAGGGTCAGGATGAGCACAAAAACGGCGCGAAACCTCTCGCCGCTGACTCTTGCCGATTCCATTGGTGTTAGAGCGTCCAGCTAGTGGCTGATCCTTAGTCTTGTCCTGTTTTCTCGATACCCCTGCAAGACGAACGCGGCGGCCGGCGCTCTGGAGCGGAACCCGTCAGTTTGACCGATTCGCTACGCAACTTTGCCACTGCCATAGCTCTTGATGACTTTTCTAGCTCCGGCACAGGCTGACCGGCGCGAACGAAACCTTCGTGGAGCAGGTTGAGATTTCCGAGGGTACTCTCGGCCATGAATGAGGCTTTTTCGGCCTGTACGAGCGCAAGCGTCTTTTGAGCGAGTTGAGAGTTGCTCCTTTCCAGTCACATTCACAGCAGGCCACCTCCAGCAGCGTAGCGGCGTCCCAGTAGCCTCCCGCCGTCGCCGTGGCGCGCCGTCCAAAGGCGAACTTCGGGATCGGAAGGAGGTGCTGCGCCTTCGCGAGGCCCTCGTTAATGCCTCGGTGGATGAGCAGCGTGACAGCGTTGATACCGGGGTAACACGTGCGCGGGTCCGACTCGAAGCC
Source organism: Terrimicrobiaceae bacterium (assembly GCA_036525415.1). Classification (GTDB taxonomy): domain Bacteria; phylum Verrucomicrobiota; class Verrucomicrobiia; order Chthoniobacterales; family Terrimicrobiaceae; genus DASTFP01. The sequence goes on along the minus strand of DATDAL010000135.1, from coordinate 56,865 downwards.
GCGGGTATGAGCGTCGATTGCTGCGTCGAGATGTCCGTTCATCGCGGCGCCAATTGAACACGGGAGTGGTTTCAATTGCAATCTCCACAAGGCGCGCGCTGCGCCTCACACACAAGTTGCCGGGACAGGACGGAGAAAGCGAACGGTCGATTTGGCAAACAATACCGTTCTTTCCAAACAACTGACGTTCCTTTATAGACTCGCGCAGGGCAAGGCCCTTGCCAGTTGTAGCTTTTTCTTCGAATGAAACTTACCAATGGAGCCACTGTCGGCAGCGCCCTTGGCGCCATCGGCATAGTGTATGGCGACATCGGCACTTCGGTCCTTTATGCGTTTCGGGAGTGCCTTGCTCACGGGGTAAGCGATCACGCGGGGATTCTGGGAATCCTCTCGCTTATCATTTGGACGCTTACCTTGCTCGTCACAGTCAAGTACCTCACCTTTGTCATGCGCGCGGACAACCGGGGCGAAGGCGGTATTCTCGCGCTGCTTTCGCTTGCCTTCCCCGAGAGCGTCGAAGAGGCGGAGAAGTCGAAGGTGACCACCGCGATGATAGTGATCGGTGTTGTGGGAGCTGCCCTTCTTTATGGGGACGGAGTCATCACGCCCGCCATCTCAGTGCTTTCCGCCACTGAGGGTTTGAGTGTCGCAGCGCCGTGGCTGCAACCGTTTACCGTTCCTCTAACCGTGGTAATCCTTGTGCTCCTCTTTGCTTTTCAGCGAAAGGGTACTGAATCGGTCGCCCGGCTTTTCGGGCCTGTCATGCTCGTGTGGTTCCTGACGCTGGCAATCACCGGCGTCCTCCAGATTGTCCGCTATCCTGGCGTATTCGCCGCTATCAACCCTCTTTACGCCCTGAATTTCCTGGCCTCTCACGGTGTGAAGTCGCTATTGATTCTGGGCAGCGTTTTTCTTGTGGCCACGGGTGCTGAGGCGCTTTACGCGGACTTGGGACATTTCGGACGAAAGCCAATCGCCCTCGCGTGGTATTGGGTTGTGTTTCCTTCGCTCTTTCTAAACTATCTCGGCCAAGGGGCTCTGGCCCTGCGCGATCCCACCACGCATGAAAGCCCCCTATTCCACATGGTTCCAGGCTGGCTGCTTTGGCCGTTTATCGCGCTCGCGACGGCAGCTGCTGTGATCGCGTCGCAAGCGCTGATTTCCGGCGCTTTTTCCCTCACGATGCAAGCCGTGCAGATGGGGTATGTTCCCTTTATCAACATCCGGCACACTTCTCACGAGGAGCACGGACAGATTTACATTTCTCAGATCAATACCCTGCTCGCCATAGGCTGCATCGCGCTGGTTATTACCTTTCAGAAGAGCGGTGCCCTGGCAAGCGCCTACGGGATCGCGGTAAGCCTAACCATGGTCGCCACGACCCTCCTGCTCTACTTTGCGGCGCGGCGGGTGTGGAATTGGAGCGTCCTTCGGGCTGGGGCGCTTTGCGCTCTTCTGCTTGCCGTGGAAGGAGCGTTTGCTGCCGCTAACGGCGCCAAAGTGACCCACGGAGGATGGGTGCCTCTTGTGATCGGCGCCTGGGTGTTCCTGCAGATGACGACATGGAAAAAAGGACGCTACCTTCTGCGTAAGAACTCTATGCAACTGCTTTCGCTTAGGGAACTTATCGCATCGACCACTGCAAGCGTCCGTGATTCCGGACTTCCCGCGCGGGTGCCGGGCACCGCGGTCTTTCTGGCGGGCCAATCCAAAGGCGCCCCCTTGTCGCTCCTGCACAATCTCAAACACAACCGCGTGCTTCACGAGCGCAACATTGTGCTCACAATTGTAACCAACCGCGTCCCCTACGTTGCAAAAGACTCGCGCATTGAAATCAAGGATCTCTCCGAAGGTTTTTTCCGAATCATTGCTCACTTCGGCTTCATGGAAACACCGACAATCAGCGAGATCATCGAATGCTGCGCGATGAAGGACTTTGTCATCGAAGAGCAGAAGACCAGCTTTTTCTTGGGGCGCGAGACAATCGTATGCACAAGGAAACCCGGCATGTCGCGGTGGCGTGAGCACCTCTTTGTAGCGATGAGCCGGCACGCGCAAAGGCCGGCCGAGTTTTTCAGGTTGCCTGCCAACCGCACGATCGAACTGGGAGGGCGCGTTGAGATCTAGCGATTTCTGCGTTTTGACAGAGTATTTTGACAAGCCGCTTTCGCTGTCCAATATTGCGCATATGGCGGACTGCGTTGATCCCAATTTGATGGAAGGATAGGCCGAAAATGATGGATCAACTTCCGGGAATTAACCAGTCCGAGAGGCGGGCAGCAATCGAACCATTCAATGCGGGCAGCAACTCAGAAAACGCTAATCTTATGACCATCTTTTTCGTTGCGGTGCTCATCCTGTCTGTTTTTGCCGGTGCGCTGGTAAAATATGCGTTGGAGAAGATTCTCGCGAAAAGTGACCGTCACAAATGCAGCGGAGGACGATGTGGCGACTTGGGGTGGATCCTTGTGAGGAAGGACTCGTCGTCCTGTCATGCCAAATGCGTCAGGTGCGGGTGGATGAGCCATTTCGACATCAAGCAGTGGCAGCGGGTTCGATAGAGGACCGCGACAGCTCCGATTGACCGAGACGTCCTCGGAAGCCTCGGTCTCTGTTGAAAATTGAGGTCTGCGAGCGCAACTCCGTCAGGGCTCGTTGCTTTCTGGCTTACGCGAGTGACGCTTCCAATACTTCGTCCACGCCAGTTGATCTTTGCGTGTTACCTTTTCCATTCGAAGGGTCGCTTTCGCCAGCCAGTCTTCGCCCAAGTCCCGCTGCAGGTGATCCAGCGCCATCTGCAAGTCGCCCGGGCTCTTGCTGCCCAGGTGAACATTCGCCGTCTCGAGCCCCATCGCTCGCAGCAAGCTGGGAGCGAAAGCCAGACGGGCGTCTTCCTTGGAGCTGGGGAGCTCAATTTTGAACGCATCGGGCGCTAGTTGGCGAACCAGCCAGCGGTCGTGGACTTGCAACCACGGATCGGGGCTGCGCACGGACCGCTGAAGGAGTGTAGCCGTCAGTGACACTGAGGCGGGTCGCATTTCCAGCCAGGAAAGAGCGGAAGGGACAAGCGCCTTGGCCTCGCGAGCGATGTAATCGCCGTCACCGTGTTTCAAGACCGCCGTGTACCTTCTACGCCCAAGACTGCCGAGTCCACCCGGCGTTCTTTGTCTGCGGTATGCTGGCAAGCTCCCGCGCGGAAAGGCGGGACGAAACACGTCTTCAAGTCCTCTGGGAAGCTCTTTGGCGCTGATCTCGGGATTGTCATCGTCATTGAGCTTTTTGGCCCAGAAAGTCGCGGGTTGTACATTCACCGTGCTGACGAGCGCCAGCAACTCATGGCAATTGCCATCTTCAAGGAAGATCGGCGCGCCGGCCGTTTTGAGCCCTTCCTCATAGCCCGCGACCAGTAGCTCGGCGACCTTGTCAATCGGAGCTTCAATTTCGGAGGCCTCGGCGGCAAGAATGGTGCTTGTGGCAAGTCGAACGAGATCGAGCGTGAAGGGCAACTGACACGCCTCGTCAAAATCATTTACTCCCCAGACGAGCCGCTTCCGGGAATCGCGCCATATTCCGAAGTTCTCCAAATGCAGGTCTCCCACAGCAAGAAGGGCATCTTCGTTTCGTCCGTGCAGGTCCGCGCACTCTTTTCTCCATCGCTGAAGCCATCGGTAGAATGTGGCGCGAAGAAAGGGAAAGGGACCCGAGGCCATCGCGGCGTGCTTCTTATCGAGCCGCTTTTTTTGCAAATCGGTCTGGTCTGCTAACCACGACTCGAAGAAAAGAGTGGACTCAACAATATTCACGTCTTTGAAAAGCTGGGTCTAGGAGACTTTCTCGAGGGGTAAAGAGCCGCTTATTTTCTCACTGCGGTTGTGTGGCTCCCGTTTCCCTCATCGACATAGGTGGCGGAGCCAAGTCTTGTAAGCTTTAGGTATTGGCGCCAGTGGCCACTAACCGTTCGGCACGATGCGGTGAGCACTGCCGATTCGGGCTTGGGGTAATCGGCCTCCACATTGCGGATCGCTTCGAAGAGCACTCGACCGTCCTGGCTTTGCGGTGGTTTGAGCCCGAGAATCCACAAGATCGTGGGCGCCAGATCCAAGTTGCTACTGGGAAGATTGGAGACATTGAGCCGGAAATCGGGCCCGGTTGCGATCAATGTGTTGCGAACATCGAGCGCGCTCAGCGAAGCGTGCGTTCCCTGGCCCGGTTTCCGTCCGATGTCGGCTTGGAGCAGTCCGGGAATTCCATAATTATTGCCGCCTTCTGTCCAACGGAATGCCATCATTACGTCGGGCGCGAAGGCGGTGTTGAGTTGGACCTGCTCGAGCGCGAAGGTTCCTTCAAACGGCTCGCGTGTAAAGAGGACTCCGGCAAAGTCGGTCTGTTGGAGGAACTCGACGAGGTTTCTTACGATCTTCGGATCATGCCCGATGACGTAGAATGCGGTGCTTCCGCCCAGGCTGACCACGAGGACGTCCCCAACTTTAGGCTCCTTCCTGAATTGCCGAACGGCGTTGAAGCCGGCCTCGGAAAGGACTGCAGCCACATCCACCGTGCTAGAAATCGTAGAAAATCCATGATCGGACACAACGAAGAGATCAGTCGCTTCCCTGACACCTTTTTCGTCAATGGCAGCGAGCAACGAGGCCAAGTTGGCATCGCAACTCTTGAGCGAGGCGATGCCAATCGGTGAACCCGGTGCGAAGTTGTGTTGCGAATAGTCCGGATCGCTCAGCCACAAGAGAGAGAACTTCGGCATCTCACCGCTCCATAGCACCTCTGTAAGAGCTTTCGTCGTCCAAATGTCCGCCTCGGCGTTTGGAAAGGTAACCGTCGCGGGAAACGGCCCCTGTGCAGTGGTAATGGAGTCCAGCACCTTCTCAGGAATCGCTTTTCCGGAAAAGATCGTTGTGGACTTGCGATCGCCCTCGGTCATTCCGATTCCCCGGCGATTGTGCAGAAGTGCGACAGGTTTTGTGCCGGCGATGGCGACACGATATCCCGCCGCTTCGACAATCTCGGCGAGTGTCTCGATGCCTAGATATTTGCCATCTGTCAGCTCGTCGCCCTTTTGGACTGTTTCAATTCCCTCCGTCGCGACGGCCTGGAGAGGATCGATCTCCCTCCGATATTCCTTGTTTGCAATAATGCCACTACGGCTTGGGTATGCCCCGGTCGCGATGGCCGTTCCGTTAACTTCCGTGGACGTCGGGTACACCGAATGATGACGGCCAAAGAAGACACCTTCCTTGGAAAGCTTGTAGAGGGTCGGCGTATTGGATTCATTTACCAAATCGGGACGTAATCCATCCCAGACAGTCACGACTACGTACTTGGCCCTGCCAGCGCCATTCGCGTTTGCTCCTCTTGCGATCCCGGTCGCGAATGGCACCGCCAAGGCAAGCAAGGCGGCTACCAAAGCTCGCGCCACGCGCATCGGACGATTTATGAAATGGGAGTCTGATGACCGTTTAGGCAACAGAGGCATCGCGAAGGAAATCCAGAAATCAGATTCTTGCTCATAGAGAAAGCGAAAACGGACAGAGGATACGCTCGCGCAGGGGCTCAGCGATACCAGATATGTGACAATCTCGTAACCCGCAAACGGGGCCCGTCTGGCCCCGCTAAGTAAGTGTTGAATGTAAAGGCTTCTGGTGCTTATTTTTTGGCATGCGTGCGATCTGGAAAGGGAGCATCACCTTCGGGCTCGTTTATATACCGGTCGCTGTCTATCCGGCCACGCGTGAGGAGAAAATCAGTTTCAAGCAACTGCGAGCTCGCGACCTCAGCCCGATTCGTTACAAGAAGATCGCGGAAGCCGACGAGAAGGAAGTCAAGCCGGAGGAAATCGTTAAGGGATTCGAGTACGAGAAGGGGCATTGGGTGACCCTGGAAGAAGAGGACTTCGAGAAGGTGAAGATCGAGTCAACACATTCCATTGAGATCACTGATTTCGTGGACCAGGCGCAGATCAACCCGAAGTTCTTCTACAAACCTTATTTTTTGGAGGCGCAAAAGGGGGGGGAGAAACCCTATGCACTCCTGCACAAGGCGCTGATGGAATCCGGTAAGACCGGCATTGCCAAAGTCGTGATTCTGAGCCGGGAGTACCTCGCAGCCGTCAAACCGGACGGGCTGTTCCTCATGCTCGAGTTGATGCACTTTGCCCACGAGGTTCTTGAGCCGGAAGCACTCAAGACTCCTTCCGAGAAGGATGTTTCTCCCAAAGAGCTGGACATGGCCAAAGCGCTGATCGAATCGATGACGAATGAATGGCAGCCAGCGAAGTACAAAGATCAGTACAGAGCGGCGCTCATGGAGATGATTGAGGAGAAGGCCCGCAACAGGCCGCCGTCTGGAAGGCCGGTTGCGCCCCGGATGGCTTCGAATGTGGTGGACTTGGTCGCCGTTCTGCAAGAAAGCCTGCAAAAGGTTGGAAAAGCAAAGTCGGAACCGAGAAGCTCCGGTCGCGTCCGATCGACAAACTCGCTGCTGAAACAGAAGAAAAGGTCAGCAGCCGCTTAGATTTATACTCCTATGGCGCGGAGAATGCCGAGCAGGTGGAACGGAATGCGCTCGAAACGAAAACGCGAGATTTGCCTTCCCGCGCAAAGCAAGTGGCAGCGGATTTGCAGACTCCTTTGCAGCACTTCGGCCGGATTGTGAGCCTTCCGTATTGCGAATCCTGTTGCCTGTTGTGCGTTCATTGGTGACCTCGATAAATTGGTCGCGCGCAGGTCTCGGACCTTACATTCCGCCTTCGCTCGTATCCTTCGCCGTTGGAGTGTTGAAGCCGGCGCTTCCGCGGTAAATTGAAAGAGCCAGCCATGGACAGGGTTTCTCAATCCGTCTCGACCGCCGACCGGGAAACGGCCCTCTTGGAGCTCGCGATCGAGTTGTCCCGGGAGCTTCATCCCGCGCGGAGACTTCGCAGACTGACGCCGGACAGCTCGATCGAACGCGACGCGGGCGTGGATTCGCTGGCGCGTATCGAGCTATTGCTTCGGGTGGAGAAGCGGCTCGGAATGCGGCTGCCAGATCATGCCGTTCTGTCGGCAGAGACGTTTCGGGATCTTCTCGCCGCAATCGATGCCGCACCCGCTGGGACGCTTAGGGCCCCACCCGAAGGGCCTGCTCTCGAGTCCGGAACGAACGCGGAGGAAGAATGGCCGGAGTCGGCCGAGACGCTTATCGAAGCCCTGGAGTGGCACGCGCAGCGGCACCCGGACCGTGCGCAGATTCACTATCTGGCAGACGGCGAGATGCCCGAGGCGATCACTCATGGCGAATTGTCGGTCGGTTCACGAAGGATTGCGGCGGGCTTGCGGGCGCTGGATCTCGAGCCTGGCCGGACCGTGGCCATCATGCTTCCCTCGGGGAGGCCATATTTCGAGACGTTTATGGGGATCTTGATGGCGTCGGGAGTGGCGGTGCCATTGTACCCGCCGACGCGCATCCACCGGCTCGAGGAGCATGTCCGTCGGCAGGTCCGTATCATGGCCAACGCGCAGGCCTCAGTGCTTGTGACCTTCGATGAGGCGAAGAAGATCGGTGCGTTGCTGAAGTCGCTGCTGCCTGGCCTGCGTGCGATCGTGACGCCGGCGGAGTTGGCGCGCGAGCCCGGCGGCGGCAGTCTGCACGCGCGCAGCGGCGATCTGGCGTTCCTTCAATACACTTCGGGAAGCACCGGTGACCCAAAGGGGGTTATGCTGACCCACGCGAACCTCCTAGCGAACATCCGCGCGATGATCCGTGGCTGCGGGGCGACGCCCGCGGAGACGTTCGTGAGCTGGCTTCCGCTCTACCACGACATGGGACTCATTGGCGCCTGGCTCGGGGTCTTGTGTGCCGGCGCTCGATTGGTGCTTATGTCGCCCCTTGGCTTCATGGGCCGGCCAGTGCGCTGGTTGCGCGCCATTTCTGCTTGGAAGGGTACGCTGTCCGCTGCTCCGAATTTCGCCTACGAAATCTGCGCAACGAAGCTCGACGACGCCGACCTGCGGGGGCTCGATCTTTCAAGCTGGCGCGTTGCGTTCAACGGCGCCGAGCCCGTCCACCCCGAGACGCTCGAGCGTTTTGCGACTCGGTTCGCCCCGTATGGGTTCCGGCGTGAAGCGCTGGCGCCCGTTTACGGGCTCGCGGAAAATTCCGTCGGAGTGACATTTCCTCCGATGGGAAGGGGACCAAGGCATGATCGCGTAAAGCGGCAGGAATTCCTGGAAAAGGCACGAGCCGAGCCTGCTGGACTGGAGGATGCGCGCGCGCTGACATTCGTCGGGTGCGGAAGCCCGCTCACGACGGTCGAAGTTCGAATCGTCGACGAAGCAGGCCGCGAAGCGCCCGACCGTGTTCAGGGGCGCGTCGAGTTTCGAGGGCCCTCCGCGACCGCAGGCTACTACCGCAACGCCGCTTCGACGCGGCGGATGCACGATCGTGGCTGGATTGACTCAGGAGACCTCGGCTACATGGCCGGGGGCGAGCTCTTCCTTACAGGACGCACGAAGGACGTGATTATTCGTGGCGGCCGGAACATTCATCCACAGGAAATCGAGGAGGCGGTGGGGAGCGTCTCCGGAATTCGCCTTGGTTTCGTCGCCGTTTTCGGCGCGCGCGACGCCCGTTCCGGCGCGGAGCGCCTCATAGTGGCCGCTGAAACACGAGTTACGCAACGCGAAATCCGCGAGAAGATCGTCTCGAAGATCTGCGATCTTTCGACTGAGTTGCTCGAGGCCGCGCCTGACGATATCGTGCTCGTCCCTCCTGGCAGCGTTCCCAAGACGCCAAGCGGAAAGCTTCGGCGCGGCGCGTGCCGGGAACTCTACGAGAGGGGAGAGTTGGGCCAGAAACGTCTTTCACCCGGACTCCAGGTGGCACGGCTTGCACTGTCCGGTCTCGCCCCGGGACTCGCTCGTGCGGCTCGCGCTACGGGGCGCATTCTTTACGCGGTGTGGTCCTGGGGAACCGCCCTGGCTGTCAGCGGTCCCCTTTGGCTGGCGATTGCGAGCCTTCCCGGCCTCGCTGTGCGCCGTGCAGTCCTTCAATCTGGCGTTCGGTTCTGGCTTCGTATCACCGGCATCCATGTGTCTGCCGCAGGGCTGTCGAACATTCCCGTCGAGCGCCCCTCTGTGCTTGTTCCTAACCACGCGAGCTACCTGGATTCCTTTGTGCTCGCGGCCGTGCTCCCTCCGCGCTTTGTCTTTCTCGCCAAAAAGGAGCTCGACCGAAGCGCCTTCCTGTCGATTTTCCTCCGCCGGCTCGGGACCATATTCGCTGAGCGTGCTAGCGCGGAACAAGGTGTAATGGATGCCGCGGCCGCCGTTGAGGCTGTACGCGCCGGACAAGGCCTTGTGGTCTATCCTGAGGGCACCTTTCGTCGCGCGGCTGGACTTCGCCCATTTAAACTCGGCGCTTTCCTTGTCGCGGCGCGGGCAGGCGTTCCGCTCTTGCCGATCACGATCCGAGGCATGCGCTCGATCCTCCGCGACGGCCAAAAGGTCCCACGCCCCGGGCGCGTTTCGATTTCCATCGGTACACCGCTGACTTGTGAGGGCGAGGAGTGGAACGCAGCGATAAAGCTGCGAGCTCGTGCACGCGCGGAGATACTGCGCGGCTGTGGAGAGCCCGATCTGATTGAAGCGGAGGAGTAGTGAGGGTGGATGACCTTGCTATCTCCGGCGCATCAGTTGACGGTCACGCTAAAGTTTTGACCCTCCCATTTTTCGACCTCGAGCCAGCGAAAGGTGAACTCAATCGCTGCGCCGACGGGCAGGTCTGCCGTCGGAAGGTCGACAAAATACAAGTCGGGCAAGCCGCTTGGATTTGTTTCCGAGTCACGGGCGGTTTGCCACGCGTCGCTGGTCCAGCGCACGACAGCAGGCGTGGCGATGAGAAGGCGCAGCGTCTTTTCGCGCGGGATTTGACACGTTTGATGACGGAACGTCCAAATTTCATGCCGGCTCGATACGGGTTTCGCGACATAGCGCTCGTATGCGGGTCCGATGCGGTCGAAGACTACCATGTCGCGTCGGCTGCGGACGAGGCTGACATACTCGGCATGCGACCAGCAGAGCGGCATGGCCGAGCCAGTGGGGTCACCGCGCTTCCAACGACCGCAAGGCAAATCGTCATCGTCCCAGAGCTGCTCGGTGAGCATGCCGCCGGCGTTGGCCATGCGTTCAAGCACGTTGATGTAAGTCAGTGGGTCTCGTCCGGCGCTCAACTCGTAGTGGCCGCGTTCACCGGTGAGGATCGGCCACGAGCGGCCCACGCCTGTGCCATCGAACGCCGAGCCATCGTCCTTTTGGCCGTAAGCATCGTGGTTGTAGCGACGCCAACAAGGGCCTTGCGGAAGCTCGCGTCGGGTAACGCGATCGATCACCTCGATTGAATCGAGCACCAACGGGTCGTGTGCGTCGCGAATCCCGAGCCTGACAAGGTGAAGGAAGTCGCCGCCGACAACGTTACGCGCGGGGTGACGGCCAGCGCCGTTTGCGAGCTGGATCTCGATCGCATCGACATTGGGGTGCGGATCGATAGCACCCGGATCGGCAGGAGTGATGCGCAGGTAGTGGCGCGGCTTGCCCGGAACGAGCTCGCCGCGTGACGTCGCCGTCCAGTCCTCGACGTGAGCCGCCAGCCAATCGGCGTATGCGAGTATGAGTTCCGCGGTATCGTCCTCACTGCGACGGCGGGCGAATTCTGCGGCGCAGACCAGAGCGGCAATGACGACCGCCAGCGTGGATGGCGAGTAGCCCGACTGCTCCTCCCAACGCTCCTGGCCCGTGACGGGCCCCTGGAGCAGTAAGTAGCGAGCCGCCTTCGCGATCATGTTCCAGGGATCAAAGTTCGGCAACTTGTCTTCGCGTTGAAGCCGCCACGCGAGCAGGATTGGTGAAGCGATCTCGTCGAGCTGCACGCCACTCCAATAAGCCCGGCCATCGATCCAGCTGTTCTGTGGAAAATCGCCGTCGGCCTTTTGGATGCATGCGAGCCAGATGAGCGCACGCAACGGTGTGGCGCTTTGTCCCGTCGCAAGCAGGGCGGTGGCGCTCTGCACGAGGTCGCGCGTCCAGACCAGGTGGTAGCCGCCGATCTCATCGTCGCTTCTGGTCTCGCCCCACGGGATGCTTAGCGAGGCGATCAGGGCGCCCTGAAAAAGCTTGTCCTCATGGGCGAGCAGGACGCACCGGCTCAGCCGATACATACCACCCTCGTCACCAGTGTGGGCGCTAAAGTCGTAATCCTCCCCAATCTCGGCGCGGCGCCACTGCCGCACGTAGCCTTCGCGATGTATCTCGAAAGGATCGGCCAGGGACTGCAATAGCTTTGTGGCAGAGCTTTGCGCGCTGCGGCCAAGCGCGATGGCGAGCGTCCACTCGTCGCACGAAGGGTCCAGCTCCGCTGTGAGCGCGATATTGCCGCGTTCGGCAGCGCGGAACTCCCAGTCCATCCGAAAGTTATCCATAAGGTCCCGCCAGCCGTCGCTCGCGCCAGCATAGCCAACCGAACGCCGCGTAAAGTCCGGCTCACAGCCAAACGAGAGATGCACGCTCTCGCGCGCCACGTGAAAGAGCCTGCGTCCGGCAAACTCGCAAACCCATCCCGAGTTGCCGGCTCCGCCTCGCAGAAGATGCGGTGCGAGCAGGGCGTAGAGTTTCAGTTTTCCCCGCACGGCTTCGTCGAAAACTTCGAGCCGCACGCGCATGAGGACCACCGAGCGGTGCGGATCGGCAAGCACGTGTTTGACAACGCGGTAGCGTCCGGCCGGCTCGGAATTAATGATTTCGTAGTGCAGGCAATTGCGTTCCGGGTAACGGATCTCGTGGCGCAGATCGCGTTTCTCCTCGTGGCAGAAGCTTTCTCCATCGGTGATGAGCAACTCGGCATCACGCGTGTTAGGCTGGTCAACGGTCGGGTAGTAGATCTCGTTGAGAATGCCGTGACTGAGCGTGAACCAGACGTGGCAGCTCGAGTGATAGGCCGTCCCGATCCCCTCCTTCGCGCTGTGTGTCCAGCGCGGTTCAATCCCCGGAGCGCCAAAGGCGGATGGGGCTGGACTCTGCCTGACGTGCGCAGCCATGACTGCCACAAACTTTAATCTGGCGGGCATGAAACGGCAAAGCTGATCTGAAGCAAATTCTAGGGAGAGTGGAAGGGCGCCCTGGCCCGCCTGTCTCGCTGACGGGAAGGCGCTCGATGACACGAAGTTGTGGCGAGCAGCGGAGGCAAAAATCGGCAAACGCTCTACCATTTATCTCACAATGGGACTTGCACGACCGATGCTGCGCACAGTTCGGAGCGGTGAAAAAGGCTTGAGCGCGGTGGTGAAAAGTTCCATCCATCAACAAAATTCGACCGATCACTTCACAAAACAAGAAACCCCAAATCAGCAAACAACCTCATGAAACCAAATAAGATCATCCTCGCAATCACTCTCGGTTCGCTTGGTATGGCCGTGCAAGCCGCGGACACTTTCAAGATCGATCCTGTGCATTCTTCCGTTGTCTTCAGCGTCTCGCACCTGGGAGTGAGCAACTTTTACGGTCGCTTCAATGACGTGTCTGGCACTGTGGTCCTGGACAAGGCGGATCCCGCGAAGAGTGCGTTCGACCTCACCATACCTGTCGAGAGTGTGGACACTAAAAACCAAAAGCGTGATCAGCACCTCAAGAGCCCGGATTTTTTCAATGCGAAGCAGTTTCCGGTGATGACCTTCAAGAGCAAAAAGGTTCAGGGAAGCGGCGATTGGTTCGTCGTCACGGGCGATTTTACCCTGCACGGTGTGACCAAACCTCTGACGCTGGAGGTTAAGAAAGTCGGCGAAGGCAAGGGGATGGAAGGCGAGATACGTGCCGGTGGAGAAGCGCGCTTTACGATCAAACGCAGCGACCATGGCATGAGCTTCATGCAGGGGCCGCTTGGCGATGAGATCAACATCATTATGAGTCTGGAGGGCGTTAAGCAGTAGCCGCACAGCATGTTTCTCCTCCAACAGTTCCTGCCGGGACTAGTCGCCGCCGCACTGCTTTCCAGCCTGTTCGCCATCGCCGGCCGGCTTTGGAGGGCGAATGGCTGGACGGACAGCGTGGCCCTCGCGATTGGCTACGCCGGCGGTCACGTCGTGACCGCCGGCTGGCCAGCTTTTCCTCCCTCTGAGGCGACGCAATGGCTGCCGTATTTTGCCCTTGCCGCCATGCTGCTGGGAGTGCTGGATGCGTTCATTCGACCGCCTGGTTCGTTGCGTGCGCTGATTTGGATTTTATTCTGCGCGAGCCTCCTCGGGTTGCTTCTGAAGCCGAAATTTCAATACGGCTGGTCGTTTCTGGAAGGGGTGCTTTGGATTGTGGGTCTTGCGACGGGTATGCTCCTCCTTGCAGCTTCCCTCGACGCGAGTGTTCGCCGGGATTTGTCAATCTCGAGTCCACTGGTCCTGGCAATCGTGGCTTGCGGCACGGGTGTGGCGCTCATGCTCTCGGGCAGCATGCTCCTGGCGCAGCTAGCAATGGCACTTGCGGCCGCATTGGGAGCGATTCTCGTCGTTGCTTTCTTCTTTCCAAAGGCCGCGGAGAGTCGCGGCCTTGTTCCTATCGTCGTGGCACTGCTTTCCAGTTTGTGGCTCAGCGGTTGCTTCTATGCGGACCTTCCGTTTGCGAGCGCCCTGTTACTGGCGGGCGCGTCTTTTCCAGCCCTTCTACTGATTTCGCTCAGCGAGAAAGTCCCCTCCTGGAAAGACCTCCTCCTTCGAGCGAGCCTCCCAGCTATTCTCGTGGCGATCGCAGTGTTCCTTGCCCTTCGCGCCTCGCCTGCTCTCGATTACTAACTTCCATAATTAGAAGCTCCAACAGAGCGTGTTATCGATGGTGTATACTGGCAGTAGGTAATATATATTTTCGATGGATAAAGCACCTTTCTTGGCCCTGGCATGCGATCAGGCTTCAGGTTTCCACTTGATCGAACAGCCGATGCTTGGTCTTTGAACGGCGAGAGATGGCGAGCCCCCGAGGAGCGCGTCGAGGGCAAGGCGCATTTCGCGTCCGGTCACGGGTACTCCATTTCGGGGCGTGCTATCATCGAGGCGTCCATGATATGCGAGGCGGCGAAGGGAATCGTAGAGGTAAAAATCGGGCGTACATTGAGCGTCGTATGCCTTCGCGACGCTTTGGGTTTCATCGTGGAGGAGTGGGAAAGGGAATTGGTGTTCGACAGCCATGTCGCGGAGTCTTTCAGGAGCGTCTTCGGGATAGTCCGTCGGATCGTTGGAGCAAATCGCAATAAACCGGACGCCTTTGGGCTGGTATTGGCGGGCGATACGAAGAATCTCCTCGCGGACATGGACAACGTAGGGACAATGCCTGCAGATGAACATTACGAGAAGCCCTTGGGCGGGTGGCAGGGACGCGAGGGAAACAATGTCTCCGGTGACGACATCCAGGAGGGAAAACTCGGGGGCCGGGGTTCCAAGTGGGATTGAGTGGAGTGATTCGGTTGCCATGATTCGATGTTGCAGCGAAACGCGCTGGTTGGCAACTTGTCAGCCTGGAGTTGACCGCACCAGGAACTTTCGTATAGCCACCACGGGCAATGAATAGAATACATATCGCCAGGAATCAGCGATCTCTTGGCCAGTTCTCTCCCGAAGAGGTTGCGCAGGGGCTTGCTTCAGGGGAACTCCTAGCGACCGACCTGGGTTGGCGCGAGCCTATGGAAGCGTGGAAACCGCTTTCGGAGTTTACTGATCTTCCGGCGGTGGAACCTTCGATGACACCGCCAGCCCTTCCCCAGGTGGTTCCCAAGCCAGTTGCGCAACCTGAACCTGCCTGGGAGCGGCGCGCGCAGCTCGGCACGGTTTCGGCGCTGGCGCAAACGGTTCGCCAAGTTCTCTCCGTGCCGGTTGCCACCTTCAAAGATATGAAGCGTGAAGGTGGGATTACGACGCCGTTGTTCTTCTATTTGATTGTAACGACGCTGACGGCCTGGGTGGCGATGGGCTATCAGCTCATCGTTGTTTTGATGAATCCCGAGGCGATGCTGGGACACTTGGCAAAGACATTTAGTACTAGCTCTTTAATTGGAGTGCAGATTGTTTCGATGGCGTTCGCGCCGATTCTCATGGCCGGAGTCGCATTTTGCGCCGCCGCAATTTTTCACCTGGTGTTTCAGCTTCTCGGAGGCGATGGGCAACCGTTTGAAGTGACGTTTCGGGCCTATTGCTACGCGGTGGCGCCCGCTTCGATTTTCAGGCTCATTCCGATTTGCGGGGACATTCTGTTCTTTGTGGCCGCCGTAGTCCTGCTGATATTCTCGCTGCGCGAGACGCTGCGCATAGACGGCGTTCGAGCTACGATCGGCGTGATCCTTCCCTCTTTGTTGTGCTGCGGCACTTTCTGGGCCGGGGGCATGCTTGTTGCGGGAGCATTGGCGCAGGGCTTTAAGTGATCAGCAGCGTTGGACCAGGCGCGTCCTGGCCAGCGCAGTGGATGCTTGCCTGGCTGGAGGACCCCAGGCCTCGCGCTGCGGACTCGAGGGCAAGCTGGGGGGAATTGCAGTCTCGACTGAGGTGACCGAGGATGATTTGCTGAAGCGGCGCATCGAGTTCGGAGAGTACGCGGGCGGCGGCAGCGTTGGAAAGATGCCCGTGACGCGAAAGGATGCGCTGTTTGACTGACCACGGCCGGCGGACGTCGTTTTGAAGGAGATTTTCGTCGTGATTCGTTTCGATGAGGAGTGCACGGATTCCTCGCAGCGCTTCGAAAACCAGCCTGCTGGCGTACCCGAGATCGGTGAGGACGCCAAAGCACGAGCCATTTGATGAAATCCGAAAGCCGACAGGGTCGGCCGCATCATGCGGGACAGAGAATGCACGGACCGTGAAGCTCCCAAGAGAAAAATCGGAGCCTGTTTGAAAGAGCTTCCAGTTCTCGTGGGCCAGCCCGGCTTCTTGAAGCGCTCGTGCGGTGAGGGGATTGCAAAAGACCGGCAGTTGGTGGCGCATCAGCAGCACCTTCAGTGCACTCGTGTGGTCGCAGTGTTCGTGAGTCAGGAGGATGCCAGAAAGCTGCTCGGGAGTGCTGCCCACAGCCAGCAAGCGAGCTATCAATTGCTTGGCGCTCAATCCGGCATCGATAAGAAATGTTGCGGTTCCGTTGCGCACGAGAGTCGCGTTTCCTTCGCTCCCGCTTGCGAGCGTGATCACCTCGAACATTCAGCACTTATTGCAGCAAGGACCGGAATTCGCGACAAGGAAGTTTGCAGCTGGCAGTGGGAACATGGCAACGTACGGCGCGACCATGCAGCAGTACCACCGCCTACTTCGACTTGTGCTCGATCAGGGACACTTCAAGCCTGACCGGACGGGGACCGGGACGTATTCAGTTTTTGGCGCCCAGGAACGATTCGATCTCAAGGAATCGTTTCCCCTTCTGACTACCAAGCGATTGCATTTGCGTTCAATCATTCACGAGTTGCTCTGGTTCTTGAAGGGCGACACGAACGTGCAGTATCTGCGCGACAATAGGGTCACCATCTGGGAAGAATGGGCAGACGAAAAAGGTGACCTGGGCCGAATCTATGGCGCTCAATGGCGGGACTGGCGGCGCCCGGATGGAGGCAGCGTGGACCAGATTGCACGGGTTATCGAGGACATCAAAAGAAATCCGGACAGCCGTCGCTTGATTGTGAGCGCCTGGAATCCCGGTGAGATAGAGCGCATGAATCTCGCTCCATGCCATGCGCTTTTTCAGTTTTACGTATTGGAGGGCGGGTTGAGTTGCCAGCTTTACCAGCGTAGCGCGGATTTGTTTCTCGGCGTTCCGTTCAATATCGCCTCGTACGGGCTGTTGACGATGATGATCGCGCAAGTCTGTGGTTTGAGGGCCGTCGAATTCGTCCATACTTTCGGCGATCTCCATCTCTACGCCAACCATCTTGATCACGCGCGCGAGCAGTTGACGCGTGAGTGCCGCCCATTGCCGCGCATGACGCTGAATCCCGCAGTGAAGACCATCGAGGCATTTCGCTTTGAAGACTTTGTGCTCGAGAATTACGACCCGCATCCTGCCATTAAGGCTCCCATCGCGGTGTGAAAGCCATCGCCGCTATGTCCTTGAACCGTGTAATTGGCGCGCAAGGCAAAATCCCATGGCGTTTGCCCGAAGACTTGAAGTTCTTCAAGCGCACAACCGTTGGGCACGTCGTTCTCATGGGCCGAAAGACCTACGAATCGCTGGGCAAGCCGCTGCCGGGCCGGGAGAACTGGGTAGTGAGCCGCAGATCCATTCCCGGCGTGAGAGTTATTCACGATCTTCGGGAAATCACGGAGCCTGGCGGAGGTCGTGAACTTTTTTTGATCGGCGGCGCACAACTCTACGGTGAGCTTCTGCTAGAGTGCTCGGAACTTTTTCTGACCGTGGTCAAACGTGAAGTCGCCGGCGATACATTCTTTCCCCCCTTCGAAAGCTCGTTCCGACTCGAGGAAGTTGTCCTCGAGTCGCTGGAGATGGAGATTCGAAGGTATAGGCGTCTTTCAGACGATAATAGCCCGTCACAAATTTCGGCACGTAGTGCCGGCTAAGCAGCTTGCCGGCAGAGCCATGTTGCGAGCCTTCGAAACTCAATCGAAACTTCCCTTCAAAAACCCGGCAAACTTCTAACTGAACGTCAAATTCTTCACGCCTGATGCGGCGGCGGCATTGAGGACATCGATGATCCGTTGATGCTTGGTTTGGGGGTCAGGGCGGATGATGACGGGGTCCTTGTCGCCGAACTTATTGATCGTATCCTTCAGCCAGTTCCGCAGCTCGGGAAGCTCCTTGCTGACGGGCGTATCATAAACCTTGTTGTTCATTTGGACCTTACCATCAGGGAAGATGTCTATGATGATTGGAGTGGGGGGCGGCCCAGGTCTGGCATCGCCGCGCCCGCTGGGAAGATTGATGGTCAGCTCCCTCGGAATGATCTGAGAGCCGGCCGATGCCATAAAAAACAACAGGAGAACGAAGACCACGTCCACCATCGGTGCAATCTGAAAGCCTATGTCGCCGTCCTCATTTGTTCCGCCACCTGCCATGTATTGATTCGAGAGTTGAGGTTATTTTTCTTTATCCGCAACGGAGAAGGTAATATTGCCGACGCCGGCCTTCCCGATGGCCTCCAGGAGGCCGCGCATAAAGTCATAGCGCACCTCTTTGTCGGCTCGAACGAGCACGCGCACGAGGGGATTCGCCACGACCTTGGCCTGAAGCATCGGGGAAAGTTGGTCAAGATTGATGCTGCGTTCATCGACCTCAAGGGCAGTTTGAGTGTTGAGTGGATTGTAGAGCACGTTTACGATGACCTGGCCCGGATTTTTCTTGGATTCCTTTGCCTCCTTCGCCACGGGTAAATTCACATCCTGGTTTGATTGCAGCACTTCCGTCGAACTGATCGACATGAAGAAGACAAGCAAGACCAACAGGATATCAATCATCGGCGCGATTTGAAACTCCGGATCGACCTCCGGCTCCGCCTTTCGGTGCTTCTTCCTGCCCGGTATATGAACTTCCCGTTCAGCCATTCGCTACCTTACGCCCACTCGAGAGAAGCTCCGCAATGAGGACAGGGACTCTGTCCAGGCTGAATGGTTCCATTGCAAATCGGGCAATTTGTCGTCAATGCCATGGAGACCTTGCGCGATGAGCCGGCGGCGGGGGCTCCGGCGCCGGGATCGAAATTTTCGCCGATCTTGACACCCGAGAGCTCATCAAAGGGAATGTCCTCTACAAGGTAGTTAAGCTTGTCGTCGGCATTGACGAGGACAATCGTCGAACGATTTCTGAAGTAATAGTAGAAGATAAAGGCCGGAATGGCGATGAACAGGCCGCTTGCGGTAGCCATGAGCACTTCACCGATCCGCAGGGAAAGCGCGCGCGGATCGGAGACACCGGAGGCTCCGAGAACAGCGAACGCGCCCATCATTCCGATGACGGTGCCCAGCAGTCCAATCATGGGCGCCACAACGCCGACAACTGAGAGGTAGCTGTTCTTGGTTCTGAGCACCTGTGCCTCGCGCAGACCATGTTCGATGAGGGCCGTTTCGACGGCGTCCTTCCCGCGACCGATTCGCTCGAGCGCACCCTTGAGCACGCGGGCGATATAGGCCTTGTTGGCGCGGCAGATCTCCCACGCCTCTTGATAGTTGCCGGCGCGAATGGTGGCTTGAAGGGATTCCAACAAGGCCTTGGGCGCAAGCTGCTCGTCGCGAAGAGTCAGGAAAAGCTGGATGATAAAGGTCACCATCACGATGGATGTGCCGAGGATGGCCAGCCAAATTAGAATAATGAGAGGGCCGCCGCCCGTGATGGTTTGGAGAATGGTATGAGATTCGACTGGATTACCTGCTGCTGCAGCACCCTCCTGGGCAAAGGCTCCGGGCTGTAAAAGTAACAGCGCGAAACAAACGAGAGTACGAGAGAGGTACGGGTATGCTTTCTTCATGGATGATTATCGGATCAAGGAACGATGACTTGCTTTTCTTTGACGAGAAAATCAGCGCGTTCCTGCGCTTTGGCAACTACAGCCTTATCGTCATGAAAAAGAGTTACAGCGCTCAAGTAATCGCGCAGGGCCTCCGGATAGGCCCCTTCGTTCTCGCGGACGATTCCCATCAAATAGAATGCCTGCCCATATGTTGCGCTTTGCCCGGTGCCGGCCGCTACGACGCTTTCGGCTTCGGCGATGATCGGTTCCAACCTGGTTTTGGCGGCGTCGAAGTCTTTGCGAGAGACGGCCAGGCGCGCAAGGCCGATATTCGAGAGAGACTTCGCGCTGGGATAGGCTTTCGTGAACGCCGCAAAAGCGGCTTCCGCTGCGGGGAGTTGATCAAGGGAGAGATAAATGTCGCCGAGAAGAGCGCTCCCGCGCTCGGCCCAATCCGTTGGAAGCCCGCGAAATGTTTCAACGACGGGCTTCAGAAGGCCAAGGGCTTTGTTCGCGTTGCCGCTTTGCCATGCGATCAAGGCTTCGTCGCAGGCTTTTGGCGGGGCCTTGGTGACCGAGGCCACCTGATCCATTGGAAGGCTGGTTTCTGCAGGACCGATTCTAATCTTCAGCTTCCCCTCAGCGACTCCGAGGATTTCGCCTTCGCGGCGCTGCTTATCCTTTTGAACGACGACATCCTGAGCGAGAAGCGATGCCGCCGTCGTAAAGATGGCAATCAAAGCGACGCAGGAGAGCCGGGACGCACTTGCATTCATTTCCCAACTGCTTTAATCACATCGGCCCCGCAAATCAACAGTTTCGCCGTCACTTTTCAATGATCAACCTACTTCGCAAGAACCAGCGCGTGCTAATGCTAGTTATTGCCGTGCTGACAATCATTGCTTTCATCTGGCTCTACAATCCTGCCGATACGGGGAGGCTTGGCACCACTCCGATAGCCACCATTTACGGACGCAAGATTTCGCAGGCGGACATAGAACGCGAGATCAAGAGTTTTCAGCTTGCGCTTGCCCTGGGGCAATTCCGCCTTCTCGAAGACTTGGGCGGAATGGTACAGGACGAGAATCGCGCGCTCGATCAGTTTGTTTGGAACCGGCTGGTGATGCAGCATCAAGCGAAGGAACTGGGCATCGAGCCGACGGATTCACAGATTGCAGGCCATATCAAGGCGGTCCGGGCCTTTCAAACGAACGGACAATTCGACCCCCAGAAATACAAGACCTTTCTTCTCGAACAGCTCGGTCCCCGGGGCTTTACCGAACTTCAGCTCGAGAACGTGATTCGCGATGCTCTGCGCGTCGAACGAATCAGGGCAATCGTCTCCGCGCCTGCCGGCGTGAGCGAAGCGGAAATTCTCGAAACGGCTCGCGTCTTTCAAAAGGTAAATGCACAAGCCGTTCGCTTTTCCCTAGCCGCGTCCGGGAGTCCTCCGGAAGTGACGGATGAGGAGGTCAAGGGCTTCTTTGAACAAAACGGGCCCGCCTTGATCATGCAGGAAACTCGATCGGTGGAGTACGTAAAGTTTGCGCCTCCGGCGGACGGGAAATCCCTCGAGGGGCGCGAAAAAGTGGACGCGTTGCAAAAGGTCGCCGATGCAGCAAGCGCGTTTTCCGAGCAGGCTGCTTCGTCATCTTTCGAGAAGGCGGCTGCGGCGAGCGGCCAGACGATCCAAACGAGCCCGGATTTCGACCGGTCGGGCGCGACGTCAGCGCCCGGAAACGGATCTCAGGCGCTCGAATCCGATCTGAAGAATCTCGCGCCTTCTGCGTTTCTTCTCACCGATAAGAATCCCGTCAGCGATGTGATCCAGTCCGGCGACGCCTTTTTTGTCCTGAAGCTGGCCAAGGTGAATCCACAGCGTCCCCTAACGATTGAGGAAGTCCGGCCCATCGCCGTGCGGCGGCTTGGCGCGCGCAAGGCGGAGAGCTTTCTTCGCGAAAAAGGAGAAGGGGCGCTTGCCAAGATTCGCGAAGCGATGTCCGCGGGTAAATCCTTCCCCGACGCTGCCACCGCCGTGGGACTGCAATTTCAGTCCTTTAATGATCTCGTGCCGAGCGGAGGAACCCTATCACCGGAGCAGCAGGATGTCGCGGCTGCCACTTTGCTCATGGAACCTGGGCAGCTTTCCGGGCTGATTCCAGATTCTGACGGGTTACTTGCGGTTTATCTCGCCTCGCGCGCACCACTCGACGAGGCCGCGCTTGCAAAGAAGCCTGAACTGACGTCCCGCATTCTTGAAAGCAAGAGGCGTCTGCTGTTCATGACGTGGTTGTCTTCGGCCCGCGACGGCGCGAAGATTACGGTCGCCTCACAAAACCCGTGACATGTCCAGCCACCTTCAAGCAGTCGAGATTTTCGAGGATGCAACCAGCGATATCGCGCTGGGCGAGCTCGATGCGGCTATTGCAAAGTACCAGGATTGCGTTCGGCTTGATCCCGAGTACTTCGACGCCTGGCATGCCCTTGGCATGGCCCTGATGAAAGCAGGGCGATTCCCCGAGGCCATCGATGCCGGGCTTCGCGCTGTCGAATTGAATCCGAACGATCACCTCGCGTGGTCCAGTCTCTCGATTTTCTACGTTAAGAATGGACAGGTTCCCGAAGCGGAGGCGGCGGGGGCGAAAGCCCGGATCTTATCGTGGGGAGGAAAAATCAAGAAAGATTCGCCAGTAACGTGAAGTCTTTCTTTATCACAACCGCGATCGATTACACGAATGCTGCGCCCCACATCGGGCACGCGTATGAGAAGATCCTTGCCGACGTCATCGCCCGCTATCACCGGCTGAAAGGAGAGTCGGCATTTTTTTTGACTGGTGTCGATCAACACGGGCAGAAAGTGCAGCAGGCTGCGCAGTTGCAGGGAGTTGCACCCCAGCACTTTGTCGATAGCATCACGGAGAAGTTTCGCGCGCTTTGGAAGAAACTTGGGATCGAATACACCGAATGGGCCGCCACAACTGATCCTCGGCACAAGGAATGTGTCAGAAGAATCCTTACCCGTCTCAACGACGAAGGGCAAATCTACAAAGACAAGCGTGGCGGTTACTACAGCGTTCGCCAGGAGCAGTTCCTGACCGACAAGGATCGCGACGCGAATGGCGAATTCGGCCCGGAATGGGGACAGGTCGAATTTCGCGAGGAAGAAAACTACTACTTCCGGTTGGCCGAACATAAGCAGTGGCTCCTCGAGCTCATCGACTCCCGTATTATTGAGGGCCGTCCGCTGGTCGTTCCGGACTTCCGCAACGCGGAATTGCGCAATGCCGTCGAGAAGCTCGAGGGTGACCTTTGCATTTCGCGACCCAAGGCGCGCCTTGCTTGGGGCATCGAGTTTCCGTTCGATACTGAGTTTGTTACCTACGTCTGGTTCGACGCGTTGGTAAACTACATTAGCTTTGCACCGGGCTACGATCCCGCGCCTGAAGCCGATCCCGCGCAATTCCACCGCTGGTGGCCGGCCACGCACGTCATCGGCAAGGATATCCTTATCCCGGCTCATGGGGTGTATTGGCCGATCATGTTGAAAGCCCTTGGTTTTCCGGACGACAAGATCCCGCCGCTGCTCGTCCACGGCTGGTGGAACATTTCGGGTGCGAAGATGAGCAAGAGCCTCGGCAACATTGTGGATCCCAATGCGCTGGCGGACGAATACGGTGCTGAAGCGCTCCGCTACTATTTGATGAGCGACATAGCAACGGGAAGAGACAGCGACTTCAGCGAAGAACGCCTCATTCAGCGATACAATACGGATCTCGCAAACAATCTCGGGAATTTGCTCAATCGCACGCTGACCATGGCATGGAAGTATCGCAACGGTAAAATAGCCACTAGTTCATACGATGATGAAATGACCGCGAATATACGTGCGATGGGCGAGAAACAGCTTACCAAAGAAGCGTTCCCGCATTGCATGGATCAATTTGAGATTGATACCGCGTTGGCCCTCATCCGCGGCTATTGCGGGCTATGCAATGAATTGGTTGAGAAATCTGCTCCGTGGAAGCTCGCTAAGGCGCCTGAGCAGGCTGATCGCCTTTCCGCCGTTCTCTACCATCTCGCCGAGGCCCTTCGCATCATCGCCACCCTCCTTTCGCCAGTGCTGCCGCATGCGGCCGCCGGTATCCTTGCACAACTCAATTGGCAGAGACCTTTCGCGCTCGCAAACGCCACATGGGGTGGCTTGCCTGATGGTCATTTGCTCGGCAAGCCTACGCCGGTTTTTCCCAGAATCGAAGCATTGGAGAAGCGTGGTTAGTCTAGCTTCAGGAGTGGCACGTTGCTCGTTCGAGTCGGTGTCTGAATTCCATCCAACTCTTCGCCAAAGGCTGGAATTCCTCGGACTCTCCGCTCTTGTCTGGCTGGTAGGACGTCTGCCGTATCTGTGGCTTCGGCACATCGCAAACGCGCTGGGATCGCTTGTATTTGTCTTCGACAAACGAGGCAAGGAGGTGGCTCTGGCCAATCTCGATGCCGCCTTTGGAACTTCGCGGACAGCCGCGGAGAAGCGCCGGATTGCCGTGGGCAGCTATCGGACGTTTGCTCGGACGATGCTGGAGCTTTTTTGGTCGCCCAATCTCTGCGAGTCCGTCGCGCGGCGCATCGCACGATACGAGGGACTCGATCTGGATTCTTGTCATAAAGATTCCCGGCAGGCCGCTGTTTACCTTTGCCTGCACTACTCGAACTTCGAGTGGCTGAGCCAGTTCGGTGCCTACACGATTGCCAATGGTCCGGTCATCGCCCAGCGATTCAAGAATCCTCTCATCGGCCGCATTTTCGACCGCCTGCGTTCGAGCACGGGACACGACGTCATTCCGCAGGAACGGGCGATGATTCGGATGCTCAAGTACATGAAAAGCGGGGGAAAATTTGCGATGCTCTGCGACCTCAATCTCGATCCGAGCGAGGCGAGCGTGATCATTGACACTTTTGGAGGATTAAAGATCTGCGTGACGCAGATGCAAGCGGCCCTGGCTCTGCGGACCGGAGCCAAGATCGTTCCGGTCGAGTGCCGCCCCGAATCGGATGGCACCTATCGCATGATCTATCACAGGCCGCTCGAGTTTTCGCCGGGCGCGACCGCGGCAGAAATCACACAGCTTTGCTGGAATGTGCTGGAACCGTCCGTTCATGAACAACCGGAATGCTGGCTTTGGGCTTACAAGCACTGGCGCTTCCGTCCGGGCAACGATCAGACCGGACGGTATCCATTTTACGCCAATGTCGCCAAGCGCTTCGACAAGATGCTATCAAAGCAGGAGAAGAGCCCGCCTCCCCGGAGGCCCTCGGACCTCGCTTCGGAGCCGTGATGCTCTGAACCTCAGGCCACTCGGGGTTGGAACCCTCAACCTTTCATGGCGAGTCCTGCAAACTGCTAGAAGTAGGTGTCGTCGTGCGAATACGGAGGGGCGCAGCAGCAGAGAAATCGGAGCGGACTTGAGGCCGTGATTTGGTGCCAGGAGCCGGGAGGGATCAGGACCGCGTCGCCGGGAGTGACCGCACGGGCCTCTCCGTCGATTTCCATAATTCCCTCGCCCTCCAGCAGAAAATAGAACTCCTCGCTCTTCTTGTGGTAATGCCGCTCAGTTGAGCTCCCTGCGGGAATGCTGGCCTCGGCAAGACTTTGATTGCGGACGGGTGCGTTGGCAGAATCAAGGATGCTGCGAATCTGCGAACCATCCTTGGTCGTAAAGGGATTTTGACTGGATACGTTTAGAACAATCATCGAGAGTTCGCCCCTATGAGATTTTACGAAGGTTGCACGGCATTGATTACCGGAGCTTCTTCGGGATTGGGAGTGGAATTCGCGGGCCAGCTTGCGCCCTACGCACATTCCCTTGTTTTAGTTGCGCGGCGCTTGGAGAGATTGAATGCGCTCAAGGAGGAACTCGAGTCCCTTCACAGCAAGCTGCGAATACATGTTTACGGCGCGGATCTCGGAACCGAAGAGCAGCGCGTAGCCCTGGTGAATTGGCTTCCCTCACAAAATGTGAAGGTGGATTTCCTCATTAACAACGCCGGGTTGGGGGATCGAGGTCCGTTCGAGTCGAGCGACTGGAATAAGGTCCGCTCGATCATCGACGTAAACATTTCCGCCTTGACGCATCTCACTCATCTGCTCCTTCCCTCCATGACGCTTGGCGGCCGCGCTGCGATCCTGAACGTGAGTTCGGTAGCTGGCTTTTTTCCATTGCCGGACACGGCTGTGTACTCAGCCACGAAGGCATATGTTACGAGCCTCTCAGAAGCGCTCGCCATTGAGCTGCGCCCCAGGGGAATTACGGTCACAGCCCTTTGCCCGGGTCCGATCGCGACCGAATTTCAGGCCGTCGCACGTCGTCCGGGGCACGAGCAAAGGGCGTCCCATGTCGAATCCATGCCGGCTTTTGTCGTAACACCTCAGGAAGCTGTGCGGACCGCGCTGATAGCGGTCTCCCGCGGCCGCGCGCGAGTGATTCCCGGCCCGTTGCTCTGCATTTCCGCTTCCCTCGCAATGCTGGTTCCGTTTTTCATCATCAGAGCAATCCTTCGAGCATCGAGAAAGAAGCTGTGAACTCTGCGGATAGTGAATCAGCCATTGACAAGATTGCGGACGGTCAAAATGCTGGACTCGTGAATAAAATCACAAAGTTGTCCGGCATCCAGCCGGAAAGCGCCGTCGCGTTCGCCCAGACGCTTGAGCTGATCAATACCCATCTCTATTCCGTCGAGGAGAGAATCCGCGAGCAAGCGAGGGCATTCGATCCGGCAGTCGAAGGTTACGTTTCCTACGTTTGCGAGAAGGGCGGCAAGCGATTGCGCCCTGTGCTGGCCCTTTTGGCCGGGGGAGCTTCAGGCGGCATTACATCGGGTCATGTGGACCTGGCCGTGATCGTCGAAATGGTGCACGTCGCGACGCTTGTGCATGATGACATCATGGATGGCGCGGAGCTTCGCCGTGATCAACCGACTGCCTATGCCAAGTGGGGGAGTTCGATCAGTGTTTTGCTGGGCGACTGCCTGTTTGCTCACGCGCTGCGCCTGGCCACCGGCTTTAGCAATAACGCCATCTGTCGACGCATCGCGGACGCCGCGTCTGAGGTTTGCTCGGGCGAGATCATTCAGACCCAAAGGCGCTATGACCTGAAACTGACCACGGCAGACTACTATCGCATCATCGAGATGAAGACCGCGGCGCTCTTTTCGGTGGCTTGCGAGCTGGGTGCATTTATTAGCGAAGCCAGCCCGACAGTGATCGGCGCCTTGAAGAATTTCGGCCTGAAGGTGGGCACCGCGTATCAGATTTACGACGATTGCCTTGACCTGGCCGGCACGGAAGAGGAGACGGGCAAGACGCTTGGCACAGACATCCGGAAGGGCAAATTCACGCTGCCAGTCCTCCTCATGCTGCAGAATCGACAGGGTCTTGATCTCACCGGTTTGCGCGATCTCTTGCTGCGGGAAGACCGGGTCGATGAGGAATTTCTGGTAGATCTTCTGAATCGCGCCGGATCGCTTTCCGCTGCCGCGCAGATTGCGCGAAGAATGCTAGGCGAGGCTCGCCAGTCCCTCGAAGCCGTTCCGGTCAACCGCTATGTCAATGGCCTCCAGGCCATCGTCGATCATGTGATCGGGCTGGTTGACCGATTGGCGTGAGGCCGCACAATTGATTTCCGATCGTCCGCCCCAGCATTCAGCCGCCGTGCGAATCCGGGAAATTCCTTCCACCGACCGTCCTCGAGAAAAGCTCGCGACACGCGGCGCCGCCTCCCTGACGGATGCCGAACTGTTGGCGATTTTTCTCCGCACGGGTGCCAAGGGCAAGAGCGCCATCACGCTGGCGGCTGAACTTCTCACGGTCAAAGGCTCACTCAGGGCGCTCTCTCGCTGCCAGGCCACGGAACTCTCGAGAATCGTGACGGGGATGGGCCCGGCCAAGGCCGCCGAGCTTGCGGCCGCCTTTGAACTCGGGAAGCGGCTTGCTCGCGGCGGAGCGGAACGTCCCGTGCTGGACAGTGCAGAGGCCATCTACGCGACCTTTGGCGCCGAGTTTCAGACTCGCGACCGTGAATCGCTGAAAGTTGTGCTGCTGGATACCAAGTTGCGCCTTCTGCGCATGGAGGATGTAGCGCTGGGTTCCTTGAACGAATGCGTGGCACACCCTCGCGAGATTTTTCGGCCCGCGATCGTCCATTCCGCTTACGCTGTGATCCTCATTCACAATCATCCCTCTGGCGATCCGGCCCCGAGCCAGGCGGATCACCTGCTCACTCGACAGCTTGGCGACGCCGCGAAGCTCTTGCAGATTACCCTTCTGGATCACGTGATCATCGGCCTGCCCGATGGCGGCAGAACTCCCTACTTCAGCTTTCGCGAAGCCGGCGTCCTATGAGAATTCATCCCACGGCTATTGTCTCCGCTCAGGCTCAACTGGCCGACGATGTCGAAGTGGGGCCGCACGCGATCATCGGGGAAAACGTCAAACTTGGGGTCGGGTGCGTTGTTCAAGCGCATGCGGTTCTCGAAGGCCGGACCACCGTTGGCACGGGAAATCTTATCGGTTACGGCGCGATTATCGGCGCGACTCCTCAGGACTTTGCCTTCCGTGAGACCGTAGTCAGCGAAGTGCGCATTGGAGATGGCAACACATTTCGCGAATATGTGACCATCCATCGGGGGACTAAAGAAGGGTCAGCGACCACAGTGGGAAACGATTGTTATCTCATGGCAGGAACGCATCTCGGGCATAACGTCAAACTCGGTGATAAGGTCGTCATCGCCAACAACTGCCTGCTGGCCGGCTACGTGGAAATTGGCAGCGGTGCGGTGCTCGGTGGAGGGACGGTCTTTCACCAATTCCTACGGGTCGGACCGCTTGCTATGGTGCGCGGCGGCACGCGTTTTGGCAAAGACATCCCGCCCTATGTCTCTGCTGACGGCGAAAATTTGCTTTCCGGCATCAATGCTCTCGGTTTGCGTCGCGCGGGCTTCACGCCGGAGATCCGCATGGAAATCAAGCGCGCTTTCAAGCTTGTCTATTGGAGTGGAATCAATGTCTCGCAGGCGCTCGATCAGGCAAAGCAATCGGCCTGGAGCCCCGAGGCGCAGCTCTTTTTCGACTTCATCGCTTCCTCCAGGCGTGGAGTCTGCAGCGCGAATCGCGTTCCCCAAGTGGAGGAGACGCAGGGATAGCGGGTTTTCCAGGCCACAGATTCCCCTGATTCCCCCCTCAAATCCGCAACGCTTCTCGTTCTCGTCCTTTGTGTCCTCGAATCTCCTCTGGCAATCGAGAACGAGAACGACGACGAGAATGAGTTGAACGCACGTCGCGACGCCGGGCATCCGTCTTGCGGAGCCGAAAAACACTAATCCGCCAGGCCGCTCCTTAGCCGCGGATGATTGGAATGGAACGGATAAGGCCTCGAGCACGTCGCTTCTATCCGCGCTGATCCGCGCCGTCCGTGGTCGAGAAGTCTCGAACAACAGCGATCAAGGAAAATGCCTGAGTCTTGATCCAGATCAAGTGATCGTTTTGTGCCGCTCGCCTGCTGTTTCAGAATCCTTTATAAGTCCTTCGAGGAGAGAGTTATGTTGCCCCAAAGGACCATTGACATCGTGAAAGCCACGGCTCCCGTAGGAGCACGGAGAAACTCTGACACAGCACGTTTACAAGAGGATGTTCACGCGCAATCCTGAGGTCGCCCCTTTGTTCAATCCTGCTCACCAGCGGGCGGGTTCGCAACAGAAGGCACTGGCCGCAGCCATCTGCGCCTACGCCGCCAACATCGACAACCTGGAAGTGCTTGGCGGAGCAGTCGAACTCATCGCGCAGAAGCATGCCTCACTGCGCATCTTGCCAGAGCACTATCCTATTGTGGGCGAGAACTTGCTCGCTTCAATTCGCGAGGTTCTTGGCGCAGGAGCGACTGATGAAGTGATCGCCGCGTGGACAGAAGCCTATGGATTTCTCGCCGAAATTCTCATCGGTCGGGAACGGCAAATCTATTCCATGCACACCAAGACGCGGCGTGGGTGGTTAGGCTTCAAAGCGTTCCGTGTGCTTCGCACGGCTCCAGAGAGCGAGATCATTACCTCCTTTTATCTGCAGCCTATGGATGGCGGCGAATTGCCTTTCTTCAAACCTGGACAGTACATCACGGTGCGCGTCCCGGACGCTCGCGGGCAGACCACCATGCGCAACTACAGTCTTTCGAATGCGCCCGGTGAAGATTACTTTCGCATCAGCGTTAAGCAGGAACCAAACGGCTTTGTTTCCGGCTTTCTGCATAGAAGTGCCAAGGAAGGGACGGAAATCGAGGTCGGGCCTCCCTGCGGAGAATTTTTCATCGATTTGAGCGAGAGACACGAGCGTCCGCTGATGCTGCTCTCTGCCGGAGTCGGCATTACGCCGGTGCTTAGCATGCTTTTGAGCGTGCTGAAAGCTCAGCCGGACCGCGAAGTCTTTTTCGTTCACGGCGCTCTGAATGGCCGAGTGCACGCCTTCCGGGACTTCGTGCGTCAGCTCGCCATCGGTCACCCAAACCTCAAGGTCCACTATCGTTACAATGAAGCCAACGACGAGGACCGGACCATGCGCTGGCATGACAGCGAAGGGCTCATCGACGCGGAACTACTCGAAGATATGCTGCCAGAACGCGACGCGGATTATTACTTCTGCGGACCGAAGCCATTCATGATGGGGATTTATCATAACCTGCTCAAATGGGGGATTCCCGCCTCGCAGGTCCACTTCGAATTCTTTGGGCCGCGCCAGCAGTTGGAAGGGGCCGAAGCCGCATAATTCATTTATCTCGGCACTTGCTCTAGCGCTTCGCCGAGAAGCTCGCGCATAAAGGTCTCGAGCCGTTGCGGATTGAAAACAAGGATCGTCTTTCCCGATGTGCGTATAAGTTGTTTGCTGCGAAGACCGGCCAGCATACGCGAGAGCGTCTCGCTCGTGATATTCAGCTCGGCTGCCACAATACGTTTCGGGTGTTCAAGCTCGATCTCGAAGGGCACATTTTCGTAAGGAAAGGGGCATTGTCTCAAGAGCCAATGAATGCAGCGCGCCTCCGCGTT
This sequence comes from Terrimicrobiaceae bacterium, assembly GCA_036525415.1. Taxonomy (GTDB): domain Bacteria; phylum Verrucomicrobiota; class Verrucomicrobiia; order Chthoniobacterales; family Terrimicrobiaceae; genus DASTFP01. The sequence continues at coordinate 26,331 of DATDAL010000135.1, read as the reverse complement.
TTTGAGGGTCAGATCATCAAGAAGGGCGACGATCCCTAGCAGATGCTGGCTCATGGATGCAAGCATTCGCAACGCGAACTCCGGCCGTTTGCGCAGTAACACGACGAACTCCGTTCTCGGGACAAGAATTACCGCGCTCGACGCCAGTGCGCGCGCGTCGGCAGGATAGCCTTCGTTGGAAATGAGAGCGGGTTCCGCAAACGAGTCGCCGGAATGAAAGACATGGATAACTTGTACCTTGCCCGCAGCGCTCACGCGCTGGACGCTGATCACGCCCCGCTGCACAACGAAGAAGCCCTCACACGGCTCGCCTTCGCGGAAGAGATACTCGCCTTTCTCCAGATTTCTCACTTTTGAGAACGCACTGATCTCAGCGATGTCGCCAGCAGGAACGCCCCTAAAGATCCGCGAGTGAGGCAAGGAATTGGCAACGAGATGATTGAGACACAACGTCTTTGCCATGACAGGGGAGGGCGCGAGTGTACGCACGACCCGCGAAAAAGCCGAGAAATTTAGTAATTGCTTGATTCAGATCAAGGACAGCGAAGGTAAATGCAACTAGCATGGGCGCCGTGTTCAGCACGTTGAACCTGCGGGCGCTTGGGTTCGCCACGTTGGCCACGTTGTTGCTTATTGTCGGGGTCTTTGTAGGCTCCCGTAACCTACAAAACTTCGATGCAGCGCTGGTGCCGTATCTTTTCGGCACGTTATTTGCCGCATTTGCAATCGTTTATCGATACGTCGTGTGGCTCCAGCGACCACCAACGAAGCGCTATTTCAAACGCTCCAATTGCTCTTCAGTGGCAAGGGCATTGCTTATGGCTGGGAGTTGGTGAAGCATTTTGTTGCGGACTTTCCGTTCCAGCGCTTCATCGCCCATCGCGGGCCGAGCCGGTTCTGGGGGCGTGGGGATGCATGATTGCGTTTGCGGTCACTATCCCGCTGACATTTGGGTGGATTCACTTCGGGCTGAAACAGGGCGGCATCAGCACCTACGAGGCGTTCGCCTTCGGATTCAAGGTGATGGAGTTTCCCCTCAACAGCTTTATCGCCTATAATACGTTCCACATCCTCGACTGGTGCTCGTGGATGGTCATCGCGGGCGTACTCATTCTCATGCGCCGGCGGCTGACCAATCTCGGCCAAATCGCGCTCCAGACCTTTGAAGGTGACTGGCTTCCGTTGATCCTGTTGCTAGCGATTTCTGTGACCGGACTCGGGTTGACATGGGACTACGACTTCATGGACGGCAAGTATTACCCGTTCATGGCCGTGACCCATGCGATCACAGTCATCCTGTTTCTCATCTGGATTCCGTTCGGGAAATTTTTCCATATCATCCAGCGACCCGCCCAGCTCGGGATCGCGATCTATCGCAAGGCTGGCGCCGAAGGCCCGCAGGCCGTATGCCCGCACACGGGCCAAGAGTTCGCGTCGCAGATGCAGGTCGACGACCTCAAGGTGGTGACGAAGGAGCTTGGTTTCAATTTCGACCTCGAAAACGGTGGTTCACACCTTGACCTGAGCCCGCAGGGAAAGCGCGCCGCGCTTGCAAAGGCGCACCTCGCCGCGCGCAAGCAAGCAGGGCAGTTTTTCGGCTAGAGGCCTTGTCCTATGGCAAAGCTCCCTACCAACGAAGAGACTCTCATAGATCAATTCGGTCCGCATCTAAACTACCCGCCGCGCGAGGGATTTCCCGGACGCGACGAGCCGGACAAGATAGTCGAGACACATTGCTGTTTCTGCGGAATGCAATGCGGCATAAAGCTGCTGGTCAAGGGTAACAAGGTTGTCGGTTTCGAGCCATGGGAAGAGTTCCCGTTCAACCAAGGCCGGCTTTGTCCGAAAGGCGTCCAGCGCTACCTCCAGAACAATCACACCGACCGGCTGCTCCATCCGCTCAAGCGAGTCGAAGGAGCCGGCTTTCAGCGCACCGATTGGGAGCACGCGCTCAGCCGCACGGTTTCGGAAATCCAGCGCATCCAGAGCCAGTATGGTCCTGACGCGTTTGCGATGCTGTCGGGTGTGTCTTTGACGAACGAAAAGAGCTACCTTGTCGGCAAATTTGCGCGCGTTGCGCTCAAGACGCGCAATCTCGATTATAACGGCCGGCTCTGCATGGTCAGTGCTGGCGCAGCAAACAAGAAAGCCTTTGGCCTCGATCGCGGCTCGAATAATTACTCCGATCTCGCGCATGCCGAAGTGATAATGATCTGCGGCACAAATGTGAGTGAGACATTTCCCACGCTCACTCACTGGCTGTGGGATGCGCGCGATAAGGGCGCGAAGCTCATCGTTGTCGATCCGCGCCTGACTCCTATCGCACGCACCGCCGATCTGCATTTGCCGATTCGGCCGGGACGTGATTCAGCGCTCTACGGCACAATCCTACACCAGCTCGTCAAACATGACTGGCTCGATCATGATTTCATTGACAACTCCACGAGCGGTTTCGAAGAAGCGGCCAGGGCGGACGTGAGCACGGCCACAAATGCGACCAACTCCCCGGTAACCGGGACATCGAGAACCCGGAACATCGGCGTTACATTAGCGAGGTTTGGGGCATTGATGAAAAAGAGCTGCCGGGAAAAGGGCTCACCGCCTATGAACTTATGCAGGCAATCCACCGCGGCGAGATCAAAGGGCTCATCTCGATTTGCTTCAATCCGGTTGTCTCCCTCCCCAACAACAACATGATCCGCGAGGCGCTGGAGAAACTTGAATTTTACTGCGCGATCGACTTTTTCCTCAACGAAACCGCACACTACGCGGATATCGCGCTCGCGGGCTCGCTGCACGAGGAAGAAGAGGGCACCGTGACGACCGCCGAGGGTCGTGTGACGCGCATCCGGCAAGCAGTGACGCCGCCTGGAGAAGCACGCACGGATACCGAAATCCTGCTCGAACTCGCCCGCCGTCTCGGAGCCGAAAAGTATTTTTCGTTCGGAGGCGCCGAAGACATTTTCAACGAACTGCGTGTCGCTTCGAAAGGCGGCACGGCCGATTACTTCGGCATCACATACGAAAAGATCGAGAAAAATATGGGCGTCTTCTGGCCGTGCCCCAGCCTCGATCATCCGGGCACTCCCCGGCTCTGGGAGGACCGCAAGTTCAAGACAGCCGACGGCAAGGCGCATTTCAATGCCGTGAGCTATCGCGACCCCGGCGAAGTGACCGATGCTGACTATCCAGTGATCCTCACGACCGGCCGCGTAGTCTCGCAATATCTCAGCGGTACTCAGACCCGGCGCATTGGACGGCTGGTGGACCAGTATCCCGAGCCGCTGCTGGAGATTCATCCGAAACTCGCCGCCCAATACGGAATCACCGATCGGGAGCTGGTGCGCGTCGTTTCGCGGCGCGCAAGCGCTGAATTCCCGGCACAACTCGTAGAGACCATACGTGAGGACACCGTTTTCGTTCCTTACCACTGGGCCGGTAAGCATTCTATCAATCAGCTTACCTCTGGACATCTCGATCCGGTCTCGAAGATTCCGGAGTTTAAGGTGAGCGCCGTGCGCTTGGAGCCCCTCAGGAAACAATCGCCGCCGCCGAAACAGAACAGTCTTCAACCGAGTGGCGGTTCACCGGGGCACCCCAGTCCGAAACCTCCCCCGATTCATGAGCTCGCCCGAATACCGAAAGGCCCAAATGAAACGACCTGATCGCGCACGTTTAGTCCTGCGTCTCGGAGTTTCCGTCTAACCCCTGATCGACATGCTCCTCCAATTCAAACAAGAAGAAGAGTTCTTCATGGATCCGCAGCGTTGCATAGGCTGCCATGCCTGCGAGATGGCCTGCGCCGAGTGTGAGACGAACGGCCAGACGCCCATGGTAAGCGTCGATTACGTCGACCGCTACTACACGCCGCAAACCAGCGTGCAGATCTGCATGCACTGCGACGACCCGGCTTGCGCCAAAGTGTGCCCGGCCGACGCGATTCAGAAAGACGAGTTCGGTATCGTTCATAGTGCCAATACCGCCCGCTGCATCTCCTGCTCGAACTGCGTTTACGCATGCCCGTTCGGCGTGCCGAAAAAAGCCGAACCGCTGCAGCTCATGATCAAATGCAACATGTGCTACGACCGCACCAGTGCCGGCAAGAAGCCGATGTGCGCCACGGTCTGTCCGAGCGGTGCGCTCTGGTACGGCACGCGCGAGAAGATGCGCGAGTTGCGTCCGAACAGCACTCCTGTGAACACGTTTCGCTTCGGCAAACAAAGCGTAAAAACCAAGGTTAACATCATGATGCCCAAGGGCAGCACTGAACTAATTGTTGATTGATACTATGAACAAGGAGACCGAAGCGCCTCTGCCGGCAAAGCCCGCGTGGGCCGCCGATTTCCCCATCGACCGCGTTGAAGCCCAGCACGTCGCGCGTCGCGAATTTGCGAAGTATCTTCTTGTGGTCTCCGGCGGTCTTGCCGCCGGGAGCGCGTGGGTAGCAGTGCGGGACAAGTTGTTTCCGCATCCGCCACTCACGGCGGAGCATCTCGTCTGCAAGAAACAGGATGTGCCCGTCGGCGGTACCCGTGCATTCACGCTACCGGGCAGCACCTTACCGTATATTCTCATCAATCTCGGCAACGACGAATGGCGCGCCTTTGAGCAAAAGTGCACGCATCTTTCTTGCGCGGTGTTTTATCAGCCCCAGGAGGGCAAGATCGAATGCCCCTGCCACAATGGCTGGTTCGACGCGCGAACTGGCGCACCGCTACAAGGTCCGCCTCAGCGCCCCCTGCCGCAGCTCCAGCTCGAAGTCCGCGGCGACGACATTTTCGCGGTGCCATCGACGCACAAGGAGAACACTGCCTAGAGGCGCCATGGCCGCTACCCGACAAGCTCTCAGCCAGGCGCATCCGGCAAAGACCAACGTCCTCTCCGTCGGGCTAATTTGCGTCCTGATCCTGATCGTCAGTATGCAGATCTGGCTGCTGAGCGCGAGTGTGAATACTTCCCTAGGCGGCCACGCGAACATCGCATGGACCGCTTTCTACGCGTCACTGGCGCTGTTTCTCTGCGGAGCGGTGGCTCTCAGCTATCTGCCTCTGCCTATTCGGCTTCCGGCGGTTTTGGAGCGAGCGGAGGTCTTTAAAGACGCGGCGCTCGCATGGCGGACACTAGCCATCAGCGCCGTGGCACTCGCGCTCTCATTTGCCGTGTGGTTCATGTGGTCGGCCATCGCGGTGAAGCTCAACGACGCCGGCTTTGGTTTAACGAAGAGTCAGCTCTTCTGGCTTACAGCGACGCCGGTGATCCTCGGCTCGCTGTTGCGCATTCCCTACGGCCTTATTGTCTCATGCTTTGGCAGCCGGCGCAGCTATGCGGCAGTCACTCTGATTCTTCTCCTGCCTGCGCTTGGAACTGGATTCGCGGTGCAAGACCCAAAGACGCCTTACTGGGTGCTGCTCTTCTGGTCCGCCGTAACTGGAATTGCCGGGGCGAATTTCGCCACGTCGATGGCGACGGTGACACTGTGGTTCCCCAAGCAACTTCAGGGCTCAGCCCTCGGCATCAATGGCTTGGGGAATCTGGGTGTGACCATCGCCCAGTTTACCATTCCGCTTGTCATCGGGTTTTCGCTGGCAGGTGCGTCTGAGGCTTCACCCGGAGCCACCGTTCGTTCCATTCATCTCGGGAACGCCGCTTTTGTTTGGATCCCTATCGTCCTGATCTGTACCGCCGCGATCTGGTTTGGAACCAAGGACTATCCGGCTGAGCCCAAGACACTCGCTTCTCAGCTCGTCGCCGGCAAGCGGCTGCACACCTGGGTGCTTTCCATGCTCTATTTCCTTACCTTCGGCTGTTTCGTCGCCATGGGCGCGTCGCTGCCTCTGATCATCAAGGAAGTCTTTGCTGCGGCGCCCGGTGGGCCGCCGAATCCCTTGCTTTTCGCCCCTTGGGCCGCCGCGATCGCCACCCTCATGCGACCCCTCGGAGGCTGGCTCGCGGATAAGTTCGGGGCGGGCTTAATCACCTCGATTTCGATCGGAGCCATGGCGGTGGGAGGCTTCAGCCTTTCAGCCTTTCTCCAACCGGACGCATTTGCAGGATTCTTTGCCGTTGTCCTCGTCATTTGCGCGGCCTCGGGGCTCGGCAACGGCAGCGTCTTCAAGATCATCCCGCTCGTGCTCCCAAAAGAGGCAGGCGCTGCGATCGGCATCGTCAGTTGTGTAGGAGCGCTGGGAGGCTTCGTTCCGCCGCTCTTGCTGGGATGGACGATGGGTGCTCTTGGCAGTCCCGCTTGGGCTTACACGGGCATGGCTCTCTTCGCCCTGCTGTGCCTGGCCGTGAACGGGTGGTTTTATCATCGCCGCAATTCTCCCACCCGCTGTTAGCCTGGCTGGATCACCGCCAACGGATTCCAGCCGCCTCCATCCTCTGGGATTCCGATCGCGGGCGCGAGCCTTGAGGCCGGAGGAACCGGCGGACAAGGTTCCCGTAACGCAGCCAACGGTTGCGCATTCTCTTAAAACAATTCCGTCTGTGCGTCCGTTGACGGGTAGGTGACGTGGATTCCTGTCCTCTTCACGAAAGATCGAAGCGAGTGGGCGTCTCTGCGGTTCTCGCTCACAATGTGCTCGGGTGAAATTCCTCTGGCGACCAACGCATCGGCAATCAGGAAGCGATGGCAGCGCCAGGGCACAGCTTCTGCGCACATCAGAGCCACGCGGTCTTTGCTTGCAAGCTCGATAAGGTCTTTCAGATTCGCCTCAAATTCTGGCGTCTGCATGTAGTCCGCATAACCCCGGAACGATGCGTTTTTCCAGCCGGTATTGATCGAATCCGGCCGTGGGCGACGCAGGCCACCGAGTCCGGCCATATGAATGTAGGCAATGCCAGCGGTCTCGAGTGACACGGGCAATGTCTCGCGATTGAATTGCGGATTATGGCGCGACCGCGGTACGGTGCGCACATCGACGACGCGGGTCGCGCCGTGTGCTTTCAAGAGGCGGATGAATTCCTCGATTGACCGGTTCGAATGCCCGATGGTGAGCACCGTCAGTGGAGATTCGGACCGTTTGCGTTCAGACATGGAAACTGGCCGTGGCTCTCATTGCATTGTGGCAATTTAAGAAATCTCAATAGCCGCGCGCAGAGTGAACCGAGCCGTGCGAGAAGCGTTCAATGCAGCCGCGCCGGCGGAACAAACCGACCGTGCCCGCAAAGTTTCAAGTCAGACAGACTTCGGGCCATCGGGCTTGGGCGGAGCACCTAGCCATGCTGCGATGTGGACGTCCCTGATGCTGACGCCCGCGCGTTGGGCAACTTCATGGCACGATTCGTATTCCGGCACAGCCTGCACGAGTTCGTCTCCCAGCAAACCCAGCTTGACGCGCACAGGCCCGTAAGGGGTTTCTCGGACGTGGAACTCGCGCCTTAGCTTCAGTCGCTGCGCACGATGCATTCGCACGCCGAATGCCGTTGTCTCGGTGAGTAGTATTCGCGCGAGTTCGCAAGATTTTTCCTCAGTGCAAAGGACCGTGAGAACGAATCCCGGCCTATTTTTTTTCATCTGAGCAGGTGCGAAGAACACATCGAGCGCTCCGGCGGCGAAGAGGCGCTCCATGGCAGCTCCCGCCAATTCGGGGCTCAGGTCGTCGAGATTGGTCTCGATTTGGGTGATCTCGTCGATCTCAGCGTCCAGGGTGTCTTTGCACTCGCCGAGCAGCGCGCGGAGGACGTTCGGGCGCGGACCGTAGTCGCGCGCTCCAAGGCCATAGCCAATCTTTTCGATCCTCATTTCAGGAAACGGGCCGAAGGAGGAGGAAAACTCGGCGAGCAGCGCGGCGCCGGTCGGGGTGATCAATTCGTGGGCGTCTTCGATCTGCCGGACTGGTATGCCGGAGAGGATTTCGAGCGTTGCCGGTGCCGGCACCGGGAAGCGACCATGGGCGCAATCCGTCCAGCCGCCACCATCAACAAGGGACGACGCCAGCACGCACTCAAGATCCAAAGATTCGATGCCAGCGCAGGCTGCTACGATATCGGCGATGGAATCGAAGGCGCCGACTTCATGAAACGCGACGTCTTCTGCCGGGACGCCGTGTATCTTGCCTTCCGCCGCCGCAATGCGTCGAAACACGGCGATGCTTTTCGTCTTAACGAAATTGCTGAGCCGGCATTCTCCTATCAATGCCTGGATCTCGCGAAAGCTGCGTCCATGGATGTGGTCGTCGTCAGCATGCTCGTGATTGCGGGAGTGAACCTCGAACTTCCAGCCAGCGATGCCTTGGCGGACACCGGGTTGGAAATGGGCGTGGATTTCTCCGCCGAGGCCCAAAGCGACGAGTGCAGAATGAAAGACACTTTCTTCGACGCCGAGGTCCCGAAGGGCTCCGACTGTCATGTCTCCGCTGATGCCTGAAAAGCAGTCCAGGTAGAGAACGCGCATGGTTACGAGGTTGTCTCTTCGTCAGGCGAACAAGGGAAACGAGTTCACCGAGTCTGTACAAATAAATCCCCAACTCCGGGGTCACCGGCTACAATTCGCATCCGACGACTAGGCTGATAATCCGCAGATTTCGCAGATCGGCGCAGATTGAGGGGTGAGGACGTAGAGGCGGTTGTGCTAACTGCCTGTCTATCAGAGGCCCTTGACACAGGGGCCTCTACGACTGTCGAAAGCGCTGCTAGATATGGTTGCTCCAACTCCTGCGCGCTGCGTGTGTCCTTTTCTCCATCTGCGTCAATCTGCGTCATCTGCGGACCCGTCTATTACGGTTTCGGGCTTTGAGGACAAAGCTAGAGCCCTTGGCTTCTCGCGAGCTTTTCGAGTTCAACCTGGAAGTCCATCACATCCTGCTGGCTCGGGCGGTATCCCGGAGTGCTGGGATTGAGGCCGAGGCGACCTGTCTGATCAAGATACCATTCAGCTTTCTGGCCATCTGAAAAGGACACGCGCCCACTGACCATCGCACCCGGCCGCGTGATCTGGTCCATGGTCACTGAAACCTTGCCCGCCAGGCCCGGCTTTTCGGGCTCGGCAGGCGGGAGCGGCCGCGGTTCCGGCGGGCGCTCCGGCTCCTTTATTGAGAGTTTGAGGTCATCGGCGAGGAGGCGGGTATCCAGATAGGTAAGGGAAATCTGGAACTCTTCCTTCAAGCGCTTCTGGATTTCGGAAAGGCTGGCGCCCGCCTCGATCCACTTCGAAATTGCAGCTTTTTGGTCGTCGGTGAGGATCATAGGAATCGATCGGCTTCCACAGAGAGCACAAAGGACCTGAAGAAGCGAGAACCGTTCCTCCCACGTCCCAGCGCAGAACTGCGAAAAAGTTGCTATCCCCCCGCGATCGCTGGGACGATACTGATCTCGTCGCCCTCTTTGACTGTGGTGTTCTTGTCGTCAAGGAAACGGATGTCTTCGTCATTGAGGAAGACGTTGACGAAGCGGCGGATATTACCTTGTTCGTCGCAGATGCGCTCGGCGAGGCCGGGGTAGGATTTCTCGAGACTCTCGAGAATCTCGGAGATGGTTTCGCCGTCGGCGGGGACGACTTCTTCTTCCTTGGTGAGTTTACGGAGAGGTGTGGGAATGCGAACGGATGTGGGCATTGGTTTAATGGTTGATGGATGCTAGATGGGACTGGAGGGAATCGATCTCTCCGGCAACGAGCGATTCAAATTCCCGGAGGCTGGGTTTGATGTGGCGAGGCTCTCCACATCGTCCTCGCACGGCTTCCTGCGTTTTCAAGCCATGGCCGGTGATACAGAGAACGATGCTCTCGTTGCGCGGAATCTTGCCTCCTTCGATGAGTTTCTTTGCGCAGGCGACCGTGACACCGCCAGCTGTCTCGGAAAAAATCCCGGCCGTCTCGGCAAGAAGGCGAATCCCCGCAATAACCTCGTCGTCGGTGACGTCCTCGGCGTGGCCGCCGGTTTCTTTCATTGCTCGGATTGCGTAGTAGCCGTCGGCGGGAGTGCCGATGGCGAGGGACTTTACGATTGTCTGCGGCTTCTGCACGGGTTTGACGATTTCCAAACCCTTCTTCATTGCCTGGCTGATGGGTGAACAGCCTTCTGCCTGGGCGCCATGTATCGAGAACGGTTGGTCCTCCAAAATGCCGATCTGGACGAATTCCTTGTACGCCTTGTAAATCTTCGTCAGTAACGAACCGCTGGCCATCGGAACGACGGTGTGGCGCGGGAGTTTCCAGCCAAGTTGCTCCGCAATTTCGAAGCCCATGCTTTTTGAGCCTTCGGCGTAATAGGGACGCAGGTTGACGTTGACGAAGCCCCAGCCATATTTTCCGGCAATCTCGGAACAAAGCCTGTTGACCTGATCATAAGGACCGTGGATTCCGATCACATTCGTGCCATACACGAGGGAGCCGAGGACTTTGCTCTGCTCGAGGTCCGCGGGAATGAGGACATAGCTCTTCAGGCCTGCCGCGGCAGCGTTGGCAGCAACAGAATTTGCGAGGTTGCCGGTGGACGCACAGGCAACAACCTCGAACCCGAGCTCGCGCGCACGGCTCAAGGCCACCGACACGACGCGGTCCTTGAAAGAAAGGGTGGGGTAATTGACGGTGTCATTCTTGATGTAAACCTCCGAGACGCCGAGCGCCTTCGCAAGTCGGTCGCACTTGACTAGTGGAGTGAATCCCACCTTCGCACCCACGGTTGGTGTGCTATCGATTGGCAGCAATTCACGGTAGCGCCACATGCTTTGTGGACGCGCGGCGAAAATGTCACGGCTGACGTTCTCGCGGATGGCCTCGTAATCGTAGGCAGCTTCCAGGGGGCCAAAGTCAAACTCGCAAATATGAATGGCCTCCTTTTCGTAGAGGCGCCCACATTCGCGACATTTCAGGTTGGAAAAGAAAGGGCGATCTTCGTTCATGCTAGTCTCTGCACGAGAGTGTGGGTAGACGAAGAAGGGACAAACCGTCGGAAGTCGGCTGCCACATCTCATCTGCCCCCGGCGCTTTCACGCCGAAGCTGGATTTGGCACCTGGTCCCCCGTCATCGCATTGCGAGCCGGGGCGGTTGCCGTGGCTTCGTAGGGCCAGTCCCTCTGCCACTCTCGATAAGATTAACCGAGAAGATTGCGACAGCGGGGCGCTGCGTCAAGAGATTTTCTAGCAGCTTGTTGGCATACGACGCGATCTTTGCGTTCCGGCGCAGCAGCGGAAGTCACCTTGTCACTAATGTTCCCTCCACTCGAGCGGCGTGCCGGGTGGCAGTTGACGCACGGCGCGGGCAATGTCCCAGTTCGTAAGCCGCAATCCGCCGATGCTCTCCAGTACATTCATTTCGTCGGGAATACTCGTTCCGTGCAGACCATAGGGCAGCGGATCCTTGCTATTCGATTTTGCCAGATTGACCCAAAATACTCCCGCGGGGTTTCGAGGACCAGCGGCTAGGAATTGTTCCGACGATAGCCTTGGCTTGAATGGCGTCGCCGCAGGTTGGGGAGTCGAGCTTCCGTAGAGAGGAGCCGCCCTGCTGGTCTGTCCTTTCCACTCCTCTTGGAACGTGGCGAGCCGGGGGCGCGGGATCACGTCGAGAATCGTCCAGGAGCCGCGACCGTGCAGACCAGGACGGGCGGGTGACATCGGCATGACCGCCACGAGTTGGCCAGCGCGGTAAATATTCAACTGCGACAGACCGATCACGGCGGCTGTTACGGGTTTTTGGGGATCAACCTGCGGTTGGAGCGGCTCATCAAACGCCTTCTCGATTTCAAAAGGAATCACGTTGGGGACTCGAAACTCCGCCCCGATCCCTGGCGTGGGCGGCAGTTTGTCGTTGAGACTGCGCAGAAAGAATTCTCCGCAATGAAAGCGCTCTGCGACGAATTCCCACGGAGTGCGATAGGCGAGCATCGAACTCGCAGTGAGCTGCCTATAGAGCCGGGATGCTTCAAGGATGGCTGAAGGACCGGTCTTTCCCAAATGGACAGGCGCAGACACAGCGGATTGCTTTGCATCAACCGTCTCTGCTCTTGGGGGTGCGATGAACCGAAAGTCCTCCGGTTTTAGCGTGTAACTGGTGAACACCTGGTTCACTACGGCGCGGGCCTTTGCCTCGAGGGAGGGATCATCCTTCGCGTCCTCGTGCGTGCTTTGATAGAGAAACAATACCTTCCTAAACGCCGGACCCGGCTTGCCGGTGATCGGTCCGGCCGAGAATTGCTCACGGTCCAGAAAGACCTGAAGCCTGACATTTTCCAGCTCGGCAGCGGTCTCGGAGCTGGATTTTGATGATCTCGCCTGCTTCTCTTTGGTCACGGACGGGGTGTTCGGGGACTGCGAAGGAGGAGTTTGCGGAGCGGCGGGTGGAATCCTCAAGATCTGGCCGATACGGATTTTGTCGTCTTTCAAACCGTTAAGCTCCTTGATTTGAGCAACCGTCACGCCAAATCTTTTCCCGATGAGAATCAGCGCATCACCGCGCTTCACCTCGTAGAGGCTGGATTGACTGTCTGGTTGGGGGAGTGCGGGCGCGGGTGCATTGACGGGCGACGGCCGTGTCAGACGCGGCAACTCGAGACCCCAATCTTTGGGGTCCGATGGCGCAACGCGCCACTTCCACTTCACAGCATTCTCCAACCCGTGTTCAATGCGAGCCGGCGCAGGCGTTCCGGGAGGGGTCTGCGCGACTGCGCCAGGGACAATGGCGCACGAGAGAACGAGGATCAGAATGAATCTAGCGGGCATGACTCTGAGCTTCGGTCTCATCCCGCGGGCGTTCGGATTTCGCTGGTCACGAGGAACAGATAGCAGCGCGACCGCCGTGCGGGAAGCTTGCGTCTTTCACTTCGCAGCCAAATCACCCGGACTTTAGAAGACTGTCGAAATTCACTTCGGCCTCGCCTCAATCCAAACCGCTGATCCAATCCCATAAGGGCCGAAGATCCTCATCAGCAATCGCCAGAGCACGAACGCCCTTATCAAGTGCAATGGCATGCTGTAGACGAGCTTTCGCTTCCTCGAAGCGGACAGTGACGCTGGCGTAGCAGGCGAGGTTGAAGGCTATGAGAGCATCCTTTGGATGTATCCCTTGGGCTCGCAGCAGAATCGCTTCGGCCTTCTCGACGCTCTCGCTCCGCCTGACCGAATAGGCCAGATTGATCCACCAGCCCGCATTTTCAGGCTCGACTTTGACCAAATGGCTGGCAATCGCGGCGGCAAGGTTCCACTTTTTGCCTGCCATGTACAGGGCAACGCGGATGCCAAGCACCTCGTTGCGATTTTTGTCCCCAGGCGCAATCTCTTCGAGCTCCTTCTCCGCATCCTCCAGCATTCCCAGCTCGAGATAGCCGCTGGACGCAAGAACACGCTTTTGCCAGTCACTTCTCAAGGGAATATTCCTTGTGGGCAGAGCATTTTGGCTACCCAAATTTGGCTCATACCTTGCACTCCTGCGAATGTGCCGCCGGACAAATCCGCCAATGTCGATCGGGGCCACGGTCCATTTTCACAACGGGCATTGAAGCCATGGGAAAGATGTTTCTAGATATTTCTAGCTTGAGGAAGTGTCATCCAGCGCGCCCACCATGTACTGCACAATTTCCTGGCTATTCGTTTCGCTGGTGCGCTTCTCAGCCACTCGGCGCCCCCGGTGCATCACCACGATGCGATTTGTGACCGCAAAGACGTCCGGAAGCGTATGGCTGATGAGGATGACGGGCACCAGTTCGTCGCGCAATTTACGAATCAGGTCCAAGACCTTTCGCTGTTCGACTACGCCCAGATTGTTAGTAGGTTCATCCATGATCATAAGCTTGGCCTGCCAGTAAATCGCCCGTGCGATCGCTACGGCCTGGCGCTGTCCACCAGACAATTTTTCGATCCTTTCCTCGAAATTCGCGAAACGAATGTCCAGCGTATCCAGAACTTTCTTGGACGCAGCATTCATGAAGGTCTCGTCGAGAGTATGAACCATGCCGCCTAGATGTTTTCTCTTGGCTTCCCGGCCCAGGAAAATGTTCGCGCTAACACCCAAGTTCCCTGCCAGTGCGAGGTCTTGATAGATGGTCTCGATACCGGCCCGTCGGGAATCCATGGGGCGTGCAAAGTAAGTTCGCTCGCCTTGGAAGAGAATTTCGCCCTCGTCGGCCTGATACACCCCGGATATGCACTTGATCAGGGTCGATTTTCCGGCGGCGTTGTCGCCAACCAGCCCAACGACTTCACCTGGATACACGTCTAAGCTGACTTGGTTGACTGCTGTCAGGCCACCAAACCGCTTGACCAGATTTCTAACAGAAAGCATCGGTTTCATTAGCTCATCCCGCTTCCATCCTGCCGACGACGATGTCGCGGGCCTGATCAATCAGCACCGCCAGTATGACGATGACACCGACGACAATATATTGCCAGAAAGGCAGCACGTTCAGCATGACAAGACCAGTCGTCATCACCGCGATAATCAGTGCTCCGATCAAAGTGCCGCTCACGCTGCCTTGACCGCCAAACATGCTGGTTCCGCCGATAATCACGGCTGCGATTGATGAAAGCAGCAGCGGATCACCGGCGATGGACGAGCCTCCCGAGAAGCGCGCCGTGGTCAAGATCCCCGCTATCCCGGCCGTGGCTGCCGAAAGTGTATAAAGGACGATCACGTGCCGGTCGACCGGAATACCCGCCCGCAACGCAGCTTCGCGATTGCCGCCGATCGCATAGACGTGCCGCCCGAACTGCGTTTTGTGAAGCACAAACAGCATGATCAGTAGAAGGATGAACGTTATCACGACTGGCCATTGCAGTATGCGGTCCATTTGGCGCAGCGCTTCGCCCGTGACAACCGGAGGGCGCAGGAAGTATAGCCCGCCGTTTGGACCTGAGATCAGATACATCAACGCCTCATTCCCAAGGTCGCGAACCCCCTGAGGCTGCCCGCCAACCACATTTCCGCCTGACAGTAGGAAGGCAACCCCGCGGGCAATAAATGACATCCCGAGCGTGACGATAAACGACGGGACACGCAGCTTTGCGATGATAACGCCGTTAATTACCCCAGGAATCATCGCTGCCACGATGCCTGCCAGACAGCCTATCGCAATCGCCACGGACTCATGAATTCCCTTGTCGATGAGAGCCACGATGACCAGCGCCGATACAACTGATGCAAGTCCCATAACCCAGCCGACCGAAAGGTCGATTCCCCCTGCAATGACGACAAATGTTTGGCCCAACCCCATCAGCAGAACCGGGACGATTGCCATCAGGATATTTTGGGAGTTTCGTATCGTGAGGAAGTTGACATCCCCACGGCTTTGGATGCTCACGCTGAGCGCAAAAAAAGCGACAAGTCCGGCCAGAAACACCCACGCCCACACACGACTAACGACGAGAATAAATTGCTTCTGTCGGGCTGATCTCGTTTGGGAACCCTCTACGGTCCGGCTCGGGGTCGCCATAGAGTCTGCCTAGTCTGTTATGGCTGGGTTGGAAGATACATTTCCAACTTGCAGAATGCTTGGAGGTTATTTGCCGACTCGGTAGATAAAGCGAGAGATCGACGGGTCATCGACGTTCTTGGCATCAATGACAGCATAGCCGGTGGTTAAGCGCCTTGGCAGGCTTGTCACGCCGCGCGCGTCTGCCATCGCGAATGCGACCGCGAGATAACCCATGTCGTGTGGCTTCTGAGCGATCACCAAACTGACAACTCCGTTGCGGAGGTTCTCGATAGCGTCTTTCGTGGCGTCAAAGGCGATAACCTGCACCTTGCCACCCAAGCCCGCGGCCTTGACCGCGTTACCTGCGCCCTGGGCGCTGAACACGTTAACGCCGAAAATACCTGCCAGATCGGGAGTCGCTTGCAGCTTAGCGGCCGTCTGCTGGGCTGCGGTGCCTGCGTCGTCGAGGTTATAATCCTCGCCAGCCAGTTGCATATCCTTGAACTCGGCAATGCCCTCCTTGAAGCCTTTGCCACGCTGCTCGGTGGTGCTTACGCCAACATTGGTATTCTGAATGTAAACTTTGCCTTTGTTTCCAACGACTTTCGCCAACGCACGGGCAGCAATCTTGCCGCCTTCCTCGTTATCCGATCCGATGTATGAGATCGGGAATGTCACTTTGCCCTTTTCGTAGTCGCCGTCGCCCAGAAATGTATCGACAGTGATGACTTTGATTCCCGCGTCGACGGCACGCTGAAGTGGAGCGATCATCTGTTCTTTATCGGTGGGTGCAATTATGAGGTATTTCAGATCCCCGCGTGCCACCATAGCGTCCAAAACCGGAGTCTGAATAGACGGTCCCCAGGTTTGCGGATATTGGGTCACGACTTCGAGACCAAAGTCCGTTGCAGCCTCCTTGACGCCAATTTCCATCACCTGATAGAAGGGATCCACGACTCCCGGCAGAAAACCAATTTTAGGCTTCTTGGGTTGGGTCTGCGCCAAAAGCGAAGTGGCAAGAAAAACCACAAGACTACCACACGAGATTAAAACTCTCTTGAACATACGGGGGGCTCCTTCGGATGTGAACTACATACAGCCTATCTGCGGCTTGCGGCGATTCAATCCGCAACTACGGCAAAGTGGCTAGCTCAGATACGGGGCTGATCTTTTCGCAGCGTCGGCTATGAGACCGCGGAGGCGCTTAGCCGGGCTTTAGAGTAAAAACAGCAGAAGCGCTTTGAAGAGTTTGATCTTTCATGGGTGCGTCTTAGCCAAGTGACCCGAAAACCGCGGTCTCCGATGAGTGAGTGATAAGTCAAACCGGGGGCGAATGGAGCCCGTTCGAGGGCTTTGTAGATTGGCGCCTCGGGGGAGAGAGAATCGATTCCGATGAGCTCCTACATTCAGAATGGCTCTGGGTCCCAGCGGCGTCTTGTTTGAACGCGAATTCCGGGGACCTTGGCTCAAGTTGAATTGCGCTGCTTCGAGAACTTGCGGATTAACACGTAGAAAACAGGTGTAAGAAAGATACCGAAAATCGTTACGCCTAGCATTCCCGAGAATACCCCAGTGCCGAGCGTTTGGCGCATCTCGGCTCCCGCGCCGGAGCCAAGCACAAGTGGAACCACCCCTGCAATGAACGCAAAGGATGTCATCAGGATCGGTCGCAGGCGGAGTTTGCACGCCTCGACGACGGCGGAGATGGCATCTTTGCCCGAATCCTCAATTTGCTTGGCGTACTCTACAATGAGAATCGCATTCTTACATGCCAGGCCAACAAGAACCACGAAGCCGATTTGAGTGAAGATATTGTTGTCCATCCCGCGCAACAACACGCCCGCGAGCGACGAAAGCAGGCACATGGGGACGATAAGAATGATCGTGAGGGGAAGCGTCCAGCTCTCATACTGAGCTGACAGGGTGAGGAAGACGAAGAGCACGCAGAGTGGAAAAACGAAAAGGGCGGTATTTCCCGCCAGGATCTGCTGGTAGGTGAGGTCGGTCCACTCGAAGCCAAAGCCGGAGGGCAAGAGCTTCGCACAGAGATCCTCCATAATGCTTATGGCTTGACCCGAGCTGTAGCCGGGGCGGGTGTCGCCAGAGACATCGGCCGCCGTGTACAAGTTGTACCGGGTGATGACGGCCGGGCCGAAAGATTCTTCAATCGAAGCCAGTGTGCCAATAGGAACCATGTTGCCGGCAGCATTACGTGTCTGAAGCTTCAGAATATCGGAGGGGGTGACCCGGTAAGTGCTGCCGGCCTGGGCGTTGACTTGGAAGGAGCGGCCAAGGTAAGTGAAGTCGTTTACGTAGGACGAGCCCATGTAGATCTGCAGGGTGTCGAAAACATTCTCGAGCGGGACATCCATGCTCTTGGCCTTCGTCCGGTCGATGTCCACATAGATCTCCGGCGTGCCGGCGCGGAAGCTCGAGAAGAGGCCGGTAAGGGCGGGTTGCCGGTCGCCGGCTTCGACGAGGCTTTGCGCCGTGGCTTCGAGTTGCTGGAAGTCGCCCCCGGTGCGATCCTGCACCATCATCTTGAACCCGCCTGCGCTGCCAATTCCCTGAATTGGCGGCGGGCCAAAGGCGAGAATTAGAGCTTCGGGGATTTGCGAGAACTTCGCCTGAAGCGTCCCCAGAATCGCGTCCGCACTCAGGTCGGGAGACTTTCGTTCATCGAAGTCATCGAGAATGACGATAATGGAGCCGACATTCGATTGATTGCTCCCAGTGAGCATGGAATAGCCGTTGATCACGAGGGAGGTCTTCACTCCGTGCGTCTGCTTCAAGATTTCGAGCGCCTTGTCGGTGACGGCACGGGTGCGGGGGAGCGAGGCAGAGTCGGGCAGCTGGCAATTGACGATGAGGTAGCCTTGATCCTGTGGCGGGATGAAGCCGGCCGGGGTGACTCTGAATCCGTAGCCCGTGAGAGCAAGCAGTCCCAGATAGACTAGGAGACAGAGCGTGAGAAGCCGGACGAGTCGGCCAACCGCGCGGCCGTAGCGATCGATGGTCCAGTCGAATACCTTGTTGAATCCGCGGAACAGCCAGCCAAGCGTCGCGTTGAAGAATTTAGTCAGGACGTCGGCCTGCTCGCGATGTGGCCGGAGGAGGACCACCCCGAGGGCGGGACTCATGGTGAGGGAATTGAAGGCGGAAATTGCTGTGGAGACGGCGATGGTGAGAGCGAACTGGCGGAAGAACTGTCCCGTGATGCCGGTAATAAAGGCGGTCGGGATGAAGACGGCCGCGAGCACCAGAGCCACGGCGATCACTGCGCCGCTGACTTCGTCCATGGCTTGCCGGGCGGCGTCGCGCGGGGACATCCCGAGGCTTAGTTTGTGCTCGATGGCCTCAACGACCACGATGGCATCGTCGACCACTATGCCAATGGCGAGCACGAGTCCGAAGAGGGAGATGACATTGAGGGAGAAGCCGAACATTGCCATTGCTGCGAAGGTGCCGACGAGCGAGACAGGGACGGCAATGAGCGGGATGATCGTGGCGCGCCAGGTCTGGAGAAAGAGCATCACGACGATGCCGACGAGCACGATAGCTTCAAGGAGCGTGTGCTCAACCGAGCGGATCGATTCGTTGACGAATACCGTTGTATCGTAGGCGACGACGTAATCGACACCCGGAGGGAAGGCTCTCTTGAGCTCTTCCATCGTGCCGCGAATTGCTTTGGCCGTATCGAGCGCGTTGCTGCCCGGGAGCTGAAAGATGGCGAGGGTGGCGGTGGGTTTGCCGTCGAGGTTGCTCGACACAGCATAGGTCTTCGCTCCCAGATCCACGTTGCCGATATCACGGATGCGGACGACCTGGCCGCCCTCGCCGCGCTTTACGATGATATTGGCAAACTCTTCGGGCTCGACAAGGCGACCCTGCGCGGTGACCACGACCTGAAAGTCAGTGCCTGCCGGCGCGGGTTCCTGGCCGACGACACCAGCGGCAACCTGCTTGTTTTGCTCCTGGATGGCCCGGACCACATCGGTAGCAGTGAGGCCGAGAGCGGCGAGTTTGTTCGGATCGAGCCAGATCCTCATCGAATATTCATATCCGAAGATGCTAATGCTGCCGACACCGTCGAGTCGCGCGAGGGTGTCCTTGACCTGCAGGAGCGCGTAGTTGCTGAGGTAAAGCTCGTCGCGAGAATTGTCGGGCGAGACGAGATTTACGCACATGAGCATGGACGGCGACTGCTTGTTCACCGAAACTCCCGTGCGGCGGACCTCCTCCGGGAGCACTGGCAGAGCGAGATTCACTCGATTCTGAACGAGGACCTGCGCGGTGTCGAGGTTCGTGCCGAGTTTGAAGGTGACAGTGAGCTGGTAGGAGCCGTCACTGGCGGATTGTGACGACATGTAGAGCATGTTCTCGACACCATTGACCTGCTGTTCAATGGGGGCGCCGACGGTCTGAGCAACAGTCTTCGCGTTGGCGCCGGGGTAGGTCGCCGAAACGGCGACCGTAGGCGGGACAATTTCCGGATACTGTGCGACGGGCAGTGTGACGAGCGCGATGCCGCCTACGATGGTGATAACGATGGAGAGCACCGATGCAAAGATCGGCCGGTCGATGAAGAAGTGGCTGATATTCACGGCTGCCTACTTGGCTTCTTCGGGTTTCTCGGTGAGCGGTTTGGGATCCACCTTTTGCCCAGGGCGCACCTTGAGGAGACCATCGACCACGACTGTCTCTCCGGCCTTCAGACCTTCGGTAATGACCTGCATGCCTTCGATCGTGCGACCGGTTTTCACAGGCCTAATCGAGGCGATATTGTCTTCTCCGATCACGACCACGTATTTCTGGCCCTGGCTCGAGGCGACAGCCCGTTGAGGCACAAGCAGGGCTTGATACGGATCGCCGGCCGGAATCTTCACTCGAACGAAAAGGCCAGGAGAAAGTAACAGGTTTTCCGAGTCAAAAACGCCGCGCACCACAATGGTGCCAGTAGCCGGATCGACGCGATTGTCGATGAAGTCGATATAGCCTGTGTGAGGATAGTCGGACTCGTCCTGTAACGCTAGCTGAATAGGGACTTTCAAAGTCTCGGCGTCTTCGGGCTGCGTATTCCTATCCCGATAGAAACGCACATAGCGCAGGAGTGAGCGCTCATCAACGTCGGCGTAGGCGTAGATCGGATTTGTGGAAACGATCGTAGTAAGCGGAGTTTTACCATCCTCGGAGACGAGGTTGCCAACAGTGACATTGGCCTTGCTGGCGCGACCGTCGATCGGGGCGGTGACGGTGGAGAATTCGAGATCGAGCTTTGCAGACTCGAGCGCGGATTTTGCAGATTGAAGCGCTCCGAGCGCCTGCTGATAGGTAGCGGACTTTTGATCGAAATCGGTGGCGGAGAGAACCCCCTTCTCGCGCAGTTGCTTCGCGCGATCCAACTCAACCGAAGCGAGCCTGATGGCGGCTTCCGCCTGGTGATATGCGCCTTGGGCTCTATCGAAGTCCGCCTGATACGGGCGCGGGTCGATAATGAAGAGCGGTTGGCCCTTTGTCACGGAGTCGCCATCCTCGAACTTAATCTCCGTAATGTATCCGCTGACGCGCGGGCGAACTTCGACGCTGCCGATGGGAGAGAGGCGGCCGGTGTATTCATCCCAATCCTGCACCTTCTTTTCAATGGACTTCGTCACGGTGACTACCGGCGGTGGAAGTTCGACGGCCTTTTCTTCTGCGCAGCCGGACAGAAGTACCAGCAACGGCATGGAGAAAAGCGAGCCGATGACGACACGCCACAAGCGTCGTGAAAACGCGACCCGGCGCCTCCCTGATGGTAATTCGAAAGACATTCTCATCGGCGCTTTCTTCCAGATCCGAGCTGCATTTGGCATGTGGGTCAAGGCTGACGGCAACGTCAACCAAGGGCTGGTCCTTCGGCGTGAGCTGGAGGCGGCCCTGTTCAATGAAGGCCGATACTCAAGATGATTCGCACTTGGATTGGTTCTTGGGGTGAACAAGGAAGTTGCGATCCGACTCAATAGACGGCTCTGGCTGCCGCCGATAATTTCTTCTTTGGCTGCCTGCAGGTAGATTCCTGGCCGAATTGTGTGGCTGGTTGGTTCCGGCGTAAAAGCGGCCCCACTGTAAAGGAAGGATGCCATTAGCCTAAAGCGACAGACACTCGGCGCCATTCTTGGTATTGGGGAGCAACGGAGCAGAAAATTCGCCAAGCAAGGCGTTCCCGTCAACGGAGTCTCTCCCGGCACGATCCAAACGGAACTGTTCGCGTTACGCGCAGGTAGCCTCGATCGGCGGCGGCTGTTCCTTCAGGCCGCCGCCCTGAATTGCGATAGCGTGCTACTACTTCTTTCGTCGGATATTGATGGTCATGATGGTATTCCACGAGCCATCCGGTCCCAGGATCGAGGATGTAAAGACTTTGTGATCGGGACTTTTCAACTCCGTCACTTCTCTGAATTTGGAAGGCGTTTGGGGACTGGGAACAGGGCCTTCGGTTTCCCATGTTAGAATATTTCCCGTGACATCGAACGTGCCCTCAAACTGCCAGAGGTGGCTGGTCATGCTATCGATCACCGTTCCGATGTATTTTTTCTTCGCGGGGTCGTAGCCGATGGTCAGGATTTGTTCGTAGGGAAAATCAGGCACGATGCTCTTGATTTGCGCGACGAACCAGAACCCGCCGATAAAGCGGGAGCTTTCGACTCCCTTGAGTTTCGTCGGTGGATGCCCCGGGGCCATGAATGCCTCGCCTTCCGACTCCCATTCGCCGACGAACTTTTGAAGCAGTTCGTGTTCTTTGACAGGTCCGGGCATTTCCATGCAGGCGGACGTATTCTGGGCGGGTGGTTCTTCGATAACTGTGCTCATAATTTTTCCTTTCGTATTAATGTTCTCGCCGATTCGTCGAGTTCAAAGAAATGACGAACGGACGAAGGCGCAAAGGACATCGGCGTGCGATTTTTTTGGCGACTTGGCGCTAGCAATCCGTCAAAACCCCAATGGGACTAGGTGACGCTTCGCTGCTTAAGTCACTCCATGACTTTGGTTGTGTGCGTCAAGCACGTTTCGGAACATTCAAAGCAATCTATCGCATCTGCGGCTAGCCTCAATTGTGCCTCCTTCGCTTTCTGGCTAGGGATCGAGACGCGAGGGAGCGTCCCCGTGCTCAGTTAGGGCTCTCTTTGGCGCGGTCTCTCAGCCGCTCGGGCTTCCGCGATGCTCTTGAGCTTCGTCCCAAGATTTTCCATAACTGCTTGCCACCAACAGCCCCCCAGTAGTAATATCTCCCGTTTACTCTGTAAAAGCATCGCTAGCTCAATGGTAGAGCAGGAGACTCTTAATCTCTTGGTTGTAGGTTCGAGTCCTACGCGATGCACATGTTGTTGCTAGGGAATTTCACCCTAGAAATCCTTTATTCATGCGCTTTGACAGGGATCTCCGAAGGGTTGCCGCTCATGCACGCTCGGGCACGAAAAAAATGCGGTTTTTGTGGCACGTTTTGGCAGCAAATTGGCATCTGACTGAACGAGAATGAGCTGGCCTACTTGCCAACGCTCCGGAAAGAATGGGAAGCAAATTGAGCGCTGCCTCATCTCGACGTTTCAGGTCGACGAGAGCATCGTCGCATCCTGATTGTTTCGCGGTTTCGCGTAACACAAAGGACTCCCACTCCGGTATCCGAGAGTTGTTTGGCGATTTCGTCAAACCCACTCGATCCCTTGTCGATACCAACTCCGAAAGCCACGCAGATGAATTGGGCACATCTGCGGGAAACTTGATGCGGAGGATATACGGGACTGCTTCGTTTGCTGGGCCTTCAATCACGGCAACTTTTGCACCAGGCGGTATCGACGTGGCATCGGCCCATTTGAGATCAGGCGGCAAGACCATGATGTGATCGGTATGGGATGGGTCCTGAGCCCATGCAGTTGTCGGGCCGAGAGCAGCAAGTGCCAGAGCGAACGTTGATAATCTGATAAGTGGTAAGGGTTTCATAGATTTATCCTCGCGGAACAATAGTTGGCTGCACATCCACTCGATGCGTCTGCTAATACTGAGATCGCTTTCCTGCCAATCTAAGGTAAGCCAATGTGCTTTACGTTCCGCACCGCGTTGCCTGCGGAAGGGTAGGGTTTCCCGACGCGCGCATTAGGAGGTCGTCAGGTCGTAAGTCTTTTACAGGTGCGAGCCGGGGCGGCTTATACGATGAGGCTTGAAACGGTTCACGCTGCCCTGCCGCGCGCAGAGCACAAGCGCGCAATCCTGTCCCCTCCGGCGCGGAGTCGAAAGAGGTCATTCGGCTCAGGATTCGATGGTGCGACGCCATGGTCGCCATCATCGGTTCGAGATGGGCGGACCTCATCCGGGAGAACGCGATCGAGGAGTGATCCGGTGGAGATCCGCCAGGTTGGGTGTCGAGTTGAAGGCGTTGCTGAAGGTCCTTCCACTTCTGGCGGTGGTCGATCCCACCTCTTTCGCGGTGGACGTCCAATTGCACCACAGAGCAGAGGCTGCCTAACCGTCTCTAATGGCCGTTCAAGTGCCGAAATCATCTGCTGGTCACGGAACTATTCACACAACCTCTTTCGCAGGATATGGTGCAAAGCGGTGAAACGGTTCGATCAGCAAACAGAAAACTTCATTACCGAATACCGAAAAGACAAACGTAGGCCGGAGGAAGAACGACGGGCGCAATACAACATCCGACTTATTGATTCAGACGTGTATTTGTTCCTTCAGATAGATGGCGAAACAGTCGCCACCCATGCCTTCATGGACGCCGCGGAAGCCTGGCACGACTTCCGTCGCGACTTTGCGGAGAGTGGAGTACCCCTGCCAGATGACGTTTTTGCGTTCCCTTCGCAGGAAGCTCGCGTCCGCGTGTTTCCGAACAAACCGTCCTTTTCTCAATGGCGCGCATGAAACGCTAGACAATTGAGACGGGAGACTACGCCGCGAGATGTAATCCGGCAAAAATGGACAGGACTTTCAAGTCCGACAGTCCTAGCATGCGAACCTGCGCCTCCTCCTCCATAGCAGCAGCGTAGTTCCCGCTGCGATCAGTACTACCACGCCCGGTTCTTCCGGACTCGCGATTCGCAAATCCGCAGAGGCATATTCGAACAACGGCTGCCCTCCGCTGGGAGGAGGGCTGGACTGAAGCACGACCGACCCGAGATGTCCGATGTCCCAGGAGGCTCCCGTGAGCCCCGAGAAAACCAGAGAATCCTCGCTCAACGTGTCGCTCCATTCGTTTTCTGCTTGACCATAGGTCCAGCAGCCGCCTCGCGGAGCGCTAACTTCAGACGTCAGATACTCTTGCGCGCTAAGTTCCATCGACAGTTGAGCCACAGCCTGCACGCCCGAACTGCGCGAAGGGCCCTTGAAGTAATTCAGTTGGTTCTCAACCATTGTCCCGGCACTGCCTGAATCGTCTTCCGAGAGAGTCGGAATGCTCAACACGGCAACTGCGCTTCTCGCTACCAGTAGTGAAGATACAAGCACACTCCCTACAATTCTTCGAGTCAGCCGCATGACGTTCGCCCTCTTTGCCTGTTTTTTTCTGCTGACGATCTTTTAAGATAGTATGTAAATTGCCGTCAACACAATTTTTCAGTCTGAAAAGCACATTTCGGACAATAATAAAACTTGACGCGTAGGCTGATTCGAGGAATTTCCGTTCGCCCTTGCCGATGATCGGCACATCGACTACTGAAGCCGCTTTTCATGATTGTTGGTCATCAATACTTTCCGATCGCGCACGGAGTTGCCGGGCTTTGTGCGTGTGGAGAAGTTTGGCGGCAGATGGTCTTAAGTTGGCACAGAACTCAAAGTGGCGAACCAGGGGAGGTAGGATAGCCCGTAGCACGAGACGCGCATGGAATGGTATTGGTGGGCATTTTTCTTGTTTATCGTTGTCGTGTTGCTCGCGATGGATCTCGGGCTTTTCCAGCGCAAGGCTCACGAGGTCAAGCTGGCGGAGGCCATTCAGTCGACGACGCTTCGTGTCGTGCTCGCTCTGCTTTTCTGCCTGGGTATTTATTTGGGATGGATCGGCGGCTACGATACGCCGGCGCTTCGGGCAAAGGCCGGGTTGGAATTTCTTACGGGCTACCTGGTCGAAATCGCCCTGAGCATAGACAACGTGTTCGTCTTTGCCCTGGTCTTTCAATATTTCCGCGTGCTGCCGCTTTATCAGCACAGGATACTTTTTTGGGGCATTTTGGGCGCGCTTGTCATGCGCGGAATTTTGATCTTCGCCGGAATCGCGCTCATAGAGGCGTTTCATTGGGTCATCTACGTTTTCGGCATCATTCTGATTTATGGCGGAATCAAGATGATCCGGAGCGACACCGAGGATACGGATCCTACGAAGAATCCGGTTCTCAAGCTCTTTCGCCGGCTTGTACCGGTTACGCCCACGCTTCACGGGCAGAAATTTTTCGTCAGGGAGGGAGGCCGTCTAATGGCGACGCCGCTGTGCGTTGTTCTGGTGGCCATTGAAACGACGGATCTGATTTTTGCCGTGGACTCGATTCCAGCGGTTCTGGCGGTCACGCGTGATCCCTTCCTTGTTTTCACGTCAAACGTCTTCGCCATACTTGGTTTGAGAGCCATGTACTTCGCCTTGGCAGGGATTCTGAGGCTCTTTCGTTTTCTTCATTACGGGCTCTCGGCCATTCTGGTTTTCATCGGGGTGAAAATGCTTCTTTCGCAGACCCCATATGCCATTGAAACAGTCCAGTCGTTGTTCGTCGTTTTGTCTTTACTGATCGTCTCCGTCGCAGCGTCGCTGCTGATACGAAGGAACAGTTCGGAGAAAAAAGTTAAGGAACAGGGCTGAACATCCTCAGTGGCGGCTTTAGCCCAAGTTCGTCAGTGGTGAGGCTAATTTTTGGTTTCATCAGAGGAAAGGGGTCGTTTAGGGAGCGGTTTTCTCCACTACATTTTGCACGATTTTCGGTGTAGTCGGCAGTTCGAGGCCGAGGCGGTGCAGGAGTT
>DATDAL010000134.1:0-58633 GCA_036525415.1 Terrimicrobiaceae bacterium | reverse complement strand
GGAGCCCCGTAGGGAAACAGCTCGGGCGCTGGCGCCAAGACAGAGCTACCGGTTTGTGAACAAGCCGTCGCCTTCACGCTGGCTCGATCCAATCTCCCTCTAAAGCCCGGCAAAAATCCCACGGAAATCCCCGAAGGACCATCTCAGAACCGACGAAATAGCTTGCTGGCGACCCACTTAGCGATGCCGTCCCATTAGAATAGGATCAGCGCCACAAACACGGCATTCGAAAGAAATTTCCTCTCGGCAAAGCAAAGGCTTGCCTTAACGCCAGTAGAAGGCCTACATACGCTGGCACACTAAGAATGAAACCCCTCACCCTTTCTGCTGTCTCATAGACTCATCCTAAACGGAGCCGCCTCCCGCGCTCTTTCGAGCCGCCATCGACCTCGGACCCATATGCAAAGGCGTACAGCAAAGGGCCAAATGGCGGCCACCAGCTCCGGCTGAAAGCGCTCCGTCCTGTTACCCCCCAAGGACAACAAACCATTTAGCGCCGCAATCATTCCCCCCAAAAGCGATAAGAGCCTCTCAGGCGTCGGGTTATGCTTATTACCCGGCACGCCCTTTGCTCTGCTCTCAGCGAGTCGCCGCCCTCGCGCCCGCTCCGGTCAGACTCACGACGGATTGCGTCGGCCATCACCTCCCCCCTGAGTCGAGCGCCTCGGTTCATTCGTAGTGCCACCGCCTTCAGACAAACATGAACACACGCATACCCCCCCTAAGGCTGCACCTCCCCAGATACTTGCTTTTCGCGCTTTTCTTTAGTGCGGCAACTCGCAACGAGGCTGCGCCGCCTCCGGGTTCCGCTTGGACGCTAAACAACTCTCAGAGCGATGAGTTCAATACTTTGGACACCCAGAAGTGGGATACCCGGATTTGGTACCTCGATACAGGAGTCTTCAAGCTGCTTTCTTCCAACCTCTCGGTTTCCGATGGGATACTCCGCCTTACGGCAAAGAAGGAAGTATCTGGCGGCAAAAGCTATACAGCCGCGGCCATGATGTCTAAGTTCCGTGTTGGCGGAAATACTTATATCGAGTACCGGGCGAAGGGAGTAAACAGGTTTGCCAACGTTTGCGGAGCACTCTGGATGGCAGGGGAGCCAAAGCAGCCAACGAATCCGAACGTCGAGATCGATGTCGTGGAAATCTTGACACCGAAAGCGACCCCAAGGAGAGTGCATCCTGCCATTCATCTATGGCCGAAAAATCCCGGCTCGCACATGTGGTTGGGAAGCAGTAATTGGAACGCCCCGGTGAATTTAGACGACGATTACCATACTTACGGTGTGGAACGAACAGGCTCGTCGCTTAAGTTCTACTTTGATGGCGTAAAATACTGGGAGTTTAGTGCCTCGACGCATCCTATTATTGTTACGCAACCGATACCCCTCGTTATTAGTATCGAAGGCCACGCTGGCAAGCCGGTCGACGCTTACCTGCCGTCCAGTTTCGATATAGATTATGTTCGTGTTTACACGACCGGGAGTGCCACTCCATCTCCGACTCCCACTCCGTCTCCGACCCCCACGCCTGCTCCGACGCCAAGCGCGGCAAATTTCGAAGCTGAGCTTATCAAAAAAAAGACAGCGACGGATTCCGTTGCTGTCTTCAAGGATGCGCTGGCCAGCGCTGGCGCCGCTGATGTGCTTGGCGCGAACGCAGTTGGCGATTACGTTGACTATACTGTTCCGATCGCCAAAGCGGGCAGCTACTCGATCAAGGTCGGGTTTAAGAAATTCACCTCTCGCGCCAAGTTTCAGCTATCTGTTGACGGAGCAAGGCATGGCGATGAGCAGGATCAATTCGGCACTGGCGGGGCTTGGGTTGAGGCTGACCTGGGAGTCAAAGCGTTTAGCACAGCGGGGGACAAGCACCTAAGGTTCATGGTTACCGGCAAGAACGCCGCCAGCAGCTCCCACACACTGATGGTCGATTATATCAAGGTGATTCCGACGCCTGACCCGCGACCCAGTCCTACTACCAGCCCGTCGCCGACACCCACGCCCGGAGCAGATCCGACCGCCGCGATCTTCGAGGCCGAAGTCACTCGGAAGAGTTCAACGGAATCTGTTGTAGTCGTTAAGGACGCTCTGGCCAGCGCCGGCGCTGCCGATGCCCTCGAGGCAAACGCGGAGGGCGACCTCGTCGACTATACCGTGCCGGTTGCCAAAGCAGGCAGCTATTCAGTCAAGATCGGCTTCAAGCGATTTAAGTCGCGCGGCAAATTTCAATTGTCTATCGATGGAACCAATCAAGGTCTGCTGCAGGATCAGTACGGCAGTGGAGCGTCCTGGGTCGAGATGGATTTAGGTGTCAAGGCGTTCAGTACACCAGGAGACAAACACTTCAAGTTCGTGGCCGCGGGCAAGAACGTTGCCAGCAACTCCTACACTCTAGTCATCGACTACATCAAGCTCCTTTCGGCGTCGAGTTCCAATCCGGATTCTCCATCCAAGCCCCCTTCAACGCCAAGTCCGACGCCCAATCCAACTCCGACGCCAGCTCCCACTCCCGGTTCGGCTCCAGTAGTCTCTGGAGAGCTCAAGAAGTGGCATAAGATCACCGTTACGTTCGACGGTCCAAACACAACCGAAACCGCGGTGCCCAACCCTTTCACCGATTACCGTCTAAGCGTTACCTTCCAGAAGGACGGTCGAAGCATTGTCGTACCAGGGTATTATGCTGCAGATGGTAACGCCGGGGAAACGGGTGCCGGCGGGGGCAATAAATGGCGGGTGCATTTCGCGCCCGACGAGGAGGGGGCGTGGTCATTCACAGCATCGTTTCGCACCGGTTCGAATGTGGCGGTTGACCCAAACCCGAACGCCGGAGTCGCGACATCCTTCGACAGCGCGAAAGGAACGTTCAGCGTAAGCGCCACGGACAAGAGCGGCCGGGACCTTCGCGGCAAAGGTCTGCTGCGCCATACCGGATCACGCTATTTACAGTTCGCGCAGACGGGCGAGTACTTTGTAAAGGCCGGCGCAGATTCTCCCGAGAACATGCTTGGATATGCCGACTTCGACGGAACATACAATCATGCCGGCGGCTCACTCAAAACATGGATGACACACGTTCGCGACTGGCACACCGGAGATCCCACCTGGCGAGGGGGGAAAGGAATCGGGCTCGTTGGCGCCATCAACTACCTCTGCGAAAAGGGCTGCAACGTCTTCAGCTTCCTAACCTACAGTGCAGGCGGCGATGGCAAAGATGTCTGGCCATTTATCGCACACAATAACAAACTGCGCATGGATTGTTCCAAACTCGATCAATGGAGCATTGTCTTCGATCATGCGACGCGCAAAGGAATGTATCTGCATTTCAAAACCCAGGAGACGGAGAACGACAACGAAAGCCCCTGGGCGTTAGATGGTGGAGCGCTAGGCCTGGAGCGAAAGCTTTACTATCGTGAGCTCATAGCGCGCTTTAGTCATAGTCCGGCGCTAAATTGGAACCTTGGCGAGGAGAATACGCAGACGACCTCCCAGCAGCAGGCTATGGCACAATATTTTTATGACACAGACCCTTACCGGCACAATATTGTGTTGCACACCTTTCCAAATCAGCAAAACAGCGTGTACACCCCTCTGCTCGGAAATGCTTCGAAACTGACGGGCCTATCGATTCAAACCAACTGGAATCAGGTGCACGCCGAGACGCTGAAATGGGTCAAGAATTCCCGCGATTCGGGCAAAAGCTGGATCGTTGCAAACGACGAACAGGGCGGCTCCAACATCGGAATTCCAAATGACGCCTACTTTGGCGCGCCGAGCCAGAAGAAGGTGCGCGCCGCCGTTCTATGGGGAAATCTTCTCGCTGGCGGCGCAGGTATTGAAAGCTATTTCGGCTATAGCCTGCCCCACAGCGATCTGACGTGTCAAGATTTCCGCAGCCGAGACACCTGGTGGGATTATTGCAAGCATGCGCTGACTTTCTTCTACACACATATTCGCTTCTGGGAAATGGAAAACGCGAACCATCTTCTTCAAGGCGATCCTAAGGCCAGCACGAACTACTGCTTCGCCAGAGCCGGCGAGTATGCTGTCTACCTGGGCGACGGCGGAACCGCGACTCTGAATCTCTCTGCCGATAAGGGTACGTTCAAAGTCCAATGGTACGATCCCAGGAACGGCGGGACACTCCAAACTGGTAGTGTCACGAGCGTAGCCGGCGGTGGATCGAGAACCTTGGGCACTCCCCCGAACAGCATCACCGAAGACTGGGTGATTCTGGTCCGCCGCACGGCTCCTTAGCCTCCCTATCAAGCCACGGCACCGCTACAAACGGATGAGCCTGGCAAGAGACTACTGGACCAAGGCGAGAATGCGAAGCGCTGGCGAGTCCTCTCCGCGACCGCGGACCGTAATGAGCGCCTTTAACGGATCGGCCGTGGTTTTCGGAATTATCGTAAGCTTGTACTTCCGGCCGACCTCGATGGGCACTAGGCTTGCTTCCACTCTATCTGAGCTGCTCAGTGTGGAAGTCAATTCCAGAGGCTCACGCCGCGATACCTCGATGTTGATTTCCCGCGGCTTAATCGCGTCTCCCTTTTGCCAGGAGGCGATCCGGTTGCCGTTTTTGAACACGGGCTCGATGGTCGCGCGCAATTCCAGTGCGATCGTCGGGCGCTCCGCGTCGTCCAATATGACCTCGACTGTCTTTCGGCGCTCACCTGTTTCGCTGCCAGGAGAATAAGACACTCGAATTTCACCGGTTTCGCCCGACTGATAGACGCGCTTCTCGAGCGTCGCTGTTGTGCAGCCACAGGTTGACCGTACGGCAAGAATCGTCGCTGGTCTATCTCCCTCGTTCCTGAACGTAAACACGCCCGTCAGGTTGTCCTCTCCCGCTTGCTGTTGCAGATCGATGCTTGTTCGCTCGAACTTCAATTCCGCTCGAGCACCCATGGGATAAAGCGCGCTAATCAACGAAGTGGCAACAATCGCAGTGAGGCGTACAACTGGTCGCTGAGCCATTAAGATTAGGCCTCTTCGGGCTTGATCGTCATTTGTGGCGCCACCCGGCACAGCGCAGCGGCGATTGCCTTCGGAGCGTGTATTCAAGTCACTCATGCCTGTCATCGAGTTGATCAGGGCCCTACTAAGACCTCGATGGCGCAGATCTTGGGGTTCTGCACGCCATGGAGAAACTCAATATTCAGCTGGCCATCACTAATCGTGACAGGAACGGTCAGAATTAAAGCAGCGTTGGCTCCCGCTTGCGAGAAGATATCGAGATTGTCAATGGCAAGAGCGCCTTCAACTTTCACGTCGAAAACGCGCTTACCGACGCTCGACGTTCCCGGGTATGTTTCCGCAAAGTGCAGCTTAACGAGATACTGACCGTTGGGGAGCGAGAAAGCGTAGGCCAGCTCTGCTCCTCCGGCGCTATCATACCGTTCCGTTTTGTATAACGTGTCCTCGATGGTACCGGCAATTGCGCTCGTCACGCTGTAGGTTACACCCGTATTGAACCCAAAGTCCGCGGACCAGGTGTTCCCCAGACTGTCCACGTACATTCCGCCTCCTGCATTGACACGGACGACCGCCGATCCAGGCACAGGAGTTCCCGGTGTAGTCACCGAGAGGGATGCAGGCGCAGAGAGGTTGCCGGCGGCATCCTGGGCGGCCACGGTATAGGCATAGGCTGTGTTTGGACTCAACCCGCTGTCGTTGTAACTCAGGCCGCTCACGGTTGCGATCAACAGACCATCGCGGTAAACCTGGTAGCCCGTCACCGCAAAGTTGTCGGTGGAGGCCGTCCAGTTTAGCGTGAGCGAGTTCGGTGTCGTATTTGTCGCGCTTAGACTGCCCGGAGTCGTCGGCGCTTCTGTGTCTGCGGCTCCTCCCGGCAGCACCTCGATGGCGCAAATCTTAGGATTCTCCGCGCCATGGAGAAACTCGATGTTCAACTGTCCATCGCTTACCGTCGCAGCAACGGTCAGGATGAGAGCGGTATTGGCTCCGGCTCGCGAGAAGATATCGAGGTTGTCCAGCGCAAGGGCACCTTCAACTTTCACGTCGAAGACGCGCTTACCAACGGCAGACGTTCCCGGGTATGTCTCGGCGAAATGCAGCTTAACGAGATATTCGCCGTTAGACATCGAGAAGGCATAGGCCAGCTCCGCTCCCCCGGTTTTATCGTAGCGCTCCGTCTTGTACAGCGTGTCCTCGACGGTTCCGGCAATCGCATTCCCGACCGTGAAGGTCTGTCCTGTGTTGAATCCGAAGTCAGCCGACCACGTGTTTCCCAAGGTGTCCACGTAAGTTCCACCTCCCGCGTTCACACGGATGACCCCCGGTGAACTCCCCGCTGTCGTCACCGAGAGGGACGCTGGGGAAGAGACGTTCCCAGCAGCATCCTGAGCGACTACTGTGTAGGCGTAGCTCGTGCTCGGGCTCAAGCCGCTGTCGCTATAGCTCAGGCCAGTTACCGTGGCGATCAAGACGCCATCGCGGGAAACCTTGTAGCCTGTCACCGCAACGTTGTCTGTGGAAGCGGTCCAGTTCAGTGTGACGCCGGTTGCAGTCGTATTGGCGGCGCTAAGGCTTCCTGGCACCGTTGGCGCTTGTGTATCTGGAGGCTGGTATTGGATCACCAGCGTGTTCGAAGCCGCGCTTCTGTTACCGCTAGAATCGGTCAGGATTGCAGACAGGCGGTTGTTTCCGCCATCCGCTTCCGACTTCGTGAGCGTAACCGGAATGTCCACATAGCCCGCCGCGGGAATTACCGTGCTGAGCTCTTGCAGAGCGATTACGCTGTTGGCCTCCCAGGGATCCACATCGTAGCCGCCATTCGCCAACCCTTGCAGGTACAGTGCGGATTCGCTGACCAGGAGCGTCGCTGTCAGACCGGCTGGGCCGACGACGCGAACCGTCGGCTGAACTCCCGTCGCAAACGGAGAGGTCTGGCCCGGAACCGAGATCGTGGGCGTCGGTAGCGTACTAGAGGACAACAAGCCCTGGGAAGCATCCACACTTCCAGGAATGCGAGAAACGCGAACCTTGCGAGTGCTGCCATCGTCAAACGTGACAGTGACAACGGCTCCGATCATCTCCAGGCCCGAGACGCTTCCCGAGTCTCCAGGACCAGGACCGGGACTGCCCTTTATGGTCGTCGGATCGATATCCGTGGAGAATGTGAGCACGCCGCCAGGAGCAAACTGGTTGAAACTCACCTTCAGGCCGTCGTATCCATCCTGGCCATTGACTCCGTTGTGAGGCAATTCAAATATCCCTCCAATCAATCCGGTTCCACTGTTAGAATTAACCTGGAAACCCTTAGATACCGTGTCACCCGCAGTTCCCAACGGATCGAATACCACATCGGGCAGAATCGAAGTGCGAAGATCATAGCTAACGCTTTGAATCTTCTGACCGCCAGTGGACAGATTCTCAATCTTGAACGATCCAAAGTTGTATGTGCTCGCCGTCTTGATGTCATTGCCAGGCGGGTCGATCGTTATTTTGGCGATTGCCGTATTCGAAACCGGCAGAATCTCAAAGAAGTCCCAGGTGGCTGCGAAGGCAGGAGCAGACGCACCGCTTGATGTGGCGATGAGTCCTACAGCTAAGGGAGTCGTGCCCTTCATCGCAGCGAGGACCTTTCCTTCCACGGTAATAGCCGGCCCCACGTCCGCGACGGCGCTGGAACCGCCAAAGCTGAATCGCGGCTGCACAGTACCTGCAATCGGATCCACCGCGAAAAAGAGGTCGATCACACTGGCAGCGAGCAGACCAGGGAAGGAGTAGAGATTCTGTGAGATTACGACACCGTCCCGTTCGTGAACGACCTCGATCGCACCGGGCCCAGAATTCGCATGCAGCGCAATCTTTACGTAATTATCTTGATCGCCGTTGCCGATATAGATGCCTTGCGATTGATTGCCTTGCGGTTGACCCCCGAAGAAGGGACCACCCATGCTGCTTCGGATGACATACGGACCGATGAATTCATCCGAATGGAATCCGAATTGGAAGGCATCCATCTGGCTGTTAGCAGAGCCGTAAGCCGTTCCAGGACCGACAAATGAGATGGTGAAGAGGCCCGCTGTGCCCCCGGCAACGATGTTTCCCAGATCGTATCGAAGCAGATAGTCCTCCCCCGGATTCATCATGACACCGGTCATCCCGACGCCAAAGAACCCGACTCCGAGATCATTGAACAAATCATATCTTAGAGGCAGCGGAATATTGCCGCCATTAGCCACGTCAATTTGAAATGGATCTTCGGTGTCGCCAAGTCCGTCGTTGTCGTCATCACTGTCAACGAAGTCCGATACGAAATCGCCGTCGGCATCCGGCGGCCTAATAGATGCCGAGCACGGATCCGAGCCGTTCGCAATCTCATCTCCATTGCTGTATCCGTCACCGTCCTCGTCAATCTCAAAGTCGTCAATTCCCAGGCAGGTCGAACCTCCCGGAGAATCGAAGTCTGACGGCTCGAGAACGCTAAGTTTCGCCGGAGCGTAATGCGATACCCAGATGGTTCCGACAAATGGTGTGCCTTTTCCCGGTCTCGGAGTCGTCACATCGAGAGGCAAGTTTCCGAAGCCGCTCGCAAGCACCTGGACTCCGTTTACAACTTGTGTGCCATCCTGGCTGAGTTCAACGCGCAGCAGCTTTCCATCGTAAGCCGCGGCTATGAGGTTGCCCTGCATTTCACCATTGAAGTTCATGGCAACATACTCTGCGAGTCCATTAGTCGAGGCCGTGTATGTCAGCAACGCAGAATCTGCCGTGCCCGGTTGCTTAAAGTCGCCTTCGACCGGATTTGCCATCGAAGCGGGAACGGGCGGCCAGTCCGAGGTGGGCGTGGGCGAGAAAATCATCTGCTGGCCAGTCGGTGCATCGTTGTCGAAATGAAACCACCCCGCGCCGGCCGGGTTC
The DNA here is from genome assembly GCA_036525415.1 of Terrimicrobiaceae bacterium. Taxonomy (GTDB): domain Bacteria; phylum Verrucomicrobiota; class Verrucomicrobiia; order Chthoniobacterales; family Terrimicrobiaceae; genus DASTFP01. The sequence continues at coordinate 49,737 of DATDAL010000134.1, read as the reverse complement.
GCGCGAATCGGATTCGGATGTCCTCCATAGAATCCTGGGCCCGTGATAAAATGGAGGTTATCAAGATTGTTAACGAATCCCGGTTCGCCGGAAAGATATTCGTTCGTGACGTTGCCTGCCGGCCCTTCATTCTTTGGGTATCCGCCCCAGCCTGGATTTGCGCCGTTGTCAAAGCTGTACAGCCGGCCTTCGCGTCCCGGGGTCTTAGTGATCACAACATCGTAAGGGTTCCGAAAGCCAGACGCATAGACCTGAACCGGCCCGCCCGGCACGAGCTTTGCCTGGTTCAGGCCATCATTTCCGCCAAACGGGTCATTAACGTCGCTACCGTCCGGATTATGTGCCCGAGCGGAATTCGGATCGTTGACGGTGGGGAGATCGTAGAGGTATTTCTGGCCATAGATATCCGTTTGGACCGGCATGGCCTCTATGGCGGTGAGATCTACCGATAGGACAGCAGCCGATAGCGCGGTTTCACAGAGAAACGCGAAATTGACCGAGGGCCCACCGGCGTTGGCGTTACCGCCTTGCGCAACAAGGAGTGCGTTCGATAGAAAATCGAACTGCATGCCGTTAGTGGCATGGTTCTCTTCCGAGCGCGGCAGCCCTCGCACAATGTCCACCTTGTCCCACTCGGAGCCTGTCCACGTCAGACGTGATATAATCCCCGAATTGGTGTCCGTTTTGAGGTCGTGCCCTCCGCTTCCCGCACCGATTCTCGGATCGCTCGACGAAACATAGAGTACAGGGTTCTCAGCAGTGCCTGTCACGAGTAGACCCGTCACCTGCCTCGTGTTCAACGCGAAATTGCGGGTCCCATCGTCGTCGTAATTCGGAATATTCTTTACCAGGTTGATTGTCTCCGTTGCAACAACGTTATACTGATTTGGACCGAACCTCTGAACTGTGCAGGCCTTTATCTCGCCATTGACTTGAGCAAAGTAGAGCCGGTTGTCAGGGCCGAATTCAAGCGAGGTTACCGGACCTGTGGTCACGCCTTGGAGGGTGCTGATCGAAAAACTGACCGCCGCCTTAGCCGATGAAATAGCGACCACTTCCGCAAGGAAACATAGCGCAAGGATTCCTATAACACGGATGGCGGACACTTTGCGTTCTCCGCCGCGCAGCCGGCCTTCTGACTCATTTTGTAGCTTCATTCGATAGATTCTGAAATCCTTTCAACGGTGATAAGCGTTGTCCGTTTTAATTCCCTTACGCACCCCTCAGTTACAGCCAGGACGCACCATCCCTAGATCACAACAGCCCTGGTGCTCTCGGATTCGTAATGTTCCGAGTAATAGCACGTCCTGTGCCAAAGGCTGCGATCAGATCTCGGTGCGACCCACTTTTCTTTGACTGTCGCAGGCGGTCGTGTGCCACACTGCGCCTCCCCTGCCCTCACAAGTGCATATTCCGACTGTCATCCTAAGCTGGCTGATCAATCTGGCACACGCTTCGCAACAAAGTGCAGGTTTTTGAGCAACACTCATTTGCGAGTATTTAGGCTTCGCTTTTCCTATGACAAACGTAGCGCTTAACAGGCTCTGATTGCCAGTCTTGAATCCACGGGGAAAATGGCAGGATTACTTCGCTGCAGACTGTCATTCCTTAGTTTAGAGAAGGCCGAATTCGTCCCACCCCATACAGAGGTCTCTGTATGGGTCACAATTTCACACTTCCTACTACCGCGTACGGAGACCTGACACCGTGGTGAGAATGCCGGTGATCATCGAGTAAGCCACGACGCCAACGAACAGGGCGACGACGAGAATGGTGAGCGGCTGGATCAAAGTCGTGATCTGCTGCATACGGTCAGTGAACTCCTTGTCGTACTTCGTCGCGCCGCGCTGGAGCGCGAGGGCGATGTCGCCGGTCTGTTCCCCGACGGCAATGATGTCCACGAGGGTCGGGGGAAAGAATATGGCTTTCCTCATGCATCGGGTGAGCGAGGCGCCTTCGGCTACTTGTGCCGCGATGTCGAGGAGGACGGCACGGATGGCGCTGTTTCCCGTGGCGTTGACAGCCAGGCTGAGAGCCTGGAGGAGGGTTACGCCGTTGGAAACCATCGAGGAAAGAGTGTGAAGGAACTGGGCGAGAAATCGCTGCCGTATCAGGCCGCCAAGGACGGGCAGACGGAGCACGATGCGATCCCAGACGGCGCGTCCTCGGGGTGTTCTTGCCCAAAGTCGGTGCGATATGGCGGCAAGCACTGCTGCGAGACACACCGCCCACCACCAGCGGCCCATAAAGTCGCTCACAGCGATTAGCGCGCGAGTTACCAAAGGAAGGCTCTGGCCCGTCTTATTAAGAAGGATCGTGAGTTGCGGGAGCAAAAAGGTCATGAAAACGATCATGAGCACAATGCCCGCACAAAAAACGATGGACGGGTAAATGAGGGCACTGGCGACCTTCCGGCGAAGTTCGATGACAACGTTGAGGTATTCGGTTTGTTTGCGAAGAATTTTCGGGAGCGCACCGGCGGCTTCGCCCGCGGCGACCATGTTTACATAAAGGAGCGGGAACGCCGCCGGAAACATCCCGAGCGCCGAAGAAAAGCTTTTTCCTTCGCGGATATGATGACGCAATCCGCCAGCGAGTTCCTTGATCGCGGATTTTTCCTGGCGGCTCTCCATCGCGCCAAGCGCAGGGTCAAGCTGGAGACCGGCCTCGAGGAGGTCGGCCAGTTCTTCAGTAAATTGGAGCAAGCGCGCCGGCGCCAGCCGGTGTGAGTGCGCGAGACGCGGCGCGGAGGAAGACTTGCGGGCTGCACCGCGCATCCCCGCAGGCTCGCCTGCTGCAATGTGAACGGGCCGGAGAAGGCGACTCACAAGAATCTGATAAGCCTCCGTGCGAGAGGCGGCCTTCACATCGCCGGATTGCATTTTGTCCACGGCGTCGAGGGCTTTGTAGGTGAAGGTGGCCATGGCGCTATTCGGCGAGGACGGCAGCGGCCGCCGTAACGCGAAGAACCTCTTCGACGGAAGTGTCTCCACGGAGCACGCGCCGCCAGCCGTTCTCGCGCAGCGGGATCATGCCTTCTTCAATGGCTTTCGCTCGCAGAGCGTTAGTGGGAGCCTTGTGCTGAATGAGTTCCTGCATGGCGGAGGTGACGCGGCAGATTTCGTAGATGGCCGTGCGCCCCTGATATCCTGTCATGCGGCACTTCCCGCATCCGTGGGCGCCATTGATCACCGCCTCTCGAACGCCTCGGACACCGTTCTCGGCGAGGTAGGCAGCGGACTGGGGGTCAGGACGCTTGCATTCAGGGCAGAGGCAACGCACCAGGCGCTGGGCGATGAAAGCCCGAACCGAGGAGCCGAGAAGAAAAGGTTCCACACCCATATCGAGAAGACGAGTGATGCCTCCGACCGAATCGTTCGTGTGAAGGGTGCTAAAGACGAGGTGTCCTGTCAGGGCGGCGCGGATGGCAATCTCAGCCGTCTCGAAGTCCCGCATCTCACCGACCATAATGACATTGGGATCGCCGCGCAGAACACTGCGCAGGCTGCGAGCGAAAGTGAGATCGATCTCCGGCTTCACCGCGATCTGGATCACGCCTGGCAGCTTGTGTTCGACGGGATCTTCTATCGTCACTATGCGGCGGTCCTTGGTATTGAGCTCGGAAAGGAACGTGTAAAGGCTTGTGGACTTGCCGCAGCCGGTCGGACCGGTCACCAGAACGATGCCATTTGGCATGGCGATGAGTTCGCGAATGATAGCCTCGCCTTGTTGGTCCAGGCCGAGCTTTGCGAAGTCGAAGAGTTCTTGTCCGAGCAGACGGAGACTGATTGTCTCGCCGGTCACCGAGGGAATCGTCGCCACGCGCACGTCGATCGGTTTGCCTTCAAATTCGAGGCTGATCCGGCCGTCCTGCGGGATGCGACGCTCGGCGATATCGAGGTTCGACATAATCTTGATGCGAGAAAGAACGGAGGCCTGGAGCATGCGAATGTTCGGAGGAACCGGGATTTCCCGCAGCATGCCGTCGATGCGGTAGCGGATACGCAAGTCGCCATCGAGAGGCTCGACATGGATATCCGTCGCACGCTCAACGAGTGCCTCGCGAATGATCTGGTTTACGAACTTCATCACCGACGCCTCGGCGTCCTCGTCATCAAGCACGTTCACTTCCTCCTTCCACTCCTCGGCGCCAGCGTCCTCGCGGCCCTCGAGGAGTGCCTCGAAGGTTTCCGCCCCCACGCCATACTGTTCACGAAGGCGGGCGAGAATGGCAGCTCGTGGCGCCATCACGAAGCGCACGTCGCACGTGAGGCCTTGGCGGATGGCGGCCCGAGCGGCATGGTCGAAAGGGTCGTAGCAGGCGAGCGTAAGGACCTCGCTATCGCCGGCGCACGGGACCACATGATGCCGCAGAGCGAGGCGTGCAGGCAGGAGTGAGGCGGCGGATGAGGGCATATGGAGGTCCGTCGCATCGATCCACGGAAAACCAAGCCGTTCCGCGAGCCGCTCGAGAAAATCGGCCGCCGCGAGCTGTTCCTTCTCAAGCAGCGCACGGACGACCGAACGTCCGTCACGCGTGGCCTGTTCGATCTCGCCGTTGACGATGCCGGCAGGCGCTCCGGCGTCAGCCGCGACGTCCGCCAGCAGTTGCTGAAGGAGACCTTTGCCAGAAGAGATTAGCATCGAACAGGATCTAATAAGTATCCCCCCGCCTACGCGGTGAATCGGGAAGAACAGGCTGCGCACGCCGCACAGGAAGACCGTCCTCGTAGAATTCGCTCTGCGCCGCGCTCATCGACTGATAGACGTCATTGGCCTCCGCAAGATCAGCTTCGCTGTTCACGATAAGCGGCTGAATCATAATAATAAGCTCGCGCCGGGTCGTGCTTCTCTTGTTGGTGCTGAACAAATACCCGAGGCCGGGTACGCTGCTGAGAAGAGGGATTCCGGTGCGAGACCGTTGTTTTTCCTCCGTAATGAGTCCGCCCAGGACGATCGTTTCGCGATTCTTCACGGTGACAGTAGTCGTTAGCGTTTGGGTGCCAATGACAGGAACCTGATTGTTCGAAACCAAGACGCTTTCGAGCAGGCTGTCGTTTTGCTGCCCGATGGTGAGAGTCACTTCGCTAGCGGAGTTAACCAGCGGAATGACTTCGAGTTTGAGCACGACATCCTTATATTGAATGTTCGAGGTGATCGCTGTGCCGACATCGTTCGGGGTGGAGGTAACGGCGGAGGTGAGCGAACTCACGGGGATCGGCACGGACTGACCCGAGCTAATAACGGCCTTAGTGTTGTTTGTGGTAAATACCACCGGCCGGTGCAGGACCTTGAAGCGATTTGTCGTAGCGAGCGCTTTTGCGTAGATATCCACGGACTCTGCGATTGTGCCATAAACGGTGAGCCCGGATGCAAGCGGAGCGGCAGCGCTGGCGGTCCCCGCCGCAGTACCAGCCAGCGAATTGGCGGCACTGGAGAGGACTTTCGAAGGGTCGGCGAGGATGTCGAAACCCGAGGTCGTGCGCAAGAGTCCCGCGACACCGGAAGTCGGCCCGTTGGGGTTCAGGTTCTTAAACTTCAAAAGGTAGTCAACTCCGACTTCAATTCCATCGCCGAGCGTGAGCTGACCGATGACAGTAGCGAGATAGACAAGCTTCGGGCGGCGGTCGAGAGCCGCAAGGACACGCGCGGCCTTGGCCTTCGCTTCCGGCGGGCCGAAGACCAGAATGTTGTTGGCGGCGGGATCGGCGATAAGGCGGGCTTTTCCGACGTTAACCGCCAAAGGGGCACCCTCCGCCTCGGGCTGGTTCAGGAGATCGGGCTTGGAGCCGCCACCGCCGGGGCCGTTACTCCCATCACCCGATCGCGTTCCCTGTGAGGCGTTGTTGAAAATGGACTCATCTCTCTGACCAAGCTGCTGCGCAGCATCGGCCTTTTCTGTTCCCTCGGCGAGAACCGACTTCAGCACGGGAAGGACGGCGGCGGCCTTGGCAAACTCCAAATGACGTTCGAGCGGTTGCTCCAGTTCAACGGCCTCGTCCATCTCGCGAACGAGGCGTTCGAGTTCCGGCATCTCGCCTTCAGGGGCAACAATCAGTACTCGGTTAGTCCGAACATCCGCGATTACCTGAGCGCCGAAAACCGGAGTCTGTGCTCGCGGTTCGGGTGCTGGCGGGGCCTCACCTCCTTCCACAGCAGCCGGCGCGACCGCCGTGCCTCCCGCTCCGGCCTGCGAAGAGGCTCTCTGCTTCTCGAGCAGCTTGCTGAGAATTTCGACCACCTTCTCTGCGTCGGCCCGCTTGAGAGCCACGAATCGGCTGAGTGTTCGCGTACCGGGGATATCGATGAGCTTCTGGAGCTCGATGAGTCGGCGGATCAGCGGGGTGTTGTCCGTGATCACGATCGCATTGACATTCGGCACCGCGATCATGCTGCCAGTTGCGCGCTTGTTCACGTACCCCTGAAACGTCACCATGGCATCCTTGGCTGAAATGTAACGCAGCGGCATGTAATAGCTCACGATGCGCTCGGAGTTGGGAAGCGAACGGGGGTCGGAATAGAGCGGTATGGCTTCACTGAGAGCGGGCCTTTGCGGCCCCAGGATCTTTACTGTCCCGGCATCCACGGGGACGATCGAGTACCCGTTAAGAAGGAGAGTGGACTCAATTATAGCGATCGCATCAGCCCGCGAGATCGAGCCAGGGACTGTGATTGAAAGGTTTGGGCCGGCGAGGTTGGCGTCGCGGATGAGCCGCTTTGAAGTCAGAGATTCATAGACGCTGAGAACATCGGTGATCGGATTGCTTGGCAGCATGATCTGCTCGACGAGGTCCTGCTCAGGAGCTTGCGGCGTGCTTTGCGCTCGAATAAACGAGGCGCTCAGAAATACACACAGAGAAAAGGCGATGATTTTCATTTAGGAACACTCACCTCCGCCCGAGTGATGATTCGGCGGGGAACGGATGGCGGACGGGGCGCGGGTTTCCCCACGGCTCGCGCCCCGGGTTCCACGGGGCGCGCCGGAGGGGGTTCGCCGGAAGCGCTTGCGTTGGCGACTGCAGGAGAACCCTGTTCGGGAACGGAATCGTATCTAACGTTGCCAATCTGGCCGGCAGCCGAAATGACGGCAACGCAGCTCTTGATATTTCCAGGGTTCTTGATGGAGAGAAGTTTGACGCCGTTGATTTCCTCGCCCGTTCGGATCGTAAGGCGGCTCATCGTGCTGCGATCGAAAAGAAAGACGGTCGCCTTGCCGTCGAGTTGGGCATAGCCGGTAACAATATAGCGATCGGCAAGACCTGGAGATACCGGAGCAAGTTCTGTGGCGACAATGAAAGGGGACGATTCCCAAATATGAGCGTATCGCTCGATTCCATAGACTGGCGGAGACCACGGCTCGGCGATCGCAATTTCGCCCGGCGCAAAGAACGCCACAGCCGCAAACAGGACATTGGATGGACGCAAGATCTTCAGGAGGGTTCTTGGGATGCGTTGGAACTTTCGCACAGGAAAACGAGAATAATTTCCGCGCGCACCTTTGAATTGTCGGCGTCGCTGGTGATCTTGATTTCCCGCATCTCCCGGAACCCGCCTGCCTCATGCACACGATGCATCCAGCGAACGAGATGCTCGAGCATGCCTGTGAGCACAACGCTCATTCCCACTTCGACAATACCTCCGGCGCTGATCTCTTCCCTAAGCTGCAGATTGCCTAAAGTGAGTCCTGCTGCACTCGCGGAATTCTGAGTCCACTCGACGCAGGCGGATTTTGTGTCCTCCGCCCGGTATGCCGGCGGATGATGTTTTGCAAGCCACTCGCCTCTACCTTGCCAGATATCGCTTTCGGCAATCCAAAGATCGAGTTCCGCAATCTGCGCCCTAGTAGCCGCGATTGCCGCGCGCTGAGAAATGGTATGCGCGGAATACCATTTAAAGAAAATGACAAGACCACCAGCGCAAACGGCAGCAAGCAGCACAGCGGCGAGACGCTTTTCGCGGTTAGTGAGTTTGCGTGCCATTCCGTTTGCACTCGATAACGAAGGAAGCCGTGTTATCGGGCTGGAAAGAGGGCGTGGCCATGCGCCAGTCAACGTCCTTCATATTCGCAGAGAGATTGTTAAGAAACTTTGTCGCAAGCGAGGCGTTTTGCGCCTGTCCTTGGAGCCGGACCGAGAAGGCCGCGGCCTGAGCCATGCTATCCTCGCTGCGAGCCCCTTCGGACTGGCCGCCGGGTTCGCGCGCATCGGTGATCTCAAAAACGGTGAGTTTCGCTCCGCCTGAGGGAAGGCACTTGGAAACGGCATGAAGAATTTCCAATGGGAAAAAATCCGGCGCGACGGCACGCTCGACGCGCATCCATCGGTTAGCGCTTTCGCGCAGCGGACGGGTGGCTTCCCTCTTCGCTGCGTATTCGGCGCGCAGATGATGCAGGCGAAAGTCGAGGAGCCACGACCAGGCCATTGCGCCGATTACTCCGGCTGCGAGCAGGCCGCCAGTCAGAGTCGCTGCCGCTGCAAATAGGGAACGCCTGCGACGCGAGTCCTCTTCTTTCCGTCTGGTCAGAGGTTTCCAGCCGGCCGTGGGTTGTTTCTCGGCGATGGGCGGGCCGTCGATCCGCGCGGAAGGTGGAACGGGAAGCCTGGGGAGTCCGAGATCCCCCGTGATTAGTCCCGACCAATCTACGATGCTCGCAGCCGATGGGAGAAATCCTCCCGCGTCGAGCTCCGCTAGCAAGCAGCGTATCCAGACGCCTAGCTCATCCTTAGTCTGCGCGTGATTCGTTTCCCAGCAGATCACTTCGCTGCCCCGGCACACAGCGGCCACTGTATCTCCGAATTCATTCCAAATATGAATCGCATCCGACTCGAGAGCCAGCGCAAGCGGAGACGGAACATAGGAATCCCCTGTCAAATGGGCCGCACTGACAGGCAAGTCGGGCGGAAACACAGAAGCTCGCACGAGCGTCCGATCATCAACGACAGCAAGCAGGTCGATCCCGGCGTCCTCAGTGACTCGTTCGGAAGAGACCAAGCCCATCATTTCGATTTTGAGTCGGGCCATCTCCTGCACAATGGCCGGATCCCGGCTCTCGACCCAGACGGGAACGCTGACGACAGAGCGCGCCGGCAGCACTAGCACCACGGCATCCCGCGATTTGTGAAGACTTCCCATCGCACGCGTCCATTGGCGGTCACGCTGAGAGCGGCGCCACGTCTGCCATTCCGACCCCCACGGTCGGTGCAAAAGCCCGTAGAAACGTGAACGCTTTTTCAGTTTTCCAACCAATCGAGCACCTCAAAAGATGTACCGTTCTCGCCTTCGCGCACGACGGGAATTTCACCTGCACGCACCACGGTAATTTCGTACCGTGCTCCGGCGCACCAGCCCCGGCTGGTGATGCGTCTGACCGATCCGCGGGCGCCGAAATACTGGCCGAGCCCGGCAACCTGCGACGCATCAAGAGCAAGAAACTTAGCAACCTCCTGTGGCGAGTCCAACGTGAGATCATCCCGATTTCCCGGAACGCCATCGCGTCCCGCCCTCAAACGCACAAGCGCGGCGGCTTGCTCCTCCCTGAGGCCGCCAAAAACCTTTAGCAGATCCGCCCCGGCATCCTGCAGGCTCATTGCTTGCAAACCATTCACGGTGAAGACGTCCTTCCAACCCGGGAATACAGCAGCAACCCGATCCATGCCCCGAACGCTCTCCAGCTCGAAGATGCTGCGAAACGGCCGGTTTGCCGGGCGCGAATAGCCGCTCGCCGTCCGGATGTCCGCGCGCTCGGCGCCATTAAGCGACCGAAAATCATCTGGATCGATCCAGTCCTTGATCGAATCGGTCGCGACCTCGGCATCCGACCGGCTCACACCCCAGGATTGAAACAACTCACGGAGCTTTGCCAAACCCTCTCCATTCGCAATCTTATTGACATCTAAGCGCCCGTTCTCTCCCGCAATGCTGACCTCAAACCTCCGGCTTGCATCCAGCTTCTGGGAAAGCAGGGGATCGCCTTGCTCAACCTCGGAATGCTGCGCGAGGGCAAGACCCGTCAATGCGAGCTGACGCGCCAAAAATCTCCGGCTCGCAATGGATTCGCCTCCGGTATCTGAAGCCACAACCTGACCCAGGACAGCCAGGCAGACCGCCAGCACAAGAATCGCCCACAGTGTTATGAGCAGGGCCGCGGCCCGCGCGGAACGCGTGGGAGAATGCAGCGTCATCGTTCGGCAGGCACCCGAATCGCCGCGACGTTCGAAGCAGACTGCAGCGAACGCGCGACCCTCGGAATGCGGAAGATGGCATTTGTTTGACTGCCATCAGCAAGTGTCATTTCCAGCATTACGGCGACAATCTCAGGAGGTGCAGCCGACCAGTCCTCCTCAAACTTCCCTGAATTAGGATCGAGAAACTGCCACCTGAGCTTCGCGACTCCCGCGACGAGCGGGATCCAGATGGCTTCGCTATCTAAATACCGCGCGACGTCCGCAGCATCGAGTTCAGCCGCGTATCGCGTAATGCTCAGGGTGGCCGTGCCGTCCCCGTCGGGCAGTGCGGCGAGAGAGACACAGGTTCCGGTCAACTCCGAAAAGCCGGTTTGGAAAGCGTCGGGCGCTGTGCGAAGAGTCATTTCGACAATGCGCCCCGAGCCGCCGGATGTGCGAGTCGCGACCGTGATTTTCTCTGCGCCTCCTGCGTTTGCAAAGCCGATCCGGCAAAAGTCTATGAAAGCATCCATCGTGCGCCTTGCCGAGAGATCGCGCGCAACGAGCGCCGTTGAGCGCGTAGCGGCCGAGACCGCTGCAAAGATGCCGCCCGCCAGTAGAGCGAAAATCGCCAGCGCGAGGACGATCTCAACGAGCGTAAAGCCCGCCCGGCGCAAATCTGAGTGCCTCATGGGTCGTGCCGAAGAAATGAGGCCTCATCCTCTCCGTGCCGGCCCGAGACCTCCCACCGTGCCCTGATGCGCACGCGCCAGAGCCCCGCTAGCGGTTGTTTCCCCTCTCCTCTCGATACCGTCTCAGGCAACATCTGCTCCGTGATCGTCATCTTCGGGAAATCCACCGTAATTGTCTTTTCGTAGTTGGCGGGGCGGAGAACTTCCATGAAGGCCACGCGGCTCTCCATCTGCTGGCGGACGGCGGATGCAATTCGCGCCTCGTCCGCCACATCTGCCATCGCACGAATACCAGCAAGCAACCCGACGACGGCAAACGCGAAGAGCCCCAAGGCAACAAGCACTTCGAATAGCGTGAATCCGCTAACCTCTGCGAGTCGAAGCCTTCCTGCGGGTTCAGATACCAAACTGCGGGCGGTCAAAACGACGAGCGCTCGTCTCGCGGCAATCCGGTCAGCAGCTCAAACCGAAACGCCAGCCACGTGCCAGCGCTTTCGACTTTCAACTCCACTGGATCGACAAAACCGCGCCCTGAGATGCGAATGCGGCGTGTCCCGGACCGCGAGGGAGTAACCGACCATTGAAACGGCGTTTCCTCGATGAACAAATGAGTCTCCCCGGGCAGGCGCTTCTTCTTCTCCTTCGCCTCTTGTGGCGATGCAATGAGGACCTCCTGAGGGACGCCCGAGCTCATGGCTGTGAAGCGCGCCGACTCGACCGCTTCGCGGAGCCTGCCCGCCTCTTCTCGCAAGCGCCGTTCGTTCAGCCAGCTTCCAGCCGAGGGCACGGCCACGGCCGCGAGCAACAGTCCCACAGAAAGCGCCACGACAATCTCGATCATCGAGAAACCGCCGCGCGCCCGTTGCCATCCCGCGGACTGATTAGTTCCTGCGCGGAAGATCATCCTCGCTCGACTTGCCGTCGGGCCCCAGGGAATAAAGGTCGAACTTGCCGTGGTTCTTTCGACCCGGGTTTTCGTATTGATACGCGTTTCCCCAAGGGTCGAGCGGCACGTTCTCCATAAGCTGCCGCCATTTGCGGGGCATGGGCTCCGTGGATGGCTTGCTGACCAACGCTTCAAGCCCTTGCGATGTCGTCGGCAGAAAGAAGTTCTGCATCTCATACACACGCAATTGGGTCTTAATCGCTTGGATGTCGGCGTCAACGCGCTGTTCCTTGGCCACGTCAAGATTTCCGGCGAGGAGGTAAATAGCCGAACCAACCAGGACTGCGATAATGCCCAGCACAAGCATGATTTCGAAAAGGGTATATCCCGCTTGAAGGCGGAGCCGAGGCGTGGTGAAAGGACGTTTCATAAGACGAAAGGCTTTAGTGTAGTAGTGGCCGCTCAGGGGCTGCTGCCGATAGGCGGCGTGTCCATCAGGTCCGACCCTGTCGCGGCGACGGGCTCTGAACCCTGGCGGCCAAACATCAGCTGGAAGGCCGCGTTTTTCAGGAAGACTGAGCCGGTCAAACCCTCAATGACAACCGAGGTCGTGCCATCGGAAAGCAAAGCCGGATCGACAAGCAGAGCCGCTCTGCGCCAGCCCGCATAGTGGATCGCCCCGTCCGCGTCGCGGACGTAACCAGGATCGCGCAGGTCCGGCGTTGCCGGAATGAGAGAACCAGCAAATTGCTCGTTCACCCAGACACGCGCACCTGCACCAGACGCCACTCCCAGCATCTCAGCGCGCAAGACAACGGCCTCCGGACGCTTCCCAATCGGCACGTCAAACTGCAAAGGCTGGTCCATCGCTTCGACCCCGGATTGCCAGTATGCTTCGATCACATCGCCAAACCAAGCATCCGGTGGCGACAAGAAAGACTCGCCATCGATTTGATCATCCGAAAGGACCCGTCCATCGACATTCAAAAGCCTGCCATGGCTCGCCGGGCCATCAACGAAAACCGCTTGCGGACTCAGCCAGCGAAGCACAACCGCGCGCAACAGCGGCTGCACTCCGCTCTCATGAATGACCACCCTTCCCTCTTCCTCGGCAACCTCGGCGGGTATCCGGAGGGTACGTTGGTTCCAACCCCTTACACCTTCGCACAGGTTGCTCGAGAGCACATGCGGAGCACCGCCGCGCTCCGGAAGCCAAGTAACAACAATGGCATCCCCAGGCCGCTCCTCAAACACGAACGTCGCAAACAACGACGCTTCTTGAGCGAGTCCGCGCAAAGGCAACTCGATCCGGCCCGTCGCACCGCGCAACTCAGTAGGCGGCGCCGTAAATCCGGCAGGCACCCCCTCCGTCCTCTGCAACGGAAACTCCAGCCTTACCGACTGCGCGCGTGCCGAACAAACAACGAATCCGCTCAGAAAGAAAACGCTCAACCACATCCACAGCTCTTTCACCTCGGGCCCTAAGGAAGAGATTCCCGCCAAACTTCCGCTGCTTGCGGATGACATCTCATAACAATCCTACCCCAGCAGCACGCCGGATGAGCGAGCCCCGCCAATGCTCGATTCGAGCATTTCCGCCTTTATCCTTTGAATCAACCTCTCACTTCGCAGTGGATCAAATTTCCTCGCGAACAAATGCTCGCCCGTCATCAGTTGTTCAAGATATGTCTCGTCCAGATCGGGAGGAGAGCTTCCTTTCCCACTCCAATCTATGAACCGGAGATTATTGTTGACTGCCGTATCCTTAAATGGCGAGTCCATCAATACGGTCTGAAACAGGAATTCGTCAGGACAAAAGCTATGTTGAAACCGTTTGTAAAAGACGGGATTCTCCTCAATATAACTAAGAAAATACTCGAGAAAATCTCGGTGCAATGACCACCACGTTCCGCCTCCATAGAGTGATGGGAAACTCTTGGGATAGCGTCGTTTGATATTCAGAAGTTTTTGAACACTGGTAAACTTGCGATCCAGCAGGTCAAAATATCTGCCTTTCGAGTTAAGCACATCGTGCAGGTGATAGTAGGTGAGTCTATCCCGTCCGCCACTCTCGCCCCACCGAGGGTCCGGAATTGAAAAATAGTCCATGAAATTTCTGCCGTTGTTCTCTTCAAAAAACTGAAGAAATGTTACCATTGAGCGTATCGGAAAGCATTGGCCGCTCAGGAGATGACAATAAGTGGCATCCGTGCCGGACAGCGCGGACTCCAGCAACTGCAGCGTTGCCCTGACATGCGAAAAGCCCGCCCAGTGCATATCGATCCGCTCTTTTGCGAAGTACACATTTGAACGGGATTTCAACGCCTGCGCAGAAGGGTCCTCGATGAGAGGGCTCTTCTTGTCGATATGAATAAAGAAAGACGAGTCCGGATGATCCAGCTGTTCAATCAATTGTGTCAATAAGGACACGTGCTTATACGCAATAATGAGAAAGGCATGTTTCATTTCGTTTTTATATTGGATTGGTTACGTTGTCTTAGTTATCGCGCCGCGTTCGCGTTCTATCGCAATCCAGCCGCGCCCGGCGGACACGAGCAGCCCTGTCGGTAAGCGGGCAGTCAATCGTCGCTGATCTTCGCTGATTCCCCGGTGTTGGAGGCAATTGCGGAGCGAGCAGGCGACGTCGCAACAGGAATGAGCTTGATAGAGTCGAAAGTCAGCGAATAGGCGGGGCTCTTTGCGTTTTTTCCCGCGACTGTAAACTTGAACTCTTTGCTTCCCGCAGTGCCGAAAGTCCGTTCTCCCAGGTCGGCCTCGATCCAGGACGGAGCGCTTTGGTATTGATCCTGAACCGCACCCTGATTGACTCCGTCAATCGCTAGCTGAAACTGACCCCGGGACCAATACCTTTTGAAGCGCACCTTGATCGAGTATCTACCCGCCTGCACCCCCGGCACAGTGTAAGCAATGTAGTCGTTGACATTGCTGGCAGCCAGGAACTCAGCAGCCCCTGCGCTGGCAAAGGAATCGTTGAAGACCGTCGTTGAATTCGAGGCCGTTGCTTGAGCAAGTTCCTCGGCTTCGAAAAGGGATCTCGTGATTGGTGTGAGCTTGATATAGTCGAAAGTCAGCGAATAGGCGGGGCTCTTTGGGTTTTTCCCTGCGACTGTGAACTTGAATTCCTTGTCTCCAGATGTTTCAAACGTCGTGTCGCCCAGATCAAGTTCAACCCAGGATGCAATGGCGGCATATTGATCCTGCACGGAGCCCTGCTTGATTCCGTCAACGGCTAGCTGGAACTGACCCCGAGACGAGAACTTCTTGAGGCCAACTTTGACCGAATAGGTGCCCGCCTGTAGCGCGGGCAGCGTATAGGCGATGTAATCGTTGACTCCATTAGCAGCCAGGAACTCCCCTGCGCCCGCGCTAGCTAGAGAGTCGTGAAGCATGACTACATCGTCCGAGGCGGTCGATTGAGCGATCGATTCGGCTTCAGTCAGGCCTCCTTGCTGGCTCATGCTGGACGCCCGAAATGGCGCTGCGGGAAGCCCCGCGCTGTTCGCCACAGAATGTTCCCAGACAGGGTTGCTCCAGGCGTAACGGACGTAGGCGGGCGCGAGTACAATTCCGGAAGAAACAGTTACAGTGTTTGTACCGTCAATCTCAGCCTTTGCCGGGTAGAAAACGCCGTCGGCCCCGGCAAGCTGAAACCCCGCCGGCGAGGCTCCCGTCAAACGTTGTGCGACGTCGGAGAAATGTACCCGGACTGCCCCATTCGAACTAAACACTGCATGATCAAAGAATGGACCCGAATCGACGATGTTCTTGTAACCGTAGGTGCGAGCGAGTGCGAGAATTGCCAGGCGTCGGCCAACCTCGTTCTTGTCTCCAGGATGAATCTCCGTGGGGTTGCCGATATCAATCGTGATCGCCATGCCGGTATTGGGCTCAGAAAGCGCTTCTGTTTGTGCTTCGCGCAGCGCGGCCCAATCACCCTTGCTGGTGTTGTAGCCGGCAAGCTGTACATAGTAGAAGGGAATATCTCCCTGACCGAACGAGGCACGCCAACTCTTGATAAGGGACGGAAACAGCGTGCGATACTCGTCCGGCCGCGTAACGTCATTCTCCCCCTGATACCAAATTACACCCCGGATTGAATAAGGGAAAATTGGATTGATCATGCTGTTGTAAACGGCCGAAGGCGCTTGCGCACTGATCGTCCCGTCCCACCGTGACTGAACCGCCTGCCCTGCAGGATCTCCCGCCAGGGCTTCCCGACTGATCCAGCTATTAATGGCTGTCCCGGTGTAAGCGCTTTGGATGAACGCGACCGGAACCTTCAACGTCCGATTGAGCTCGCTGGCAAAATGGTATGCAACTTCTGACATATTTAGCGTAGAGGAACCCGTGGCAAAAAGCCATCCGTTTCGCGAGAATTCCTTCAATGGCGTTCCGCTGTAACTGGTTCGTATGCTCATATAACGGACCAACGGATTGCGTATCCCGGCGGCCTCTAGCTGGCCTCGCGCCGTCCAGAAGAAACTCATCTGCATGTTTGACTGGCCTGAGGCCACCCAGACCTCGCCAACCAGCACGTTGCCGATACTGACACTGTTCGTGCCGGTCGCGGTAAGTGTCGCCGACTCGGCGGTAGTTGGCAGGGCCGCCAGACTCAGCATCCAGCGCCCGTCCGCTTCGGTTGTTGTCGACGCCGTGCGGACCAACGAAGGACTTTGATAAGTCACCGTCACTTGTTCGCCGGGGTTACCGGAACCCCAGATGTTCACTGGCTTCCCTTGCTGCAGCGTGGCGCCGTCTTTGAAAACGGAAGCAAAAGCCACTGCGGCGGAGGCCGGCGCCACCCACCAGAAGAACATAACCGAAGCGATGCAAACGTTAGAAAGTACGTCTCTGCGGGGAACAACGGTTCTCATAAGTGTAGTGTTATTAGAATAATTGATGCTGATGACTGGTCACGGGGTTGCCACCTGGCTGTCCCTTGCGCGAGAACTGTGCGCAGGAACTCCGAGTGCATTCTCATATGCTCGCAAAACGCGCTGATAGCACTCGTGATCCTGAAAATTGCTCAGGGCGACTTCGCGGTGATTGTTTGGCTGATTCAGATTCGATAACCAGCCGCCAATAGCCTGCCGCAGGTGGCTTACACTGCCTGGATCGGACCAGTAAACAGCGTCCAACCCGAAGCATGCGAAGTCCTGGTTGCCAGGGGCGCGGCTCAGAATGAGCGGAAGACCACTGGCGAGCGCTTCCAGAACTGAGAGAGAGAACCCCTCATAGCGAGAAGGCAGGACAAAGCCGTTCAAAGCACGGTAAAAATCACTCATCGGTTGAAACGACGGCACGCGAACGATGCGCGGATGTGTGACTCCCAAGGCGCTCACCGCGTCCCACAGTTCCCCCTTGCCAACGTGAACAAACCAGAGCCGGGCATGATTCTCGAGGACCTCTCGAATGGCTGTGTAAAGCGTGACGGGATCTTTCTGAGCGCTATAGCGCGCTACGGTACCTAACACCATAGCATCCTCCGGGATGCCCAAACGCGCTCGAGTTTCCGCCCTTTCAGCTTGCGCCGCGGGACGAAACGCCGCGCAGTCGATACCGTTGGGAACGATGATCTGCCTATCTCGTGAAACTCCGACCCGTTCGTATGCATAGAGCGATTCTGTCTGAGAAACCAAGATCGAGGTTCCAACGCGGCCAAAGATCGACTCGATGCCGTCGAACACCGCGGCGCTTTTCCTCGAGCGACCGTTGCCGTAGTAGGCGTGCGGCGTGTAGAAGTACGCACCGCGGACTCCCAGAAAGCGCAGACTTCTGCCTAAGACACCCGCTTTTGAACTGTGAGCATGAATCAACTGCGGCCTTCTCTCTGACGCAAGACGCCTCAGTCGAACTAGTGCCGCAGCGTCACCAAACTGCGGGCGATTTCCGACCTGCAAATTCAGAGTTCTTCCGTCGCGCGATTCCACATAGGAGACCAACTCCTTGAGATCCGCACCGCCACGAAGATCGGAATACGCAAAATCCACCTCGACCTCGCGACTCAGCAAGAAATGGATCAACCCTTCCACGTGCCTAAAGACCCCATCCACTCCCGGTTCGCTGATCATCAAGACGCGCAATGTTGATGGCATGGACGGCTTTGACAATGGCAAATTATCGATCATTAGACATTTTTTCGGGCTTTTTGACGTCTATCGATTCGCGAACCCGTTCCTAAGCGGTTTGCACCCGCCGTAAACGTAGTCTCTCTTATTCGACCGTAGGCAATCGGGTTGATCATAAGTCACACGCTCGCAGGAGATCCGCCGCTCCTCTGGCCCATTGAAAGTGATTCGCGCGTTCAAGGCCGGCAGCCATTAGCTGATCCGCGAGTCCCTTCACATTCACGATGCTGGATACTGCCTCTGCAACGGAATCCGAACTTTGCGGATCGACAAAGAGCGCCGCTCTGCCCGCTACCTCGGGCAGGCAGGAGCGGTTCGACGTCACCACCGGACATCCGGCGGCAAAGGCCTCCACTACCGGCAATCCAAACCCTTCCTCGAGCGATGGATAAACAAATGCCTTGGCCCCCTGATACAGCTCGGCCAATTGCGCATCGTCCAGGTAGCCAGTAAACTCACTGTCGGGCTGGTTGAGAAGCTCCGCGGGAATGCTCAGAGAATTGAAGAAGCCCTGCCGCCGTCCCACGATCTTCAGAGCGAGATCTGATCCGGACTGCTTGAGCTTCTTAAAGGCCTGCAGAACGGTGACAAGATTCTTATGCGGCTGCAACGATCCTACGCAGAGCAGATAGTCCTGCTTCCGCCGCGCCACTCCCGCGCTTAGCAATTCTGCTTCGACCCCGGTTCCAAAGCGAATTACAGAGCACTTCTGCGCTACGCTGGGACCAAGAAACCTCCGGATGACACTCCTGGAATACTCCGAATTCGTAACGATCCGGAAGGCTCGCCGAGCAGCGAAACCGCATGCCAGGCGGAACCAGAGCCGGAATCGCCAGTCAAACGACTGCGGAATCAACTCATAGTTGAGATCGTGAACCAGCATGATGTTCTTGTCGCATCCGAACACGAAGCTGCTCGTACCCATGAGATTGATGTGCCACGCTTCGGGGTACTGCCTCGGGAAGACGAGTTGTTCCCAGAGTTGGTGATGCGTCCCAAAACGAGGCGGGACTATTTCGATCGCCGCTCGCAGATTGGGCGTGAGCGGCATCGGAATCCTAACGACATCCGGACAAAGCACTCGCATGCCCGGACGAAGTTCGGCGAGCGCCCTCAGCAGGAAGAAAGCAGAGCGATGGGTTCCAGTTGGCCGAGGCTCGCAAAGAAATCGGCCGTTTATGACTAATTGTGGCATATATCGTATCACATCAGGATCACGCGAAGCCGAGTGCGCTTTAGCGCGAAATACATCGCGCAACAGATGGCCATTGCAAGCGTTGCGGCTCCAAGCGCCGCAAAAGCTTGCAACTGCCACGTCGGTAGCTTCGCGACGCCGATTAACATTGTCTGCAGAAGAAACGGTTGATGATACAGATAGACGGTTCCTGAGGCTTCGCCGAGAACTGGAAGCAACGGCAATGACGCCAAACGCAATACGCGCATTGACGCCAACACGATAAGAGGAAAGACCTTTGCTATTCCCGCCACGCCAACGACCAGCACGATGACAGCGGAGCAGCATGCCAGCAGAATCAGAGTCTCGCGTCGCGACTTGAAGCGGAAGAGCAGGTACCCGCCTGCATACGAGAATAAGCCCCACACAAACACCCCGGGCAGGAAGCCGGTATTCGGCGATTTCGGGAAAAACGCAATTCCCGCCGCAAATAAGGAGCATGCCAAAACTCCGAGCGCTCCAGGTCCCCCCAGGCGAAGAATGGCGTGGGCGACGAGCGATATCGCAAACAGCATCGGAAGAAAATAGAGTTGATCCGCAACGGTCTCGTGGACTGGCCAAAGCGAGAAAAAGATCTTCGCCGCGAAACCCGATGGCACGTCGCCGCCCAACGGCACTGCGCCGCTTGTCTGCAGAATTTGCCATGCCACTGCGTAGCAAAAGACAAGTGCACCGAAGGGTAAAAGCAGCCGCATTGCCCGCGAGGTAATGACTTCCCTCGCAGGCTTCACCCCTTTATCGTCGCTCATAGCGTGCAGCCAGCCGGAAATGGCAAGGAACATCAGAACACACCACGAGAAAAGGGGCGGCAGGAACGAAAGCCATTCGCGCGCTTCGGAGTCGAGCCGGCGATTGTGAATATGGTGGAAAACCACTCCGATGATTGCCACGGCTTTGAGAATAAGAATGCCCCTGTCCCTGTTCATATACGACGGCTGTTTAGGCCTGACGGTTGCGGCTGATCCACCGTAGCAGGCGTGGCCATTGCATCCTCACCGGTTAGACCGCGCGGCTCCGGATGTCCCTGCGTGTCGAGCAGCCAATAGGCAATACCAAGGAACATCCAGGTCGTTGGAATGACCGACTCCGCGACATTGATCGCATAGATAAAACATATTACTAGAAGACCGACCTTGCTTTCTATGTTTCGTGCGTCGTTGCGCAGAAGAAGTATTGGTTTGAAGAAGACGATCAAGTACACCGCAAGCCCAAGCACTCCTGCGTTGATGAGTGCGGATTGGAACATCGGATAATAAGAATATCCAAAGCCTATTCCGAATAGCCACGTCGTAAGCGAGAATCCCGAGAGTTGTTCGAGCATTGTATAGAAGTTGGCCCATCTCTCCTCCCCAGACCTATTCTCTCCGGAAAACTTGTCTGTAAACAGTGCGCGAAACGTCTCCGGGAATACTGTTGTCAGCACGTAGAACGCGGCGATCACCGCGACAGCAACAATCAAGATGGGAAGGTTGAGCCTCTTCCTGAGGAAAAGCATCGCCAGCAGGCCAACGACAAGTCCCAGGTAAGCCGAGGTGGATGTGGAAAAAAGAGTGCAGAACAAGAGAGCGAGGGCCAGCGCCCTCCGCTTGAACTTGAGCGCCAGCAGAAGGTAGGGAATCACCGCGGTTGAAAAGAAGGCCGGCTCGCCAAATGTACTCTTTATTCTGAGAAGGTCGAACGGACCAATGGTGATTCCCTGCGACCAGCTTCCGCTGCTGACCTTTGCATTTGTTACAAACTCTCTATTCACCAGGAAGTCGCCGCTTTCCTTGAATAGCAAAAAATATGTCCATTCGAATACGCCATAGGCCGCGGCGAGCCATCCTCCCCAAAGCACATACTTAAGCCACTCCTCGCGAAAGAAGTACCGGAAGTAGAGCGCGATGCAGACACAAGCACCAAGATAGAGAGACTGCGTAAAGAGTGTTCCGCGAAATGCGACCTTCGTAGAATCTCCCCCATCGACCATGAGAAGGTCCCCGAATCCCGTTCTCGAAGACATCAGGTGCCCGAGTTGGCTGCCGCAAAACAGAAGCGTCCACAGCAGGAGGATCTGTGCCAAAGATAAGAAGTACTTCCGCTTCTGGGCGACACCGTAGGGGTCGACTCTGAAGAAAGCAAGACCCACGGAAGCGAAGGCCATCATATACGCGGGAACGGTCCCCTGGATGCTCGGAACAATCAGAAAGGAAGTGATCGGCATCACCAAGCACCAAACCGCCATGAAAGCAGTCTCAAGGCGATGCGATGCATAGCTGGGAAGCGTTGATATCTCTCGGGGGGTGGCGAGTAATTCGCGCATTCCCTTAGGGCCTTGCTGGAGCCGCGGCACCTCGCCTCAGGAGTTTCTTCTGCAAGTGGCTTCTCTCTCCAACGCCAAGGGCCACCCTGATAAGCCGCTCCGCCAGAGACATAGGAAGCGACGCGGCGAGGATAAACCACGTCGTCGCCAGGAATTTCTGCACGAGGCTATACCCGCTCCAATGCCAGATTGCGTTAACGCAGCGAATCAGGAAAACCACAGAATCGTCGCCATCGACAAGTCCCTTTCCTTCGTTGAGGCGCAGATAGCACAATCTCCGCTTGGCCCTGGAGGGATCAAGTAGATGAAAGGCGGGCGCCTCGAGGCGTCGCGAAGCAAGACGCCACGACCTGTCTCGAAGCACATCCCGCTTATGCTCCGACTCAAGCCGGGCAAGCGAGGTGCTCCTGTCGAATACAGTGGTCACACTACTATTGGCCTTGCCATGGCGGCGATAGAAGCCCAGCACCTCTCGAATAGCGACGACTTCGCCAAAGTAAGGAGCGGAGAAGATGGGGACGGCATCTGCGCTGTGGACGAGTTCGCGCTCGTTTCTAAAGGGTAGGACGGTTCTTAGAAACGCCGCGCTGAAGACGTTTCCGCTTCCGGGCGGAGAACAATATGAGCCAAACAGGCGCATCATCTTCAGAGCGTCATAGGATGCAAGCCGACCGCTTGGCATTCGAGATTCCAAAAGACGACCCTCCGCGTCAACCATATCCAAGTAAAAGTGGACTTTTGCCACCTTCTCCCTCCACACCTGCACAACCCGCTCGATGCAACGAGGACTCAGGTAGTCATCCGCATCCAGAAATATTACGATATCTCCGGTGCAGCGTAAGAAACCAGCGCCGTAGCAAGAGCCTTGGCCGCCATTTTCCTTCGCGATCACGACAACCCGGCCGTGGTATGGCTTCATTCTCTCCAGGGAGTCGTCGGTGGATCCGTCGTCCACTACGATTACCTCCACGTCCGCGTATGTCTGCGCGAGAGCGCTATTTACTGCTTGCGAGAGAAAGTGGCCATAGTTGAAGTTATTAATGATGATCGAAGCGCGCATTATTATGTTTGGGCAACAAGGCCGCCACCCGGCCGATCACTGTTGGCCAAGGCTTTCACGCGAAGAAAGTAATCTTTCAAGAGACGAGCTCGTAAGAGCTCGCGGAATGCATCCACCTGGCCCTTCAGCGCCCGCGCAAATAGCTTTTGAGAATCTCCTTCGCGCGTGGGAGTTCGCCGATCGGCCAAGGCCGATTTGAGGCGTAGCAGCAGGATGTGGATGATCTGTCCGAAATAAAATCGGCGCAGCAGCTTGTAAGGAGAGGAAGTTGGCAGCCATGCCGAATAGATGCCCAGGACCGCGTTCGCTCGCCCAAACTGATAGAACAAGTCCAGGCAGTAGTCCCAGGTCAGACGGGATGAAGGCATGAGGTGCTGGAATTTCAAGGCCGGAGATTGGATGAGGGTCCATCCAAGCAACTGCAGGGCTAGGCACAACTCAACGTCTTCTCCCGAGCTTAGGCTGATCCCTGTTCGCCCAGATAATAGTGAAACGAAACCAATTCGCCTTAGATCGTCCAGAGCCGAGCGTCTGATGATCATTCCGGCTCCGTAAACATAGTGCCGACCGGGCGGCAGCGTTCCTTCCATGTCTCCCTGCGGACCAACAGCATGTCCTTTCCATCCATTCCACAGCCACTCGGGGACGGGACCGGTACACTTTGCCACGCCATGTGCCCCACAAACTGCCGCTCTTGGGTGCTTATTCATCATTTGGATTGCGCGCCAGAGAAAAGTCCGACTTACGATGTTGTCGTCGTCCACAAAGCAAATCAGCGGAAACTGACTTGCCTCGATTCCCGTCTGGCGGGCGTACGCAAGGCCAGGGCGATTCTCCCGTACTATCTTCAAGGATGCGTCCTGACTGAGCCAGCACGCGCGGGCACGGATTTCCAAATCATCAGTACTCGCGTTGTTGACCAGGATAACCTCGTAGGAGAAGCCGGCCGTATCGCTTTGCGTTTGCAATGCGTCAAGCACAGCCTCGATCCGAGATGCTCCATTGTGACTGCAGATAATGACACTTACTGCGTTCGTTGTTTTCATACGTTGATCTAGTGAGTGTTAGTGAAGCTTCGCGGCGTTCTAGTCATGCGAAACTCTCGGGCCGCGGAGTCCGCGCTTCCGGGTGGCCTGTGCCAGCGCTCTCTCGAGAACTCTCCCGATCAAACAACGTAACCAGGTTTTCTCATCAGATTCTTTAGCGCGAGGCGCGCTGAAAGCCATCCACGTGAGAGCTTTTGCGGCAGCATGGTGATTGAAGCGAGTTCCAAGGTAAGTCTGGCTCTTGCCAGGAGCGGCAGGCGCTCACGGCGCAGAGCTTTGCGAAAGCAATGCCAGAGGTGGTTTGCATCGAGGTGCCGATTGATCTCCCCGAACTGTGGCAACAGCATCCCGAACTTTAGGGCGATCAGAAGATCCGCAAGCACACCGAACTCCCCGTATCTCTCGAGCACCTCTCGCAATGTGCGATCTTGCTGCACTGCACGCATGCAGAATCGGATGCGCGAATAGATTCCGAACAACCTGCTTCTAAAGCGGCCGTCGGGCGGCGCCAGGAAGGCGCCGCCCGCAAAGTGATTGCTTCCATGAACGCGATAGGCGGCCAACTCTTTCTCGATGGCGCCCGCCTTGCCTTCAAAGGCCGCGCCATGAAGCAACTCAGCGTCTGCAGAAATTCGAAAGCGCTCGTCGAGCGGGAAAAACTGCTCAAGTGCGCGGCGCTGGAAAGCGTTGCCCGACGTTGGCACGCAGCCAACCCGTGAATGCTTCAGAAACTCTCCGACAGTCACACCCGTCGCCAGCGGCCTGCCACGCGCGGGAAGGGTTCCCGTCGTAGCACCCACTTCGTTTACCACCCGCAGCCTGACATGGACTTTCGAATAACCGCCCCTGAACTTTTCCACAATCTCACTGACCGCATCGGGGTCTAGGAAATCATCTGCGTCCAGAAAGAGGACGATATCCCCGCGCGAAGCCGCAAATCCGGCGTTCATGGCCGCAGCCTGCCCCTTGTTATCTTGAAAGTGAGTGCGAATTCGATCTTGGAACTCCTTGAGCACTTCCCGCGAGTCGTCCTTTGACCCGTCATCGACAGCCAGCACTTCGACGTGGGGATACGTTTGCGACAGAGCACTGTCAACAGCGCAGCGGAGGTACGGTGCGTAGTTATAGTTATTAATAATCACGCTCACCAGGGGCGCCGCGTGGATGTCTCCCGATTCGGGGCTAGTCATTTGTGTCATTGGCGAGCTGCAATCACAGAAGCTATTCTTGTAATCATTAGTAGAGATTCTCTCACTTAGGACGCTAGGCCGCTCATTCCCTATCGACGCGTAACCTGATGGAAGGATGGCACTGGCGGTATTGGAAGAAGAAACAGCCGGCCAGAATCATGAGTTCCGCAAATACCGTTACTGATGCGGCTGCAAGCATGCCGAATCTTGGAATCAAGATCAGGTTGAGTGCGAGACTGACTGCGGCTGTAACGGCCATGATCAAGAGCATAATGAAGTCCTTCTCTAGAGACCAAAGACCGTATGAGAAGACTCCGTTAACAAGGACGACAATGTGCGACAGAATCAGAAGGCAGCAGGGCAGGGCTGCGGCCTGGAAGGCGGGTCCGAAAAGCATCGGGTAAACCGGCGGAATTATCAGGAACGTAGCGACCGCGCAAATAGCGCCCAACAAAGTCAGAGCGCCCGCTATCTCGATTTGCTTTTTCCAAAGGAACGATTTGCTTATCTTCGACCAGGCAATCATACGCGGATAAAGCAACGCCGGCACAAGTGCCAGCAAGGGTTGCACTCCGTTTGCCACTTGCAGGGCGCTGCGATATTGTCCAAGCTCTTCGGTCGAGCGAAGCCAGCCAAGCATGGGAACTTGGAGACGCACGTACACATAAATGAGGATGCCGCTCAGGAAGAGCCATCGTCCCTTCCATAAACGTGGAAGGCCCGCCAAGGCACGTCCAAGAGACAGCGCAATCTGATGTTGCCCGTTAAGCGAGATGCGCCAAGTGACCACACAAACAACCAGCACAACAATTGTTGAGACCGCCAAATCGCTGCCTGCTGGCGAGTCCTTCCGGATCAGGCCAAATAACAACAGCGCCGAGAGGAATCCGCCGAAGGCCGTTAGCCTCTGCTGGGTCACTTGATTCTCCTGCGCCTGAAGCACCCAATCGGTTGTTAGAGCGCTCGCGAGGAGCGAAAGGATTCCCATCGCCGTCGCAAACCACCAGTCTTGGGGTATCCGAAGCACAACACAAACAGCGATCCAGACACTCGACAACAGCAGTGCAATAAGCAGTCGGTAACTTGTCGTCTCGGAAATAAGCCTGTCCTGATCGGAATGCCTTTCTGCGGGGGACGATTTGTATTCTCGGATCAGCAGAGGTGCCAGTCCCATATGCACAAAGAGAAATGCCTGTGTACCGTACGCATTCACCATTCCGGAAATGCCGAGTTTCTCGGGCGCCAGGCAACGCGCCGCCCAGATGGAACCAAACGCGCCGGCAGCGAGTCCCGCGATGCGCCAGACGCCCATGGTGAGGAGTTTCCTTACCATGTGAAGAGCCGTCTCGCTCCTGCTGCACTGCAGCAAACTCGATCGACGCCATGTCGCACGAACTCGCCCAACGACGCCCTGGGCGGCCTCGGCAGTTACTCCCGGACCCGTCTTAATGCGCTCCCTCCCACCGGAAAAACGTCATGAACATGATCTGCAGATCGAGAATGAGACTCCAGTTCTCGATGTAGTAGATGTCGCAGCGGATTCGCTCACTGAGGTCGGTATCGCCGCGAAACCCGTTGATCTGAGCCCAGCCAGTCATGCCCGGCACGATGTTGTGACGCGCGTTGTAGTACAGTATCTCCTCTCGGAAAAGTCTAATGAGCTCGGGGCGCTCCGGGCGCGGACCCACAAGGCTGAGATCGCCCGTTAAAACGTTCCAGAACTGCGGCAATTCGTCGATGTTGGTTCGCCGCATGAATGTACCCACCCTGAGTCTCCGGCTGTCGTCCTTCTTTGCCCAGCGCGCTCCGGATTCGGTTTCGGCGTCGAGCTTCATGCTGCGAATCTTGATGATAGTAAACTTGCGCCCCCGGCGACCGACGCGAACCTGGCGGTAGAAGACCGGTCCGGGCGACTCAAGATAGACCAGGAGTGCAAAGATGAGGATGATTGGAGCGCTGAGGAGAAGCCCAATCGTCGCGCCAACGATATCTATGCCGCGCTTGATTGCCCAGTTGACGGGATTGTGCAGCGGAAGCTTTGTGACACCGAGAAGCGGAACGCCGTTGATGGTCGTAAGATCCAGGCAAGAGAGAAGGATCTGAAAACCCGACGGAATCACCATGAAGTCCACATGACTCTTCTCACAGTCTCGAGCCAAAGCCAGCACGTCATCCTTAGTATGGCGCCCATCAGCAAGAATGACGCTATCGATCAGCCCCTTCTCACAAAGAGCCCTGACTTCCTGATAGCTTCCCAACGCCGGGACATCCGGCGGCGGATGGTTGGTAAAGCGATTCGCAATGTTGGGTGCGCAGCCGACAACCTCGTAGGGATGCGAGGGAGCTGAAAGCGCCGCCTTCGCGATCGCCGCGGACTTCTCGGTCCAGTCGACGAAAAGGATACGTTGGCGGATCGCCGAGTTGATACCCATGCTCTTCGTCAGCCTTTGCACTAGACGACGTGAAGCGGAGACGGAGACAAGTAGCAACAAGGCGGATACTACGACGTAGATTCTGCTAAGGTATTCGTCAAAGCCGAGAACACGCGATATTCCGAGAATTGCGACCGTCCAGATGAGCAGGGACTTCAGCAGGAGCGGAAAGAAATGCAGAAAGCGAAGAAGAGTGCGAGCATTGTACGCTCCGTTTGCAAGAAGAAGAAACAGAAAGAGCACTCCTCCGAGAACGATGCTCGGGATGTAGCTCGTTAGAGATCTTCGCTCATTTTCTGGCACATGTTCCGCTGGCAGCACATATGGGAGAAGGTCGAACCGAACATAGTAGGCAAGAACGAGCACCCCAAAGATGGCAATTGTGTCCGAGATGAGCAAAGCCAGACGGCACAGTGTTCCCATCGAATAGCGCTTCTCCTTCGAAAGCACGCTCTGGGTACGTTCTTTGAAGTTGTGCGGCGCGAAGCCGGTTAATAGCTGATCAACGGGTGCAATGTTCATGAAAGCAAAAGGCCTGACGAATGATCGTTATACTGCTTATGGGCGCCGTTCCGTGTGTACGGGCTGCCGTACGAATACTGACTATAGGCGGCTCTCCGCCCGCTTGACGGGAGCCGATTGAGGACAAAGCCGGCGACTTTCGCGTTTGCCTTCTCCAACTCGTGCAATGCCCGAAGGATTGCTCTCTTTGGTGTCTTACCCGCCCTGGCCACGAGGCATGTTGCATGCGCACAGGCAGCTATCAAGAGTGTGTCGCTCACCGCGCTGATAGGTGCTGAGTCGATAACGACACGGTCGAAGTTTACAAGGAGCTCGTCCAGGACGTTCGCAAACTCGTGGTTATCCAAAAGATGCGCAGGATCTGGTGCCCTATGTCCCGCAGGGAGAAGCACAAGATTGTCGTACTTCGTTGATCGTAGCGCGTCCTTCAAATCGATATGACCGCTTAGCAAGTCGGCTAGGCCTGGGATGTCGCTAGCCTCGCCGAGGAGATCCGTTTTGAGTTGAGGCGCCCGGAGATCGGCGTCAACGATGACGGTTCTCAGGCCCTGCCGGGCCAGAGAGCACGCAAAATTCAAGGAAACGAAGGTCTTGCCATCAGAAGGATTTGCACTGCTAAAGAGAAAACTGCGATACTCAGACTCCTTGCCGAGAAGAGAGATGGAGGTTCGAAGCGTGAGAAAAGCCTCCGATTGTTCAGAGTGAGGATCCTCGGCGACCACGAGCGGCGTGGAGTTCGCCTTCGCGGCCCCGCGCTTGGGAAAAGCGGCCTCGGAATCAACGGTTTTGTCGACCCGAAGATCCCGCTTGCCCAACATCTTCTTCGCGGCATCCATGATCTTTGTCTCCGGCCGATCCGGAATCGTTGCGAGCGCAGGCAGTTCCAAGTAGGATTCGGCCTCATCGACGGTGCGCAAGGAACTGTCGATTGTGTCCAGTCCGATTACCACGCAGACTCCCAGCGTAATGCCAAGAACGAGACCCAAGCCAAGAATGATCTTCTTTCTCGGTTTGCTTGGAGAACTCGCCACTCGCGGTTCTTCGATCAACCGGAACGGGGGACTGTCAATTCCCTGGGTGATGTAGGTTTCCTTGAGACGAAGCGTGATGGATTCATAGAGAGCACGATCCGATTCGACATCTCGCTGAAGAACATTGTACGGTATCGCCAACCTGCTAAGCTCCAGCGCAATCTGCTCCTGATCCTTCAGCGATTGCTGAAGCTTGCTCTCGGCCTCGCGGGCCGCCTCGTACTGGCCGGCCAGCGTATCACCGGACTTGGCCAGCGTCTCTGCCAGAACTTCCTTAAGCTGGGCGAGTCGTGTCATCGCCGCAATATGCCTTGGATGCTCGGGGAGGTATCTTTTTTCGAGAGCCGAAATCGCGTTCTGGATTCTTAGTAAGCGCTCCTTGATAAGCGCGACTTCCGGCATCTTGTTGATGCTGTCAATTCGAAGAAGTTCCTCCACGTTGTTGAGGCCCACTCTCTTAAATTGCTCGAGATCGGCTTCAAGTTTGAGACGCACAGTCGTCGCTTCAGTGACCGCCGTGTTGAGTTCGCGAAGCTTCTCAACGGTGATGTTCTGCCGCTCCTCTAGGGAGACGGCATTGTTCACTTCTTTGTAGGCCTGGAGCTTCCGCTCGGCATTCTCAAGCCTTGACTTGAGCTGTTGCGCTTCCTCCTGAAGAAAGCCATTTGCGGCACGGGAAAGTGAGCGCCGTTGCGCAAAACTCTCTTGAAGGAACTCGTTTACAAACGTCCGCGCGATCTTCTGTGCCACGACGGGGTCTGAATCAAAGGCCGTGACATCGACCAGGCGTGTCCCGCGACGCAACGCCACTTTAACCTTGTTGGACATGATACCTGCGAGCTCGAGCTCGCTATACGGCGTACCATCCGGCCGTGGTGGTGCGAAGTTGGGATCCTTGTCCAGACCGGCCGATTGGATCACGCGAAGGATCAGATCCCCGCTTGTGAAGGCTTGAACGACCGTATTAAGATAATCGCTGGCTTCCGGCTTCTCCTCGGACACATCCGCTATGTTTACAACCTTTTGCGCTTCCTGATTGACAAGGATCACAGCGCGCGATTCGTAAGTTCTCGGACTCAAGAGAACATATGCGATTGCCACGAGGATGATTGCACAGGCGACTGCCGCGATGATCCATGCCTTTGCAAACAGAAGACGGCCGAGCCGGTGAAAATCTATAAGATCCTGTTCAAAATGAGGACGTGTCAGCCTAGACGCGCCTCTTCTTTCTGTAATACGTTCCTTATGATCCATAGGTATTGCCTTAGAGCTGCATCGAGAATTCGAGTCCCGCGCGATTGTTGAAGAAGGTGTTGACAAGCTGGTTGGACTCGTTTCTTCGGAATTCGTAGAAGATTCCAAATGCCGCGTGCCTCGTGAGTGCGTAGGAGATCGCCGGCCGAATAAAGAAATAGTTATCGACGCGCTTGGTCTGACTCGCCTGCGAGGTGCCAAAATAGTCGTCATTTTCGTACCCAAAAGCCGTTGTGACGGTTATTCGTTGAAAAATGCGCTGCCGAATTGAGACTTCGAATCCAGTCGCTATGAAGTTCTGCCCGATCGCGGAACTGGACCCGAACACCGTGCGGTAACCTTCAACGCTGATGAGTGTTCCGTCGAACGGCCTGTAGTTGAGACTTAGGCTAAACGCCGGGTAAGTCTTGAGAGGTTGACCGTCATCGACCTCGCGGAATTCCAAGCCCCCGCTGAATTTGATGTCGATCTTTCCGGTCAGCGAATACCCACCCCTGATCCGCAGCTGTTGATAGGTCTGATCGGGGCTCTCTTGAACACGGAGCACACCGGCGACACCCTCGACGCCAAGTCCGAGCTTCGGAAAGATCTGATAATCGAGTCCTGCCTTGACCTGATATTCGTATTGATCAAGATAGATTTGATAGAGCTGCGCGCTCTG
This sequence comes from Terrimicrobiaceae bacterium, assembly GCA_036525415.1. Classification (GTDB taxonomy): domain Bacteria; phylum Verrucomicrobiota; class Verrucomicrobiia; order Chthoniobacterales; family Terrimicrobiaceae; genus DASTFP01. The sequence goes on along the minus strand of DATDAL010000134.1, from coordinate 19,115 downwards.
CCTCGCGTCCGCCGTAAGCCGTATTTTGCCGCTAAGATCATACTTAAGGTGGAGGGCGTTTACGATAAGCTGTCGCGACGCCACGTTTCCGATTTGTCGATCAGGACCCGTAAGATACTGATAGCGGCTTTCGATCTCGGCGGTCAGACGCTGCCAGTGGTAGCTGCCGACTAGATTGGCGCTCTGATTGAAAGCGTTCTGACTCGGGTTGTCGGTATAGAGCAAACCGGCGCCGGACCATTCCGCGATCAGGTAGTTGTCTTTCAGGTCGTGAAAATCGCCAAGTTCGAAGGATACTGTGAGCCCGGCCGTCCAAATTAGATCGGCGATGCGATTGGTGTTCGAGATGAAGATGTTGTCATCGTAAGTTAGCCTTGCGAAGGGCTGTGGATTGATACGCCAAAGCCGCCGTTCCGGACCGCCCTGGAGGCGTGAGTCGGGGGCTACTCCATCAAGAGGCTGACCTCTCAGGTAGCCATTCCCGCCATCCATGTTAGGAAGCTCCTGGGTGGATTCCTGGGGCAGCATCGGGTTTCCAAGACGGGGATCCCTTACATTCGGCGGCGCTTCCAAGTCCGTCTCGTCCGAGAGGGGGTCATCGGAAAGCGCGTCGTCCGACAGCGCGTCATCCGACAGGGCTTCATTGATAGCACCCTCTTCGTACGAGAGCTCGTCCGGCTCGGGCTGCCCCTCTACGCTTTCCTGAGCGCGTCCAAGAAATTCCATCGCCAGCATGCAGAGTCCCACCAGGATCAGTTTCCTCTCCCTCATCAGCCCTCTGGGAACCGTCGGGTCGAAGGCCCTTCCAACAGGTTCCCGACGTCAAAAAATGCTGCAGAGTGTGTCCTTCTAACCAGCAACGAAGAGAGGGAAGCCTTACAGTGAAGGGTATTCTTTGAAAACGGATATCCCCGTGGCCGAAACGACGAATTCGCAGCAGAGTTCGCCAAACCACACTCCCTTGTCGGAAGCTCGCTCGGCAAGCGAAGATGCTCCGGCCTGCTGAAATGCTGCCGCCCTTGGTCGTTCGCTCCGTTCAGCAGCGAGACCTTCCTTCGTTTCGTCGTTAACATTGTTGCTACCATCAATCGGCGGACATATTGCCCGCCCGAATTCCTTGTGTTGTCCCGGGAGAAACACTCACAGACTCGGACTACCGAGGTGCCTGTAAGCGGTAAGGCGTGATTGGGGCGAGAGCGTACGGGCTCCTTCACCCCAGATCTAAAAAATAGACATGTCTGACCTCATTACCCTCCCTGTGAATCCCTTGTTTCCTTCTAAACTCAGCAAATCAAACAGCAATTTGCACCGAGCCAAAAGAAAGCAGATACTATGCCAAGTGAACCCGTGATGTTTGAGAAAATGCTGGCTTGAGCAGCATTCCTCCTAAACAAATATGATTTTTGCTAATCCTTCTAGTTGCATTGCTCACTGTTCAGCAACGTATCAGGTCTTCTTATAGGCGCAATATATATTGTGAACAATATTTGAGATTGTTTTTTCTCTTTAATTGATAGGACTCAGCGCTCCCGGTTGACGCCGCGGGAGCGGCAACTCGGAAAAGAGGACAGGCCCCTCCTGGATAGGGGTCTTTCTTTCCAGCAAGGCTTAAGCCGACGCCTGCCGCCAGGTGAAACCCTCGAACGGCTCGGCAGGAGCCTCGCCCTTCCGTGAAAAAAAAGCCGCCCCGAGTCTCCTCGGGGCGGCTTGTTTTTAGGTTAACGAACTTTACGCGGGTCGCGCAGAAGCTCTCTCAGTGCGTCGGATTAGTAGTCCATTCCGCCCATTCCGCCGCCTGGTGGCATCGAAGGCGTTTTTTCCTTCTCCGGGATCTCGGTGACGAGAGCCTCGGTGGTAAGGAGGAGGCCACTGATGGACGCCGCGTTTTGCAGGGCGCTACGGGTGACCTTTGTGGGATCAACAACGCCCGCCCTAACGAGGTCCTCGTAATCGGCGGTGGCTACATTGTAACCTTCGTTGCCTTTGCGCTTCTTGACCTCCTGGACGATGAGGGCGCCTTCCTTGCCGGCGTTGTCCGCCAGCGTGCGAAGCGGCTGCTCGATCGCACGGCGTACGATCTCGACTCCGATTCTTTCGTCACCTTCGAGGGTGACGGAATCGAGCGCCTTCTGTGAACGGATGAAGGCGACGCCACCGCCGGGAACAATTCCCTCCTCCACGGCCGCACGGGTCGCATGGAGAGCGTCTTCGACGCGAGCCTTCTTCTCCTTCATTTCCGTCTCGGTCGCCGCGCCGACGTTGATGACTGCCACGCCGCCTGCGAGTTTCGCCAGACGTTCCTGGAGCTTTTCGCGATCGTAGTCGCTCGTCGTCTCCTCGATCTGACGGCGAATCTGATTTACGCGGCCCTGGATGTCCGCGTTCTTGCCTTCGCCTTCGATGACGGTGGTGTTTTCCTTGTCGATCACGATGCGCTTGGCCTTTCCGAGATCATCAAGAGTGATGTTCTCGAGCTTGATGCCGAGGTCTTCGGTGATCAAACGTCCGCCAGTGAGAACGGCGATGTCCTCGAGCATGGCTTTGCGACGGTCGCCAAAGCCCGGCGCCTTGACGGCTGCAACCTGCAGCGTGCCGCGCAGCTTGTTGACAACAAGCGTCGCGAGCGCCTCGCCTTCGACGTCTTCGGCGATGATCAGGAGCGGCTTGCCGGCCTTTGCCACCTTTTCGAGAAGCGGCAGCATGTCTTTGAGACTGCTGATTTTCTTCTCGTGGATCAGGATGTAAGCGTTCTCAAGAACCACCTCGAGACTTTCGGCATTCGTCACGAAGTAGGGCGAAAGATAACCCTTGTCGAACTGCATGCCTTCAACGACGTCGAGGGTCGTCTCGATGCTCTTGGCTTCTTCAACGGTAATTGTGCCGTCCTTGCCGACCTTGTCCATCGCATCGGCGATAATCTGGCCGATGGTGATATCCCAGTTCGCGGAAACTGTGGCTACCTGAGCGATCTCGGAACTGTCTTTGACCTTCTTGCTGATTTTGGCGAGTTCCGCCACGACCGCTTCAACGGCCTTATTGATGCCGCGTTGGAGGCTGGTCGGGTTCGCGCCCGCGGTCACGTTCTTCAAGCCTTCGCGATAGATCGCTTCGGCGAGCACGGTGGCCGTGGTGGTTCCGTCACCGGCGATGTCGCTGGTCTTGCTGGCGACTTCGCGGACGAGCTGAGCGCCCATGTTTTCATAGGAATCTTCGAGCTCGATTTCTTTGGCGACGGTCACGCCGTCCTTGGTAATCGTCGGGCTACCGAATTTTTTATCGAGGATTACGTTGCGACCGGAAGGTCCGAGAGTGGCCTTCACTGCTTTCGCCAGCTTCTCGATTCCGCGGAGCAAAGAATGCCGCGCGGTTTCGTCAAACGAGAGTTGTTTGGCTGCCATAGTATTTTAACTTATGAATAGTTGCTAATTGATGATGCGATGAGGCTTATCCGATGATGCCGAGGATGTCGTCCTCGCGCATGATGAGATAGCTCTCGCCTTCGATTTTCACTTCTGTGCCGCCGTATTTGGAGATGAGGACTTTGTCCCCCTTTTTCACGGTGAACTCGATGATCTTTCCATCTTCATCGCGTTTGCCCGTTCCGAGAGCGACGACTTCCCCTTCCTGGGGCTTTTCCTTAGCGGTATCGGGGATAATGATACCGCCCTTTTTTACTTCCTTCTCTTCGAGCGGGTGCACGAGCACGCGATCGCCGAGAGGCTTGATATTCACGTTGGCCATAGGGCTGTGGGTCTCTTTATTTTGTGTTGGTTGGTTTTTAACGTTAATCCGGGTCCCCGCGCGGCGGAGCCTGGACGGTTGTTAAAGGGTTTGCGATCAGTTCTTCTTCTTGTCTTCGTCCACCATTTCGAACTCGGCGTCCACGACATCGGAGTCCTTCTTCTCGCCTCCTGCGGACGGGCCTTGCGAGGGTTCGGGCTGGGGGCCGGCCTGCGCAGAAGCCTTCTTGTAGAGCTCCGAGCTGACGTCTTGGAACTTGGTTTGGAGGGCATCGAATGCACGCTTCACGGCATCACTGTCACTGCCCTTGAGCGCCTCGCGCACGTTGGCGACGGCATCTTCGACCGACTTCTTCGTCGCCCCATCGAGCTTATCGCCAAGCTCCTTAAGCTGTTTTTCGACCTGATACGCGAGGTTGTCGGCGTTGTTGCGAAGTTCGATCGCCTCCTTGGCCTTGCGATCTTCCTCCGCATGGCTTTCCGCCTCCCGCTGCATCTTTTCGACTTCCTCCTTAGTCAAGCCACTGGAACCGGTGATGGAAATCTTTTGCTCCTTTCCTGTCCCCAGGTCTTTGGCACTCACGTTAAGAATGCCGTTGGCATCGATGTCGAAGGTCACCTCGATCTGGGGCACGCCGCGAGGCGCCGGAGGAATACCATCGAGGTGAAAAGTCCCGAGCTGCTTATTGTCACGGCTGAGCGGGCGCTCGCCCTGCAGGACTTTGATTTCCACTCCCGGTTGGCTGTCACTGTAGGTCGAGAAGATCTGCGACTTGCGGGTAGGAATCGTCGTATTGCGCGGGATCATCGCCGTGGCAATGCCTCCGGCCGTTTCGATCGCAAGGCTCAGAGGGGTGACATCGAGTAGAAGCACATCCTTTACGTCCCCCTTAAGAACGCCGCCCTGGATGGACGCGCCAACAGCGACCACCTCATCGGGATTCACCCCTTTGTGAGGTTCCTTGCCAATGAGGGACCGGGCCGTATTGACTACTTTGGGCATACGGGTCATTCCCCCGACGAGCACAAGTTCGTCGATCGTGTCCGAACTCCACTTTGCGTCGTTCAAGCAGTCCTTGACCGGTTTGACGGTGCGCTCGAAGAGATCGTCCGTCAACTGCTCGAGCTTGGAACGCGTTAGCTTCTTCTGGATATGCTTCGGACCCGTCTGGTCCGCCGTAACAAACGGCAGATTGATCTCGTATTCCTGCGTCGAGGAAAGAGCGATCTTGGCCTTTTCGGCCTCTTCCTTGATGCGCTGAACAGCATCGGGCTGCTTCGAAAGGTCGATGCCCGTGTCCTTGTTAAACTCGCCAATAATCCAATCCATGAGGCGATTGTCCCAATCGTCTCCGCCAAGGTGGGTGTCACCGTTGGTCGCCGCGACTTGAAAGACGCCATCGCCGATCTCCAGCGCCGAAATATCGAAGGTGCCGCCCCCTAGGTCATAAACAGCGATCTTTTCGTCCTTCTTCTTGTCCAACCCATAGGCCAACGAAGCGGCCGTAGGCTCGTTGATGATGCGCAGGACCTCCAGGCCCGCAATTTTTCCCGCATCCTTGGTCGCGTTACGCTGGGAATCGTTGAAATAGGCGGGAACAGTAATGACAGCCTGCGTGATCTTCTCTCCGAGCTTCGCCTCGGCATCGGCCTTGAGCTTTCCGAGGATCATCGCCGAAATTTCCGGCGGGCTGAAGCGCTTCCTTTCACCATTGACCTCGACCTCAATGTGGGCGTCACCGTTGGAGGCTTCCACGACCTTGTAGGGAACGCGCTTGTACTCATCCCGAACCTCGGAGTACTTGCGCCCCATGAAGCGCTTGACCGAAAAGACGGTATTCTGCGGATTCGTTACCGCCTGGCGCTTGGCAGCCTGGCCAACAAGCCGCTCGCCGGTCTTCGAAAATGCCACCACAGATGGCGTCGTCCGCGCGCCCTCGGAGTTCTCCAGCACGACGGGCTCCCCACCCTCCATCACCGCCATACAGGAGTTCGTGGTGCCCAAATCAATTCCCAAGATTTTAGACATATTTATTGAAATTCAACTCTGTGGTAGCAATGAGCGTTCCCAAGTCCGCATAACTTGCATAAGACGTTTATAACAAAGAAATAAAATATTTCTTCCGCCTGCGAACCGCTGAAATATGAGTCATCTTGACGCTATTGATTCTCAACGACTACGCCAGAATGACACTCAAGGTGTCTCAGCGAGCATTTCAGGAATCCGCGCCTGTACACGGCGCAACTTGAGGCCCCAGGACCGAATCTGCTCGAGCGTTAGGAACACGACCGGAGTCGTAAAGAGCGTAAGGATTTGGGAGACGATCAGGCCGCCTACGATGGCGATTCCGAGGGGGCGGCGAAGCTCAGAACCGACTCCGAGGCCGACAGCCAAGGGCAAAGCTCCGAACAACGCGGCGAGCGTTGTCATCACGATAGGGCGGAAGCGAACAAGGCACGCTCGGTAGATGGCGTCCTCCGGATTGAGATGGTGCTTTCGCTGGGCGTCGAGGGCAAAATCGACCATCAGGATCGCGTTCTTCTTCACGATACCAATAAGCAGGATGATGCCGATCATCGCCACAATCGAGAGTTCGAACCCAAAAAGTTGAAGAGCCAGGAGGGCACCGAGCCCGGCGCTCGGCAGCGTAGATAGAATGGTGATCGGGTGGACCAAGCTCTCGTAGAGCATGCCGAGAACGATATATACAGCCACCAGCGCGGCCAGGATGAGGATCGGTTGATTGGCGACGGATTCCTGAAAAACCTGGGCATTTCCGGCGAAACCGCCATTTACACTCGCGGGCATCCTGAGTTCGCGCACCGCTTGCTCGATGACTTCGGTGGCGCGCTCGAGAGAGACACCCGGCGCAAGATTGAAGGAAATCGTGACCGCCGCGAACTGGCCCTGGTGATTGACTGCCAGCGGCACGTTGGAGACTTCGTAACGGGCGATGCTGCTCAAAGGCACCATTTTCCCATCCCCTGCGCGAATGAAGACGCAGTCCAATGCGCTAGGATCGTCCTGGAACTTCGGATCAGCCTCCAGCACGACGCGGTATTGATTTTGCGGTCCGTACATGATCGAAACCTGGCGCTGTCCGAAGGAGCTGTAGAGGGTGGAATCGACGGCCTCGGGCTGAATGCCCAGGCGCCCTGCGGCATCGCGGTCGATCACCACATTGGCCTGCAAGCCTTGGAACTGCTGGTCGCTGTTAACATCTTGCAGTTCCGGAGTTCTTTTTAGCCGTTCGACCAGGCGCGGCGCCCATGTATTCAGTTCGCTCAGGTCAATATCACGAAGGGCGTATTGATAAAGGGCTTTGCTCATCCGGCCACCGACCCGAATGTCTTGCACCGGCTGAAGAAAAAGAGAAATACCAGGCACCTTCGCTGCCTGGGCACGCAGCCTGGCAATGACCACGTCGGCCGGCGGACGCTCGTTGGGCGCCTTCAACGCTATGAACATTCGTCCGTTGTTCTGAGCACCGCCCCCGCCTGATCCAACGAACGAACCGACCGTTGCGATTGCAGGATCCGCGAGCAGCACCTGGACAATTTGCTGCTGCTTTTTCGCCATTTCCGCAAATGAAATATCCTGCGCGGCTTCGGTTGTTCCAAACATCAAACCAGTATCCTGCTGGGGGAAAAAACCCTTGGGCGTAAAGAAGTAAAGCAAAACGGTGATCACCAGCGTGCCCACGGTCAACACGAGGGTAGCGAACCGGTGCCGCAATACGCAGCGCAAGGCGCGCGCGTAGCCATCCTGCAATTTTGAGGAAAAGCTCGGATTTCCCGATTGCTTCGGGCGTGCCCGCAGGAACTTTCCACACAGCGTCGGCGTCAACGTGAGCGAAACGATTGCCGAGACGAGAATCGAGGCGCTCAAGGTTACCGCGAACTCGCGGAACAAACGACCAATCAATCCCCCCATCAGCAGGATCGGAATGAATACCGCCACCAGCGAAAGACTGATGGAAACCACGGTGAAGCCGATCTGCTTCGTGCCGGCCAAAGCCGCCTCTCGAGGCTTCTCGCCCCGCTCGATGTGCCTCACGATATTCTCAATAACGACGATGGCGTCGTCGACCAAAAATCCCACGGCCACCGTGAGTGCCATCAGCGAGATGTTATCGAGACTGAATCGGCAAAGCCACATGAGGGCAAAGGTCCCCGCCAGGGCCAGAGGGACCGTGACTCCCGCGATGAAAGTCGGCCAGAACCGCCTCAGGAAGAGCGCCATGACAACAACAACCAGCGCAATGGTAAGCACGAGAGTAAATTGGACATCGTGTATTGACGCACGAATGGTCTGCGTGCGATCGCTCAGAATGCTGAGTTCTACGCCAGGCGGCAGCCATCTTCGAATCTGCGGCAGCAAGCTGCGGATCTCATCCACCACGGCAATGACATTCGCGTCGGACTGCTTCATGACGGGCAGCAGGACGGCGCGCTCAGCATTGAACCACCCGGCCTGACGCGTATTTTCCGTGCCGTCGATAACGTTTGCGATGGCCCCAAGTTCAACAGGAAGGCCGTTGCGGCGTTCGGCCACCACAAGCGAGCGATAGTTGTCTGCGCCGAAAATCTGGTCGTTCGCGGAAACCATCAGGCTTTTCCCGGCGTCTTCGATGCTCCCCTTTGCCATCAGCCGATTGGTCGTCTCGAGAAAGGTGCGAACGTCTTCCATGCTCATCCCCATCGCGGCGAGAGCGGCGGGATTTACTTGAACGCGGACGGCAGTTTTCGCGCCTCCGTACACTCCGACCTGGCTGACGCCGGGCAGTTGGCTCAACCGCTGGGATACGATTTGATCGGCCAGGTTGTAAACCTCCGACAACCGCATCGTTTTCGACGTCATTGCGAGAACGACCACGGGAGAATCCGCCGGGTTGTACTTGCGATAGGAAGGTGGGCTCGGCAAGTTTGCGGGAAGGTCGCGGGCTGCCGCATTGATGGCGGCCTGCACGTCGCGCGCCGCGTCATTCACGTTTCGGCTCAAATCAAACTGCATGGTGACGTTGGCGCCGCCCAGCGAGCTTACCGAGGTCATCTCGGTTACCCCGGCGATCTGGCCCAAACGGCGCTCGAGAGGAGCCGCGAGCGAACTCGCGGCTGTGGCGGGGTCCACGCCTGGAAGAGACACGCTTACGCCAATCGTTGGGAAGTCCACCTGCGGCAACGGAGCTACCGGCAGGAAAAAATACGCGGTTGTCCCGAGCAGCAGCAGGCCTAGGGCAAGGAGCGAGGTGCCAACCGGCCGCCGGATGAATGGGCCCGACACATTCATGGCACGGCCGGCTGCAGCTCTTCTGGGGTTCGCCGTGCTTCGCTCCGGCGCGATAACCCGCTTTCGAAGCGACAGAGAGCGAGGTATATCACAGGGGTAGTGTAAAGCGTGAGAAACTGTGAGAGCAGCAGGCCACCGACGATCGCGACTCCCAGAGGGTTGCGGAGTTCCGAGCCCGTGCCGGTTTCCAACGCAAGCGGCAATGCGCCCAGAAGAGCTGCCGCAGTGGTCATCATGATCGGGCGAAAGCGGAGCAGGCAAGCCTGGTAGATCGCGTCGCGCGGCGCGATGCCGCGCTCGCGTTGCGCTTCAAGAGCGAAGTCAATCATCATGATGGCGTTCTTCTTCACGATTCCAATGAGCAGGACCACGCCGATCAATGCCACCAGCGAAAAATCCAACCCGCAGATCTCCAGAGCCAGTAGGGCACCTACCCCGGCGCTAGGCAGCGTGGAGAGAATCGTCAACGGGTGAATGTAGCTCTCATAAAGGACTCCGAGGACAATATAGATGACGACGATCGCGGCCAGAATCAGGAATGGCTCGCTCGCCAGCGACGAGCGGAACTCTGCCACGCTGCCCGCGAATTCAGCAGCAATCGTCTCTGGCATGCCGATTTCCCCGCGTGCCTGCTCGATGGCTCGGACAGCCTGTCCCAGCGAATAGCCGGTTCCGAGGTTGAAGGACACGGTGAGGGAGGGAAACTGCCCTTGGTGCGTAATAACCAGCGGCGTCGTTTGAACGCGCGCCGTGGCAATCGCGCTAAGCGGCACCAGGCTGCCCGAAGTGGACTTGACGTAGATCTTGTCCAAATCGTTGATGGAACTCCGGAACTCCGGCGGCACTTCCAGCACGACCCTGTATTGATTGAGCTGGGTGAAGATCACTGAAATTTGCCTCTGGCCAAAAGCATCGTAGAGAGTATTATCGATAGCCTCGATTGGAACGTTCAGACGCGAGGCGCGCGTTCGGTCGATTTGCACGTGAAGCTGAAGGCCGCTGATCTGTTGGTCGCTCGCCACATCTGAGAGTTCGGGCCGAGTCCCGAGCTTCTCGACCAGCCTCGGTCCCCACTCCGCAAGCTCGGAGGCATCGGAATCTTCGAGGATGTATTGATACTGTGTGCGGCTCGTCCGCGTATCGATTTGGAGGTCCTGTGCGGCCTGAAAGTACACCTCGACGCCTTCAATACCGCTGACAGCGTATCGCAGACGTATCATGATTTGACCGACGCTCGACTGGCGGGACTCCCGCGGCTTGAGAACGATGTAGAGCCGGCCCGTATTCGGCGTTGAATTGACCGTACCGGCGCCGACAAAGGCCGCCACGCGCTCCACGTCCGGGTCCCGGCTCACGACATCCGTGACCGCTCTCTGCAGCTCGAGCATGGCCGGAAACGAAATATCCTGCGCGGCATCGGTAACTCCAATGACCAAGCCGGTGTCCTGCTGAGGCAGCAGGCCCTTAGGCACATAGACATAAAGAACGGCTGTTGCCACAAGAGTCGCAGCGGCGACGAGCAGAGTTTCCCCTTGGTGACGCAGCACCCAGAGCAGTGAACGATCGTACCAGAGAAGCAGCCGGTCGAACCCTCGCTCGAAGAATCGCTGGAGAGCATTCTCGCGCTGTTCGTTTTCCCTCCGAAGCATTTTCGCGCACATCATCGGGGTCAGCGTCAACGAGACGAATGCCGAGACGGCCACCGCGGTACTCAGCGTGATCGCAAACTCCCGGAAAAGCCGGCCCACAATCCCTGACATGAACAACAGAGGAATAAAGACAGCGATCAACGAGATGCTGAGAGAAATGACCGTGAAACCGATCTGCTTTGAGCCCTTCAACGCCGCCTCGAAGGGATGATCGCCTTTTTCAATGTATCGGAAAATGTTCTCGATCATTACGATCGCATCATCCACTACGAAACCGGTCGAGATCGTCAGCGCCATAAGCGAGAGGTTATCGAGGCTGAAGCCCGCCAGATACATCACCCCGAACGTGCCAAAAAGTGAGAGCGGCACCGCGACACTGGGAATGATCGTGGCGCGCACGCGCCGCAGAAACATCAAGAGCACGAGAACGACCAATCCGATGGTCAAAACGAGCGTGAACTGCACGTCCCGCACGGACGCCCGGATGGTCTCGGTGCGGTCGGAAAAAGTCGAGAGATGAATACCCGCCGGAAGAGAGGCTGTCAGGCGCGGGAGAATCTTCTTCACGCGCTCGACCGTCTGGATAATGTTTGCTCCAGGTTGCCGTTGAATATCGAGTAGCACAGCAGGCTGCCAACTCTGTGGGGGCGTGAAAATCCACGCAGCCAAGCGACTGTTCTCCACGCCATCGGCGACGTTTGCCACGTCCTGCAGACGCACGGGAGCCCCCGCGCGATAGGCGAGGATGATCGGCTTGAAGTCCTCCGCCTTAAGAATTTGATCGTTCGAGCCCACGGTGAATGCCTGCTGCTTGCCGTCGAAGCTGCCCTTGGGAGCGTTGGCGTTGGCTTGGGAAATAGCGGTCCGAACATCCTCCAGGCTCAACCCTTGCGCCGCCAGCGCCGCGGGGTTCACCTGCACACGGACCGCCGGCTTTTGGTTGCCTTGAATCGTGACCAACCCGACACCGGTCACCTCACTCAGTTTTTGTGCCAGAATCGAGTCCGCGTAATCATTGAGTTTCTCAAGGGGCAGGTTATCCGAAGTGATCGCCAGTGTGAGGATTGGCGTATCGGCGGGATTGACTTTGTTGAAGGTCGGCGGATTCGGCATGTCCTGAGGCAGCAACCCACCCGCAGCATTGATGGCCGCCTGCACGTCCTGGCCGGCCTCATCGATTTTGCGCCCCAGCACAAACTGCAGAGTGATAACTGAGGTGCCGAACGAACTCACCGAACTCATCGACGAGAGGCCGCTGATCTGACCAAACTGCTTCTCAAGCGGAGCCGTCACCAGAGAGGCCATGACCTCCGGGTCCGCGCCGGGATACTGAGAAACAACCTGGATCGTCGGAAAATCGACCGTCGGCAAAGCCGAAACGGGAAGAAATCGGTAACCCAGAAGGCCGGCAAGCACAATGCCGAGCATGAGAAGCGACGTCGCAATCGGCCGCCTGATGAAAGGCTCTGAAAAATTCACTGTTTGTCGGGCTTCCGAGGGTCATCACTCTTGGCAGGGCCGTTCGTCGCTTGGACCCTCGCCCCCGGCTGAAGGCGGTATTGACCATCCACCACCACTTTTTCACCGGCTTCCAAACCGGCCTCCACCAGAGTCCATCCATCCTCGGTTGCCCCAACTTTCACCGGACGCATCACAACCTTTTCACCCTCGCCAATCCCATAGACGTATGCGCCGTTCGGACCCCGCTGGATCGCCTTTGCAGGCGCAGTCACGGCACCATTCCTTACACCCAAAAGCAGGCGCACGTTAACGAACTGACCGGGCCACAAATCGTAGTTGGTATTAGCGAAAACGGCCTTCAATTTCACCGTCGCGGTCGTGGGGTCGATCTGGTTATCAAGAACCTCCAGGGTTCCCTCGGTAAGGACGGACAGGTTATCGCGATCCAGGGCGATAACCTTAAGCTTTTTCGTCTGCAATATGGCGTCCCGAACGCCTCGCAACTCCTGCTGAGGCAGCGTGAAAACTACCGAGATTGGCTGGACCTGGTTGATCGTGAGCATCCCGGCCGTGTCGCTGCTCCGCACGATGTTTCCCACATCCACCAAACGAATGCCAACACGTCCGGAAATCGGCGCGGTGATGCGGGCGTAATCGAGTTGGGTCTGCGCGTTCTCGAGGGCAGCTTGGTCCGCCGCGACCAAGGCCTCCAATTGATCAACGGCGTACTTCTGGGTGTCATACGTCTGCTGATCGACGACGCTATTCTTGAGCAAGAGCGAATTCCTCGAGAGGACGATCTTGGCATTCGCAAGCTGCGCCTCATCTTGGGCCTTCTTGGCCTTCGCCTGATCGAGTTGAGCCTGATAAGGTCGAGGATCGATCTGCGCCAGCAAATCTCCCTTTTGCACGTTCTGCCCTTCCTGAAAATAAACCTGCTGCAGCTCGCCATCGACGCGCGCGCGGAGCGTCACACTATTGTACGCCTGCACTGTGCCAAGCGCGTTCAGGTAAAGGGGAAAGTCGCGGCGCTCAGCCTGTCCGGCTACCACGGGCACGGGTCCGCGCATCGCACCCCGGGCTTGCAGATCTTCAGTTCCTGTCGAGCGGCTCCTCCAGAACGCCAAACCTCCTCCAAGCAGACCCAGCAGGACTACCCATCGCACGACTCGCCAGAAGGAATTCATTCGAGATGGGCGAGGATTCTCAATGGCAATATCCCGGGGAAGAGCCTGCGATGACCGGATCTCATGTTCAGAAATCATACCCGATTGAATCGCCCTAACGCGCTTTTGTTGTCAGATTTCTTCTCGAACATGAACAGCTTGCTCCCCTGCTCGCTCGCGGACCCGGCGGATTTTGCCGCCGAATGTTCCTTGAACGGCGCCGTAACGCTTCGATCTTCAAGAAGGAACCACTCCCCACTCGCATGAAAGTGTCCTCAATCCTGGCATTCCTGGCTGCGGCTATCGCCATGACCGGCTGCCAGAGGGCGGCCTCGCAAAAGGCTTCCGAACTGCCGCCCGTGCCAGTGGAAGTGGCGGCGGTGGAAGCGCGGACGATGCCCATCGAGATGCAGGCCATCGGAGCGGTCGAGCCTCTGGCCACTGTGCAGCTCAAATCCAAAGTCCAAGGTGAGATTTTGCGGGTTCTCTTCGCGGACGGCGCCGAGGTGCGCGCGGGCGATGCATTGTTCGATATTGACGCCCGTCCCTTCGAGGCTGCGTTAAAGCGTGCGCAAGCGAACCTCGCCATGGCCCGGTCCACCGCGGCCAATGCCAGCGAGCAAGCCGAACGATATACCACCCTGATCAAGCGCGGCGTCGCCTCTAAGGAACAGTTCTCGCAGTATCTTTCGACAGCCGAATCTCAGAAATCGGTTCTCGACGCGCGCCAGGCGGACGTCGATGAAGCGCAACTTTCACTGGATTGGACGCAGGTGCGCGCCCCCATCTCCGGCCGCGCGGGCGCCGCGCTTCTCAAAGCCGGCAATATCGTGAACGCCAACAGCGATGTGCTCACTGTCATCAATCAGGTGCAGCCGATCTACGTTGCGTTTTCGCTGCACGAAGGAGCGCTCGCGGACGTCCGTCAATGGATGGCAAAAAGCAAACCGGTCGTTAGCGCGCACGATCCAGACAGCAGACGTCTTCTTGGCGCCGGCGAACTGACATTTGTGGACAACACCGTGGATCGGGTCTCCGGCATGATCGCCTTCAAGGCGACCTTTCCGAACGCAGACAACAGCCTTTGGCCAGGGCAGTTTGTGGATGTTACTGTCAGACTTGCGGAGGAGCACGATGCCCTTGTCGTCCCGACGACCGCGATCATGGAGGGTCAGCAGGGCCCGCAGGTATTTGTTGTTTCCGACAATACAGCCACCCTTCGCAAGGTACAGGTCAATCGGACCGTCGGAGACCAAACCATTGTCGAGGGGTTGAGTCCCGGTGAACTCGTCATCACCAGCGGCCAACTCCGCGTCTCTCCCGGGGGGAAGGTCGCCATAAGCGAACCCGTAAAGCCAAAGGTCGCTGAAAATGCGCCATCCCTCGAGCGATGAGCCTGACCGATCTCTTCGTAAAACGCCCGATCATGACGACGCTTGTCATGGTCTCCATCTTGGGAGCTGGCCTGCTCGCGTATTTTCGCTTGCCGGTCAGCGATCTGCCGAATGTCGATTTTCCGACCATCAACGTCTCCGCAAGCCTGCCGGGAGCGGACCCGGAAACGATGGCGTCGTCTGTCGCCATGCCGCTGGAAAAGGAGTTTTCCACGATCGCAGGCATCGAGTCGATGACCTCGACCAGTTCGCTCGGCGCGACCAGCATCACCATCCAGTTTGATCTCGCTCGGAATATCGACGCCGCCGCGCAGGATGTTCAAGCCGCCATCTCCCAGGCACAGCGGGATCTCCCGTCGGAGATGCCCTCGCCACCCTCTTTCCGCAAGGTCAATCCAGCCGAGCAACCCATCCTCATGCTCGCGGCCTACTCCGAATCCCTCCCGCTGAGCCAAGTGGACGAATTCGCGGAAACGCTGATTGGTCAGCGCCTCTCCACCGTAAGCGGCGTCGCGCAAGTGGACGTCTTCGGTTCGCAGAAGTTCGCGGTGCGGGTAAAGGTCGATCCGCGCGAACTTGCCGCCCGCGGCATCGGCTTTGACGACGTCGAAAATGCCATTCGCGAGGCCAACTCCAACGAGGCCACCGGCGAACTCGATGCCGGCGCAAAGTCCCGCGCGATCAAGACCACAGGCAGACTCAGGCGCGCCGAGGACTTCCGCGAACTCATTGTCTCCTACCGCGAAGGCTTCCCGGTCCGGCTCAGGCAGATCGCTACGGTCATCAATAGCATCGAGGACGACCGGAACGTCGGCTGGTACAATCACACTCGAGGCATCGTCCTGGCAATCCAGCGGCAGCCAGGAGCCAATACAGTCCAAGTCATCGATCGTATCGGCGAACTCTTACCGACCTTCAAGGCGCAGCTACCGGGCGGTGTGAAGCTCGACATCCTCTACGACCGCTCGAGATCGATCCGCGAATCGCTGCACGACGTGCAGTCCACTCTTGTGCTAGCGGTCGCCCTGGTCGTGCTGGTGATTTTCATATTCCTGCGCAATGTGCGGGCAACCCTTATCCCCAGTGCAGCCATCCCGCTCTCCATTATCGGCACGTTCAGCGTGATGTATTTGCTTGGCTTTAGCGTAAACAATTTCTCCCTCATGGCGCTCATTCTTGCGGTCGGCTTCGTGGTCGATGACGCCATCGTCGTCCTCGAGAATATTGTCCGTCACATCGAAAAGGGCGAATCACCTTTTGAGGCCGCCTTGAAAGGTGGACGTGAGATCGGGTTCACAATTCTCTCGATGACGCTCTCGCTGGCGGCCGTATTCATTCCCGTCCTTTTCATGGGAGGAATCCTGGGCCGCTTGCTCAACGAATTTGCGGTCACGATCGCGGCAGCCATTCTGATCTCCGGATTCATCTCTCTCTCGCTCACGCCGATGCTTTGCAGCCGCTTTCTCAAGGAGGCGCACAGCTCCAGCCAAAACGCCCTGTTTCGCTGGTCGGAGTCTGTCTTCAGCAATGTGCTCACAGGTTATAAAAAGACCCTGCGCCTCGCGCTAAGTCATCACGTCGCGGTGTCCCTCGCCGCCCTCGCAATGGCATTAGTGACGGTCTGGATGTTTATCAAGGCGCCCAAGGGCTTTCTGCCCAACGAGGATACCGGTCGCATCATGATTTCGACCGAGGCTGAGCAGGGCGTGGCGTTCGACAGGATGATGGAACTCCAACAGAAAGCTGCGGACATTGTCTCCAGAAACCCGGGTGTCGAGGCGTTTATGTCCCGCATCGGGGGAGGCAGCAGCGCGAGCTCCGGCAACGCGGGACGGCTTTTCCTGGCCCTCAAACCCCGCGCCGAACGACCGCCCATCGACGACATCATCCGCCAGCTTCGCGCGGATCTCGCCGGGATTCCCGGACTCAAGGTCTTCCCGCAAAATCCACCCACCATCCGCATCGGCGGAACCATGACCAAGAGCCTCTATCAATTCACCCTCTTCGGGCCCGAACTCGACGTCCTTTACGAGGCCGCCGGCAAAATGGAAAACCGCATGCGGCAAATCCCGGGAATCGTCGACGTTACCACGGACCTCCAGATCACAAGTCCGCAGGTGCTTGTCGATATCAACCGCAACAAGGCCTCCAGCCTCGGTATCAGCGCCGGCCAAATCGAGCGCGCCCTGGGCAACGCCTACGGAGCGCGGCAGATCTCCACCATCTACACTCCAACCGATCAATACCGTGTCATTCTCGAAGCCGAAGAGGACTTCAAGCGCGAGTCCGCCGACCTTTCTCGCCTCTATGTGAGATCGTCCGGTGGCCGATTGGTCCCGCTCAGTGCTGTTGCACAATTCAAATCACAGGTTGGCCCCCTCACCGTTCAGCATCTGGGACAACTTCCCGCTGTGACGCTTTCCTTCGACCTAGCCAAGGGCACATCTTTGAGCGATGTCGTTCCCGCCATCGAGCGCGTGGCAAAAGCGGAACTCGGCGAACAAGTCAGCACGCAGTTCCAGGGCACCGCTCAAGCGTTCCAGGCATCGCTGGGAAACCTCGGCATGCTCCTGCTCATGGCTGTGCTTGTCATCTACATCATTCTCGGAATCCTCTACGAAAGCTTCATCCATCCGCTTACTATTCTCTCTGGTCTGCCTTCCGCGGGGTTCGGCGCGCTGCTGACACTTGCTCTTTTCGGACAGGAGCTCAACGTCTATGGCTTCGTCGGCCTGCTCATGCTGATCGGCATTGTGAAGAAGAATGCCATCATGATGATCGACTTTGCCCTCGACGCGCAAAGAAACGATCGCAAACCGCCTGCCGCCGCCATCTTCGACGCCTGCATCGTCCGCTTCCGTCCCATCATGATGACCACGCTTGCCGCCATGATGGGAACCCTGCCAATTGCCTTAGGACTCGGCGCAGGCGGCGATGTGCGACGTCCCCTCGGCCTTGCCGTGGTGGGCGGTCTCGTCATCTCACAAATCGTCACCCTCTATATCACCCCGATCATCTACCTTTACCTGGAACGCCTGCAGCAGGGGCTCAGCAAGAAGTCCCCATCCTCTCGAAAAATAGAAGAGGCGCCTGCTCAGCCTCCTGAACTCGCATCCATAAAATAGCCTTCCTGTCCGCGTAACTTGTTACGGCGATGTTCTCATCGTCGAGCGCGACCGAGGGCTCGGCTTAGTCAAAGTGCTTGTCACCAAAGACTATGACGCGACGCCACCCTTCCTTGACTGCGTCGAGGAGGAACGAGGCCTTCAAGGCCTGGCGGACTTCGTCTCGTCCAAGTCCCAAAGATCATCACCGCCGAATTCCGGACAACATGAACCGGCCTCGACGTAACAGCTTTCGCAGAGCCAACGTGCGCCGACCCTGACCGCCGTAGGTGCTCCACATCGTTCGCAGCAGTTCTGAGCCGCCGCACCGCTTGCGGCTCGCGCAGGCTCGCTCTCCTGCAACTGAGATTCCATAGAACTAACCATCGCACAGCTCACGGCCTCCGCAAGCTCGTCGGACAAGCCAGGCTTGCGCACGAACACAAATGGGCTTCCTTCTTCCTATGACTCCAGACGAAGGCACGCTAATCTCCGTCGGCAGCCAACCCGTGGTGGAAAATACCGAGATCAATGTCTTCGAGAAAGACGGCCCGGCGTCGACAACCAACCCTTCAGCTGCGCAGGACGATACAGCGGCAGGCAGCAGCGAAGCAGGCTCCGCCAGCGACTCGACAAGTGACCTCGGTCAGAATGATTCCTTCGCCCAAGAGGACGGAGGCGATTTCTTCGGAGGGGACGACTCCTACGTCTAATGGAAAAGGAGGAATTGAGGCTTTAGGGCCAGTTCCTTAACTAAGGATAGCGTGACGTTTCCCTTCCGTCTTCTGCCTTAGAGATCGTGCTGGACAAGTTCCCGGCTCCGACATAACGAACCGAGGGGTGAACACCCCAAGCTTCACAGCAAGGTTCTTCTCCGTCTTGATTTCTTCTTTCTGCGCCTTGTCGGCTCTCAGCGCGCAGCAAACCCTGACCATCGAGTCCGTGATCGACAGTCGCAATTTCTGGCCTCGGGAGGTTACTATCAATGTCGCTCATCAAGTCCCCCTTGTGATCAACGGAAAGCTCTCAGGATCGGTCCAGGTTCCCGCCGGTCGTGTTTATCCCCTCAAATCCGTTGGGTCCGGCGGGGTGGTCGTGGATGCCGTCGGCTCCGCGCTGACATTTCCGGCAGCGGATACCGATGTTCTCGAGCGGGCCGAACTCGCGAAGAGGCGGCTTGAAGCCTTGGCGGCATCGAGGGCCTCAATGACACCCGCCCCAAGTTCACCCTTGCCAACGACATCCAGCCCGACACCTATCGCGATAACAAACAAAATCGCGGATGGACTTGACGGGAAACTTGTCGCCTGC
>DATDAL010000133.1:0-6447 GCA_036525415.1 Terrimicrobiaceae bacterium | reverse complement strand
GCGCCGGGGCGGCAAAGCTCGCGCGAAGAAACTCCTGCAAGCGTTGCTGCAATTGTTCCGGCGTGGGCAGATTTGGCTCACTCATCATCTAGCTTTATCCGTCATGTCCGAGCGTCTCGCAAGAGGAAGGATGGGGGACGCGACAATCCCCTCGCTTTTTAGGGCTTGGCGCCCTTTACGATCAGTTGGCGTTCGATCGCATCCAACCGTGCGGTCAGTTTTCCGCCCACCCTAAGCGAGTTGCGGGCCATGCGGAGTTTCTCAACCAGTGCCGCAGCGGATGCCGCGTCCGTTGCCGTCGGAAGCGACTTTTCAATGTCCGCGACCAGATCGCAATCGACGGAATAGTCTGTGGCCAGCGGCTTGAGATCTTCTATCCAATCTTCAGACGCGGGGATTTTTGCACTGAGGAAGGAACGGAGGATCGGGCTGGCATTGCCGGCGTCGCCGATTTCCCAATCGTGCAAGCCGAAACAAAGAAGACCAAACGCTTCGAAGCTGGCGTTCGAATAATTCATTGTAATCGAGGAGGGGATGCGGTTCGCGGGTTTTGCGAGCTGTTTGCTTGCGTCGGCAAAGAAGCTTGCGAGCAGCCGGTGATCCCCCTCGGTGGAATAGATCTCATCGTTTGCGATCGCATCGAAGCGTTTTGCCGCCTCCTCGCTCTTGCCGGCCACCAGCGCAGCGAGCGCCCCATTCATTCGAATCCAGTTCTTCATGGGCTGCGAGTTTCCGGCGAGGGTTGCAAGGCGGTCGAATTCGGCGAGAGCCTTCGCCGGTTGTCGCTCGCCCAACAGGCGAACGGCACTTCGGAATGCCTGCTCTAACTGCGAATCAGAATAGCTGACCGGCGCAAATCTCTGGACCGATGTCCCGAAGAAAATGTCGGAGCCGAAGAAAATGTCGGAGCCGAGAAAGCACGCGGCGAGGATGCTCGCGCTGAGGATGCTGCCCCCGAGGCTAAGAGGAACATTCTTCATCGCGAATGTGTCGATGACCAGCCGCTCCTTGGCTTTGTAGGGCCGCTTGCTGCGCTCAAGCAGCTTGGTTCGAGCGTAAGAGAGATGCTCAATGAGCTCGGGATAGGAAGCGTACCGCTGGGCGGGATCCTTGGCGAGCATGCGGTTGATCACATAAGCCGTTTCACTTGAGACGTGCGGTGCAAAAGCCAGCAGGCTTACCGGCTGGCTCATGAGCTGCTTTAGGGCGACCGTGATTGGGCCGCCACCGGTGTGGGGCGGTCGACCAGCCAGTGCGTGAAAGAGAGTTCCGCCGAGACTGTAGATGTCGCTGCGGAAATCCTCTGGCCGATCTGGCCGATCGTCCATTTTCTCCGGGGCAACGTAGTAGGCCGTGCCACAGGCCTCGGCATGCGCGACCTCGTCCATGAAGATCGCGAGGCCAAAGTCGACCAGCTTGGCCGTATCAGGATCCGAGAAGAGAATGTTGCCGGGTTTGATGTCTCGATGGATGAGATTGTGTTCGAGAGCAGCATCGAGGCCTTTCGCGATCTGAATGCCAACTTGCAGCACCTGAGCTTCTGCGAGCCGCGGTTTAACGCTCATGAGATCAACCAAAGAGCCTTTCTCCGCGAGTTCCATGGCCAGATAAAACTGACCATGGTCTTCACCAAACGAGAACACTTTAATGACATGTGGATGATTGATCGAGGCGGTGATGCGCGCTTCCCGCTGGAGTGTGGCGCACTCCTCGGCGTTGGCTCTGCATTCCTTCTTCAGGATCTTGAGAGCTATCTCGCGATTCAGATTACGGTCCACGGCCTTGTAGACCCAGCCCATCCCTCCTTCGCCAAGGAATTCCAGCAGCCGATAGTTGTTGAACTGCCGCCGGTGGACACGCAATCTTTGCCCACAATTCGGGCAACGAAATTGCGACAAAGGAGGTTGATCGGTTACATCCATCAATGCCTCGCAGAGCGAGCAAGCCTCGATCACTCGACCTGGGTCGATGCCGGCGTGAATCGCGGCTTCCTCAGAGACCGGAGAAGTTTCCATGAGATCGCCCGGATCCAATGTCCCCGAGCCATGCATCTCCTTTCCCTGGCTTTCCTCGGTCCGGCGGAGGCGCTCACCGGAACTTTCCTCTTTTAACATTGGTCAAGAGATGGATGAATAATGCGGGTTACTATCTAGTGCTGGTGATTTTTTCGCAAAGAAATTCGCCCGCTTCCGAGCCCGGCAGCGGATCTTCAGCGTTTCTCCTGGAACCGCCGGCAATCGCCTTGATCGCTGGTTGTCAGAGTGTTTGCCGGGCCGTATGCCGCAGGGGATGAGCGGAGATGACCGGCACCCGTGCACGCTCGCAGGCGAGCTTGAGCCGTACGTTGAAGGCCTTGTTGCTAAAGGGCGCGCCGTCCCGGCCAGGAAAGACGAGCGGAGATCCCGCGAAGTCCGCTCCCCCACCTCGAAGCCGCACGCCCTTCACACTTTCCAAGAATGCGAACCACTCCTCGAGCGAGTCCGACAATTCCTTTGTGAGAGGTAGATCGCGAAAGGAGCCGCCTTTGACCTGAAGCCGCGCAGCAATCAATACCCCACTCATGGTGGCGCGGACGAGCCGGTCAATTGTTAGCCTTGCCCACTCGTGAAACCGGCAACCGGTGAAAAAAAGCGCGGTGGCGAGATGGTATGTGAGGTGTCCAAAGTAGCTGCGACGATCTTCGCGCAACTCACGTAGCAACTGCCCCAATTGCGAGGCTGTGTGATAACGCAGCTCGATTTTCTCGGGCGCGAATTTGGGAGCTGCGCATTCGGCGAATGGATTTGTGGAACCCAGGACGTGATAGAGCAGCGCAAGGGCCGCTTTAACCTGGAGTGAATGGGAGGCGCCCCGGCCACGAGTCGCCTCCTCGTAGAACTCCCCTGCCCTTTCCGATGGCAAGGCTTGAAGGGCCAGGCCTTCGGCGGCCGACCAGGCGATGAGCCTTAACCAAGTGCGCCGATAAGCGGTAAGGGTATTCTGCGAAAGGTGACGCTCTTCGGCGGCGACGGTGACCCGCTCTAAAAGCGAATTGTCACACAAGGGCCGCGTTCCCCTGATACCGTCTCCAAAGTTATTAATTGCCGGGGCACGGGGGCCACGGAAAAGCCCTCCTCATCAGCCGCCCCGGCGGTGAAATAACTTTGCCGAGAGTGCAGCTGAGCTTGTGAAGAAATTGCCCTTGGCCAACGGTGGCCGGGTGCGCAAAGTGCCTAGGCCCGCACGGTCTTCGCTCCCCAACCCTTCGAGGGTTCAGGGCAGATCACCGACCGGTTCTCGAGCGGCTCTCCAAAGGTCTAAGAGAACGACATCCCAAGAAGATTCCTGTATCAGGTCGACCAGCGACGGGCCGCTCAAAGTGCCCAGCGGCAACCAACCATGTGGACGCAGGTCGGCCAAACCTGAGTCGGAAATCCTGTCCGTGGGCAGCTGTCTATTAGAGTCTACTAGGGGTCGTCGTTTAGCACCGCTTCGCGACGGCGCACAAGCTGGTGCAGCGAAGTCTTCAAGCGGAGTTCTGGTTCGTCCACTATCAATGGATCGACCTTGACGGTGAAGGCCCCGGCATCCTCACCGAACAGGCCGAGGGCTGTGGTCATCTCATTTACCGCGCGAACTTTTAGTGAACATTCGGAAAAGAGCGTCGGCAACGTTCGCCGCAGTAGCATTTCAGCTTGGAGATTCTGGACAGGCTACGACGATCATGATCCTGGTTGATGCCAAGGTATTGCCCGTGGCGGCGTGGTGCCACCCTCGCTCTTTCCATGCTACCAGGAGGCCCGGCGCAACGTGAGCCGCGACAGCTTTTGTGGACGTGTAGCGAGCCTTTCGCCCGCCGGCTCAAAGACATTAAACGCCTCATCGGTGAACCAAGGCGAACAGGATAGCCCAAAACCCTTTGATCCGCGACCTGAGAACCCACTGCCGCTGCGCTGATTTGCGTGAAGCCCCGCTGCGGTAAACTTGTGCGCCGCTGGATGAATTCCGGATGAGGCGAATAAACAGCATGATCCAGCGTGAGAACGCACGTTCCTAGCGCCTCCATGAATGAAAAGGCAATCAAACGAAGAAATTAGTTCCGGTTTAGTTTCGTAGGTTCTGAAGGTTTTGAAGGCGGACGAGCGATCGCTGTCTGAATTTCTCGCCTGGTCGAACCCGAGCAATTCTAATTTCCTGCCGCGAGTGGGGCAAAATAGCCAAGGAAAGCCTCGCGCGCGTGTGCGCGCGCGCGCCTGCGCAAAGGAATTTTTTGGACAAATTTGGACAGAAGAGCTGCGTTTAGCTGCGTGAAACTGCATTATCGAAAAAATCTGGAAATTGCAGGAATGCAGAGTATTGTAGCGCTTTACGTGCAACTTCATGCATAACAACGTATTACAAGAAATGGATTCGAATCCCGTTAGGGTCGCCACTTATTCCAAACGGCAAATTACTCTGGAAACCGCATAAATAGAGCTCTGAAAGCGATCGAGTGAAGTTCTCGAAAATGCAGTTTTGTGCAGGTTTGGCGGCGATTTTGTCCTGTTTGTCCTGCATAATTCCGAAAGTCGGGGATGGGAATCGAAATGCGATTAGTGGATTCGCAACTTTTCGGCGAACTGGCTGACTTGGAGCAGGCCATGCTGGCGACGCGGTCAATAAAGCGATGGATCACTGACGAGAGCGCGTGAAGGCCCAGTGCACCAACGACAAATCGTCCGAAATCTGCCCAGGGGCTCGCTTGACCACCTCGATCCGAGACATAATAGTGGACATAATGAAGACTTCACGAAGAGCGGGAGCGGCCCAAACCATCTCCACCCACCAGATGCGGTTCGAGTTCGAGCGTGTTCTGCGAGCGGTCAAGGCCGGCCGATCGCTGACACTGACATATCGCAGCAAGCCGTTGGCCCGCATCGTACCCTTAAAGGAAGAGCAAGAGATCGCGCAAGACGATCCGATTTTCCGCTTGGATGAATTGGCTGAGCCGATCGGGCCGCTGACGAACGCCGAGATCGACGCGCTCGTGTATGGCCAATGAGGTTTTCTTCGACACCAGCGGCTTTTTCATGCTGATGGATGAGCGAGATGCCCTGCACCAGAAAGCGGTGGAGTGGTTGCGCTCACATCGAGGGCAGGTGCGCCCAGTGACCACCGAGTGGGTGGTAGGCGAAACCTGCACGTTGCTGGTCGCCCGCAAACGCCCGCATCTCGTGACGAAGTTTCTCGACTATCTCGACCGCAGCGCCGCGCTGCTTCTGATCAATCCCGACGAAACATTGCTTCGCTCGGCCAAAGCAATGATCCGCCGTCAGGCGGAGCAGGGATACTCGTTTGTGGACTGCGTCAGCTTCTGTCTGATGAGCGAACGGAAAATCGCGAAAGCATTAACCACGGATACACATTTCCAGAAGGCCGGCTTCACAGCCGTGCTGGTGTGAAGCGGCTCTCGCGGCACTTGAGAAGATTTCATACAAGATTGGCGATCTGATCAGCCCCGTGTGCGTCGAGTGCGGCATCGTCGTTTCCTCAAACGGAATGCCGGGCCTGATCTGAACCTACTTGTCGTCTTGATTGATCGCCACCGGCTTTGAATTTTAGATAGACTGCCTGGTGAGTTACCATCTCCCTGCAAAGCTACTGATTTCGAATCCCGTTAGGGTCGCTATTCGTCTCGGGTGGCAAACTGCCTCTTAATGTTGATAAATAAAGGCTATGCGGGCAATTTAGCAATTACCTTGAAGGTGCAGTTGAACGCAGTTGCGGCGGGAGAATTGTTGCCTTTTGTTACCCTCTTTGGAGCTCGGCAGTTCCAGCTATCGCGGCCGTTCCATCGGAACAAGCTTCGGTCCGTTCTTCCACTCCTCGACAAGACGTGTCGCTGGGAGTGCCCCCCAAACGGCGTCAGGCGCGTGATCCAGCATAATAATCTCAAACCTGTCGGAGAAATGAGAAACGAACTTGTCGAAAAACGATGAACGCCCCCGAAGCGGCGGAAATCATCGCCGAACTTGTCGGCCCGCAGAGTGCCGGACGTATGCGGGTTGTCCGGCGCTCTGTCTGTTTTTAAGGGAACGTGTCGCCATCGTCCTGCCTGCGCTGCCGGCTTTCAAGACCGCGTGCGAAGAGAATCGTGCTGCGATTCCCACAATGATTGTGAGGGCGATGATGGGTATGTTGAGAGTCATGCCGAACAGCCCGCCCCCAGCTCACGGCGAAGTCGGCGACTGCCAGGCGCAGCCGGGTATCGCGTTCCACGCCCTGTCGCCAGCTGTGACCCCGTAAGATCGACATTCCGACCACCGCCGATGAATTGCCCAGGCGAGTAATGTGATTCCAAGGCCTGGACTCCGGCCGCCGATAGGGCCGATGGGAAAGTCGAGCGCCGACATGATGGCAGTAAGAATGCTGCCAGCTGCAAAGATCAGCAGGCCGTACCACTTTCCAAGTTCGATCGGTTGTGCTTCT
>DATDAL010000132.1:0-3569 GCA_036525415.1 Terrimicrobiaceae bacterium | reverse complement strand
GCAAAGCGCTTTTTCGAGTCGCCCATGCTCGTCAGAATCAGAGCTGAAGCTGGCGTCAAATCTCCTGATTTTATCTATTTGTATCAACTCGAAGCGGGCACTCTGTGATTTTTCTAACACCCGGAAACCCTCAACCTTGAAGTTTGGTTCCGCTTTAAGGGGTTGTAAGCCCAACTAAGACATCGGCCGCTTTCGGCCGCCATGGGCGGAAACGGCCGCGCCGTCGCTGAATGGCGATCGGTTGAGCAACGCAGAATTTCTATATCCTCGGCACAGTGCGAACCTTATTTTCCCAGCGCGTCAAAAGGTGAATGACGCAATTCGCAGCCCGCGTTACCTAAGGTTCGCTTCCGGACCGATCGGCCCGATCTGCAACGAGCAATAGCGGGCGCGATATTCGTCCTCTCCCCGCATTGAAGCACGCGATGCCGTCTGGACGACGATCGGTCTTAGGCTCGCTGCCCGGCGCGGGACTCAGGATTGCCCGCGACTGATGGAGTCGGCTCGGACCGCTGCACTTGGATGATCCTTCCGTCTGCAGTTTCTGGCGGAAACAGTTCCCGTCAGCCACAAGGGCCTATCTCAGGCGACACTGCAACAAGCTGCTCCGCCACGCTGTGCATCTGTGGGCCAAACCTGAGTGGCAAACCCAAAAGCGCAGAAAATCGTGCGCGTTCGGTTCTTCGGGACGTCCGCTGATCGCAAGTTATGTGCAGAATCCGCCAACTTCTGCTTAGACGACTCGGCTAAGATGCTCGACTCTAATCTATGAAAACACGCTTGCTACTTGCCCTTGTAGGATTGGCGATCGGCTTTGCTTTGCCGACGTTCGGCGTATCCGCTGCCGGACTTGCCGTGAGCAAAGAGCCGTTCGGCAAGATGCCAGACGGAAGACACGTGGAAAAATTTATTCTGGGTAATATCCACGGAATGGAAGTCAGCATCATCACTTACGGTGGCGCCATTCAGTCCATTAAAGTGACCGACAAGGACGGGAAAATGGACGATGTTGTTCTCGGGTTTGACAACCTGGCGGACTACCTGAAATACGAGAAGAATTACTTCAGCGCCCTCATCGGGCGCTATTGCAACCGCATCGCCAACGGTCAGTTCGTATTGGACGGCAAGACCTATCAAATCCCCGCCAACTGGTTTCCTGACGCTTTTCACGGCGGCCCTAAAGGGTTTGATAAGCAGGTGTGGGCAGCCGCGCCCCTCAGGGATTCACAATGGGTCGGAGTCGAGCTAGCCTACTTCTCAGCCGACGGTGAGATGGGTTTTCCGGGTAATCTGGCTGTCACAGTGCGCTATACTCTCAACAACGACAACGAACTGCGGATCGACTATTCCGCCGTTACCGACAAGAATACCGTCGTTAATCTGACCAACACTACCCATTTCAATCTGGCCGGTGCTGGCCACGGCACGGTTCTGGACCAAGTGGCGATGATCAATGCGGATAAGTTTACCGCGACCGATGGGGTTATTCCCACGGGCGAACTGCAGGATGTAAAGGGTACGGCATTCGATTTCACCAAGCCTATGGCCATTGGTGCAAGGATTCACACAGTTGGGGGCTATGAGCTCAACTGGGTGCTAAACAATCCCGGGGATCTGAGCGTGCTTGCCGTGCGCATCTTCGATCCAAAGTCGGGAAGGGCTGTGGAAATGTACACTACCGAACCCGGGGTTCAGATATATACTGGCAACTGGTTAAACGGATCGGTTAAGGGCAAGGAGGGCCTGACCTATGAGCGTTGGGGCGCCTTTACGCTTGAGGCGGAACATTATCCGGACTCACCTAATCACGCCACCTTCCCGAGCACCGAGCTAAAGCCCGGCGAAAAGTATTCCCAGACAACGATCTATAAATTTTCAACCTTGTAGTATTCCTGCAGCCACGACGTGCCGCTAGAGGGGGTGGATCCAACAGTCGTGGCGCGTCTCAACGGCGACCACGGTGAATGGACAGCCTCCTGGCAATAGGCTATAAATTTGGGGGGATGGATCGCGATCCTTGGTCATCGACGAGAGGAACGTCGTTTAGCGTGAGTCGCGTATCTTTTCTATCAGCGGTCGTTTCAATTCTATTCCACTAACGGTCGTCCTCCCTTCCTCTTGCGGCCCCGCATTCGATCACCAGACCACACCGACTCTCCGACTGGTCAAATGACGATCAGATTTCGCCTCGAATTCCCTGCTTCTCAACCGTCATCACGAGAGGTTTGCCCATGACCGATACACTCGCCCCCGAGGCTTGCGCCGCGATGATAGCTCCCCACCTGGGCCGCGCGGGCGACCACGATCTGATGCGACTAGTGATCTGGGCCAACCAGGTCAATGCGACGCAAGATTGCTCCGCTGGTCATCGAGCATGTGAAACACCAGACTCTCCTCGCGATGACGCTCATTCAGCAAGCCCCGCGAGATTGACCGACTCGGAGCGGCGCTGGCCGCGCAAAGCGTCAGCAAGACTCTTCCGTGCAGTCTTCTGGGTGGGCTGGCGCAATTCATCGAACCCCGGCTGGGACAATCGCTGCGATCGCGCTTAACCGGTTATGAGTCGGATTCGGCAAGCGGCGCTCTGTTGATGATCAGCAAAGCCGTTCAAGATCAACCTTGGCCAGAGACTGACAGCAGATAAAAGTGACTTATGGCTACAGATAACCCCTATCGAGCTTTCGTTGATGGCTTTGTTCGCTTGTTGACCGAGGATCGGGCGTTCGACGCGACGGAACTAGCGCGGCCCGACCGGCCAGTGGTGGCGGCCGACGCGCCCAAGGCGCTGATCTTCGCGCCCCATCCGGATGACGAAGTGATCATCGGCGGGTTACCCCTGCGGTTGCTTCGCGAATTAAAGATGAATGTCCTGAATGTGGCAGTCACCTTGGGCAGCCGCGTCGATCGCCAAGCCGAGCGCTGGCAGGAGCTTAAGAACTGCTGCGATTATATCGGCTTCGGATTGGTTGGCACAGGAGAACGAGGACTGGAGGGGATTAGCCCGGTCGCGAGAGAGAAGGACCCTCGACGGTGGACCTTGTCGGTCGAGGTGATCGCCAAACTTTTGACGGAGCATCAGCCCTCCATCGTTTTCTTCCCGCACGACGACGACTGGAACAAGACCCACGTTGGCGTTCATCAACTGCTGGTCGAAGCGTTGGGCGCTTCCGGCTTGGCGTGCCTGACGGTCGAGACCGAATTTTGGGGCGCCATGGATGCACCCAACTTGATGGTCGAATCGAGTGCAGCAGACGTTGCCGATTTGGTGGCCGCGCTTTCGCTCCATGTTGGCGAGGTCGAGCGAAATGCCTACCACCTGCGTCTGCCGGCCTGGATGATCGACAACGTGCGCCGCGGGGCCGAACTCGTCGGTGGTCAAGGCGGAACGGCACCGCAATTCGCCTTCGCGACTCTCTACCGGCTGCGCCGCTGGAGGAAAGGCCAATTTCACAATATCTTCGAGGGTGGCCAAGTGCTTTCCAGCCAGGATGACCTGAGCAAGTTATTTCAACCTCAACGCTAAACTAAAGATGGAAGTTATTATTAGAACCAACCCCGAGGCAGCAGCG
>DATDAL010000131.1:0-24234 GCA_036525415.1 Terrimicrobiaceae bacterium | reverse complement strand
GTAACCTCGAGAAACTTCGACTCGATCTCGACCTGGCTGGGGGGAGCCGTCATCTGCGTTTCCACGAGTGTGTCGATCAGATCGAGATTCGCCTGTGTATTCTTAATGATCAGCTTGCTTGTGCTTGCGATGAAGTTTGCGCTGGCTCCTTGAGGAAATGTGACGCCTTGAGCTTCCAGGAACTCCCTCGCGCCCGAGCGGGCTTGAATAGCGGGTTGCGATCCGGGAGCAATGGTCTGGCCTCCTGGGCCTGGCAGAGCGGGCTGAGCGGCAGGCAGGGAAGTGATAAAGCCAGGAGGGACTTTGTACTCCTTGGTGATCAGGATGTCGGTAGGTTCGGACTGAGGAACAACCGCGACCGCGTAGGGTTCGATTTTCAGTTTGAGATTCGCGGCTTTTGCCACGTAATCGATAGCGGCACGCAGGGGAATATCGTTGAGTGAGAGAGTGATCCGGGCATTGGCTTCCGGTGAGTCGGCGGCAGCTTTGAGCACAATGTTGATGCCTCTGCGCGAGGGGTCCTGCTCGCTGGTGTCCAGGGCGACGGCACGTTGCTTGATGAAATCCAAAGCTTCGCGAATCGTGGCGTCTCGGAAGTCAATGCGGGGGATGATGATTTCGTCGAGCTTGCGATTGATCAACGAGGTGCCGCGAGTGTCGATCAGCGGCTGTTCAATGATGGTCGATGCGCCCACTTCAAAGCGGCGAACCGGGAGTTCCCAGCCCTTGTCCACTTGCCGCAGCATATCGCCGCGCGCTTCGTTGTAGGCAGAGATCGCATACTTTTCGCGGGCGCCATTGACCCGTTCCATCCCGCGGCGTGCTGCGATGTTATACTTGTCAATATTTAGGACCTGCTCGTATCGCTTGAAAGCGAGGTCAAAACGGCCGGAAGCGTAGAAGCCATCGGCTTCGAGCAAGAGTTGCTTGACTTCCTCGATATTCGCGATGAATCCGGGGGTGAGTGCTCTATTATACCGGGTCGGATCTTTGAGATTGCGTTGGAGGGCGAGCGCCGGACCGTAATCGGGTGCGTAGCGCTCCTCCAGCACCACCGCCACGGTCGTGGTGGCGTCCTGGTAACGTCCTTCGGAAATGCGTTGCTCAGCCAGCTTGACCGCGGCGCGGCAAAAGCCATCCAGCGCCGGCTCACGAATCGCTTCTGTAGCCGGTCCGCCACTGGGCAGGACATCGACGGCGCTCTTGAAGTAGGCGAAGGCGCTCTCGTAGTCCTTATTCAGCATGGCCTCGGTACCGTTGTTCACTGCCCTTTGAGCGTAATCGGCCATCGTTTCCTGTCTGCGAATCTCGCGTTCGGCGGTGCCTTGGACACCAGCCTGTTGCGCAGGGCCGGAGGCTGTGCTAAGCGCCAGGGAAGCGGCGGTCATTGCGGAAAGGACTTGCGACTTCATTGTTAGAGCAGTTTTGAGTGAGGAAGGGGCAATTTTTGGGATTCTTGAGGGACGAGAAGTTTCTCCCAAATTGCTTAGAGATGCGATCTGTCAGGACACGCATCTTCAGGCGTTAGGCAGCGGCTCTCACTCTCATTGTGCGGGAGGAATCTCGTGTTGCTCCCTGGTTTGCTGGTCCTGTATTACGGCTTCCTTTTCCGAAATGTCAATGAGTTTGTATTTTCTGTCTGATTCGGGAGTCAGGGCAAATTCATCATCCTTTTTGACGGTGAATTTTGAGTTGTCGTAGAGGTAAAGGAACTCTGCGTACGACGTGGGGTCATTGGCTTCCCTGTTGGCAATAAGCACGATCTTCTGGCCGGTCTCAGTGTTCTCGATTTCGAGGGTGGAAACATCGACTTCGATTTCGTTTTTCGTCTCCATCTTCCTTTCGTAAGAAATGACCTTATAAGGAGTTCCCTCAATCATCTGGCCCTTTTCCACAAACCGGGTTCGTCCGCCCCGATCCCTGGTGTTAATCGTGAACGTTTGGCCATCATCCGGGGTTCCGGTGAAAATGAGGCGGAACGGTTTTGAGATGAATCGCACGAGCCTGAGTTTCGTGTAAAAGGGGGCAACGGAATTCTTGTCACGCGGGTCGGTGCCTGCCAGGTATTCCTCAAGATTGCTGAAGCGATCGCCGTCGGGATCCTGATCCTTGATGTTGCCTTCCCAGTAGGGCAGATCGTGTTTGATCAACCAGGAGTTTTTTATGGGTTCGTGGAGATTCTTGTTACCTTCAAGGGGATCGATGAGTGCGCCATCCACCAGAACGTAGGGACGCGAGACGAGAAGGGAACCATCATGTCCAAGCCAGTTCTGGGGCGATCTGATCTTTTCCGAGGCCGCGCGTACTGTCGCTGTCGGGAGGGGTTTTATCGCATTGTCCGCGGGCTTGGGACTGTTTCGCCCGGTGAAATGAAGGGGAAACGATAGGGCGCTGCTAATGATCGATCCGCAGCAGGCCAGCAGCACAACGGCGGCCACTATTAAGATGGCCTTATCGAAGTTCTTCCTTAGCCAATCCATGGCAGATTATTTTTTGGGCTCCGGGGGTGTAGAAAAGTCGATGATTTCAATGCGCATCGAGGCCTTGACCAGTTCGCGGCCGAGGATCACGTTCAACTCGCCGGCAGGGGCTCCTTGTCCGGCGGCGCCCCCACTTGCGGACTGTTCCGGGGGAGCCGCCTGGCGATCGGCCGGAGGCCGTGGTGGAGCTGTGCCCGCGCCGCTTTGACGGGCGACCGCTGGGCCGAGGCGGGCTGTGTTCTGTAGGGCAAGATTTCGAACAATGAGAAACTGATCGGAATCGAGCAGAGAATTGAAGGCCACGCGCAACTTGCCTTGTTCGGCGGTGAAGGCTAGGTCAAAGGGCAGGCTTTTGACAACGCTTGGCTTTGCTTCGGGCTGCCGGGCGCGCCGTTGAGGTTCTTCGGCCTTTTGGGGAGTCGGCGCAGCGGATGATTCTTCAGGCAGAGAGAGCCGATTGAGGCCGTCGATAGATTGAACCTTCAAGTCGATCAGGTCGCTGACGATCCTTTCTATGATACGGAGTTGTAGCGCCAGAGTAGGCGCGACATGCGCGTTGGGAAGGCTGTTAGCATATTGGCTGAAGCCAAGGTAGAAGCCTTTCGGCAATTCGACACCAGCAGCACTTGCTCGTTCCGCGATCTGGTTGACCGCGGCGCGAAGGTCGTCCTGGAATTTCTGAGGTTGGATGTCCGAGTTGGCCGGCACCTGCTTTGTCGCCACCTGAGCGCGCAGAGACTGCAGTTCTGACTTATACTGGTCCAGGAGCATTCGGCTTTTTTCAAGGTTCTCCGCGTTAGGAAATGGAGATCGGCTCTGGAGGACGTGAAGCTTTTCGACGGCTTGGGCGTAGGCATCTAAGACTTCTCGATACTGAGCCATAGATTGCATCATTAAGGAAACTAATGCGCTTCCGGCAACAATTGTCGCCGCGACAAGTCCGGCAAGAAACCTGTTTTCTTTGAGCCAGCTCATGGGAGGGAAATCGGGTTTCGCAGAGGCAGGACAATGGTGTAGCCATATGCCCAGCTCTGGCCGTCAGGAGTTGTGCGCTGGATGACGACCTTGGCCTTGTCCTTTTCCTCGATCTTAAAGACCTCCGATTGTTGAAGCTGATCGACGAATTCATCGATGATCCGCGCCTCCTTTTCATTGGGAGGATTGGCAAGATAAAGGCCGCTGATCTCCAATGCGTCGATCTTTTGCTGCGCTTCCAGTGGTTGCTGGCCGGGACGCTGGGCGGACTCGGCTGGCCTCGGGGTGTCCGATTGTTGAGGAGTAGGGATTGCGCCCTGTGCGTAGGGCTTGCCATCCGAAAGGGCCTTGATGTCCGTCACCCAGATGAAACGTGGTGGCAGTTTGGCACCGAGTTCCTCCAGGATCTCAGCCCACGAAGCACGTTCCGTGATGGCAAGAATTAGAGGCGCCGCCTCCTCTTGAAGTTTTTTGGTCTCTGCCTCCAAGGCAGTGAACCGTTTGGCTGTCGCCTCTAATTTTCCCACATCGGCGTTGACACTGTCGAGCATCCTTTGAGTAATCGAGGCTCCCCGAGTGAAGTACAACCACCACGCAGCCGGTGCCAGGAGCAGGCACGCGGCCGCCAGGATGAGAAAAGGCTTACGCTTGGCGAGATTCTGCTCTCGAACGAGGCTGTGTGGGCGCAGGTTGATCTCCATCGGCGCGTTTCCCAGAAAACGTAGCGCGCAGCCGACCACCTCGCCCAACGTATGGGCCTTGTCTTGGAGTTGGTTGGCAACGTCTTGGCCCGCGACGGTGACATTTCGCAGCGAGTTGAAGTGTTCGATGGGCATCTGCAACTTCTCGCTGAAAAACTCCACCATGTAGGGCAAGCTGACGGTTCCGCCGCACAGGAAGGCGCGAACGGGGGCGCTGCCGGATTGGTTCTGCCGGTAGAATGAGATCGAGCGGGCAACCTCTGCGTGAAGGCGAGTCATCGTGCTGCGAACAATCTTTGACACCCTCGCCTCGACGGGATCATCGGGCTCGGCATAGTTCCCTCCGAGGCCCACAAGGCCCTTTTCAATTTTCAGTTTCTCGCCGACGGTGATCTCCTGTTTGAATTCCTTGGAGATGGCGGCACTGATCGAGTTGCCACCCACGGGAATGCTACGACTGAACACGCGCTTGTCCTCTATGAAGACCAAGTTTGTCGTGCGAGCACCGATGTCGATGAGAAGGGAACATCCGCTGAGATCGCCATAATTGTAGCGAAAAGCGTTGGAGAGGGCCATTGGCGCAACGTCGATTACGAAACTCTTGAGGCCGCCTTTGGTGACGGAGCTGTTGATTTCGTCGAGCTGCTCAGCCTTGATAGCGACGAGAGAGACGTCCCATATGTTCTCCTTCGATTCGCCCATGATCTGATAGTCCCAAATGACCTCATCAATTGGGAAGGGAACGTTTTGCTGCGCCTCGAACCCGATGATGGAATCCACTTCGCTCGGAGTTGCGCCCGGCAACTTCACGAAGCGGGTGAACACGGACTGCGAAGGCAAGCTAACGAACGCACGCTCCTTGGCGGCGACATGCAGAGCTTTGCGAAGGCCCGTGACAGCTGCTTCGATTTGCGCGGGCCTTGTGGCATCCGCGGCAGGATCTACGATGAGTTCTTCTCGCTGGAGGGCGCTGAGCGTGAGGCCGCCGCGCGAGTCGGCTCGAAACTCGGCAAGCGTAATGGTCTGCATGCCGAGGTTGAGGGCGACGATACGTGACTGTGCGGCCATCGGGCTGGGATCAGAAACAGGAACTCCGCCTCACTGACCGGCGGTTCTGGGCTTGACTGCCTCGTAGTAATCCCACGCGAGCGGTGCAAAGGGCGTCTCGTTCTTGTTGAGGACGAATCCCGGAGTCTGCTGAAACTGCGGCCACCAGTCTCCCGTTTTGCTTTTCCAGCTGGTCGCGGCAATTTGTTGGCCCTGCTTGCTGATGGTCACCCCCACATCGACGAGGGCCTGCTCGGCGTTAGCGGGCACCTTGCCGTCAAAAAAGCGTTCTAAGGTTCGCGGGCTGACGTAAACGACCGAATGCATATCTTTCTCTTGGGGAATGCTTGTGTGAGTCACCGATCCCACCAGAAGAGTGCCCTGTGGAAACTGCGGGGATCTGTTCTTTAGTAAGATGTAATAATTGAACGTCAATTCCTCTGTGAATTTCGGATCCCTTAGCCGCGGCTGCCATTCAAAGCTCACTTCGACTTCGAGCCACGACTTGGCTTTCGCTCCGCGCTTGTCATAGCGAGGACCGGAATAGGTAGGAGATTCCAGAAAGTTTGGTGTGACCTTAAGAAGCTTGTACTCAGTGTTTGGCCCCTGGCCAAACGCGGAAAGTTGCAAGACGACGAGGGTAGCTAAAATGATCTGGCAAGGGGACTTAAGAGAAAGCATGCGTTTATAAGCTTAAATGAAGCCTTTTTTGGAGTAAACAATTAAAAGGCACGGCTTGTTGACACGGGTGCTCATGGGCGGGGAATCCGTCTATTTTGCTCCGGCGCCGGCGAGAACGGCGGGAATCGTTCTGAGGAGAATGAGAAGATCCAAGGAC
Source organism: Terrimicrobiaceae bacterium (assembly GCA_036525415.1). Taxonomy (GTDB): domain Bacteria; phylum Verrucomicrobiota; class Verrucomicrobiia; order Chthoniobacterales; family Terrimicrobiaceae; genus DASTFP01. The sequence goes on along the minus strand of DATDAL010000131.1, from coordinate 18,193 downwards.
AGAGACCAGTGGTCGATATATTCGAGGTCCATGCGCACCCAGTCGTCGAAACTCGTCACGTTGTTACGGCCTCGAATCTGCCAGAGGCAGGTGAGGCCGGGTTTCATGCTCAACCGGCGGCGGTAGGCGGCGTTAGTGAATTTCTCCACTTCGTAGAGTGGAAGGGGCCTCGGTCCAACGAGGCTCATGTCACCCAGGAACACGTTGACGAGTTGGGGCAGTTCGTCAAGGCTCGTGCGTCGCAGCCATCGGCCGATGGGGGTCGATCGGGGGTCTCTGTCGATTTTGAAGACTGGTCCAACCATTTCGTTCCGGCCGAGTAAACTGGAGTGGTGGCTTTCTGCGTCGGTGTGCATCGTTCGGAACTTGAGCATCGTGAAAGGCTTTCCATGGATGCCCGCCCTGCGTTGCCAGAAGATAACGGGGCCGGGCGACGTCGCCTTTACGGCGAGAGCGATGATCAAGAGCAAGGGGGCGAGCACGATGAGTCCGATCGCGGCGAGGACACAGTCGGTCACGTTCTTGACGATGAGGGTCCAGGTGAGATCCGGAGTGGTTCGGAAAACCAGCATGGGCCGCTTGCCGAGGCTCTCGAACGTGGGCCGCGCCACCGAGGTGTGAATAAAGTCCGCACTCAGCCAGGTCTCGATGCCCTCGACCTCACAGGCTTCGACGGCCCGCCGCACCTTGTCCAGCTGGATGCGGCTGAACGTCAGAATCACCCGGCCGACGTTATGACGGTGGATGGCGTCAACGAGAGCCTCCGTGCCGAGTTGTTCCAAATCCACGATATCAACCACCTGAATCTCAAGGCGCTGGCTGGGCGAAAATCCCTGAAGGATCTTGTGCGCCTTATCGATTTCCCCTGCTAGAATGATGCGCTCGCCGCTTTCTCCGCGCCGGAGGCGCATCGTGCGATGCGCGATGTAAATGCGTTCCTTCAGCAGCAGTGCGGCTGATGCAGCAAGGCAAAAAAGTACTAAGACCGAACGGCTGTGGACCTCCAGGCGCAGGAAAATGAAAGCTGATCCAAGAATGACCAGCAGCCAGAACCCCGCGCGTGCGATCTGGCTCAGGGATTTCAGAAGACTTTTTTCGAGCTGGTAGTTGTAAAAGCCTTGGAGCTCGAGCAAGAACGGACCGAAGGGAATAATGACCGCCAGCATCCAGAGGAAGTGCGCGAATCCAGGGACGTTTTCCAGAGAGTCTAGAGGCGCGAGTCTGCTTGAGAGGAGGAAATGGCACAGCCAAAAAACTCCGCCCAAGAGCAAGGCGTCGATCAATTGGTTGAGCTGAAGACTGATTTCCTGTTTTCGTGCGATCATGAACCGGATCTCGCTGCTTGCGGAACAACCGGAACTCTATGTTAGCATCAACAACGCTGCGTCAAATGGAAAAGCGGATTCATCTTCAGCTTTCGAATGTAATCGGTGTGATTCATACTGAGGGAGGCTTTGCGGAAGCGGAGAAGCAGGGGCTTGATGGCGTCGAGGTGAGAGTGGACGCGCTGCCCGATCCGCCTTCTACGGCGCAGGTCGCCGCTCTTTCGGTTCCCGCCATCCTTACGGTGCGTCGTCTGGACGAAGGCGGCGTGAAGCCGATCGGCGATGGGGAGCGGCTGGCTTATTATCTGGCGCTGCTCCCGGCGGCTGCGGCCGTCGATATCGAAATACGTTCGGCCAGACGTTTGCGCGATGTGATCGAAGCCACCCGCCGCGAGGGAAAGCTCCTGATCGTTTCGTTTCACGACTTCGAGGCCACGCCGTCCCTTGCCAAACTGCGCGGGATTCTCGCGAGAGCGCGTGGACTAGGCGCTGATATTGTGAAGATTGCTACGAAGACCGAGACGCCTTCCGCAGTGGCCCGTCTGCTTATGCTCTTGGAGGAGGCGTCCGACCCCCTCGCGGTTATGGGTATCGGTGCTCTGGGCGGCGCTTCGCGCTTGCTCTTTGCGAAAGCGGGCTCGGTGCTCAATTATGGCTGGTTAGACAAGCCGCAGGTACAGGGCCAGTGGAGTGCAAAGGAATTTGTTGAATTGCTTGCTCGCGTGACGCCGGCCATCACGCTTTGATCGGGCGCGACACATTGATCGTTCAGGCGCTCTTGCTCTTTCGCACGATCATTTCCATTGTGGGTTAAGGACCGTGCTTGAAACACTTACTGCTAAGCTCCGTTTAGGCGTTAATCTCACTGGAGGCGACGTAGCGGTTGCGTGCGATCATCTTTTTGATGAGGACGTTGCGCTTTCCGTTCGGGCGGATTTTCTTCGCGCCCTCCATTTCAAGGGCGAGACGCCTGCCGAAATCGCTGCGTTTGTTGACGTACTCCTGGCGCGCAGCGTTCGTCCGTCGTTGGGCGAAGGCTTGCTTGATGTGTGCGGCACGGGGGGCGATAGGGCGGGGCTCTTCAACGTTTCCACCGCCGTCATGTTCGTCGCGGCGGCTTGCGGCGCTCGGGTAGTTAAGCATGGAAATCGGGGGATCACCTCGAAATGCGGCGGCGCCGACGTGCTCGAAGCCCTTGGCATTCGGGTCGATTTGCCGCCTGAAGCCGCCTTGAACGCCGCAGGGTGCTGCTTTCTTTTCGCGCCGCTGTACCATCCGGCGTTCAAAGTTGTCGCGCCGGTCCGGAAAGCCCTGGCCGAAGAGGGAAGCGCCACGATCTTTAACTTGCTTGGTCCGCTGTTGAATCCGGCCCGTCCCGACTTCCAGCTCGCGGGCGTTTTTCACCGCAAGCTGCTTCCAATTTATGCCGAAACGTTTGAACTCCTCGGCCGCAGGTCGGCGTGGGCGGTGCATGGAGCCGGCGGTCTCGACGAAGTCTCTACGCTCGGTCCGTCGGAGGTTTATGCTATCGAAGCGGGCGAAATGAGACGCTTTTCGATCCAGCCTGGGGCGTTAGGTTTCGCTCCGGCGGTCATCGGGGATCTTCACGGTAGCGACGCAATGGAGAACGCGAGATTGCTCGAAAACCTTCTGCTCGGCGAGCAAGGTCCGAAGCGCGATATCGTCGTTCTCAACTCCGCCTGTGCGCTCGTTGTTGCCGGAGTGTCGGCCGATCTTTCTGACGCTCTTGGAAGGTCGCGATTGGCTCTCGACGACGGGTCTGCTCATACCGTGCTCAGGCGTCTTCGCGAGGTGCGATAGAGCATGGAACTCCAGGCATCGCGGGCGTCGTCAGCCCGGGATATTCTTCAGCAATTCCGCGTTGGTCGGGTATTTACGAATGAAGAAAAGCAGACGTTCGATCGCCTCGATCGGCTTGTGACCTGCCAGTCCGCGGCGGATGACGCTGACCTTGTGCAGATCTTCGGCCGAGAGCAGGAGTTCTTCACGGCGTGTTCCGGACAGGAAGATATCGACGGCGGGGTAAATGCGCTGATCACTAATCTTTCGATCGAGCACGAGCTCCATATTGCCTGTGCCCTTGAACTCCTGGAAGATCAACTCATCCATACGGCTGTTGGTTTCGATGAGCGCGGTGGCCATGATCGTGAGCGATCCGGCTTCCTCGGTGTTTCGCGCAGCGGCGAAGATCTTGCGTGGGATCTCGAGTGCGCGTGAGTCCACACCGCCGGACATCGTGCGTCCGCCGCCGCCCTGAGCATTATTGAAGGCGCGACCGATACGGGTGAGCGAGTCCATAAGCATGAACACGTCCTGCCCCATCTCGACAAGGCGCCTGGCGCGCTCGGCTGCGAGCTGCGCGATACGGGTGTGGGTCTTGATATCCGAATCGTTGGAGCTGGCCATGAGCTCGGCCGTTGGCACAGAACGGCGGATTTCTGTGACTTCTTCGGGCCGCTCGTCCACGAGCAGAATGATGAGTTTCATCTCCGGGTGGTTCTTAACCACGGCGTCGGCGATGTGTTGAAGAAGAGTGGTCTTGCCGGTACGCGGAGGCGCGACGATCAACCCGCGCTGGCCCTTGCCGACCGGCGTCATGAGGTCCATCACGCGCGTGGTATAGCGATCCGGAACAGTTTCGAGACGAACGCGCTTGTTTGGACTGATGGTGGTAAGTTCTTCGAAGACGGGGAGGCTTTGAAAGTTGTCCGGATCCTGGCCCTCGATTTCGACCAGCTTGAAAAGCTGTGGGCCACGGCTGCCGCGGCGCGTCTCCCCTTTGATCCACATTCCGTCTCGCAAAGCATGCTTGCGGACAACCTCCGGGGTCACAAAGACATCGTTGTTGGACTGGGAGAAATTGCGGCGCGGCTCGCGAAGGAAGCCGAAACCTTTGCCAGACACCTCGACGACACCTTCGGCAAAGGTCGGGGGAGCGGGCGGGGCTGGAGGCGGCTGGGACGGAACGACGGGCGCCGGAGACACTCCAACAGGAGCCGGCTCGCTTCTTGCCGGTGAAGGGGGCTCCGCAACGAGGGCCGACGTCTTGCCTTCTAATTCGGCCTCTTCGGCCGGCAACGCAGCGCCATTGTCGGAGGGCTTCGCTTTTCGGGCGGTCCGCTTCTGGGTGGTGTTCACCGCCCTAGTCTTGCGCGTGCGGCGCTTGGTGGCGGGAGCTTCCACCGCTTCAAGATTTGGATTTTCTTCAGTCATGGCAAAAATTAGTTTTCCTGCACCTCGGCAAGGATGTTGTCGGGAATTTCGAAGTTGGCGTGAACGCTGAGGACGTCGTCGCAGTCGTCCAGCGCGTCACAGAGCCTGAGGACTTGGAAGGCGGTCCGTGCGTCTTCGACGGCGACGGAAGATTCAGGAATGTAGGTGAGCCTTTGGGAGTCGGGTTCAAGAGAGGCCTTCCGCAAGACTTCGGAAACGGCATAGAGTTGGTCGGGCGGAGTGGTGATGACATAGTGTTCTTCATCACTTGTTAGGTCTTCGGCGCCGGTGTCGGCGACGAGCTCGAACAAGCGACCCTCACTGGCGGCTGAAAGCGGTATTGTGATCTGACCTTTGCGATGGAACATAAAGGAAACGCTTCCGGGGCCACCGAGGTTGCCGTGATTTTTCGTGAAAATGGAACGCATGTCCGCCGCGGTGCGGTTTTTGTTGTCGGTAGCGGCCTCGACAATCAAGGCAACGCCGCCAGAGGCGTAGCCTTCGTAAACTATTTCCTCAACGGTCTGTGAGCCAAATTCGCCTGTGCCTTTTTTGATGGCGCGTTCAACGTTATCGTTGGGCATGCTTTGGGATCGAGCCGCCTGGATCGCGGCACGCAGTCGAGGATTGGCGGAGGGATTCCCTCCGCCGAGTTTCGCGGCGACGGTAATTTCCTTGGAGAGCTTCGAGAAGAGCCTGCCGCGCTTGGCGTCCAAGGCTCCCTTGAATCGCTTCACTTTCGACCATTTGCTGTGGCCGGCCATGAGAGTGTATGAGTTTTAAAAATCCAAGCACCTGCATCAGGTGAGCCATTGACGGCCCCCAATACCGGCATCGGGTTGGTTGAGAATGAGGACTTTTGTGGATTCGATGGAAAGTGCGGCACCGGATGTGCGCGCCGAATCGAATGATGCGCAAAGGAAATGCAATGGGCGGGCGTTGTCAACGCCTTTCGCGCGAAAAAATCAATCTAGGCGGCTATGCTGGCAGCCGAGCCAGGCCGCGAAGAGACCCAGAACGACGTGGGAGCAGAGCACCCAGAGACAAAGGGCCGCCGGGGAAAGCTGAGTCTGGATGACGGTTTGTACGATGTCGTAGTAGCGTTCGCCTCGCAGTGTTTGCAATACACCGGACCAGCTCCAATAGGCGGCGATGAAAGGACGGGCAATGGTTCCGGCCCATTCTGGCAGCGCGAGGACCGCGCCCGAGAGAGGAAGTTGGAAGCCGACCAGATAGATTGAGACGAGCGAGGCCTGTTCCGCCGATGCCATCATGCTGGAGATAGCGAGGCAAACGGAGGTCATTGCGGCGTTTGCAAGCAAGAGAAAAACGAGTTGATCGCCCAGTTCGCCGGGGAACCTGCAGGCGAAGTGAACGAAGAGTCCCATGCAGAGCGACTGGGCGAGCACAAGCGCCGTGAGAAAAGCCGCCTTGCTGGCAACGTAGCTCGACGGCCTGAGGCCTGAGAGCCTTTCCTTCTCAAAAACAAGGCGCTCTGCAGCGATCTCCCGCCCCGAGTTATTGGCTCCCATGAGGGTGAGAAGAACAACTTGAAACATCACGATCCCGGAAACAAGACTGCCAATCTTGCTGGCTTGCACAAGGAAGGTCATGCTTTCTTGAAGCTGCTTGACGAGGTTTAAATCCAATCCCATGGAAAGGTTTTGCACTGCAGGCAGGCCGTTTAGAGCGAATATACCGACCAACAGGGGAAAGCCGGCAATGAGGCCGAGCTGGAGTAGAACCTGACCCCTATTACGAAAAAAAATCCGAAATCTTCGCGCTGTCAGTGTTCGAAACTGGCTGAATGCGCCTGGTTGGGGCAGGGATTGGGCCCGTTCGGGCTCGGGCGGCGCCTCGAACTCGGCTTCTGGATCGTCGGGAGGGCTTTCGAAGTTCAGCGTTTCGAGATGGTCTGGCACCCGTCCCGACATAGCCTCTTCGAAGGCGTGCCGATGTTTTATCCAGGACTGCGCCCATTCCGCCGCGTCGCGCCGCACAAGCTGGCTGTAAAGGTCTTGCGGGTCTTCACAGCGGAAATAATGGGTCAGAAACTCCGGAGGCCCCTGGTAGGCGACGATGCCTTGATAGAGCACGAGAACGGAGTCGTAGAAGGCCAGATGCCTCAAACTGTGAGTGACGGAAATTACTGTGCGGCCATCTGAGCGAGACAAGCCGTGAAGCAAAGAGACGATCTCGTCCTCAGACTGAGGATCAAGACCGCTCGTCACTTCGTCGCACAAAAGCATCGCCGGTTTGCTGGCGAGTTCCATCGCGAGAGCGAGACGGCGCCGCTGTCCGCCGGATAGCACACGGACAAGCCGCTCGGAGAACTCTGTCATATTGACCTCATCCAGAATGCGAACCGTGGCTTCATCAAGCGCATCTCCGCCCATTCCGCGGACACGCAGCTTGATGGAATACGAGACGCTCTCCCGGACGGTCAGGTCCTCGTGCGTTATGCTGAACTGAGGCACGTAACCGATTTCAGACGGCGAGAAATCGTGATGGATGAGGTCGCGTCCGTCCCAGTAGATCTCGCCCTCTTCTTCGCCCCGAGCGATCCCGGTGATAACCTTCAGAAGCGTGCTCTTGCCGCAACCAGATGGTCCCAGGATCGCAGCGAAGTGGCCGCGGGGAAAGAGAGCGGAAATATCGGCGAGCAAAGGTCTGATTTCGCCGTCTTGTCGAATGGAGAGCGTGACATTCCGGAGGTCGAGCACCCTTTCAGCGTCGCGAAAGCTGTGCTCTCTGACAACGCAAAAGCAAGGAATTCGCAACGTGAATTTTGGGGAGAGAAGGGAACGTTTACCTCTTGTTTCGGGAGCTGGCAGAGGATACAGTAAAGCCGATCGATGATAGCGAACCGGAACTTTGAGCAGTGCGAGCCGCTCACGTGGGTTGGCAGGGTTCCAGTTTATCTTTCCACTGCGATTGCCTTCGCCCATGGAGTGATGATGATTTTCACGGCGCTTGCGCTGGCCTCCGGCGCGGATTGGTTTTTCCAGATCCTTGCATTTTCGCCACAGTTGGCCATCGGCAAGCTTCATCTCTGGCAGTTTGTGACTTACGCGTTTCTAAACAGGCCGGAGATTTTCACGCTCATTCAACTTGTGCTCCTGGCTTTTTTTGGCCGCGATGTTGAAAAGTTCATCGGCCGGACGGCCTTCGCCTGGTTCTACGCGCTCTTGGTTCTGGCAATTCCGGTCTTGCTATCGATTCTGAGCTTCTTTGGTGTTGGGAGCAGCAGCTATTTTGGCTCGGACGCCGTTCACTTTGCAATCTTTGTGGCGTTCGCAATGATCTATCCTGGAGCGGAGATCTTCTTCGGGATTCAAGCTCGCTGGATCGCAATCGCTCTTCTTGGAATCTACACACTTCAGCTGCTGGCCTATCGGCAATGGATCAGTCTCTCGATCCTGTGGTGGTCATGCGGAGTGTCGGCGGCGTGGATGATGCGCGAAGGGGTGCGCTCCTTTTCCTTCCCCTCTGCCTCAACGATTCCCCTGAAGCGTCCGGAGCGTCGCAGCAAACCGGCGCGTCGGGAACCTGAGAAGGAAGTCGAGCTGTACGATTCCATTGACCCGATCTTGGAGAAAATAGCCAGGCAGGGAATCGGCAGTCTCACCCGTGGTGAGCGGGAAAAGCTGGAGCGGGTCAGGGCTGCTCTCCTTGAGAAGGAGCGCCGAGATTGACGACGGATTCGGCCAGCAAGCCGGCGACCACCGACGCATCGGGCGTGCCAGTGGCCAACTTGAAGGACGCATCGGGCATGCCAGTGCCCAACTTGAAGGACGCCTGCTACGTCAACGCGATGATCCATTTCTATCGCGGCGAGCTCGGGCGCATCATGATCTGGCGGCAGAGGCTCGACGTGACGACCACTTGGGCGATTACGAGCACGACATCCATCATCACTGTGGCATTTTCGTTTTCGGAAGTCCCACATATCGTTTTCTTTTTCAACCTTGCCTTCGTTTGGGTGTTGCTTTGGATTGAGGCGCGCCGCTACCGCTTCTACGATGCCTTCCGCGGCCGGGTGCGCATGCTCGAGTCCCACTTTTTGGTGCCAATGATCTCCCAGAGTCCGAATCTGCTTGCCGGAGAATGGCGGCGAATGGTTTGCGAGGACCTTATTTTGCCTTCCTTTAAGATCAGCAAGATCGAGGCGGTCGGCCGCCGGCTGAAACGTAACTACGTATTCATCTTTTCAATCATCCTTGTGGCCTGGACGCTAAAGGTCTTCATTCATGCGAAAGAACCGATCGATTCGTTCAGCGCATTTTACCATTCTCTCTCGGTTCATTCGCTGCCCGCTTGGTTTGCCTGCATCATCTTTTTCGGAACGATTATCATTGTGGCTGGGCTGATATTTTACGTCTCGCGAAATGCCACGGAGGAAGTCAGCGAGTTCAGCGGCACCCACAGTTCCCTTTGGCGGGTATGATATGGGCGACCTCTCCCGATTGAGAGAAATTGTTGCGCGGCTCCGTTCGCCCGGAGGGTGTCCTTGGGATCGTGAGCAGACGCATGAGAGCCTCCGAGCGGCACTCGTCGAGGAGTGTTACGAGGCCGTCGAGGCCATTGAGCGCGCGGATGACGCCAATTTGAGGGAAGAGCTGGGCGATCTGCTTCTTCTTGTGGTCATGCACGCTCACATGGCGGGGGAGCGGAAGGCCTTCGGTTTTGAGGACGTTGTCGAGGAGATCTGCGAGAAGCTCATTCGGCGCCATCCGCATGTTTTCGGTGAAGCGAGAGCCGTAGAAAGCGCTCAGGTGCTCCGGCAGTGGGAGCAGATCAAGCGCGAAGAAAAAGGAGAAGGATCGTCTGCGATGGATGGTCTACCATCCGCGTTCCCAGCCCTACTTCGAGCCCAGCATGCTCAGAAAAAGGCAGCTCGCGTTGGATTCGATTGGGATGAGGCGGCGCAGGTCTTGGACAAGGTGGAGGAGGAAATCGAGGAGCTGCGCGGAGCGGTCGCCTTCGGAATGAGCAAGAACATCGAGGAGGAATTGGGTGACCTCTTGTTCAGTGTGGTCAATCTCGCGCGAAAGCTTGGTGTGGACGCCGAGACTTCGCTCGCTGCGGCAACGCGGAAGTTTGTCGGACGCTTTCAGGCTATCGAAGCGAAGATTGCGGCCGATGGAGGAAAGATCGAGCAAACATCGCCCCTGGAGATGAACGCTCTTTGGGACGCGCATAAGGCGGCGACACAGCCCGGCACCTGATTTGGAGCCGGCGTTCGCAGTTCTCAATCCTTGCGGGCGCGACGGGACGCGGCTCTTTGCGCAAGGAGCGGGTCTTCCTTCAGACCCCGGCCATCCTCCGGTCAATTATCATGCCTACGCCGCTTGCTGCGGGGGGGCCTTTTATCGGAAATCCGAGGAGGTGCCGGATGCCGTTCAGCACGTGCTGGTATTGCTTCGCAAGGACGGCCTCAACCACGCCCTGAATGCCGTACGCAAACTCCGCAGGCGCGGGAAACGCGTCCTGATCTCGTGGAAGGAAGCCGGCTCGGCTCAGGTGGCACGCGCTCTCGGGAAGCCTGGTCTCTACGAGAGGTTCCGAGCCATCTGCCGCGAGGTGGATGGATTCATTTCCAGCACGACGGAGCTTGTTCCGCTTTACGAAGCGGCCCGGTGCGGCCGGGGCGGATTCATTCCGACGCCGTATCCGATTGAGGAATCTGCGTGGGATTTTTCCCTTCCGATTCGCCAAAGGCGGGGCATCTTCGTCGGCACGCGCGAGTTCGGCGTACCCTCGAGGAACCATCTGCTTGCCGTTAGCAGCATCCTCCGATTGGGGCAGCCGGTCACCGTGATCAATACGGAAGGTTGGAGCGGTGCACGCCTGCTGCGTTCGATCTCTCGCGACCTGCGCATCATTTCCGGGAAGCTTCCGTACGCGGCCTATCTCTGTCTCGTGGCGCAGCACAGAATCGTTTTTCAGCTTGACCGCAGCGCTGTCCCAGGCCAAGTGGCGGGGGACGCCCTGCTATGCGGTCTGCCATGTGTCGGCGGGGATGGAGCGGTGGACCAGTTGGCGTTTCCTGGCCTTTGCGGACTGAGCCTAGCTGTGGAGTCGGCCGTCAGCGCGGCTGAAAAGCTCATTGCCGACGACAAATACTACGCGGAGATCCTGGAAAATTCGCGCGTGTTGGCGCTTAAGAACCTGAGCTTCTCCAGGGTAAGAGACCGATTGCTGGCAGAATTCGCAGCGTGAAGAGGCGCGTCACCCCTCGATGCGAGGCTCGTTTCGCAGCGCCAGCACGCGATTGATGGTTTCTTCGATTAGGTTGTTTGGACAGCTGGCGCCGGCGGTAATCCCAACAGAGAGCGGAGTTTTTGATGGCAGCCAATCCCCGCTAGTGACTTCCTCCTTTTTATGGATGTCAAAATGTCGAATCTCATGCGCCGAGACCATGCAGCTGGAGTTTCGAATAAACCAGGTTGGAAGGTTCTTTTCGCCGATTTCCGCGAGGTGTGTGGTGTTGGAGCTGTTGTATCCGCCAACGACGACGAGCAGATCGAGCGATTCGTCCAATAGCCTGAAAAGGGCATCCTGGCGTTCCTGTGTTGCGCCACAAATCGTGTCAAAAAAACGGAAGTTCGTCGTGTGGCCGTCACGGGCGGCAATTGCTGCGCGAATGCGACGCTGGATCTCCTCGGTCTCGCTGCGGAGCATCGTTGTTTGATTTGCGACTCCGACGCGCTGAAGATCGACGTCTGGATCGAAACCCGGCGAATAGGCGTCCTTGAATCGGGCGAGGAAAGCGGCCTTGTCTCCACCATTTCGAATGTAGTCGCAGGCGATATCCGTTTGCTCGAGATCGAGAACGACCAGGTAGTGACCCTTGTTATCGCGGCCCAGGGCGCGAGAGGCGGTCGCCATGGTCTCCTCGTGAGCCGATTTCCCATGGATAATGCTCGTGACCTGCTCGGCGGCGTTTTGCCGCACCCGCTTCCAGACGCTCATGACGTCACCGCAAGTGGTGTCAACAATCTGGCAACCGCGCTCCTTGATTGCGTCCAAAGTGGAGACCTTCGCGCCGAACGCGGGGACGATCACGACATCCTCGACACCAAGTTCTCGGATATCAGCATCGTCCGGATGCGCCGCAAGGTAGCGGATGCCCATGCCGGCAAGTTGGGCATTTACTTCCGGGTTGTGAATGATCTCGCCCAGCAACGAAATACGGCGATCGGGGAAGACCTTGCGCGCCGCATAGGCGAGATCGATGGCTCGTTCGACTCCGTAGCAGAATCCGAATTGTTTGGCCAATCGAATGATGGTTCCGCCCTGCTGAAGCACTCCGCCCTGGGCGCGAATACGCTCCACAAGGCCGCTTCGGTAGTGGCCCTCTACCTCTGCCTGCACGCGAGACATGACGTCGGGCGTGCGCAGATTGACGCGCTGGGGCTTGGCGGACGTTGTGGTGCGAGTACTCAGGGTTGTTCCCTCAAATCTTGGGTCGGATCGTCTTTGAAGGCATGTGAGGAGATAAGCACACTCTTCGGGGGATCGGGATCATTGTAGTCCTGCGGCCGGGGAGGGTTCTTGCCAAGGGTGGCATCCTCGGGTTGAGTGTGTCCAATGTACACCGGAGTGCCCAATCGGGCGAGCTTGAAAAATTCGCGCGCGGCGTTTTGATGCAGGCGTAGGCAGCCGTGCGTTCTGGGGACCGGCCAAACCGAACCGACGTGGAAACCATAGGCGGGCATCCATTCCACCCAATACTGCATGGGAAAGCCGACATAGCGGTATCCGGAGCCGGGAGGCTGCGAGCTCTTTCCGGCGATAATCGTGTTACCTTTGACCCAGAAACCATAGGTGCCGGACCGCTTGTTTGCGATTTTGTTTGCTACGTGAAAGCGACCCCTAGGGGTGGGCTTGCTAGGCAGTCCAATTGCGGTCGCCGTGACCAAAAGGGGTTTACTACCCTCCATCACATACACCATGCGGTTCTGCAAGGATACCTTGATGACGACGTTCTCCGGGTTCTCGGGCTTGTAACCGATCGGATCGTAACTGGTGCGCAAAGGAATGGTCTGGCAACCCACGCATAGCAGGGTGGCAGGGAGGAACGCTAAGAAACACCTCATCACTTGGAGCTAAAAAGCAGAAAACCTGCTGTTGTCAAATCACGAGACTTCTGTTGCGCATAACAGAAGCATCCGTATTATATTGGGGATGATCGAGGAGCACGACTTTCGCTATGCGATGGAGAACACTCGCGTGGTGGTTCAGCCTCGGCATACGATCGAAACTTTCGGCTCGACGAGCTTTCGATTCGTTCTGGTTAGCGAACTGATGGACGAGGTGAACGCCGTCCGGATCCGCGGCGGGCGGATTGAAGCGGAGCGGCCGCGCATCATGTCGCCTCATCATTTCAGCAAGCTCCTGCTCGATGGCTTTGGGGGTTTGGCGCGCGAATATGCGGACTGGGTCGAGCAGCATTCCAATTCCTTCCGGATCCTGCGCTACGGTTTTCAGCTTCGTAAATCCGATCTTGAACAGAGCATCGTGCGGGATTCGATGGAGTCCGTGCTCGGGCATTTGAAGGAGGATCTGGACGGCAAGAGCGATCCCACGGCTGCGTTGATTGCCGGTGTTGATGAGGCCTGGGAGGTTTGCCTGTTGAAATTCACCATGGATCTAATCCAGCGCTCGGCGGGTGAAAATCTCGACGAATGGAAGCGGCGCGGCTTGATCTGACTGCATTTCATCGTTTTCAAACGTGGAGAGGGCGGCTCTAATGTTCCCGACAGGAGCAGCTTCAGGACATGGCAATCGTGCGAACGCTCATTATCCTCGCGTTGGTGGGATTGATTCTTGGCGGATCCGCTTTTTTTGCCTACGAGCTCTACTGGAAGCCTAGAAAGCTTGATCAGGAAGATGCAGCAGCCTCGTTGAAAGCGCCTGTTGTCGTGGACTACACTTTGCCTGCTTTTGAGAAGGCGGTGGGTATCCAGCGGTCGGGCGACGTCGATGGAGCGCGGGCCGCATGGGCCGAGTTCATTCGCAACTATCCCAACTCTCCAAGGATTGCCGAAGCAAAGGCAACGCTTGGCCAGATCAACACCGGCCAGGTCTTCTCGCCGGCTCCTTCTCCCGAGAAGACGCTCTATTCCGTAAGCAAGGGGGATTCGCTCGTCAAGATCGCTTCGAAATTCAAGAGCGACGCGGAATTGATTTTTCGCGTTAACAACCTGCAGACGATAAATCTCAAGATAGGTCAACAGCTCGCAATTCCACAGCTGGCCATCAGCATCGTGGTGGATCGAAAGGCCCGCACTGTGACTCTCCTCAACAAAGGAGAGTTCTTTAAGGAGTATCATGCCGTCGCCTTAAAGGCCCCCGGGACTTCAACCGTTCAGACCAAGGTGACAGACAAGGTTGCGATGCTGGACACGAAGCGTGTGGCATTTGGCGACAAGAACTATTCGGGTAGCGAGCGATCGATCATGCTCAGCTCCGCCGGTCATGTCATCAGGGGCCTTGTTGAAGGGGCCACACCGCCTCCGGGAATCATTGTCGCTCAGCCGGACATAGAGGAAATTTTTCTTCTCGTCTCTCGCGGAACTCCCGTCACCATTCAATAAGCCGCCTACCCAATGAATTCGCCGATCCTCGATTTTGAGAAGCCCATCGCTGAGCTCGAGCAGAAGCTCGAGGAAATCAAGCGCCACGTTCATGGAAAAGACATCGATCTGGATCCCGAGGTGCGCGCAATGCAGGAGAAGATCGAGGCGACAAAGAAGGAGACCTATGCGAACCTGACGGCGTGGCAGCGCGTGCAGATGGCGCGCCATATCGCACGCCCGTTTTTTCTGGACTACGTCGAGCAGGCCTTCACTGATTTTATCGAGCTCAAGGGAGATCGGCGTTTTGGTGACGACGCTTCGATGCCTGGCGGATTTGCAAAAATCGACGGCATCAAATGTGTGGTCATAGGCCAGCAAAAGGGCCGCGACGTAAAGGAGAATCTTCTTCGCAATTTCGGTAGTCCACACCCGGAAGGGTACCGTAAGGCACTTAGGCTGATGCAGTTGGCAGAGAAGTTTAAGCTCCCGGTGGTTACTCTCATCGACACTCCCGGGGCCTATCCCGGTGTCGGCGCCGAGGAGCGCCACATTGCGGAGTCGATCGCCGTGAATCTCCGCGAGATGATGGTTTTGCGGACGCCCATTGTGGCAGCTGTTATCGGGGAAGGAGGATCAGGCGGAGCACTTGGCATAGGCGTCGCCGATCGCGTGCTAATGCTCGAGAACGCGTATTATTCTGTAATTAGTCCAGAGGGCTGTGCCGCCATTTTGTGGAAACACCGTAAGCACGCTCCGGAAGCGGCCGAAGCCCTCAAGCTGAATGCTTCCGATCTTCTGCAACTCGGGGTCATCGACGGGGTCATCCCCGAGCCCCTCGGCGGTGCGCATCAAGATCCAGTCCGAACGGCCGCCAACTTCAAGGTGGCCATTGTGGCGGCCTTGCGAGACCTCGAAGGGGTCTCGACCGACAAACTACTGCATCGCCGTTACGAAAAGTTCCGGAAGATGGGGCGATTTCAGGAATAGCGCTTTGCTTTTTTCCAGTTTCGGGGCTCGCAGAGGTTTATAGGCACGTTCGCGCCGCGGGTGGGGTCTGCATAGCCGACGAAGTGCAAACCGGTTTCGGCCGCACCACTTTTGGGACTTCGAAACACAGGGTGTTATTCCCGATATTGTGACGATGGCCAAGGGGATCGGCAACGGGTTTCCCCTTGCGGCGGTGGTGACGACTTCGGAGATCGCAAGCGTGCTTGCTCAGCGGATTCGCTTCAATACTTTCGGCGGGAACCCCGTTGCGACAGCCATCGGGAAAGCGGTACTCGAGGTGATCGCCCGCCATGTGCATCACAGAGGCTGACGCGGCCTTTTTGCTCGATGTGTTAGATCACAGTCTGGACATCGCCGGCGGTTCTGCAAGGTAGTGACGGATCCAGAGATTTTCGAATGAGGTTTTGACAATCGGGTCGATTGCGCGAAAGCTTCGCATCAGATCCTGTTTCGCTTATGAATGGTAACGCCTATAGCAATCCTTACGTCACCGCGGCGGAAGCCGGTCCGGTTGAGCGCAGTCAATTTATTCGGCGGACTTATATGCATTTGGCTGGCGCCCTTCTGGCATTTACGGCTCTGGAAGCGGTCTTTCTTAATTCCGCCATCGCTCCTGCGATGATGAAGTTAATGGTCGGGGGGAAGTTTTCCTGGTTGATCGTTCTCGGGTTGTTCATGGGAGTTTCCTGGTTGGCTGAAAGTTGGGCACGATCGGGCGCGAGTATGGGGATGCAATACGCTGGTCTCGGTATCTACGTAGTGGCTCAGGCCATCATCTTTATTCCATTGCTCTATGTTGCGGCGTATTACAGCTCGCCCGATGTCATTCCTATGGCAGCCATGATAACCGGCGGTCTCTTTCTGGGACTAACTGGTGTTGTCGTTACCACGCGGATCGATTTCTCCTTCTTACGCGGCGTGCTTGTCATCGGAGGTTTCGTAGCGTTGGGCGTTATCGTCGCGAGCATCCTCTTTGGCTTCAACCTGGGTATCGTTTTTTCGGGTGCAATGGTTGTCTTCGCGGCGGCCGCGATCCTTTACCACACCTCCAGTATTTTTCAGAACTACAGGACGGATCAATACGTCGCGGCATCACTTTCCTTGTTTGCCTCGGTCGTGCTATTGTTTTGGTATGTTCTACGTATTCTTCTCTCGCTCCGGCGCTAGCCGAGGAGTCCGTTGGACTTAGCCCCCTGAGCGGGTCACCGCAGCCGCCGAAGAACGCCAGCTTTCGCAGATTCACTCCCGCCTCTCGGCGCGCCGGAATGGCGCAAACCTGGCTTTTTCAGCATCCAGGGCCTCGCGAGTTCCGCTGGAGCGTTCATTTAGGATTGAGCATGCGATATTAACGTAAACCCAACCTACGCCGCTAAGGCTTGAAGGTGGCTTCCACGCTTTGGACAATTCTCGGCGGGAGCTCGAAGTCAGTCGTGAACCGCGCATAGTACTCGAGGATGCGAATCTGCTGGTCGTAGTCCCAAATTGTGGCGGTAGTTTGCCCTAGGCGATTCTTGCGCACCGCACGTTCATAGAACTCGGCCCGGTCAGGCTTGTATAAGTGGGGCTCAACAGTGCCATCAGCGAGCACCGCAGGCACGGTTCCATGAGGGATGGGATTCTTCTCGAGGTCCGCGATGTCGGTCTTCCGGTTAATCGCGGCGCTGTAGGACTTTACACTGGCGTCAATCCATTCTCGGTAAGCTTCTGACACCACCGGACCAACCCGCTTGCCCGATTGGCCTTGGTCGGCGAGAACCTTTCGGCTGGCCTGAGCCAACAATTCCTTCAGACCCGGGCGGGTGTATTTCTCAACGTAGCTGTCCGCCTTGTTGAAGGCGACCGGCAGATCCTGCACCCGGCTGAATAGCGCGCCGAGAGCGTTCTTGGTGCCCTCGTCCTTTACAAAATGTGACAGGTCATAGCCGGTCTTCTGTCCGCGCAGCGTCAGGATGATCTGTCCGGGGAGATAGTGTGCGGCTTCGTTGCCCTCCAAGGAATTGTAATCCTGATACCAAGCAGCCTCGCAACGAACTTGGGCCGTGCCCAAAGCCGGCAGGTGGCCTCGCAAGAGGCTCAGGTAACAAAGCAGTTCGGCCACGCGGCGATTCCTGCCGATGACGTGGTCCTCGGCCAGGGCCTTTTCGCTGCGAAATCGTTCAACGTGTTCCGAAAAGGTCCCTTCTTTGGCGGTTTGCGTATTGAATGTGCGACGATCACTCATAAAGTCATCTCAGATTAGAGGCAGGTATTGTCATGATTTTCGCCTGCAATGGAACAGAAAACCGGCTTAAGAAGCATCCCGGCGTTCCTCCGGGTCACCCTCTACGTCTGCACTGTCTGTATCGCATCACTCGCTCGCAGTGGAGCGAGAATGCCCCCTAAAAAGGCACGGTTGCCGCTAGCTCCCAGAAACGGGACACCTCAAGAAACGGAATATGAGGTACGTTAGTGCGTCGGAAGATCGGCAGCGGTACTTTGCCCCGTCTGCCGAGTTCCGCTTCACGTAAGAATAAGCGGTCAGCCAGCGGGTGTTTTGTCTTTCAGGAGGCTGATTGCTATTCCGCCGCCGAGGGTG
Source organism: Terrimicrobiaceae bacterium (assembly GCA_036525415.1). Lineage (GTDB taxonomy): Bacteria > Verrucomicrobiota > Verrucomicrobiia > Chthoniobacterales > Terrimicrobiaceae > DASTFP01. The sequence continues at coordinate 467 of DATDAL010000131.1, read as the reverse complement.
AGGACGAATCCGATAGATTGTCCGGCGTTGGGTTGCTCGCCGAGGATCGCCCAGGCGAGGAACAGAGTTGCAACGGGACCGATCGCTGAGATCACAGCGAATTTTTGTGCTCCTACGCGCTTCAACCCATGGCTCAGCAGCAGCGCCGGCGTCACCGTGCCGAAGACGGCGAGAATCATGCCATAGCCATAGACGGCGGGCGGCAGCTTGATCAAAGGTCCCACCGACCGAGTAACTGCATAGTGACCAAGCATGAACACGCAAGAGAATCCCACGACTATTCCGGTGAATCGCATCGCACCGACCCGGCAAAGAGTATTGCCGCTTAATGTTCAGAAGTGTATCCGCCGTGCCGCGAGAGATGCGAGTCTCGGGACAGGCGGCTTTCGGCATGGCGGATACACGTTGTTGGACTGAGCCGCCGCGCGGGGGACGGCGCTCCGTTTACGGGGCAAAGTATCCGATCC
>DATDAL010000130.1:0-2109 GCA_036525415.1 Terrimicrobiaceae bacterium | reverse complement strand
GCGCGGGCCATGCGGCAAGATCAACGCCGCCCTGTCAGTCCGGGCTTCGTCCGATAGCATCAATTTCCGACAGAGCGAGTTTGTCCAAGGACTCGTGCGGGAGAGCGATAAAGACCCCAATCCTTCGGGCAAGCATTTTGTAAGTGTCCGCAAATGCGAGCCCTATTTCGGCTTCATTCCCCTCAGCCCGTTTGGGATCGGGCACGCCCCAATGACCGCTTAAGGGATGGCCCGGCCAAATCGGACAGGCTTCGCCGGCTGCCGTATCGCAGACTGTGAACACGAAGTGCATCTCCGGAGAACCTGGCTCAGAGAATTCCTCCCAGCTCTTCGAGCGCGCGAAACCCGTATCGAGACGCAAATCCTTCAGCACATTCAAAGTCATCGGATGAACTTCACCCGATGGGTTCGAGCCTGCGGAAAACGCTTTGAACCTGCTGTTGGCCATGCTGTTCATTGCAGCCTCGGCCAGAATTGATCGGGCCGAATTCTCCGTACAAATGAAAAGGACGTTGTACGGCTGGCTGATGGACTGGTCAGTCACTGCAATCTCCTCCCAGAGGCATGCATACATCACCCCTAGTCTTACTGAGTCAGAAAGTCGCGGCTGAGGTGGGATTCGCCGGAAGTTGGGTTGTGATAGGCTGCTGATTCACGGGATTGGTTAGCGCCATGGTCAGCGAGAACGGCAGCGACGCGACGGCATTTGATGGGTATGTAGAGGCACTGATCGAAGTCATCGGCCACGCCGATCGGGCGGATCCGCTTCGGGATTATTGTACGGGTTTGATGATGCCGGTGGCGCGCAAAAGCGTCGAACCGTTGGCGGCGATAACGGCGCCGGCGCGCGTTTCAGCCAAGCACCAGTCACTTTTGCATTTCGTTGGACAAGCGCCCTGGTCGGATGAAGCGCTGATGGCGCGCGTTCGAGATTGGGCTTTACCGCGCATGATCGAGCGCGGCGGTGCGATCACTGCATGGATTGTCGATGACACAGGCTTTCCAAAGAAGGGCAAGCATTCGGTCGGTGTTGCGCGTCAATATTGCGGTCAGCTTGGCAAGCAGGACAATTGCCAGGTTGCCGTTAGTCTTTCGATTGCAAACGAAGGCGGCAGCTTACCGGTCGCCTGGCGGCTTTATCTACCAGAAATCTGGGCGCACGATCTGGAACGTCGAAAGAAGGCGAAAATCCCGGACGATATAATCTTCCAAACCAAGCCGCAGATCGCGCTTGAGCAAATCCATGCCGCGCTAGCGACGAAGACACCAGTAGGCGTGATCCTTGCCGATGCCGGTTACGGCGCGGATGGCGGGTTCCGGCAAGGCCTGACAGAGCTGGGGCTTGCTTATGCCGTGGGGGTCCAGCCGACACTCAGCGTCTGGCGCCCAGGCGAAGGGCCACAGCCGCCCAAGGCCTGGAGCGGAAAGGGACGGCCGCCCTCGCTGATGCAACGGAGCGCGGATCATCAACCCCTCTCGGCCAAGGCCCTTGCCGAGAGCCTGCCGGCAGACGCGTGGCAGACCATCACCTGGCGCGAGGGCAGCAACGTCGCTCTCGCATCGCGGTTTGCCGCTGCTCGTCTTCGCCCCGCCTCGAGAGATTACAATCTCAGGCATCCACGAGCCGAGGAATGGCTCCTCGTGGAATGGCCCGAAGGTGACAAGGAACCGCTCAAATACTGGCTTTCCACCCTCCCGGAAACGATGTCGCTGCGTGAGCTCGTCAGAACGACAAAGCTACGGTGGCGAATTGAACGGGATTATCGCGAACTCAAGCAGGAGCTGGGTCTTGGTCATTACGAGGGCCGAGGTTGGCGAGGCTTCCACCACCACGCCAGTCTCTGCATAGCGGCTTACGGGTTCCTCCTCTCCGAACGGGAGACTATTCCCCCCTCAGCACTTGCCCGTCCCAAAAGCGGCGAGGAGCCTCCCGTTCCCCGCGGTTCCAGATCCGACAAGTCCGCCCATTCGGCCCGAGCGACACACCTCAAACTCGATCGCGACGCTGCGCCGAAAGCTCACCGTCGCTCTCGCTCGCAGAATGATACGATGTCCATGCTGTGCCACTGCACAGCCCAATCATCGCATCTTGTGACGCAGTAAGACTAG
>DATDAL010000129.1:0-2511 GCA_036525415.1 Terrimicrobiaceae bacterium | reverse complement strand
GTCTGGGCTGAGCTCGATCCGACACAAGGTCATGAGCAATCCGGTCGACGCCCGGTCCTTGTAATTAGCCACGATGTTTTTAACGAGCGGTCCGGGACCGTGATTGCCTGCGCGCTCACAAGCCAGGAACCGCGAGCTGGCTTTCCGCTCACGCTGGAATTGGCAGGGGCGAACCTGCCGAAGCGTTCGTGGGTGAAAATCAGCCAGATTAGGACACTTTCGGTGAAGCGGCTCGGCAAGAAACTCGGGCGCATCTCGGTTGAGGAACTGGATCAAGTGATTGAGGGATTGCACGAGATCATCGGCGCGTAGTGGGAGAAGCAACTCTAACATCGAACCGAGCCACGATTGCCATTATCGCGGCCTTGAGATTTGCGGGCAAATCGCGCCAGGCCTTAACAACCCGCTGCAAGTCACCATCAGCGCTTGCCTTTGAGGTTTGTGAGTCTCTCGTTGTAAGCGCCTTGTTGTAAGGCGCGGGCTTCGAGTTCGAATCTTGTCGCCCCGACCATTTCCGGGTCGCGACATTCTTGCAACCGACCAGTGTGATTGCTTCTGGGCCGTGGTGTGGCTGTTCGAGCACAAGCTTTTTGGCTGGCGCGGCGACTATCGCTCGGATAGAAAATCGCCAAGACCAGAAAAGAAGCGGTCACACAGGCGTGCTAGGATTTTCGCCGTGCCGCTCCCGCCGCACCGATGCAAGACCCCAAAGACGCAAACCCTGAGGTGGAGAAAATTCGTGCGCTGCTGAAAGTGCATGACGAAGCCATGACGAGCCATGATCTTAAGGGTGTGATGGGGTGTCTGACTGAGAAGGCTGCGATCATGGGCACCGGTCCCGGCGAGATCTGGGTTGGTCCTGACCAGATCAAAGCGGCGTACAAGCACTTCTTCGAAGGCTTCGACAAGGGAGAGCAGAACTTCGAGTATCAGTTTAAGATTGGAGGCGTGAGGGCCGACATGGGCTGGCTGATGGGTTCCGGCAATGTAACCGGAAAGAAGGACGGAAAGGATCTCGCCTTTCCAATGAATATCTCGCTGACCGTCGCAAAAGAATCCGGCGTTTGGCGGATCGCGGCAATGCATTTCTCGACGCTGACGGGAGGCGCAAACGCGTAAGCTAAGGAAACTAATTGATCAACGAAAAGACGTTCCCACTATGAGTAAAGAATCATCGGATGAGAAGACGGTCCCCGCTGAGGGCATCGAATCGCTCGATCGGCGCTTGTTTTTGCGGAGCCTTGGGAAGTGGTCGGGCGCAGTGATCTTAGCGGTGACCGGAGGCACCTGGCTTACCTCTTGCGTTGGCAGCTGGATCAACCGCGGGGGAGTCGGTGGAGGTGGCGGATGGATCAATCGCAGGGGAGTCGTTGGACGTGGCAGCTGGATCAACCGCAGGGGAGTTGCTGGGGGTGGCGGATGGATCAACCGGCGCGTGGGTGGCGGGGGCGGCTGGATCAATCGCTGGTAGGTAAATTTGCGTGTTCCAGCCAATGCGGGCTAATCTTTTCTGAGATGCAGATCGGAACTCGAGGAAATCGATTTCTCGCGCCGCAGCCAGAGTAAGAGCACTCTTCGCCGGCACACGTTTTATTGCTTCCGCAAGCGGCAGCGAGGCCGAGCTGATATAAGCCACTCTCGACCTCAGACAAGGCAAAGCGGGTGCATCGTCCGACTTTTACCGGTTTGGGGAAGTTTCGATCTCCGGCTTGCGTCCCGACGGCGTCTTTTTGGACGAACGGGATCAGCACGGCGATCCGCTCCCGGAATTCATCAGCGCACGGCCGGATGATCTCAGCGACCTCATGAGCGGCTTGCTGGAGGCGAACGACCGCATGCATCGGTACCTGATCCACCATGTCCTCGCGGAACGGAAGTTCACGCCGCCGGGGATGGTGTTTCCGGTTTCGTCGGTAATGCTGGACCGCATCGACGATTACCGCGCAACCTTGCAGGCCCACTCCGGACCGCTGATGCGCTTCATCGAGTGGCCGCCGACGCCGAGCGCAACGTCGATGTGCTCAACCAGACCGCCGGATCTCTATCGTTATTTCGACTGCACGGCTGAGGCTGAGTTTCTGTACGCATGCGTCAGGCGCACCGTCGAGCACGACTTGCCGCGGGAGATCGAGTATCTGCGCCGCCGTGGCGACGCGATAGGCCGCATCATGGAAAGGATCGAGATGCCGGACCGTATTCGACCGCCGTTTCAAGGCAGCAGGCGATTTTCGCTGTTGTGATAAGAACTTAACGGTCTATCGAAAGGGCAAGCGCGACTGTCTCGGAATGACTGTGCTTGCAACGGATGGCCTCCGGGTGAATCGCCTCCTTGCAGTACGGGCACGTCCCGCCGTGCGACGGCCGTTCAGGGGTGACGCGCGAACTGCAATGCGTGCGTACTTGGCGACTGAAGACTGACAAGTGACCCGGCTTGCATCAGTAGCTCGGCCAGCGCACGCACCAGCGGCTGGCCGGTGTCGATCTCGACGAACAGAAACTGGCCGGACGGGT
>DATDAL010000128.1:0-12817 GCA_036525415.1 Terrimicrobiaceae bacterium | reverse complement strand
GAGGATCGCGAAACCAGGCTTCGAGACCGTCCAACTGCCGATAAGCTGGCTCCCCTTCCACCATGGGCTCAATCTGCTCGAGCCAATTCTTATAGAGCGGCGAGTCGTAGAAAGCATCCCGGTCGGCGGTGCTGGCGAAGCTGCGCAGGATGCCATATTCGGTCGAAGCGGATCCCGGCGGAGGATGCAGGCAATGCACCCCCCGCGCTCCGGGCTCGGCCAGGGATCGGCTTGCAAACTCCGCCAGGGCGCGTTCGAATTCCGCGACGTGCGATTTTCGAACGCGCCGGGTGATGGCGATATGGATCGGCTCGTCCATTTCTCGGGCAGATTCCTTAGTGGGCGGCTTTCTTCGGAACGATCTGAGGTTTCGCGGCCGACTGCGGCGCATGATGAACCATCGTGTAGGCGTATTCCACACCGACGCCATAGGCGCCTCCCTGCTGCTTGATCAGGCCCATCAAGTTGTTGTAGTGCTCGCGCTTGGCCCAATCGCGCTGCCATTCGAGCAAGGCGGGGATCGTTGTCACGCGCACCGCTCCGGCCTGGACCATTCGGGACAATGCGGCTTCATGGGCCTCCGGTGAGGTGGCCCCACAACAATCCTCGACAACGTAGATATTGTATCCTGCCCCGAGCATCTCGATGGTCGGCCAGGTCACGCAGACTTCCGTCCACAGGCCGGTCATGAGGATGTTCCTTTTGCCCGTGGCTTCAATGGCCGCGCGAAAGCCCGCGTCGTCCCAGGAATTCATCGAAGTCCGCTCGATCACTTCCTGTCCGGGAAAGACGTCGAGGAGCTGGGGCCAGATATAGCCGCTGAAAGACTCGGTCTCCACCGCGGTGAGAACCGCGGGAACGTTGAACTCCTTCGCGACCTTCGCGAGGAGCGTAACGTTGTTGATGAGGGAAGCCCGCTCGATACTTGCGACACCGAAGGTCATCTGCGGTTGATGGTCGATGAAGACAACAGCGCTGTCTTCAGGAGTGTAGAGTTTATGGTATTGGCTCATGCGGAAAGACGATAGGCGCTTTCCCAGGCCGCATGCTATTGACCGTGACGCCGAATTTTTCGCACTTCGATCGAAGCACGCACGTCTCCTTCGAAAGGAGGAGATCGTTTTTCGAAAAGAGATGCGCCGAAGGGTCGAGCGCGCTTGAACTAGAGCTCGATAAGCCCGCGCTTGTTCGCGATTGTCACAGCCTCGGTTCGGCTGAGAACATTGAGTTTACTGAAAATCGCGCGGAGGTGCGACTTCACAGTAGTCTCGGTAACAAAAAGTCGGGCTCCGATCTCCTTGTTGCTTAGGCCCTGCGCCAGCAGAGTCAGAACGTCTAACTCCCGAGCTGTAAGCGACTCGCTGCTCAAGCCCGCCGCCAGTTTCTCGACTACCGACGCGGTGATACATGTCTCGCCACGATAGACTCTGCGGATGCAATCCAGCAGTTCCTCGCGTGGGGAGTCCTTAAGCAGATAGGCTTTCGCTCCAGCCCGGATCGCTTGAAGAATGTCGTTGTCGGTATCGTACGTTGTGAGCACAATTAAGCGTGCAGACGCATCCTGGCTGCGAATCTTCTCGATTGCGCCTACGCCGCTGAGTTTCGGCATCCGGAGGTCCAGCAAGGCTACGTCGGGGCGGCATGTTGTCCATTGCGCCACGGCCTCCTCGCCGTCAGCAGCATGCGCAACGACCTCCATATCAGGTTGGCGTCCGATGATCGCCTCCAACCCTTCGAGCACGGTCACGTGATCGTCGGCGATAACCACTCGGATCTTTTCTGTCGGTGTGTGGTTCGGCTCGTCGGAGGCGGTGCTCATGTCCTCAAGAGACTGTTGAATACTCTGTCAGCGGCAGGACGACCAGAATCGTGGCGCCCTTTTCTGGCGCGCTTCGAATCGTCAACTCTCCGCTCATTGCTTCCACGCGCTCCCGGATTCCCAGCAACCCAAGGCCGTCCTCACGCGACGACGAATCGAACCCGCATCCGTCGTCTCGCAATTCCAGACGGACCGCGTGCGGACCAAACGTGAGACGGGCCTCGAAGTGTTTCGCCCGGGCATGGCGAAGTGTGTTGGTCAAAGCTTCCTGTCCGACGCGGAGAAGATTTTCCTCCCAGTCCTCTGGAATCGCGTGCGGCTCACCTTGGACGGCGAAGTCGGCGTCGAGGCTCGTGCCCGCCGTCATTTTCCTAATCAATTCCTCCATGGCGGCGCACAAATTCTTGCCGGCCAGCACTTGCGGACGAAGTGCGTGCACCGACCGGCGGGCCTCCCGCAAGCTCTCGCGGGCTAACCCGCTCGCCCGCTCAAGATGCCTTGCAGCCTCAGCGGAGAGTCCATTCGCCTGGGCGTCTTCGGCCGCCTCCAACTGAACGATGACGCCTGTGAATCCTTGCGCAAGGGTGTCGTGAATGTCCCGCGCCATGCGGTTGCGCTCCGCCGTCACGGCCGCCTCGCGGCTCAGGTGAGTGAGACGCACCGACTGAAGGGCCAGCGTCGCCTGGTGCGCAAGAGCGCGGGTGAGTTCGATCTCTTCGTCTCGAAAATCGCGCTTTTGCGGGAACCGAATGCCGAGAAAGCCAGTGACCTTACCGCCAACAAACATCGGAACACAGAGCGTGGTAACAACTCCGAGCGCGGACAGCCGTTTCATCATGACCGTCACGTTCGAATTCGCGACAGCGTGCTCCATCCAATGGTGCCAGGGTGTATCGGGACCGCTCGCAACGCGAACTCGAGTTTCACCGGAAGTGATCTCGCCGATCACGCAATGCCTACCAGTTCGGAAGAATTCCCTCCAGACGGGATGCTCGTATGGCGCGGACATCACCCGCGAAGACGCTTCCTGGTCGGTGATCAGGGTCAACTCGTTGTCCTCGCATTGGCCGACAAGTTCCACGCAGCCGGTTCGCTCGTTCATCTCCCAAACGCTGATGCTGTGTGCTCCCAAACGCGCGCTGATTGTGCGCAAGACATGCTCGAGAAATTTTTCCGGGGCGGACTCCTGGGCGAGTGCGTTCAAAGTTTGCGTAAGCGCTTCAAGCTGGCCACGAGCGAGGTGCTCAGAGGCTCGCAGGGCTTCGATGTCCGTGTTGGTTCCATACCACTTTACCACTCTTCCGTGCTCGTCATAAAGAGGCACTCCTCGAAACAGGAACCAGCGATACTCGCCGTCGAACCGTCGCAGCCGCGCTTCGTGTTCGCCGGGCTCCCCGGAGGCCAGGATCGCTTTCCAATAGTCCACCAAGCCGAGAACGTCTTCAGGGTGAATCGCAACCTGCCAGCCCCAGCCGGCGGCTTCTTCCTGCCTCAGGCCGGTATAGTCCAGCCAACGCTTATTGAGATACTCGATGTTGCCGTCTGGCAAACTGGTCCAGACCAACCCGGGAATTGTGTCGATCGCCAGGCGCAGCGTGTCCTCGCTCTGCCGGAGGGCAGCTTCTGCTTGCTTGCGCTCAGTGAGATCACGAAACGAAGCGACAATCAACTCGCGGCCCGGACACCCAAAGCGCGTCAGCAGCAACTCCATCGTCCGCGATTCGCCGTCCTTCCGTCGGCAGGTACGCTGCACGGAGACCGGGACTCCTGGCTTCATGCTTCGGATCTGGGCGAATTTCATCGCGTGACGCGCTTGTCACGAAATCCCAAGGGTATTTTTCGAGAAGCTCGTTCCTGCCGTAGCCCAGCAGTGCGGAGGCTGCAGGATTCGCATCGACGATTCGCCCATCCGGCTCCGTCAGAATAATGGCATCGGCCACATGCTCGAATATCAACTCCAAAAGCTCACGACGCCTCCGATCGTCCTTGAGTTCACGGGAATGCGGACCCGGCTCCCCCCCGGATCGGAATGCTTCTTCGATTTTTTCAGCATCGGTATTCACGCGGTCACCCCCTTGGGCATTGATTTACTCTTCCTCTTACGATGCGACAATACCGCTCGACGAAGGCGTCGCAACCGCCGCCAATAACTGCTTTTGACCGCCCCCTGCGCGTCGACGCAGTCTCTCCCAGCCGAAAAGCCCCCAAATGTGGAGCCCTGCTCCAGCAGCGATGATCCACGCATCGCTACTTTGGCACTTCATCGCGATCCCGGCTTACAGATATCTTTTTGCCCTGCGGGGCACCTGCCGGTTTCACGTTCTGGAAGAAGATTTCGCCGAGGATCAAACGCCATGGCTTGACGCCCCGCCGGCCGGAGTGCAGCCCTTTCCGCGCTCCTAAAGGATTGCCAGCAATGGCTAGGCTGGGAGTATTTATCCCCACGGAGATGCCATCTGAACGATCCTCATCCATGCCGCGCGCCTCGAAGACAAAAGCCCACAACGACCCCGCCGCCGTCCTTCCTCCCCCCACCGACTGGCGCACCACCGACGATCACGAACTCCTTAAGCGCAAGCTCCGCGCGCGAGAGGAACGCCACCGCGTCGCGAACACCGACCCACGTCACCCGATCTTCTCAAATTTCGAGGTCCGCTCCCCCAGCGGCATGACTTACCGGGTCGAGGTTCGCGATGTCGCGTCCCGTCAGTTCTCCTGCACCTGCACCGACTTCCGCGTCAACGCCCTGGGGACCTGCAAGCACGTCGAAGCCGTCCTCCTCCAGCTCGGCGGCCGGCATCGCGCAGAATTTAAGGGGCAAACTTCCCCTCGCATTGACGTCATTCCCTCCGTCGACGGCCTGCGCGTCGAGCGGGGACTGGATAAATTGCCGCCCGCTCTCCGCGCGCGATTCAACCCCTCTGGGCTCCAGCGTCTGGACCTCGCGCCGGAGGACATCGTTGCAGAGCTGGCCGCGTCCCGCAGTCCCGCGCTGCGTATCTCGCAGGACGTGACTCACTGGCTCGAATCGCGCCGGCGCGCGGATGAACGTATCCTCCTGCGCCGCGACTACGAGGCCGGTGTGCGCGACGGCCGTCATCCCGAGCACGTCACGCTCTCGCCGCTCTTCCCCTATCAGCGCGAAGGCATGCTCCATCTCGCCTTCGGAGAACGCGTTCTGCTTGCCGACGAGATGGGCCTTGGCAAAACCATCCAGGCGATCGCCGCCTGCACCCTGCTCCACCACCTCGGCAAGGCGAAGCGCGCCCTTGTCGTGACGCCCGCATCGCTCAAAACCGAGTGGGAGGAGCAAATCCGCAAATTCACTACCCTCCCCCTACGCCTAGTCTTCGGTGGGCGCGCGGCCCGCGCCAGACTTTACACCGAAGCTGATCCTCCGTTCTTCACGATTGCAAACTACGAGCAGATCGTCCTCGATAGCCTCGATATCAATGAAGGCCTGCGCGCCGACATTGTCATCCTTGACGAAGCCCAGCGCATCAAAAACTGGTCCACCAAAACCGCCCAGGCCGTCAAACGTCTCGCCAGCCGCTACGCCTTCGTCCTCACCGGCACGCCGATCGAAAACCGCATCGACGAACTCCGTTCGCTCGTCGATTTTCTCGATCCCGCGCTCCTGGGCCCGCTGTTCCGCTTCAACCGCGAATACTACACCTTCGACGACAAGGGCCGCCCGGAGAGCTACAGGAATCTCGATAAGCTCCGCGACCGCGTCCGTCCCCTTATCCTGCGGCGTCGCAAGGCTGACGTCGAAACTGAGCTCCCCGACCGCACTGACCGCAACCTCTTCGTTCCGCTCACACCCACGATGCGCGATGAATACAGCGGTTACGAAAAGCAGGTCGGCGACCTCGTCATGAAATCGAAGCGCCGCCCGCTCACTCCCAGGGAACAGGACCTTCTCATGATCCTGCTCAACATGATGCGAATGGTCTGCGACTCGCCCTCGATCATTAAGAAGAGCCCCTGCCAGGACTGCCCAAAGCTCGACGAGCTCGCCCGCGTCCTTGACGAATCGCTCTCCGATTCTGACGTCAAGATTATCGTCTTCTCCGAGTGGGAAGGCATGCTCGCCAAGGTGCGCGCTTGGGCTGAAAAGGAAGGCATTGGTTTCGCGTGGCACACCGGTAGCGTCCCGCAAAAGCGCCGGCGCGCCGAAATTCTCGCCTTTCGCAACGATCCCGACTGCCGCCTCTTCCTCAGCACCGACTCTGGCGGCGTCGGCCTCAACCTCCAGAACGCCAGCGTCGTCGTCAACTGCGATCTGCCCTGGAACCCCGCGAAACTGGAGCAGCGCATAGCCCGCGCCTGGCGCAAGAATCAGCGCAGTGCCGTTACCGTAATCAATCTCATTGCCGAAAACACCATCGAACATGGAATGCTCGGCAGCCTCGCCAACAAAATCGAACTCGCCCAGGGCGTCCTCGACGGTATCGGCGACCTCCGCGGCATCAAGCTGAAGCGCGGCCGTCAAGAGCTTCTGAAGCGCCTCGAGCAGGTGATGGCCAATGTCGAATCCGTCAGATCCGGTGGATCAGAGCGAGTGGTCGTTTCCGACCCTGCCGCCGCATTCGCGCGTCGCGCCCGAGAGCGCCTCGGCGACCGCCTCGCCCACTGCGACGAGATGTGCCTTCCGGGCTCCGACGTGCCGGTGCTGCTTGCCGTCATCCGCGGTCCCCTTGACGGCCAGCGCCCGCTTATCGAGGAAACCTTCCGCGACACCGCCTGGCGCGGCGACAAACCCGCGCTGCACATCCTCGACACTGCCGCCTGGGACGCCCTTCAGCGACTCGCAAGCGCGGGCATGATCACCATTCACGTCCGAGCCACGCGTCCGCTTCTGCCCGCCGATAGCCAGCACTCACTTACACCCGAGCAACTTGCCCGCATTGCGAGCCTTCGCGCCGCGGCCGAGAAAAAGCGCCGCGCTGCCCAGGCCTTGATTGCCGCAGGTCTTCCCGATGAGGCCTCTCCGCTCGCCGAGGCCGCAGAACAAGCTGAAGCTCAGGCCCGCATCATCGAGAAGCGCAGAGCGTGAGGACGATCGACGAGCGGCGCGTCCTCTCCGCGTTGCCGACGTTCCATTGAATTCGACTGGCCGCCCGTCCCGACATGGAAGCCCTTCCGGTCTGCGGCAACTGTAGCCCCGCGACAAAAGACGCGCGCAGCTCGAACTGCCTCACCGTAGGCCATCTCGCCGCCAGAAGGCCGTGAGATCCCCATGGAGTGGTCGAAGCATTCTTGTGATTCGTGAGCGGGTAATGCGTATTTCAGAGTCTCGGTCGCCGATCTCTTGATGAGCACCGCAATTCGATATTCGATCGCGGCGACGCAATCATCCTATGACGCCACAAATCCTCCTTTTGCTCATTCTGCTCGGTATCGCACTCGCGTTGTTTTGGTGGGAGCGCGTCTCCTCCGAGGTGATTGCGCTCGGTCTGCTGCTCACACTTGCATTCACAGGGCTTGTGCCGCGGGAGCAGGTGTTTGCGGGATTCGGCAGCGACACAGTCATCATGATTCTTGGGCTGCTCATCCTCACGGCCGCGCTGGAGCGCACCGGCGTCGCCGAACTCGCTGGGCGCGCTGTGTTGCGACACGCCGAAGAAAATCCCGATCGGCTCTTAGCGATCGTGATGCTGGCGTCCGCCGGACTGGGGGCATTCATCAGCAACACCGCTTCGACTGCGTTCTTTCTGCCCGTAGTCGTCGGCATCGCAAAAAAGTCTGGAATCAGCGCGTCGAAACTTCTCATGCCGCTCGCATTCTCCTCGATCGTCACCAGCTCGGTCACGCTAGTAAGCACTTCTACAAATCTCGTAGTTAGTGGCATGATGAGCGCCTATCGCATGTCACCCATGGGCATGTTCGAGCTGGCGCCAGTCGGTCTACCCATCGCTGTTGTTGGACTTGTTTACATGTTTCTGGCGCGTCGTTTCATTCCCGAGCGCTCTGCACCAGCGGAGCTAATCGAGGAGTTTGGCGTCCGGCCCTATTTGAGCGAGATCGTCGTTCAACCAGGCTCGAATCTCGCCGGCAAGACCCTGGGCCAGGCAAATGTCGCGCAGCAGCTCGGGCTTACAGTACTTCGGATCCTGCGAAACAAGAATCAAAAGCTTACGGCTCGTGCGAACACCGTTTTGCGCGAGGGCGATACGCTCATCGTCGAGGGCAGTCAGCCCGACATCCTGAAAATCAAAGACACTGCAGGCGTCGAAATCGTGGCCGATGCTCACGTTTCCGATTCGGATCTTGCAGCAGAAAACACGGCGCTGGTTGAAGCCGTCTTGCTTCCCGGGTCGCCTCTGCTCGGGCGCACGTTGCGCGGGCTGCGTTTCCGCGAGCGCTATGGGGCCCAGGTGTTGGGCATCAATCACCAGGGCACGAATGTGATCCAAAAATTGCGTGACGTGCCACTGCGGCTCGGAGATTTAGTATTGCTTCAAGGGGGGCGTGATAATCTCGCGCAACTGCACGAGAACCGCGTGGTGCGCGTGCTCGGTGCCTCGGAGTCGATGGAGGCCGTTCGCCCACGCATCGGTCGTGCGCCTCTTGCAATCGGTATCTTCGTCGGAGTGCTGGCGGCTGTCACAGCGGGCATTCTTACACTTCCGGTGGCGGCAATGCTCGGTGTGCTGCTGGCGTTCATCACGCGCTGCATTACTCCCGAGGAAGCCTATGCGCGTGTGGAGTGGAAAGCCATCATCCTCATCGGATCGTTGCTCGGTCTCGGCGCGGCCATGGAGCACACCGGCGCGGCAAAATATCTCGCGTGGCAACTCGCGTCCGTCACCGGCACAGCGCAGCCACTTCTGCTTCTCACAGTGTTCTTCGGACTCACGGTTTTTCTCACCCAACCGATGTCAAATCAAGCAGCCGCAATTGTTGTGCTGCCGATCGCGATCGAGACAGCCCTCCACCTCGACATGAATCCGCGCACCTTCGCAATGATGGTCGCCGTCGCTGCAAGCTGCTCATATCTCACGCCGCTCGAGCCGGCCTGTCTCATGGTCTATGGACCGGGGCGCTATCGTTTTGCGGACTTTGTAAAGATCGGCTCTCTCCTCACACTGCTTATCTACATCGTGTCGATCACGCTCGTGCCTCTCGTCTGGCCGTTGAAATAGCGAAATCAAAACAACCATCGCCACTATCTCCCTCACGTCGCAGATCGCCCGAGGCGACTACGGCTGACACGTGTCACCGCCGCACGATCCTCCCAATCATTTATCCTCGGGCAGTGAACTACGCGGCCTTGATCGCCGCGTGTTCCTTCGCGAGTTCGCATCGTACGAGTGCCGCCAGCAATCGCGGAAACTTCTTTCTCGAGATCAGTTTCGACAGCCCTTCCGCGGTCGTCGGTAGACCGAGTTTTCGCGCCGATCTCAGCGCGACCTTGGTCTGCAAACGGAATGTTTTCCGGCCAGACAACTTGGACCTCACGCAAGAAGATGCTCGCGCCCACCTCACCGATGCCCTTGCACTCCATGAGCAACTCTCTCTTGCGGCGCGGATCGCGTTCCGCCTCCTCGCGGAGCTTGCGCAAATCACCCCCATAGCGATCCAGCAAAAGCTCCGAAGCGTCCGCGAGCATGCGTGAAGTCTTTTCGTCATAGCGTGCATAACCGGCGCGGTTGAGGACAAGGGTACGCTGTTTCCACGTCGCCGCAGCCATCTTTTGCGCGCTCGTCCAACCGTGCTTGGTTAGCGCCAAGGCGGCTTGCGTCGCGATCTTGTTGCTGATCCGGGCACTGAAGAGCAGCGCCGCACAAAGCCAGCGAAAAAGCATGGAGGGCGTGTTGCTTTCGAGTTTGATGCCCAATTCGTCGGAAAACGTGCGGCCGTATTTCTCGAGAAGCGCCTTCACGACCTTCGCGGAATCCGGCATTGCCTAAGCAATCGGCGAGAATTGGGCTCACGGCCGTATGCGAACGTCGGGATCTGCTCAAATGCGGCGCGGGAAATGAGCCATAAGCAACCGGTGGAGTCCTCGTAAGCGAATCTTAATCAAAATGAAAGCTCTTTGGAAAGGCGCCATCACTTTCGGTCTTGTGACCATCCCGGTGTCACTTTTTCCGGCCACGCGCCGGGAGGAGTTGAAATTTCGCTTGTTGCGGACCAGCGATCATAGCCCGGTAAACTACAAGCGGGTGGCGGAAGCAGACGGCAAGGAGGTGCCTTGGGATCAGATCGTGAAGGGTTACGAGTACGAGAAAGGCAAATTCGTCGTTATCAAGGACGAGGACTTCGCGCGTCTAAACGTTGAGGCCACGCAGACCGTGGACATCATGAACTTTGTCAGTCTCGAGGAGGTGGACCCACTGCTATTCTATAAGCCCTACTATCTTGAAGCAGGCAAGGGCGGCGACAAGGCGTACGTGCTGCTGCGTGAGGTCTTGCTCGATACCGGTAAAATTGCCATTGCTAAAGTGGTGATCCGCACACGGCAGCACCTTGCTGCCGTGAAACCCCAGAAGAAGGGACTGATCTCGAGTTGATGCACTTTCCAAGGGAGTTGCTCGACGTGTCAAAGTTCAACCAACCTGTCGAGAAAACGCTCGGAAAAGCCGAAGTGCAGATGGCCGAGCAACTCATCGAAAGTATGACGACGGCTTTAGCGAAGCTGCACCTTCGCCAACGACTTCGGCAGGAGCGTTGTCGTCGGCCATTAGCTTAGTCGAGTATCTCCAAACTTCACGCTTCTGGTTTGAATCGTTTCAGAATTGGCAAAGTGAATTCCTCGCGATAGCCTCGATGGTCATGTTGTCCATCGTCCTGCGCCAGCGGGGATCTCCAGAGTCCAAGCCCGTCGCCGCCAGGATGTGGAACACAGCCGATTATTTCCGATTTCGACTCTCTTGCTCATTCGCTGGGCGTGATGAGATGAGCCGTGGCTCTCTGATGCTTCGCTCGGTCGTGGCGAACGAAGAGCTTCGATACGTCGCCGTGAGGGAAACAAACGGAGGGAATCCTTCCGGGCTGCGATATGCGGCGCCACAGCTTTTGCGGTGAGAAACCGCGCCCAAGCACGGTCGATTTTTTCCAGCACACGGTGCGGGCTGGCCGTCCAAAAGCCTCACATTATACAATCACTTTTATGGGACATCACACTAGAACGTAGTAACGACGTATGTCTTACACATAGTTGCGAATACAATTAGCGAGTTCGATCACGATGTATTCGCTATTTACACTTAAGCCCGAGGTAGAATCGATTGTTCTCTTTATTCAAGCTTGTCTTTCTCATCGGATACATTTTACCATCTACGTTGAAATTTTGGTCACCGCGCCAGACGGTTTTTTGGGGGCTCGTGGTTTCC
This sequence comes from Terrimicrobiaceae bacterium, assembly GCA_036525415.1. Classification (GTDB taxonomy): domain Bacteria; phylum Verrucomicrobiota; class Verrucomicrobiia; order Chthoniobacterales; family Terrimicrobiaceae; genus DASTFP01. The sequence continues at coordinate 1,657 of DATDAL010000128.1, read as the reverse complement.
GCATAGTAGTAGAAGATGGAATTGTTCGACGAAACCACATGATTTCTCTGTTGCTGCGGAGGAATGCTGATGAATGATGTGGTTCTCCAATTGCCCCCGCTGTCCTTATAATGGACGGCGATGATAATCTGATGGGCACAATTGTTTCTAACGGTCAGTCCAGGAGTCACAGTCATGCTGGCATTGCCGATTGTTGGTAGACCGACGAGCGCAATCGCTGCAAGCAGCGAGAGGGCACTGACGGAGGTCTGTATGCACATTGTGTTTAGCATTTTCATCTTACTGATTTCTTTCATTCATTGGATATCGTTATACCTTCGACCGAAATTGTCGGCCTCGATATAGTACTTAGGTATTGGGCAGCCCGAGTTTCGGATTTTCTCGAAAAATATTGCCCTTTGTTGCTGACGCCCGCGCGTTGCCTCGAGGCGGGACATGTATGCGCATGGGCAAAGCCAGGCATGCGGGCGGAGTGCCGGCGCCGCAAGGTCTGAGTGGTGGGAAGCCCACCCTGAGCATTTCCAGTTCAACTGGGAAAGGGCGGCGACGTTATTGACCGACGAGAACGATTCGGGCTAAACGAGAGCATAAAAAAGCGGGGGCTCAAGCTGCATTTGAGATGGGATCCCGGGTTGAACGACCGTGCATTCCATGAAGGCCCGCTGCCGGCGTTTGGTGATGTGCAGCCGCCCCCTGCGCCAGCTTGCGGCTCTCGTAGCCGGCCATCACCGTCCGGATGGGCGGGAAGCTGGATTGTAAGCCGGCAAGCACGAGCACTCCCCACGCGTCGGTCCGACAGCTTGGCGGCTTCGACCCGGCGGGCCACCACCATCCCCAGGGTGTTTGCGAGCAGGTGGCGTTTGCACCCTTCGACCATTTGACACGCTCTGGCAAATAGGTTTTCCGCCTGATGGCTGACAGTCCAATGAGGAGGTAACCAGGGGTCCGCTCCTCATTCGCGTCGTTCTGATCTCGTCAGCGTTTGCAGTTGCTTGATGTCATGGAGGTCTTTGGCTCTGACCGGCTGGCCTGCAGGATGCTTTGGGAAGTTTTCTTTAGATTCCAGCTGCCCTGCCGGACTGACGATCGGCACCTCCAAGTCACCAATGCGCCCTCGATGGTTGCCGAAAGACCCTTCGAACCACGGCCAGTCGCTAAAGGTCCCAGGGGAAATGATAGCGCCGTCGGTCGTCTTCGTGACTAGATTGATCTGGAGCTCCGTCCCGCTCTTCTCCCAGTTCAGTTGATGGTTGGGGTGAGCGCGACCGCTATCTCCACACTTCCTCCCCTTGCTGGCATTGGCGAGCTTACGATATGGGGTTCTGAATATGAAGCTTTTTAATAGTTACAATCGGTCGCACCCAGCATTTCCTTCCAACGAAGCTGAGGCCGCCATCGAAGCCGCGCGGCAGGAGGTGGCGACTGCCAGCGAAGCGGAGAAATGGTTCGCTTCGCAGCCCACGGATAGCCGCAAGAAAGAAATCTCAGAGTGGATAAAGAACCTGCCGAAATCCCCCGGCATGGAGTTATTCGTTCACAGGAATGAGAATTGGTGCGCCTTTGTCCTTGACCAGAAAGACGAGGAATTTCGCGGGTTTCGTGTCGCTCGCATTTTTCCCGACGAGGTGAATGCCTGCCGGGTCTTCGTAAAACGTGT
>DATDAL010000127.1:0-16728 GCA_036525415.1 Terrimicrobiaceae bacterium | reverse complement strand
CTTGAGATGCGGAAGCTGGTCAAACAACTTCCCGGCAGCCGCTTTGTGAAAATTCAATAACATGCCAAAATCTCTCGTCATCGCTGAAAAGCCCAGCGTCGCGGCCGACCTCGCTCGCGCTCTCGGCAAAGTTCCCAAGAAGGATGACCTCTTCGAGAATGATGAATTTGTCATCACCTCCGCCGTTGGACACCTCGTCGAACTCTGCCTTCCTGGTGAAATGGACAAGAAGCGGGGCAAGTGGAGTTTCGCGAATCTTCCCATCATTCCCGAACACTTTGATCTCAAGCCCATCGAGAAAACGCAGGCGCGCCTCAATCTCATCAAGCGTTTGCTCAAGCGCTCCGACGTAAACGAGGTTATCAACGCCTGTGACGCCGGCCGGGAAGGTGAATTGATTTTTCATTATCTGCTGAAGCTTGCCGGCAGCAAAAAGCCCACCCGCCGCCTATGGCTGCAAAGCATGACTCCGGAGGCGATTCGCGAAGGATTCGCCTCGCTTCGAGCCGGCGCCGAAATGGCGCCGCTGGCCGACGCTGCCGTGTGCCGTAGCGAGAGCGACTGGCTCGTTGGTATCAATGGGACCCGGGCGATGACGGCCTTCAATTCGAAGGGGGGAGGTTTTCAGCTGACGCCAGTGGGCCGCGTTCAGACGCCGACCCTTGCCATTCTCGCAGAACGCGAAGTGAACATTCGAGACTTCAAGCCCCGCACGTATTTCGAGGTCTTCGGGGACTTCGGCGTATTGACCGCATCTTCGACGGGGGCGGGGTCACTCGATCAGGATAGAAGTTATCGCGGCCGTTGGTTCGACGAAAATTTTAAGAAGAACTCTGGCGAGGACGCGCGGCCCGAACGCATTTGGGAAAAGCAGCACGCCGAGGCCATCGCCGCAAAGTGCGCCAGGAAGCAAGGTGTTATCGAGGAGGAAAAGAAACCCTCGACACAGGTTTCGCCTTTGCTCTACGACCTCACGACGCTTCAGCGCGAAGCCAATTCGCGCTTTTCACTCAGTGCGCGCCGCACGCTGCAAATCGTCCAGGCTCTCTACGAAAAACACAAGGCTCTGACATACCCGCGAACCGATTCGCGATACCTTCCTGAAGACTACCTCGGCAATGCCAAGGCTGTACTCACCAAGTTTGAGAACCCCGAACTGGGTGCGCATGCACAGAAGGCGCTTGCACAGGGATGGGTAAGACCGAACAAGCGCATCTTCAATGATGCCAAAGTGACCGATCACCACGCCATCATCCCCACAGGCTTTTCGACGAAGAATCTTGATGAAATCGAGACAAAAATTTTCGACATGGTGGCCCGGCGTTTCATCGCTGTCTTCTATCCTTCCGCGCAGTTCGAACTCACAACGCGCATCACTCGCGTCGAAGGGGAACCCTTCAAGAGCGAAGGCAAGATTATCGTCGAGCCTGGCTGGCTGGCCGTGTATGGCAGACAGGCTGCTAGCGCGGACGAGCACCCGCTCTGCCCGGTGGCCAAAGGCGAATCCGCACAGACCGAAAACATTGAGGTCACTGAAAACCAGACAAAACCACCCCCCCGCTTTTCCGAAGGCACGCTGCTCTCTGCGATGGAAGGCGCCGGCAAACTCGTTGAAGACGAGGAACTGCGCGAGGCAATGAGCCAGCGTGGTCTGGGCACTCCCGCCACCCGTGCGCAGATCATCGAGGGGCTGCTCCTGGATGGGTACCTCAACCGCCAGGGCCGCGACCTCATCGTAACGCAAAAGGGACTTTCGTTGATCAGCCTCCTCCGCGGAATCGGCATCCAGGCGCTGACGTCGCCAGAGATGACGGGTGAATGGGAGTCTAAACTCAAGCAGATGGAACACGGCGCAATGCCACGCCCGGAATTCATGCAGGGAATCCGCCGTTTTGCCGAAGATATTGTCGCCAAAGCCAAGAATTTCTCGGGTGACAGCGTCGAAGGCCAGTTCACTGATCTCGATGCCACCTGCCCGAAATGTCGCGGCACCGGCTTTAAGGAATCCTACAAGGCATACGAGTGCAAAGCCTGCGGCCTCGTGATCTGGAAAAACATGGCCGGACGAGAACTCGAACGCGACGAAGTTGTCAAACTGCTTGAAGCCGGAACCGTCGGACCGCTTGAAGGATTCCGCAGCAAACTTGGCCGTCCGTTTTCAGCGATCGTCAAGCTCGATGCCGATTTCAAGCAAGCTTTCGATTTCGGCGATTCCGCAAACGGCAACGGTCAGGCGATCGATTTCTCCACGCTGCCCGCCATCGCCCCGTGCCCAGCGTGCAAGTCTGGCACCGTTCACGACACAGGGAGCGCTTACCAGTGCAGCAATACAGGGAACTGCAAATTCCGCATGGGCAAGACCATCTGCCAACGCGAGATCCCGCGCGAACAGGTGATCAAGCTCATTGAAACCGGCAAGACCGATCTCATCCCGCGTTTCATTTCAAAGAAAGGCAAACCATTTTCGGCCTTCCTCAAGCTCGAAGGTGACAAGATCGGGTTTGAATTCGAAGCACGCAAGGCTTCCGCTAAGAAGCCGCCCGTCAAGGGCCGCGCCACACAAGCCGCGGCATGATCAACATGCTCGTGTCGTCGCCCTCGAATCTCCTCGGGAAATCGGCAATCAAGGCAAAGACGAAATTGCCGTCAGCTTGCGCATCCGACCTCCGCTGCAACCTTCAGCCGCAGTCCGTTTAGCCGGATAAACCCAGTCGCATCATCCTGGTTGTAGGCCTTTGTGGGATCGGCCTCCATCGTGGCAATATGCGGATTGTAAAGGCTGACCGGGCTCTTTCGGCCAGCGGCGATAATATTGCCCTTGTAGAGCTTGAGACGAACCGTTCCCGTCACATTCTTCTGCGATTCCGTAACAAGGGCCTGTAGGGCTCCACGCTCGGGCGCAAACCAAAAGCCGTTGTAAACCAGGGCGCTGTATTTTGGGATCAGCGAGTCGCGCAAGTGCATCACCTCGCGATCCATGGTCAGCGATTCCATCTGTCGATGCGCAAAGTGCAGGATTGCGCCACCAGGCGTCTCATAAACGCCACGGCTCTTCATTCCGACGAACCGGTTCTCGACCATGTCAACACGTCCGACCGCATTGCGGCCGCCGAGCCGGTTCAACACGCGCATGACCCAAACAGGGCTAAGTCTGTCGTCGCCGTTACCGTTGTAGTCGAGGGAACTCAGAAGTTCCCAAAGCTCCGGATGGACGAGACCTACACAGTTGCCCTTCTCAAATAAGAGTTCCAAGCATTCCGGCCGGTCCGGCGCATCCTCCGGCGACACGCTGAGCTTGTACATATCCTTGTGCTCTACCGCAGAGGCATCGAACCACGGGTCCTCGAGCATTCCACTCTCAAAGCTGATATGCAGAAGATTGCGGTCCATCGAATAAGGCTTTTTTGCGGAGGCCTGGACCGGAATTCTCTTCGCCTCGCAGTAGGCTATCATCTCGGCGCGGCCCGGGAACTGGTTCCGGAACCTTTCATCCCGCCACGGAGCGATCACCTGCAGGCGTGGGGCAAGGGCGGCGGCTGCAAGCTCGAAGCGAACCTGGTCATTTCCCTTTCCCGTCGCCCCATGGGCCACAGCCTGTGCTCCCTCGGCCGTGGCGATTTCCACCATTCGCTTGGCGATAAGGGGTCGCGCGATGCTGGTGCCAAGAAAATACTGACCCTCGTAAATCGCCGCAGCCTGCATCAACGGAAAAACAAAGTCCCGGGCGAACTCCTCGCACAGATTATCCACGTAACACTTGCTTGCGCCGGTCTTGAGCGCCTTCTCTTCCAGACCTTCCAACTCCTCTTCCTGGCCGATGTCCGCGCAGAAGGCTATCACCTCGGCGGAATAGGTTTCTTTCAGCCAATTCAGAATCACCGAGGTATCAAGCCCGCCAGAATAAGCGACGACGATCTTCATGGAGGGCGGAGTCTCGCGCAAAGGACGCCAAGGACGCAAAGGATTTCATGAAAAGGATTCTTTCACCCTTCGCAACGTGTCTAATCTACTCACCAAAAAGCGATGTATGACCTCACCCCGGTCGAATGGACCCTTTCCGCTCTCGCCGCTTTGGCAATCGGCATGGCGAAGGCGGGTTTCGGCGGACTGGGTATGCTCGCGATTCTCGCGATGGCCCGCGTCCTTCCGCCCCGGGAATCCACAGGGGCGATTCTCCCGATGCTGATCCTCGCAGATGTCTTTGCCGTCCACACCTACCGCAAGCACGCCAATGGACGTCTGGTGCTGAGGATACTTCCCCCCGCCCTCGCAGGTATCGTCTGCGGATGGTTGCTGATGCCGCACATTCCCGCGCAAGAGTTTGGGAAACTCATCGGCTGGCTCACCGTTGCATTAGTTGTTCTCGTGCTCTTCCAGAAGTTTGCGTCGCAGCTGACGAATCTTGCCGTTGAGCATCCCGGAATTGCCTGGCCCTTTGGCTGGCTTGCCGGCTCGACAACGATGCTTGCCAACGCGGCGGGTCCGGTAATGACCATTTACCTCCTGGCCTGCCGGCTTCCCAAGTTCGAATTCGTCGGCACCGCGGCGTGGTTCTTTTTCGCCGTCAACCTGTTCAAAGTACCTTTCAGCGCTTCCCTGGGACTGATCAATGGTGCAAGCCTTACATTGAATCTCTCGCTCGCACCCGCCGTGATCGCAGGGGTATTCGCCGGACGCTGGCTGCTCGGCAAGATCAATCAAGCGGTCTTCGAATGGCTGATGATTGTATTCTCTTTGCTAGGAGGGCTGCGCCTCATTCTTTCGTAGCTTGTCTATTGAGGGTTGACCAACTAGACGGCAGAAGCCGGGTCGCTGCTCGCCCCATTGAGCGCCTCGACCACAACGCGATCTCCTTCCACCAACGTCACCCGCACCTTCTCGCCGCGATCCAGGAACTCCCCATCGGTCACTACGTCAACCAGAGTGGCGCCAAATTCGGCCTTCCCAGCCGGCCGCAAGATGGTTCGCGCCACTCCCTCCTCGCCCACCCTCACGCGCGACTCGAAATATGCTGGCGTACTCCTTTCCATCGAGGGTCCAGAGGGACTTTGCGTTCCAAGAATAAGCCTATTGAAGAAGGGAAGGTCGGGGAGAAATCGAGCCAGTGCGGAAACGGCAAACACAAAAAGCACCACGGCAATTCCGAGATTCAGCAGAGGCCGCATCAGAACATCCAAAGAGAAATCAAACGGCTGGCTGGGATAAAAATCGACCATTGCGAAAAGCAGGGCACCCGTCATTAGCGCCGTGCCAAGCAGGGCCAGGAGCGTTACTCCCGGGAAAAAGATAAGTTCGGTAAGCACAAGGAGCACTCCGAGAACAAATACCGCGACGACCTCGAAACCGGTCAGCCCCGCAATATAGTGCCCGGCGAAAAACAACAGAAAGCAGACCGCCGACAGGATCCCGGCGACCCCAAAACCAGGCGACTTGAACTCGAGATAGGCGCCAATCATTCCTCCGAGCAGGAAGAGGGGTGCGAGGATCGTGATCCATTGGGCGATGCGTTCGAACCCGCTCGGCTCAATGCGCACTACGTCTTTGACCCGCAACCCGGCCTTCTCGCAAAGTTCGTCGAGATTTGAAGCAATACCCTGGGCAAGGAGCGGCTTGCCGTCGTACTCCTTCACGGCTTCCTGCGCGCTCAGCGTTAGCAGCGACCCTTTGGGATTGATCACCTTGTCACCGATCTTTACTTCTTTTTCCTTGTTGATGAACGCCTCGGCCAGTTCAGGATTGTAGCCATTCTTTTCAGCCGCACTGCGAAAGTAACCCGAAAAATAGGAGACGACCTTCGCATTGATGGTCTCTTGCAAATCCTCTCCTCCCCCGCTGATGGGCGCCGCGGCGCCAATGGCACTAACGGGAGCCATGTAAACGCGCCTGGTTGAAAGTGCGATCAATGCGCCCGCCGATCCTGCGTTCGTATTTACATAGGTCAACGTGGGTATGGTGGATTTCATGAGGGCTCCAAGCATGTCCACGGCCGCCTTGAGACTTCCACCATAGGTGTCCATGTCGATGATTAAAGCCGAGGCATCGGCAGCTTCTGACTTCTTCAGGATGCGGCGTAGGAAATAGAACTGAGCCTGAGTGACCTCTCCGGTCAGAGGGATTACTACAACCGATCCCTTGCCAATGTCCGCCTCTTTAGCTCGCGCGGAATCCGGCGTCGAGGCAAGCAAAACGAGCGCCAAAAGAAATCGAATCACAAAATGAATCTCCCTCGCGCCAAATTCGGTCGCAAGGTATTTTGGATGTTGTGTCCCGTATCTCTGAGGAAACAATCCAGCGCGTGGCCGAAGCCAATGACATCCTTGAGGTCATTGGCTCCTATTTTCCCCTTAAGCGCGCCGGAACGAGCTGGCGCGCTCTGTGCCCGTTTCATCGCGAAAGGACGCCCTCCTTTCATGTCAATCCGCAGCGCCAATCCTATCATTGCTTTGGCTGCGGTGCAGGCGGGACGGTTTTCCGCTTCGTCATGGACTACGAACACTTGGACTTTCCCTCGGCGGTGCGCCGGCTCGCTCAGCGCGCCGGAGTCCCCGTCCTCGAAGAGACCGGGACCGCAGAGGGCGATCGCCATCAGGCGCTACGCAAGCGCTTGCTCGCGATGCATGCGGAGGCTGCCTCCTGGTTTCACAGCAACCTGCTAAAGACACCGGCTGCGCACGAAGCACGCAAGTACCTGAACTCGCGGGAGATCTCCATCGAGATCGCAAGATCCTGGCTTCTGGGCTACGCCCCGGACTCTCGCGACGCCCTGACGGACATTCTTCTCGAAAAACGCTTTTCAAGCGAGGAAATTGCCCAAAGCGGGCTGACTGTGGCGAGAGACGGGGAGCGAGATGCAGGAGCCAAGGTGCCTCAATTCTACGCCCGCTTTCGGGGACGCGTGATGTTTCCGATCCGCAACGACTATGGAGAAGTCATCGCATTCAGCGGCCGAGTTCTTGAGCCCCACGCCAAGGCCGCGAAATACGTCAACTCACCCGAAACACCCCTCTTCACCAAGGGCCGTGTGCTCTACGGGCTCGACAAGTCCAAGCGTGCTCTAATCGAAGCGAACACCGCCATTGTCTGCGAAGGCCAAATCGACTTGATCAGTGCATTCGAGGCTGGCGTTCAAAACGTGATCGCGCCCCAAGGCACCGCATTCACGCCCGAGCAGGCGCGCCTTCTTCGCCGCTTCGTCGAATCCGTCATTCTTTGCTTCGATTCTGACCAGGCGGGACAGGAGGCCATCAGCCGCTCACTCCCTGCGCTTCTCGAATGCGGTTTGGACGTCCGGGTCGCCTCGCTGCCGGAAGGAGAGGATCCTGATTCGCTCGTTCGCAACCGAGGCGTAAGCGGTTTTCGCGAAGTGATTGATAGCGCATTGAGCTTCTTCGACCACGCGCTTCAACGCCTCGCTCATGAGGGCACGCTCGACGATCCGGCAGGAAAAGCGTCGGCTGCCCGCCGGCTTGGGCCCCTGGTCGCAATGATTAAGGATCCCGTTCTACGCGAAGCCACCGCGGGCAGAATCTGCGCACGGCTCGAGATCTCTGGGACGGCCTTCGCAGCCCACGTCAAGTCCTCCGCTCTCACAGCCGCCACCGGCGCCACCGAGCCCTCGAAGATTATCCCGCTACAGCTCAACGAGGGCTTACGCCAGCTCTGTCGCTTCGGGCTCATGCACGCTGAATCCCGCGCCTGGTTGAGATCGCAGCCGCGTCTGCCTTCCGACGTATTGGGTGAAGGCGCGGAGCTGCTGGAAAAGATCCTCAACTCCTCACTACCCCTCGAGAAGCCTGCGAGCCGCGTGGCGTTTATCTCCAACCTTGACCCGCAAGAGGAGATCACTATCGCACGGCTCGATCTCGACCGGATACCCGAGGATCCTCTTCGGCTCGCCAAAGATGCGTGGAGTGGTCTCTCGGTGCAGCATCTCCAAGAGCGAAACAAACAGGCAAAATCTCTTTTCGAAGATCGAAAATTGTCTTATCGAGAGCAGAGTGGAATCCATTTGCTAGTCCTCGAAAAGAAGCTTGAAACGGCCAAATCGCGACTGCAGGATACGACACTGGAAACCACCGAGCGCAAAGGACTTGAAGAGGTCGTCACAAACCTCACCAAACAAATTCTTGACCTGCAAAGCTGCCTGCACGAGTTTTAGCGGCTCTTCTCGAAGCACCTAGGCTGCGTTGAAAACTTCCCTTAAATCCACCAAGTCGAAGCCGCATACGGCCTCCCCTCAACCGAAGACAGTCAACCTCCTCAAACGACCCGTTCCGAAGGCAACGTCGGCGGAACCGGCGGGCAAGAAGGCTACCATCAGGGTTTCTTCGTCCAGATCAGAGACATTCCTACACCATTCGTCCGTCTCGGGAACGAATGGTGACTCCGGTGTCGTTCCGGTCGGGTTGACGTCGGGTTCTCCGCAGGACCTCCATAAGGCTCTGCAAGAAAAGGTACGCGATCTCATCAAGCTGGCGAAGGAACAAGGCTACGTAACCTACGACGATCTTGACGAGGCCTTGCCAGAGAGCGTCAACGATCCCGATAGCATGGAATCGGTCATTACTCAGCTTCGCGCTGTGGAGATCGAGATCATCGATTCGTCAGACGTAGACCGCGTCAAGGAAGTGCGCAAGGACGGCGATGAGGAAGAGGAAAAGGACGAGAAACCCGATAGCAAGCTCGATATTCTCGATGACCCAGTTCGCATGTATCTCAAGCAAATGGGTCAAGTGCCCCTACTCACTCGAGAACAGGAAGTCGAAATTTCCAAACGCATCGAAGAAGCCGAGCTGAAAGTACAGGAAATCTTGTACCAGTTTGGCTTTATCGGACGCGCACATCTCGATCTCGCCCAAAAGCTCATCGACATGCGTGAGCGTTTTGACCGCGTGATCCTCGACAAGAAGATCGAAAGCCGGGAGCGCTACATGAAAGCCCTGCCGCGCCTCTGCCAGCAGGTCAAGAAGCAGGCGGAAACCGTAGCTTCGCTCTACCGCGACAAGATCTCCGGAAACAAAACTCCCTCCTCGCAATGTCTCAGGATCTATGAAAGAGCCCTCGCGACGCTGCAAAAGCTCTATCCGAAATTTTACTTCAAACAGAAGGTCGTTGAGGATTTTGTGACCCTGGCCGACGAAAATATCCGCGCCCTCAACACCTTGACTCACGAGCGCGACCGATGGGCAAAGAACGCCGACTCCAAGGTGTTGCGCAACGTGAGCCAGCAAATCCAGGAAATGCAGCTCCGGAACTGGATGACTTCCGAAGAGCTGGTTGAGAAGCATCGAGGCCTGAAGAGTTGGCACAGAAAGGCCCTTAAGGCGAAAACTGAAATGGTTGAAGCGAACCTCCGCTTGGTCATCTCAATCGCCAAGAAATACACGAATCGCGGGCTTTCCTTCCTGGACCTTATCCAAGAGGGTAACATGGGCCTTATGAAGGCGGTGGAGAAATTCGAATACCGCCGAGGATATAAGTTCTCGACTTATGCCACCTGGTGGATTCGCCAGGCGATTACGCGCTCGATCGCCGATCAGGCACGCACCATCCGCATTCCAGTGCACATGATCGAGACGATCAACAAGCTGATCCGTGTGCAGAAGCAACTCGTGCAGGAATACGGACGCGAACCCAGCCCTGAGGAAATTTCGGAAGAGATTCAACTCCCGGTCGAGCGTGTCCGCGCCGTTCTCAAGATGGCCCAACAGCCGATTTCGCTTCAGGCGCCCGTTGGCGACTCTGACGACACCAGCTTTGGCGATTTCATCGAGGACAAAGGCGCGGAAAATCCCGCCGACCAAGCCGCCATCGTTCTGCTCAAGGACAAGATTAAGGACGTCCTCGACACCCTGACCGAACGCGAACGCCAAGTGCTTGAGCAACGCTTCGGACTGGTCGATGGCTACAGTCGTACGCTTGAAGAGGTCGGACGCCAGTTCAAGGTGACTCGCGAACGCATCCGACAAATCGAAGCAAAGGCGCTTCGAAAAATGCGCCACCCCACCCGTATCCGCCAACTCGAGGGCTTCCTCGAGCCGCAGGATTGGTGATCCTCCGCCACGACAATCGCGGCGTTAAGCACAATTTTACTTCCTCCTCTCAATTTCATTGGAGTCCTTCCGTACGGGATCGCATTCCCGTTCTTCCCTTGAATTGGCGCTCGGAAGTTGATTCGGCATTTGCTCTAATGATTCATCGCGGTAAATAGTGTCAGTGATGAGCTGGGAAGGATCGACTCCGGAAAATCTGACGGGCTCAATGCTTGTCGCCCACCCCCGGCTGCTTGATCCTAATTTCCGACGAACGATTCTCTTCCTTTCGCATCACAGCGCAGAGGACGGCGCAATCGGGCTCATCTTGAACCGTCCCCTGAGGAAGACGTTTGGCGAGGTGGCTGTGCAAAACGTCTCTGACAACTTCAAAAATGTCACACTCTATTACGGCGGACCCGTCGCGGCGGATCACCTCACCTTAGCCAGTCTGCAGTGGCGAACGGATCCCGCCTCGGTGGCTTTTCAGAGCTTCATGGGAAACATAGAGGACGTTCATATTGAGCCGCAATGGAGGCTTGGCCTGCGCGCTTTCGTGGGCTATGCAGGATGGAGCCGGGGACAGCTCGAAGGAGAAATCAGCCAGAAGGCCTGGCTCGTTGTTCCGCCGGCGCGCGAACTTATCGAGATGAAGGATCCCGAAAACACGTGGCGCCGCATCATGCGCAGTTCGGGACCCCTGATGAAACTGCTGGCCGAAGCTCCGGACGACCCCGAGATGAACTAGCGTCAGACTGCCCGCGCAAAGAAAGGAAAGCGCGTCGGGCAGTGGCCCGGCGCAGTGGAGCGGCTTCGGGCGATCCTCGAAACGGGTCATGCACCGTATGCTCTAACTGGCGAACGGGCTCCCATCCACCGCCACGCGAAGCGAGCGGTCAGGCCTTTGAAGCTGGGCACAGGAAGGCTACCACTTATTTATCTTCCAGAGCCAGAAAATGAATCCTCCCGCCATCACAGCAAGCAGGTTGATGATAGCGAACGGCCAGCTTTCATGCTCCATGGGAAGGGGCAAGGCGACATTCATCGAGAAAATGCTTATCACCAAATTTGCAAGCATGATCGCCACCGTCCAAATCGTGAACTTTTTGATGAGCTGGTTCAGGTTGTGGCTGACTATGGAAGCTCTCGTACCCATCAGATTGCTGAGCACCTGCGCGTGGATATCTGCGCGCCGGTAGCATTGCTGATTTTCGATGATAAGATCTTCGAGAACACCGACTTGATCGGCGTCGAAGCCGAGTTTTTCGGATAGGGCCCTCATTCTTTCCAGAAGCGTGCCATTCGAGGTGATCGAGTTGACGATGAAGACGAGGCTCTTTTCGAGCGCGAACATGTTCAGAAGATACTTGTTCTCCAGAGACGTATTGATTCGCCGCTCGAGGGAGTCCGACAGCATATTGATCGCCTTGAGGTGTCCTTCGAAGTGCATCGTAGCCTGATAGAGCAGACGCAAGATGACGTCTTGGATCGACTTCACTGGAAAGGGAACCCTGCCCTCGAAGATCGGCGAGTCATCTGCCATGACGATGACCAGATAGTTTTCGTACACGAAAACTCCCGTCGAGGTCAGCTTCATCAGGAAATTGTCGTCGGCGCAGAAACTCTTGGGGCGCTTGAAGATGATCGCGGCGTGATCAGCCTCCATCTCCAAGCGAGAGAGTTCGTCGGGATCCAGCGACGACTGAAGGGTGTGATAATCAATGTTGTATTGCTCTTGGAGTTCCGCCTCGTCGTCGATGGTCGGCGAGACGTAGGCGATGACCAGAGCGTCATTGGGCTCGCACGGAACCAAACGGCCGCCTTCCAAGCGGTAAAAGCTCCGAATGCTCCTGGACGCCCTACTCTCCTCAGCGGCAACTTGCTTCGCGGTAGCCTCCAGCTCTGGTGCCGCCTCGGTCGCGCTCTCTGCAGTTGACGCCATTCTAAAGCCTCCGGTCAATCCCAGAGTCTGTCTAGTCCACGCCGTATGCAATCGAAAAGTTCGTCAATCTCCGCATGAGAGATGACCAGCGGAGGCGCCAGTGCGATGAGGTCCCGAATGCCTCGCACCATCGCCCCCTCTTCGCGAATCAAGGACCAAGCCTTGAGACCAAGCATACTCGTAGGTGTGAGAGCGTCCCGACCTTCGCGCGGGACGAGCTCAAGAGCGCCGATGAGGCCATAGCCGCGCACCTCCGCCACCGCGCGATGGCTTCCGATTTCTCCAAGTTTGGCCTGAAAATAGGATGCGAGGTCATCCTTAACTCGAGAAATGAGTCCGCGTATTTCGATCTCGTGAAGGTTTGCCAGAGCCGCGGCTCCGCACGCCGGATGACCGCTGTACGTGAAGCCATGGGCGAAATAACCCCCGCTCAGCATAGCCTCGGCGACCTCGTCACAAAGCATCGTTGCGCCGAGGGGCAGATAGCCGCTGGTCAATCCTTTTGCGAGGCAGATAAGGTCGGGATCCAAGCTCCAGAGGTTGCTGGCGAACCAGTCGCCCAGACGTCCGAAGGCTGTAATCACTTCATCAGCCACAAACAGGATGTCGTTCTCCCGGCAAAGCTGCCGAAGAGCGGCAAGGTAGCCCGCCGGAGGGACGATCACTCCGCCAGCTCCCTGGATGGGTTCAGCAAAGAGTGCCGCAATCGTGTCTGCGCCCTCTTCCTCAATTTTCCGGCGGGTTTCCTCGACGCACCACGCCGCATAGGCCTCCGGGCTAAGCTCCGTCTTGGCTCCATAGGAATATGGTCCCGGCACGAAAAGGAAATCGGCCAGCGGGAGATCAAACGGCTGCTGGCAATTTGGCAGGCCGGTCATGCTCGTCGCCGCCAGGGTCACGCCGTGGTAGGAGAACGTGCGGGAAAGAATCTTCTTCTTGTTTCGGCATCCCTTCAATTTCCAATACGAGCGAATCACCTTCAGCGCCGTTTCATTGGCCTCCGATCCGGAGTTCGAAAAAATCGTGCGGTTGACGCGCGCCGGCGCCTTTTCCGCTAGAAATTTCGCAACCCGGATTGGCGGCTCGGTCGTCGAGTCAAAGAATGAGGGATAGTAAGGCAGGCGCTCCAGTTGTTCAGTCACAGCTCGCACGATGGCCTTCGCGCTATAGCCGAGATTTACGCACCACAATCCCGCCAAACCATCAATGATCCGTCTTCCGCTCTCATCAACGAAATGGCAGCCATGTCCCTCGAAGATGACGTGCGTGCCGGACGCATGTAAGGAAGCGTGGTTCGTGAAAGGATGAAGCTGAAAATTCCGATCCTGCTCCTGAAGATCCAGAACGAACGAGTCAGCCATGGCAAGAAATTATCAGCTTCCGCGAGGAAAGGCGAGAAGCGAGGAACCCGGTCCTGGTTTTTTACGCTTGAAGGGGGCGTTCGTGTGTGGGTTGATAGCGCCTCATTTCAACGGGGAGGAAAAATTTGTGATGAGCGAATCGCTGGAGGCGACTTTCCAGCACGTTATTTGGAACTTTTGTTGTCTGAGCGTTCTTATCGGACTCTCAGCCTTCGGAATCCATCGCTATTTGATTATCTATCTCTTCTTGAAAAACCGGCACAAACGAATTGAGCCGGCGGAGAGTTTCCGCGAACTGCCGTTCGTTACCGTGCAGTTGCCGGTCTTCAATGAGTACTATGTCATCCGCCGGCTCATTAGGGCGGTGAGCCGTCTCGACTACCCGCGAGAGAGGCTTCAGATCCAGATTTTGGATGACTCCACCGACGAGACGCGCGAGATTGCCGCGAGCGAAGCCGCGCGCCTGAAAGCCAAAGGCTTCGACATCGAGCATCGTCATCGAGACAATCGGGAGGGCTTCAAGGCCGGGGCGCTCGCGGGCGGCTTGGAGACCGCGAAAGGTGAGTTCGTCTTCATTCTCGACGCCGATTTCGTCCCCGAGCCCGACACGCTGAAGCGCACGATCGATCACTTCACGGATCCCCGGGTCGGAATGGTGCAAATGAGATGGGGTCATTTGAACCGGGACTACTCGCTGCTGACACGGGTTCAATCTCTCTTCCTGGACGGTCATCTCCTTCTCGAACAGACCGCCCGTAGCCGCAGCGGGAGGTTTTTCAATTTCAATGGAACCGCAGGCATCTGGAGGAAGTCGTGCATCTCCGATGCCGGAGGATGGCAGTATGATACCCTCACCGAGGACCTCGACCTGAGCTACCGCGCACAAATGAAAGGCTGGCGGTTCGTTTATCTCCCCGACGTGGTCGTTCCGGCCGAACTCCCCGTTGACATCAACGGCTTTAAGTCCCAGCAGCATCGATGGACGAAAGGATCAATCCAGACCTGCAAGAAAATTCTGCCTGGAATTTGGCGCTCGCGTCTCCCGTTGCTGATCAAACTCGAGGCCACGGCTCACCTCACTGCCAACTTTGCCTACCTTCTGCTCGCTCTGCTTTGCGTGCTCATTCTCCCGCAGTCGTACGCTACGCACGGAGCGTTGTACGCTTGGCTCGTCGATCTTCCAATTTTCTTCGCTTCGTCTGTTTCCATTGCGCTCTTTTACCTCGTGGCACAAACGCACCTCAACCCCCGAGGCTGGTTTCGCGAGCTTTGGATGTTTCCCCTCACCCTGGCTTTGGCCACTGGCATGTCTGTCAACAACGCTCGCGGCGTCATCGAAGCCATTGTCAATCACCAATCAGAATTCAGTCGCACCCCAAAATACGGCATCGAGAAAGATCGCTCACCCATGCGCCACCTGCGTTATGTGCCGCTCAAATCCTGGCTTCCCCTCATCGAGCTGATCTTCGCGCTCTATTTCACTTTCTGCACGTGGAACGCTGCAAAGATGGGACACTGGCTCTCTGTTCCCTTCCTCATGATTTTTCTTGGCGGCTTTGCTTATGTCGCTTCAAAATCCGTTAGCTTCTGGATCCGACAGCTTATCGCATTGAATCCTTCGCGTTCGGCGGCGTGAGACTCCATAGAGGTGTCGTCCTTCTCGGCCTGCTGGCTCTCTTGGCGGGCTGCGCCGATACCCGTCATGTTCTTCTCATCAGCACGGCAGATCAGCGCATGCTCGTGCTGCGCGACAACATCAGGATCGCCGAATACCCCGTCTCAAGCTCCAAGTTCGGAGTCGGAGACGCCCAAAACAGCAACGCTACTCCGACCGGACTGTTGAGAATCCGAAAAAAAATCGGAGCCGGTGCCCCGGCCGGTGCCGTCTTCAAGTCGCGTCGGTTCACCGGAGAAATCTTGCCCGTGGATGCGCCGGGACGCGATCCCATCGTCAGCCGCATTTTATGGCTTGAAGGTCTCGAAGCACAAAACAGAAACGCGTTTGGCCGTTACATTTACATCCATGGTACGCCTGAGGAACGCAATATCGGCGTCGCCTCCAGCTACGGATGTATCCGCATGCGTTCGGCAGACGTCATCGCTCTCTACGACACAGTTGGAGCTGGCGCGCGCGTTCTGATCACAACGGCGCCCTTCAAACGACTCGAAGAAATCCGATGAATTTGACGAATAATCCTTGCGCCAGGGAGGCAAACGCCTAGATTGCTCTGCCTACCGCGGGGTGGAGCAGCCTGGTAGCTCGTCAGGCTCATAACCTGAAGGTCGTAGGTTCGAATCCTACCCCCGCAACCAATTTTAAGCCCCGGCGACTTAGGAAGTCTCCGGGGCTTTTTGTTGATTTACTTGGAGTTACAGAGAGAGCACGTCGAGATCGTCATCAAATTTCCGAGAATTTGATATGAGACAAGAAACAGATGGAGCTCACAGGAAGTGATCCGAAATTGTCCGCCCGACTTTCACTGTCTGTATCGGAACAACGCCTCGTCTCTGTCGCTCGCTTTCGACGATACGAGCAACTGCTCGAAGGGTTCGCAGGAACCCGACAAGCAATTGACCTCCCCGGAAGTAATGGCCCGGAGCAATTCGTCCGATTGAAGCTCCTCGGGCAAGGAGATCAGCCAACTCTCTTGCCGGGTTCGGATGTGCAGCAGGTCGGTTTCCGTGATAGGTAACGCGCGATTCTCCGCGCACAGCCAACCCGTAGGTTTTGCGCTTGAAAGTGGGGATCGATGCGTGTCGCTCGTTGCAGCCAGGTTAGATTCCGCGCCTAGCGGATTTGCGGGCGGCCGGATTGTTTGTGGGCGTTTCGATTGGCATTCGTATTGATCCGGAAAACTGAACAATCGCTCGGCGTAAGATTTGGATTCACCTGCCAAACCTGGAAGGATAGGCAGTCCAGCCCCAAGCAACAGGAGCGGCTGCCGCTGTTGCACTTTGTGCATTGCCACGATTAGTGCCCCTAGCTCACCCCTAGCTCCTTCTGATCGAAATATTGAATCTCATCGATCAGCACCGCGACTGCTCCTTTCCTCTCTTTGGCAGCCTCGGCAACCGCCACAATAAGACTTGGAAAATCAATTTCCAAGTCACCGCTGTCAGCAGACCCCGCCTCTGGATCGATATCCAAGCCCACCGTCAGAGAAACGCCTCGACCACGCGGCGCCCATGCTCTCTCACGATGAGCGGCATGGAAAGCGAGAGCGGGAACGCGTTTTCGCTGGCCTGCCAGTCCGGTTCGTAGCGGAAACTCAGCCGGTCACCGCGAAGCACGACTTCGCCCATAACCCGTCCCTCGGCCACGACCGTCAGGGAGTCGCTCACGATTTTCTCCGCTCGTTTTGCGCTGATGCGAGAATGCGATCCAAATCGCTCG
>DATDAL010000126.1:0-58455 GCA_036525415.1 Terrimicrobiaceae bacterium | reverse complement strand
CGAAAAGGCCGTTTCGGTCCGAGGGGCGTGAAGCGAAAAATGTCGGGATATCCGATTCGCAGATCTCGGGGGCCAACCAAGAGACGCGAGCCGGAGATCCGAATGCGGGGAAATGTTAAGTGAACAGTATTGGGGCTAGCCTGCCGTCCTCGCGCACAACGAAATTTCCCGCTTCGTCTCGCTTTTCGAGGATTTTGTAGTAAATGACCGGGGTCGATTTCTCGCCCTTTTTGACGTGGCCACCGAGGTCGAGCGACTGTTTAAAGGTGATCCAGAACGGGGATTGGTAGTCGCTTGAACCGAGAAGCAGGGCATTGATCCCGCGGTAGGGTTTGCGCGAAACGATGTTCTGGACGGCGAACCACGGCTTCTGCCACGGCACGGTTCCGCGTTTCAATTGCTCGATGAAGCGCTCGGTGATGGCTTCGTAGATGTCGCGTTTCACAGCGCCACCTCCTGTCTCGCGGCTTCGATGGCGGCTTCGGCTTGGTTTTGCGTAAGTTGGAATCGCCGGGAGATAACATCGGAAAGCGGCTCGCCTTCGTGCGTCCGGGTGAACAGCGGCGTCTCGTCCGCGCCGATTCCGCGGTCGATGCATTCAAAGAAGTAGGTTTCGAGGATCGCCCGGTGCGCCGCTCCTCTGTCACTGGAATCAGTGATTGGGCAGGCACCGGTTGTCTCGGAGTCGGTTGACGTTTTCCGGTTCATGTCCCGGATTGTCGCTGAAAATCCGCCCCGTTTGCCCCGAGTTGGGGGCATTCTGCCGCCGGAGATTGTCGAGCGGACGGCCCGGCTTAGTCCGCGTCGCGGGCGATCACGTTGACAATCACGCCGAGGTCCTCATGACGGACGGGAATCGGCGACGCGTTCAGGCCGGGGTCAATCCGCCCGAATTCATCGCAAACCCAGCAGGCGGCGAGATGACATCGCGGCGGGATGTCGCGATAGGCCGGGGTGTAGCAACAATACCGGGCGGCGGTTGCCGAACAGTCCGGCTCGCCACTCCGGGTGCGGTAGATCGCCCCGAAAATGAAGTTGGGTAGCGCGGGTTTCATAGGATTCCCACCTCCCGGAAGCTGAAATATGCCGGACGGCCCATGCCCGGCGAACCGACAATGACATGGTCCAGCAGGTTGATTTGAAGGATACACGCCGCCTCACGGATGTTTTTGGTCAGGCGGCGGTCAGCATCGCTGGGAGAGGGATCACCGGACGGGTGGTTGTGCATGAGAATGATGCCGTAGGCTCCGGCAAGGATCGCCGCGCGGAAAATTTCGCGTGGATGGGCCAGCGCCTCGTTCAGGCTGCCCACGCTGACGACGTGATACCCGATCATTCGGAGCTTGGCGTTGAGGAGCACCGCCACAAGCTGCTCCTTGTCCGCCTCGTGGCAGGGATCGACGGCCACGACTTCCCGCCAAAACTGGCTGGCGGTCTCCGGGGAATCCATCGGATCGCGGACGGCGGCGTATTGCGCGAGAGTCGCCTCGCCCACGCGGTTCAGGACGACCCGCAGGGGAAGGTTTCGCTTAGGAAAGGAATTGTTCATGCAATTTCTTTCCAGAAGCGAAACGACAATCGTGGAGCTGCCCGGATGCCCGGAGCTGTCAAGGCCGGAGCGAAGCGCAGTGGAAAACGGAATAAATGGGGGGACCTGCGGGGGGAAACCGTTTATGCCGGATTTCCAGAGAGCCTTGACAGCGGAGTCCGCGAAGCGGATCGAGACGAGCCCAAAGGGGCGAGCGAGAGGCGAAGGGTGGATCGGCCGCGCCCGCAGTTCACGGAGGAACAGCGCGGGACGTCTATTGATGAGAATGCCCCATGGCGAGAGTTTTAGGACAAGCGAGTCCGTCAGTGGTTTGCTGGCGGCGGCTCTTACGCTGGCCACTGACCCCGACATTACGTCGGCAATCAGATACCTTCGGGCTGGCTTATCTCTTCGGGCAATATCCGGGTTATCGAGCAGTCAAGCTGGCGAGCGCGTTCGAGACACTGTCAAACTTTCAAGCGACGTGGAGGTAAAGCGCGTAAAATAAGCTCGGCAGAAAAACGAGCAGCGAAAGTATCTTTGCGATCTGGCTAAAGCGCCAGAGGCGCTCGCTGAGACCCCAAAAGTAATGGAAGTGGAGAAATGCCCCGGCAGCAACGTAAGCAACGGCGAGCCAGAAGCCCGCCTCGCTTGTGAGATTGGAGCTGGCGTGGCTGCCAAAGAGCGTTGTGCTCCCACGTTGGATGCAGACGATGCCGTAGACTATTGGCACCGCTGCGACGACAACGCCTGCGAGCCACTGCTTCCTCCGTCCGCCGGACGGGCCGTATGCCAAATCCTCGATGGTGTCCAAGTGAGTTTGACGGTCTTTGCGCTTACGGAGACTCATTTTGATTTCGAAACGTTCCCTGGGTAATGCCCCGCACCGCCGACTAGCCGTGTATGTCTTCGCTGTCGGCCCCAACTCCTCATCACCGGAAAAGCCAACTGAGCAGAGCAAACCAGCCACCAAAAATGGCAAATCCAAGACCGAACGCCATTGGAATAAAGGCGCGCTTGGTAATGCCGGGTTCGAGCACGGATTGCGATGGCTGATCTGGGTCATAGTAGACTGCTACAGGCGAGCCGACGGGATAACGCTGGGTGTATCTCTGCGCGAACTTGTACCCGGCGAACATCCGATCGAGGCCAAAGCAGATACGTTCGCCGGCGAAGGAACGATCGCTCACGGAATACTTATAACGAACGAGCGGCGAATAAGAGCTGTCGCTATCGGTGATCTCCGAGTGCGTGATCTCACCGCTAACCTGCGGCCATGCTGAACTCGCGCGAGCCTGGATCACGCCGCGTGCTGCAAATGCTGCAAAACCAAGCCCGACTGCTACGAAAATCAAGATGAAGATCGTTGAAAAGGACATACTCGAAAATTGGACAAACGTGCGGCTCTGCGCCAGCTTATCCGGCACACTGATGTTGCTAACGCTTCTATGTCACAGCCTTTGGTCGTGACAGAGGGGTTGATGATTGGCCTGGCCCGCCCGCTCCTGCTCCGGCAGATCGCGCCGTAGATTGAATTGGAAAGACGCTCAGCCATTGGAGAGGGAGTGCTTGGCTTTCCTTCGCACAAGCTGAAGTGACATCAGGTCGTCGCTCCAGTCCTTGTGCTTCGGGCACGCCGATGAAATCTTCAATCCGCTCCAGTCCACAGTTTCATCCCACGCCTTCCTCCAGCCGCGCTCACCGGCTGGGTCGTTGTCGAGGGCAACCACGAAGGACTGGCGGCGGTCGTATACCAGCCTCATCAGTTCGCTTGGAACTGTCGCTCCCGCACAGCTCACGACCGCCCAAGCATCGCCGCGACAGGCGTGGATCGTCCGATAGCTCAGGGCGTCGATGGGAGATTCAACTGCAATAACGATTTCCGCTTTGTCGAGATGGCCGACCGTGAACCAGGCGGTAAGCTTGTTTCCGAGGCATGGGCGGAAGGAGGATTGCTGCCGTGTGTCTCGCAAAGTCGCTCCCTCGACTTTTGCGTGCCGCGTCCGATGGAGGAAAACGATGCTCGGATTTGGGCGATGGTCGTTGGCGAAGATCGTTCCCACCGCGTGCAAATCGTCCACAATGGCGGGGTCGATCCCGCGTGTTTCGACGAGATAGGCGCGGGCAATCGGCCAGTTCGCTTCGTTCGGCACGGCGTATCTCGCCGCCAGTTCATGAAACGGCCTGCGTTCCCGGTCGGAGCGGATTTGACGCTCAATCGGAAAGGACAACCCGATTTCGGCGGCGGAAACGGCTCGAAAATCCGTCCCAAGGGTTTGACAGGCGGCCGCGAAGTCCTCGCCGGTCAGGTGCATCTGGAGGTCAATCGCCCCAAGTCCTCCGAGTCCGGCCTCGTTGTCGAACCAGCGATTCCCGGTGACAACGATGTTATGACTTTCGTTCTTGGCACGGAAAGTAACGCCTTCCGGTTTGATCTCGAAGCCGTGCCAGCGGAGCAATTCCCGCAAGGAAATGTCGCGCGCGCGCTCGGCCGCACTGTTGTCACGTGGCTGGTGATCTGTCCTCCGTTGGCTCTCCTTCATGAGTGCCAAATATGACCGAGAGCAATGCGGCTCTTGCCCCCAATTCGGGGCAGCTTACGTCTGGTGGAATTGCTTTGAAAGCGTGTCGGAGACCGTTACCGACGAGGCACAGGAAGCGTAAAGCGTGTTTTAACACCAAACACGGGCTCGAAATCACGCGGGGGGTTAGCTATAAGCGAACGCGTGACTAACAAGGTAGACCTTCTCCATCTAACTCTGTGCGGTCCCGGGGACGTGCATAACGAAATCGCTATTGCCCGCAAAGTGATTGATTCCTGGAATACACAGCACGGCGACGGGCTTGGACTTTTGGTAAAGCATCAATACTGGAAAACGGATTCCTACCCAGACGCGAGCGACAGAGGTCAAGGTATCATCAATAGGCAACTGATTGATCCGGCGGACATTTTGGTCTGTATATTTTGGAGCCGGTTTGGCTCACCAACCGGGGTTGCTGACTCAGGAACCGAGGAGGAAATCCGAAGAGGAATCGACTCTAGAAAGCACGTTGCTATCTATTTTTCGGACCTTGATCCACTCCCACCTGATTCAGATGCATCCCAGCTTTGTCGCTTGGAGGCATTCCGGCGTGAGATGTTGTCCAGGTCGTTGTCTTGGTCATTCCGGAGCCGGAAAGAATTCCGAGAACTATTTGCAGGCCATCTCGCGAAAGTAGTGCACGAATTGAGACAGAAGGCGGAACAAGCGGAGCCCAGACAAAAGGCTGTCGGAGCAAGGAAAACGATCAAACAGAAAATGGTCGGCGGAACCGGCAATGTGCAAATCGGCGGGAATCTGGAGAATCTGCACCATTATGCCACGCCCCCGAAGGTCAGAGTCGTCATGGAACGACGCGAAGGGAGTATCTCTCCGGAGCAGGGAAAGGAAATCCATGTTTGGATTGAAGCTCTGGCAGAAGCGACGAGTGGCAAAACGCGAAGCGAGGCGTTCAAGCACTGGTGGAGCCGGTTCAAAAACAAGTTCAAGGTGGCGAAATACGAGACGCTGTTGTCCGAAGATTTTCCAAAAGTTCGAGATTGGTATCGGCAGCAAATGGGAATACTGACCAGAAAGATGAAGCGAAAAGCTCCCGAAAAGTGGCAAAATTCGCGGATGGGCTCGATCAAGACAGCGATGAAGGAAATGGGTCGCACAAATGAAAACTACTACCCTGAACTGGCTGCACGGCTTAAAATTTCGACTTTCACATCGCTCGCCGAACTCACGAGAACGGATTTGGAGAGAGTTTATTCCCGCGTCATGAACGACAAACGCAAGGAGCTGTAACGAACATAGAATCTTAGGTCGCGGAGCGAGACGCTTGAAGATACACTGGAACGCTTTCGCTATCGAGGTGGTATAGGGTCGACTGTTTGACGTCAATACCAGGCAAGGCACTCTCGAATTCTGCCTTTAGTTTGGAAATGACCGCTTCATCCAGGCGCGGATCAAGCGTGACGCTCGTGATGACCTCGCGTGGATCAGAGGGTATCCAGATAAAAGAATCCCCAGCGTTCGATATGTGGGTCTTATCGTGAAAGATCAATCGAACTTCCTGCTCATGCTCAAATTCGGGCCGCTTCACTGTAAGGAGCTCCAGGGGAACTTCTGCGGTCTTATCCTGGATGGCTTCTAAGCACTGCATCGCAAGGCTCGCTCGCTTCAGTATTGCCGCGCCCTCAAAATAGTCTACGCGGCAGATATAGAAGTCGGAGGTTAAATCGACCTCAAACGCTCTCTCAAAAGCCCCGTACATTCGCTCCACTGTAGTGCAAACCCTCGCTCCATTCTTAGCGGGAGCGTAGATACGCCAAGTTGCGTCCGTCTCGTTGGGTGCATTCGACCAGCATTGCCCGAAATATCGATCCAGAACGTCGCTAAAATCGAGCGGGATATTCGTGCCGGCTTGATGATAGCGTTGCTTGAGCAGTATATTTTCAAAAGGGTCTTCCCAACCCTGAGGCCGGGGAAAATAGAGGCGACGACCGGTGATCCAATCCCGCAAGTGCTCGATCTGAAAAACTCGGAACAGCTCCGTGGGATTGTCTCTGGAATATATAAAGTGGCTCATTGCGCGATTACACTAAACTCCCCCGATCACGCCAAGGCGGGCTCCCGTAAATTCGGTTACGAACGAGTCTGCGGCACCTAGAATTGCAGCAATCTCTGCTGGCAATTGGTTCTTCGATATGCCCGGCTGCACGATTGAGATTGAAAATCTCTTCCGCAATTTTCGAGCCCTCTTGCGCAAGCTGCTTAGTTCCCTAAGCGTTCCCCTCTCGAACCGCGTCATCCTGCCTCCCAAGGAATCTGGACGCTCACGCTTTTGAAGGTGTTCCAAAAGCCGAGCTGGGTTGATTGTCCAACGGACCGAACGCACGGCCTGACCGCACACCTCATAGCAATCCTTGACCCGCTGGCCGGGTTCCTTTCCGCCAGAGAATTTACAGTGATAGAGATGAAAATGTATGACGCCATCGCACTCTGATATCTCCACGATGTCAGCTACTTCTCCGGTACCGTCGTCATCGAAGACGAAGCTGTTAGATTTGCCTAGGAGGTATTGCATCCATGCCGCCTGCACGGAGTCATTCCTGCGCTGACCGTTGCGCCATTTCGATTCCTGCCGTATGTTGATGCCATCCCAGGGTCCCGCACAAATGTCTGAGAGCGAATAGGTGAAGGGAAGCTCGTTCCTCGCCTCGAAAAGCGATGCTCCGCGGACCTCCGAACCTTCAGTTGCGAAAAGCGCCGGAGGGTTCTCACGGAAGAACTCGGCAAGCGTCACTCCCTCTGTTCCCTTTCGAATTTCCAGCCGATTTCCAAGGGATTGCGTAACGTCAAAATCCCCTTTCTGCGGACCCCACCGTAGTTGAAAAGTCGCACTCTGCTTATCTGCAATGCCTACGTAAACGAGAACCTCCGTGTCGGATATCCTGTCGTGGCTCAGAATTGCGAAATCATGAAAGTTGACCTCCTTTCCATCGGAGAACAGTCGGAAGTCTTGTGCTTCCGCCGCGTAACACTCCGCAGGCAGAACCGCTGCAAAAAACTCCTTCTGAGGAAGAGCGTCGATCTCACTCGGTATCAACGTGTGACGCAGGAAATCATTCGTCGGAATCGATTCATCCTGAATGCGTCGCGCGATGTATGTGCACCATTGCCGCCAATCAGGAATTGAGCTTGAACTCATCGACCACACTCGACCCTTGTGAGACGCGCCCACGGAGACTCTTTGACCATTATCGTAGCCGACACCAAACAAGTTCGATTTCGAACTCCCTACCTGGGCCGTTGGCGAGATTGCCTCGCCAATGTCCAGACCGGTGTACATGCGGAATCGCAATTTTGCTCCCCTGCGATAAAGACCAGCGTTATGAAATATCAGGCGATTGATACCAGAAAAGGCGCGGAACATTCTTTCACCTTCCAAAAGTTTTACGTCCTTCCCACCTACTGCCCTGGCGAGATCGTGGTGGAGTGACGACTTCTGCGAACTATTGATGAAAAGGAGACCCGAATCGCCGTCGAAAGCCAATACATAGAGATCCCATATCTCGTTTGAAGTCTCCTTGATCGACGCCCATTCTATTGGAACGCGAGAACGAGTAATAAAAACAAGCAGGTCTTTGTCCCTGCTAATCCATGTTCGCTCGACGTCAACCACCTTCTTGATGCCCTGACGAAATCGTCGCGGCGAAAAACCGTTCGCTTTGAAAATGACCGTGCTTGTTTTCGGTTTTAGCACATTCAGATCGAAAAGCTCATCGTCCCCCTTTTCACTTCGGTCCATCCGGTCGAGAAAATCTGAGAAGTTGACTTGTGATTCGATTGCACGGTAGCTGAGTTCCGGTATCAATTCATTCCAATCGGAATCCTCGGCGTAAAGGTCCTCGATGGCATCGGAAACGCTCGGATCGGCAATATTGGCTACCAGTGTGGCATCTCCAATGTCCTTGGCGTCCCGAGTAAACCGGCCGCAGAACTGCAAGGTCACAGCCAGACTTTTGTGAGGCGAGTGCAGTGCGGCTACTTTGAGATTTGGCAGGTCGAAGCCTTCCCCGAACATATCAACACAGACGATAATTCGATGCTTCTTTTCGACTATCGCTTTCATCTTTTCCCGATATCGCGGTATTCCGCTATAAATCACGATGGGATTCAGATCCCCACAGCGGCCCCGATATAATTGAAAGAGTGCCTCGGCCTTATCCTTGGTGTCGGTCCTCGCAAGCAGAATGTGGTCCCTTCCGGTCGCCATGTCGCTTCTCAGGGCTTGGACCGCAGCTTCGGCAATGGCAAGGTCCGATTCTTGGTCGTCCGGTTCAAAGACTTCGCAGAACTTGATTTTCCGAAAATAGCCCTGGCTTTGGGCCATACGGAGCGGGAAATTGTAGATTATCTTTCCAGGCATCCTACGCCCGTCCTCCCTGAAGGGGGTCGCGGTGAACTGCAAAACGGGCTGCTTTTGAAAGGTATCGAATAGCCGGTCCCAGGAATTTGAGGGGACGTGGTGGGCTTCGTCGAAGTACACGAGATCAAACAAGTCTCGAAACCCAGCGCGCAGTCTAACCGGCATCGAGTTGAGTGAAGCAACCGTGCTAACAACAACATTGCACTTCTCCAACACGTGCAAATGTTCCTCTTCTGTCAAGCTTCCCTTCAGCCGTCCAACGACCGGGTTGAGGATTTCTTGGGGAACGACTCCCAGCTCGCGGAGCTTGCCCAATGAGCAAAATTTACCAAGCGTCTGCGATCTGAGCGCGTCGGAGGGAACCAGAACCAGTAGTCTCTCTGGACGCTTCATTATCAAGCACGCCAGCATCGTCTCGGTCTTGCCGGTTCCTGTCGGCATAACTGCGAGACCGGGCTTCGAGGAAACGGACCAATGGGCGGCGACCGCATGCAATGCCCCAAGCTGCGGTGGCCTCATCCCAGGGCGCGATAGGTTTCCATTTTCGTCCCTTTGTTCGACGTTAAAGACTACTCCGCTGGTCCAGGATTGGCGGACGGCCTGGCGGATATATTCGGAGGAACCCCGCAGCATTCTCGGGTGTTCGACCCACGTCGCCGCTCTGCTCATGACCAAGCGGGAGTCCTCTACCGTAAAATTCGAGTCGTCGATTATGTAGCTCGTCCGTCCGAAAAGGTCTTCGCGGCCGCGACGATTTATCAGCAAAGTATCTCCTACTGGTCCGAACTTGGCTGAGAGCCTACTGACGGTGCCGCGAGAAGTATCCAACACAGAGGCGATGCAGGTCGTGTCGGTCGCAGGCATGGCTACCTGTTCGATAAGGAGAGGGCCGACGCGCTGATAAACGTTTCGAACAGCAGGTAACGACACCGATTTAACTGCTGCGACATCTTGGGGGGTGACAGGCATTGTTCCCCCCCTAGCTTGTGAGGGCGTTCCGAGGCAAGAGCAAACGAGTTCCGCCTTTCAGCAGGAGGCACATCTCTGTCGGGGGACTAAAACTGACTAGAGCCTCGTCACACATTCGCTTCCCGCCTTTGCCTTGGAAACAAGCTCTACACCGCTTACCATGGGCAAGAATCCTTATCACATTGCCCCGAGTCTGGGGCCGGTGAGTCGTCACGTTAGCGCATTGTCCTGCCTGAAGCAATGCAACTAAAACCACATGGAAGGCGGTTCGGCCGGGGAACACCCGTGTCTACGAACGCAGTCTTGGCCTATGGCGGGTTGCAACGGAGCATCGCTTGCGAAAAGGAGGCAAAAGTCGCAAATCAAGAATTCATGCGTGCCAAAGAGGCGGCTGCTTGGCTGGGAGTGCCCTTGCGATCACTCCATCAATATGTTCAGCAGGGCCTTCTTCCCAGCTACAAGCTAGGCCGCCATCGTCTTTTCCGAAAGAGGGAGCTTCTTTCGGCTCTTGGGGCTGACCGCAGTGCCAGCCGCAACGAGGTTTTGCGCTAAAGAAGTTTGTTTCCGGCGCTTCGCATTTGGAAATACATCGAAGTATGCGAGAGCGGTCTTCTCCGTTACAAGTTCCCGATAGTTCTGAAAAAGCTTTCGAGGAGATGTGTTCATCTCCAACGCCACTCCGTCGGCGGATTTAATGACTGCTAGTCTATGGGAAGCGAAAGAGTGCCTAAATTCCATTATGGACTGAAGCGATTCCCGTCGTTTTGAATGCCTTGGAGAATTCGATCAGCAACGTCGAGTCATGAGAGTAATGCGGACATACCCAACCCTCCTTGTGGGCGTGCGGCAAGAGCCAAGCCTTAAGATTCGGCAGTATAGGGACAATTCTCCGTCTTCCGGTCTTATCTTTGTGTCTGTCCACTACGATATGTCCTTCGTCGAGATTGACATCCTTCCAGTCGAGCCGGTGAATCTCGGCGGCTCGCAGACCGGCGAAAGCGCCAATCGCCGCAAACGGAACCCAACGATCCGGTAGGAAATGAAGAATCTCTCCGATTTGTTCTGGCGTATAGATTCGGATCGGATTCCCACGATCCGTAGCGAGTGTGACGTATTCCGCTTCTGTTGGTGCATTGCGTGGCAGGTAGCCTCGCTTTCGGGCAAAAGAGAACAGCGTTGTGAGCGAGCCCCTATAATTGTTCCGATTGCGGCCTCGCGCCTTGATGCTGTCCAGCCAGGCTTCAAGATCGGAAGCAGTGAGATCGAGAATTCCGCCTTCGAAAGCTTTAGCAGCCTTTCCCAATCTGGCGTGGCAATCGCCCCAATGTCGATACGACCGCTCTTTTCTTTTCAAGTCATCAAGAAACTCCATCACCACCTCTGGAAATGGCTTTCGCGGAATCTGTCGCTTTTGGCTTTCTCGGACGAAAAAAACCGAAGCTTCCACCAGCGAAGCAGACTCGTTCACCTCCTTCAAAATCTTCCGTGCATCGACAAACTCACGGATCGCTTCACTGAGCGGGATTGCTAAGGGACTAAGCGCGGACATGCAAAAGTCCAAGAGCGCGGCCTCTCTAGCTGAAATGGTGCGAACGTGCGCGCTCCCTTTTACAAGCTGCTGAATGATTTCCTTGGCGCGCTCCCGTCCCACCTCTCGATTCTGGCACTTGACCAGCTTCCGCTTTCCATCGGCGTAATAAGCAAGCAGCACCTTTCTATTGCCGGCGTCGTAAATGGGAATTCGGACATTCTTCCCTTCGACGATTTCAATGGGGCCGCGTTTCTTGGCGGACTCAGGGCGCTGCAAACTCGAAATCATAGGCGGATTGTTACCTTTTTGTTACCTACGGTCAAACTCAATATTTTTCTCTGTAAACACATCGGGTTCGAATCCCGTATGCGCTGCCAGAGTAAAGTTGACTTACGAAGGCTTCGGTGACAAACGAAGGCGGGCGCCATCGAAGTCGTTGAGTCGAAGAGTTCCCGAATCCCGATCTATGCCGAGAATCATCACAGAGAGGAAAGCTTCATGGTCATCCAATACGCTGCGGGAGAGCGTAAATGCCTCCGGTACATAGCCGTGGTCAAGAAACAACGGCCTCAGCGTGCATCCTACTGGGAGGTACATTCCAACACCGGCGCGCGTTGGACATCGGTTTCCGTGACCGGATTTTTCAAGTGATAAAATGAAACACCTGTTCTTTGGTATCGCCGCCATACAGATCGCCTTCTCCGCCTTGGCTGCCGAGGTCAACGAGATCCCGCAAAAGACCACCTGGATCGGCAACACTTGGGCCGGAGGCGATTCGTGGATGCAGGATTACGTTGCGGACATGGTGGTGGATGGGAACGGACTCTGCCGCACCAACAGCTCGTGGGACGAGGGCCACAACGAGCGGGGCATTTACGCCTGGAAAGACGGCCAATGGCACGTCAAGGTGAACCGTGGCGACGAGGCTCCGGCGGTCTCCGCAAAGGTTCTCAAAATCGGAAACATCCAATGGTCCATCGATGGCAAGACCGGCGCGGTCAGCGGTGGAGGACAGACCTTGGCGGGCATCGTCAAGGCCAGCGCCTTGGGCCTCTATCGCCCGAAGAACTATCTCATGGTGGCCGACGACGGACCGGGGCAGCACGTGATCAAGTTCTTTGACGTTTCGGGCAAACCGACACTGGTGAAAACATTTGGAGAAGTGGGCGGCATCGGCGCGGCGGGTACTCCCGGCGAGGTCACCAAGACCAAGTTCTGGGGCCTGACCGGTTGCGGGTCCGACGCAGCGGGCAACCTCTATATTTGCATCAGCGAGGAAGGCGTCATCCTCCGGCGTTTTCCGGTGAAGGACGCTGCGAAGCTTGATTTCGACACGGCCAACGTGGCCGAGTGCCATGGGCTGCACTTCATGGATAATGCCGGCCTCGATCCGGCCAGCGACGGACGCGAGATCTGGGGCAAGCAGGAGCATTATCTGATGGATTACTCCAAACCGCCCGGCAAACAGTGGACGCTGGTGGGTTATACCGTCGACAAGGACAAGTATCCTGACGATCCGCGCCTCAAGAACCAAGTCTCGATGAAAGTGCGTTACAAAAACGGTGTCCGCTTTCTCTATTCTTTGGAGCAGAACGCGAACTGCCTGAACATCTACCGCTTCGATGGGAAAATCGCCGTGCATGCCCTTAGCATCAAGGACGCCAAGACTGTGGATGCGAATTGCGACGTGTGGTTCATCGGCGACGGCATCCAGGTGATGCGATGCACCGGCATTGACGGCGAAGGCAAGCCGATCTACGCGCCGATGGTGAAATTCTGCGACACGCCGATCCCGCCGTTCAAGAAGGTGAAAAACCTGCTCTACGATTGCGAGCATGACATCATGTTCCTGGCCGGGGGAACTGAGGAGCATCCCGAGCAGGGCGGCTCCCACCCGGGACCGGTGGTCTGCCGTTACACCAACTGGTCCACCACGCGCGACAAGACCTGGGAGATCGTCGTGCCTTGGTTCCACAACGACGCTCCGGTGCCGGACCGCATAGTCCCCCAGACCTGGGATTTTGCCGGTGAGCGCCTGTATTTCGGCTACGTCATTGGCGACGGCGATCCCTGGCCAGTGAAGAACCACGACATTCCCGGGGTAATTCGGGTTTACCACACGAAGAACGGGGAGTTTATGGGCCGGCTTATGGCGGGACCCGAGGTTTTCCGAGGGGCCTGCTGGATCGATCTGGCCCATGCCATCGACGCCTTCGAGCGGGTCAACGGCGAGCATCTCATCCTTCGCGAGGAAGCCTGGAAGAATAAGAACATCATGTTCTCCTATTTCCCCGAAGGCGAGAATCCGCCCACCACGATCAACAAGGTGAAGCTCAGGAAAACCAGCGAGGGAGATTTCTTTATGAACGACGCCACATTGGAATTCGACGCGGATGTCGAGATGGTGTCGGGCTCCGTCACGAAGATGGAGCTTTACGCCGACGGCAAGCTGCTGGCCTCGGACTCCAGCGCGCCTTGGCAGTTTTCCGCCACCACACTTCCGGTAGGCCGGGAAATCACCTTCCGTGCGGTGGCCTACGACAACAGCGGCGGAAAAGGCTTTTCCAATCGCATCTATTTGAGAATCTCGGATGGCTCGCCGGATGTCGTGCTAAAGAGCCCCGGAGAAAAGTCCAAATTCCTCACCACCGACGTGATGGAGTTCAAAGCGTCCGTTGTGCCCCACGACGCCAAAGCGGCCAAGGTGGAATTTTTCGCCGACGGTAGAAAATTGGGCGAAACCTCGAACCCGGACATTGTCGTGACCGTGCAGAATCCCGGCGCCGGCAATCTCCAGCTTTGGGCCGTGGCCACGGATGACAAGGGCCGGACCGGCAAATCCGATCCCATTGCCGTTGCCGTGTCGGGCCCGCGCCCGCCCAACACGGTGAGAAAGCCAGCGCCCGGCGTCCGTTACCGCTATTATGAAGGGGACTTCGCGACCCTGCCGGACTTCGATAAACTCGGCTCCTGGGACGTGGGCAGCCAGCCGAATTTCTCCCTCGACAAGCATCTCCGGAGCGAAAAATTCGGCTTTCGTTTCGACGGCTATCTCAAGATCGACAAGGCGGGCGCCTACACATTCTCCACGCGCTCCAACGACGGAAGCAAACTGTTCATCGGCGGCGATCTGGTGGTGAACAACGACGGCAACCACGGCATGGAGGAAAAATCCGGACGGATCAATCTCGAACCCGGTTGCCACCAATTCACGCTCGATTATGCGCAGGGCGGAGATCAGTTCGGACTGGAGGTTTTCTATGAAGGCCCGGGAATCGCCAAGACCCAGATTCGCGATGGGATGCTGTCTTACGAACCGGACTCATTGGTAAGCCCGATCCCAGTGTCCAGCGTGAACATCAGCCGGAAAAACTTCGAGACGGCGGCGGGCCACAGCTGGCTGCTGCGCGCGACGGTTGAGCCCTCGAAGACCTGGAGCAAGCGCGTGCTCTGGAGTTCCAGCAACCCCTCGGTTGCCACGGTCGAGCCGAGCGGTTATGTCACCACCCACAGGGCGGGAAGGGCCGACATCATTGCCACCTCGGGAGACGGCAGCAAGAACGCCTCCTGCGAACTCAAGGTGACGCCCGACGCAGTCCCCGAGCCCTGGCTGCTCCGCAACATTGGCGCGATCAACCTGTTCGGCTCCGCCGTGGAAAAGAACAACGAGTTCACCATCACCGGTGCGGGTGGCGATATCTTCGGCAACTACGACGAGTTCGCCTTCCTAAGCCGACCGGTGAGGGGCGACGCCACGATTGTCACCCGCGTCACCTCGCAGACCAACACGAACGAATGGGCCAAGTCCGGCCTGATGTTCCGCGAGGGCAACACGGGCTCCAACAAGCTCGTGATGTTCGGTGTTACCCCCGAACACGGCCTGATTTTCTTCTGGCGCGATTTCGAGAATGGCTGGTGCGATTTGAAGGGGCTTGACGATAAGGGCGATTTCACTTTTCCCGTCTGGCTGAAGCTGGAAAAAACCGGCAAGACCTTTACGGCCTACAAATCCTCGGACGGCACCAGTTGGAACCATGTGGCGACCCGCGAGATGCCCGAGGAATTCGGCAACGGCACGCGCGTCGGCTTGGCCGTAAACTCGCACAACGGCGGCAAGCTGGGCACGGCGGTTTTCGACCAGGTAAAAGTCGGAGATAAGTAGCATGAAGCCGACGGTTGAACCTCTCCTGTTTGTCCTTCTGGCATCAGATTTGTTGGCCTCCAAGGCTCCGCCCGCATCTGTGCCCCTCTGGATGCATTGAAACTTGAGGCGGAGGTGGTGTCCATTTCAGCCCGGGCGGAGGTAATGGTGCTGTCGCCGTTAAAGATAGTCGGCCACTGCTTGAAGGCTTTGTTGGTAGTGAGCACGGATGGAGCCGCGCTCGCAGCGCTGACTGATGACCCGGAAAAGGAGCGCTTCACCTCACGACGGCGTGTTGCCCAAATAGGTAAGAGTACCATCGAGGGAATGAGCGGCTAGTTGCTAAGATACTCTCCCCATAATGGGCGAACGCAATCCACAGAAGCAGCTGCGGAGCTAGTCGGGCAGGAATCCGTTAGGGTTCCTGCTCCCGACATCCGACTTGCTGCCGGGCGGCGGAGCCAAGTTCTCCTCGGCTATTCATCGCTAGTAAACACGATGATGACACCTCGGAGTAGGGCTAAGAAGATGGCGATGCCGATGGATACTGCAACGAGCATCCCGACGCATTGGGGAATTTTTGAATCAGCGATCATACCAGGACCAGAGGTACTGTATGTGCCATTGTCTCTTATTACAAAGCTTATTACGGCGTAAATCTTTGCTTGACTTTTGTAGTCGGGCCTGATCGCGAGAGTGACAATTAAAAGTGAAGTTTTCATGGTCTGTCTGTCCGAGACAGGTCACTCCCGCAGAGGCATACTCTTTGCGGCGACGAAACAAGCCGAGAAAACGAGCCCGACCGGCAGTCCGGGACCGCCTCAGGAAGGCCAGGAATATTCAAAGGGCGATGGTGGCGCCGTCGCTTCTAACAGAATAAGCTAAGCAAAGGCGCGCCGAAGCGTTCGAATAGGCCGCTTAGCATGGTTGACAGACCCCGCGTCAATTGTTGGCGTCGCGCCATGGCGCCGCCTGGCGATCAGCTCAAACAGACTGGAACAAATGCCAGGAGAAATCTCCGAACGCGAAGCGTGCTTTAGGCAATCAGAAGCTCGTGTTTTGGCCGAACTGATCAAATACACTATCGCACTTGACCTTTCACGCCATGTTCATGGAAGATCAGCCCATGCAGGCGCCTTCTTCATTGTCAGCGGCTGGCGAGTGGGTGGTTCAGACGGTGGCGGCGCAACCCTTTCTGCGACACAAAGCAAGCAACCTTTTGACGAGGTAATACCATGATTAAGATCGCCAACGCTCCGTGCTCTTGGGGCGCACTCGAGTTCGAGTTGGAAGGGGAAGCGCCGGGTTATGTCCAGGTGCTGGACGAGATCGCGGAGACGGGCTATGCGGGCACCGAGTTGGGTGATTGGGGGTTTATGCCGACCGACCCGCAAAGGCTGGCCCAGGAGATCCACGGAAGGAATCTGGTCCTCTTGGGGGCATTCGTGCCGGTGTCTCTGAAGGACCCATCCGCTCACCAGCCTGGCATCGAAATGGCAGTGCGTACCGCTCGTCTGCTGGCCGCAGTGGAGGGCAGCCTGCCTTTCATCATCCTGGCCGACGAAAATGGCAAGATTCCAGAGCGCACCCTGAATGCCGGCCGGGTGACCGCGAAAATGGGCCTGACCGACAGCCAGTGGCAGATCTTTGCTGAGGGGGCGACGAAGGTCGCTGAGGCTGTCAGGAGCGAAACTGGCCTGCGCACCGCTTTTCACCATCACTGCGCCGGCTACGTGGAGACCCCGGCTGAGATCGAGAAACTGATGTCGCTAACCGACCCGGAGCTGCTCGGCCTCGTCTTCGACTCCGGTCACTACCGCTTTGGCGGCGGAGATCCTCAGGAAGGGCTCCGCAAATACGGCCGGCGGGTGAGGCACTTTCATTTCAAGGATTATCACCCCGCGCTGGGGAAGCAGGCGGCCGAAGAAGACTGGGACTACTTCCAGGCTGTGAGAAATGGCGTGTTTTGCGAGTTGGGCAAAGGCGAGGTGAACTTCCCAGCGCTCATGAAGGAGCTTCAGGAACTCGGCTATGACGGCTGGGGTGTGGTGGAACAAGACATACTTCCCGGCATGGGCGCGCCGAAGGAGTCTGCAAAGCGAAATCGCGACTACATTCGCACGCTCGGTTTCTAGCTTGTATTCAAGTGTGAAGGCCGTAGCCTAATAGGGCTAGCTTTCTGAATCCGCAGATGGGAGCAGTCGACAGTTGTGGACCCTGTACCAGGGGCCTGTGTTAGACAGGCGGTCGGCCAACTCCACAACGGCACGGGCCCCGACCGCGACTTCAGCCTCCAGGCATCGCAAAGTCGCTACTTTCTTCGATCATGGTTCGCTTCAACAGATCGACAGATCTCCGCATCCCTTCCATGCGGGAAAGAACAATGTCCTCATGTTCAATGGATAGCCAACCATCGTATCCATTCAGTCGCAAGCGATAACAAAACTGCCGCCACCATTCCTCTCCGTGGCCATAGCCAAGGGTGATGTAGCTCCAGGCGCGATCCCTTACGTTCTCGTGTCCTATGGTTTCCAAGCGGCCTGTCAGATTTAAGGCCGGCTTATTCATGAAGGTATCCTTTGCGTGCACATGATGAATGGCATCACCGAGAGCGTTGATCGCTGCGAGAGGATCCGCGCCCATCCAGAACAGATGACTGGGGTCCAGATTCGCTCCGACAACCGTCCCCGCCTCCTTTCTCAATTTCAGCAGCGTGGGAACGTTATAGACGAGTTGGTGCCCATGCAATTCGACGCAAAGTTGTGTGACGCCAGAGTCCTTTGCCGCCGTGGTCAGCTTTGACCAGTAAGGTAGCAGTTTCTCGTTCCATTGCCAATCGAGGATCTCGCCGTTTTCTCGGGGCCACGCGCATGTGACCCAATTCGGTCTGACGTCCGCCGGCCCTCCCGCCGGGAGGCCGGACATGAGGACGACGGCCTTTACTCCGAGCAACTCGGC
Source organism: Terrimicrobiaceae bacterium (assembly GCA_036525415.1). Lineage (GTDB taxonomy): Bacteria > Verrucomicrobiota > Verrucomicrobiia > Chthoniobacterales > Terrimicrobiaceae > DASTFP01. The sequence goes on along the minus strand of DATDAL010000126.1, from coordinate 40,371 downwards.
GAGTCGAAGAGTGTCGTAAACGACTTTGCTTTGTCGTTCTCCCTCGACGGGATGAAGCTGATTGCCGTTGCAGTTAAGCGCAGCGAGCGACAATCCGTTCCGCTCGAATACAGATAGAAATTCATGCCTTCGGCTTTTGCTTTCTAGCAACGATTGCAGGTCAGCATGAGGAGCGGCGCACCAGTTGCCAGTCCCGATTTCCAGGCCGGCAATCCCAAGCTCGGCCGACACTCTTGCGGCATCCTCGAACGCAAGATGCCCTAAGCTTTCGGAGACGGCACACAGCTTCATGGCCTGTCCCCCGTGATTAGCCAGAGATTTTCACTGGTCGTCCTGTCTTCAGAGACTCAGTCGCCTTGTCAGCCAGCAACTGGGCCTTCAAGCCGTCCTCGAGCGACGGGCTGGGCGCAGTGCCCTTTGCAATCGCCTCGGAAAAAGCGTCCAAGGCCCGGTAATAGCTCTGTTCGATTCGCTCGAACCAGCCCGCATGCAGTCCGTCCTCGATGACTTTGTCTCCAACGTAGCGCGATACCCCCCGAGTTCGCTGACGCCGGGACTCGATCATTCCCTTGGAGCCGAAGACTTCGATTCGTTCGTCGTAGCCGTAGCCGGTGCGCCGGGAGGAATCGATCTGACAAAGCGCGCCAGAGGTCATCCGAATGGTCACGACGCTTGTGTCCACGTCCCCGACCTCAGCTACCTTTGGATCCACCATTGCCGCACCCACGACATACACCTCTTGGGGTTCGTCATTGGTAATCCAGCGCAGCAGGTCGAAGAAATGAACCGTCTGGTCCCGCAACTGACCTCCCGAAGTCGCCAGATAACTGATAGCCGGAAGGCTTGGTCCGCGGGAGGTCATCTGGATGATCTCGATATTGCCCGCATCGCCGCGCCTGACTTCTTCGCACAGCGCCGCGTGGTTGGGGTCGAACCGGCGATTAAAGCCGAGCATAACGGGGACTTTTGCCGCCCGAACGGCGCTCACCGCCTCCTTCGCCTCTTGATAATCCAAGCCGATGGGCTTTTCGCAATAGACGGCTTTGCCGGCCTGAGCCGCTCGCTTTAGGTAATCGACGTGAGTGTTCGTTGACGTACAGACAAACACGGCTTCGACGTCTTTGTTGTTGAATATTTCCGCAGGATCGGCCGCCGCCTTGGCGCCCGTCGCCGTCGCAAGCTTGCCGGCGGATTCCAAATTGACGTCGCATACCGCCACTAGTTCCGTGGCAGGATGTAGGGCAACGTTCTTCGCGTGAACGGTGCCAATGAAACCGGTTCCTATTACCGCTACTTTAAGCATAGTATCGTCAGATATTAGTTTATTGTTAGTTAGCTTTCCACCGCGGTCCATGCGCCGCCTGCCGCGTAAGAGCGCATCCCGGCCTCGACAAAGGCCACCCCGTGGAGTCCGTCTGATCCGTCGGGAAATCCCAACTCGGATTTCGCATATGTCCGGCCCTCCGCTCGGGCGAGGAGTGCATCCGCCACCTCGGTATAAAGGTTGGCAAATGCCTCAAAAAAGCCCTCAGGATGCCCCAGTCCGGCTCGTGTCCATTTCGCCGCATCCGAGGAAAGCCAATCAGCGCCCTGCGCAAGGATCTGAGGCGGGCCGTCTATTGGTGAGTAGAGCAGGTGATGAGGATCTTCCTGGTGCCAGGCCAAACTGCCACGATCTCCGTAAACGCGGATCCGCAGGCCGTGTTCGTTGCCCACAGCTGCCATCGAAGCCCAGAGAGATCCGCGAGCGCCATTGGAAAATCGAAGCAATAGGTTCGCGTTGTCCTTGATCGCTCGACCTGCAACGATCTGGCTCAATTCCGCGGCTACTTCGGTGACCTCGAGACCGGTAATAAATCGCGCCAGCTGGTGCGCGTGGGTGCCCAAGTCGTAGAGCACGCTGGCGTCACCCAGCAAGCCCGGATCCATCCTCCAGGCAGCCTGTGTATGGCCTTGCGTTTCCAGTAACGTCGCAGCCCATCCAGAGGCATGCTCCGCTTGAACGACCTTAATCTCCCCCAAATCGCCGTTTCTGACCATGCGTGCGGCGTGGCGTACCATTGCGTAACCGGAGTAATTGTGCGTCAGGCAAAGGAGCAATCCGCCCTTTTCGGCAAGAGTTCTCAGCTCCTTGGCTTCCGCCACTGAAAGGCAAAGAGGTTTATCGCAGATCACACTGATTCCCGACTCCAGGATCTTCTTCGCGATCTTGTAATGGCTATCTGTCGGCGTAACAATGGCTACCGCTTCGACCCCGTCCTCCCGCTTGCTTTCTGCCGCTGCCATGGCTCCGTAATCGGAGTACACCCGGTCCTCGGAAATCCCAAGCTGCCTTGCCGCCGCCAGGGATTTCTCACGGCTTCGTGAAAAGACCCCTGCAACCAGGAGGTATCGGTCGTCGAGGCGCATGGCGATGCGGTGGGACCCAGCGATGCCTGCGCCCGGCGCTCCGCCGACCATGCCCACTCTCACTTTTCTCTGGGTGTTATCTGGCATAATCGCGGATCTAGTGGACTGGAACGGTCTTAGCGAACGGTGTGGATATTATGAGCGCCGGTCTCATTCTCCTAGCGACAATAGGTGGCGCTAACCCTGTCGTGGTTCACGGCCTCCGCAGCCAGGAGCGGCCTCATGACGCGCGCCTAAACCTTGCGTTTCTGCTGGCGGTACATATCCGCGGCGACCGCGGCGACGATGATCACGCCTTTGACGATGTCCTGGTAATAGACGTCGACGCCGAGAAAGGTGAATCCACTCGTCATGATGCCGAGAATCACCATACCGATGACTGTGCCCCCAATACGGCCGATTCCGCCGGCAAGGCTCGTGCCGCCGATAACGGTCGCAGCGATCGCATCGAGTTCATAGCCCAAGCCCATACCCGCCTGACCGGTCGACGCGCGAGCCGCAGTAACGATACCAGCGAGCCCCGAAAGCAGGCCCGCGATCGTGTAGACGATGATCAGGTGACGCCCCACATTGATGCCCGAGACGCGCGCCGCCTGTGGATTGGCGCCGATGGCATAAGTAAATTTGCCATAGCGCGTATAACGCAGCGCAATGTGGAAAATGATCGCGGTCACGAGGAAGATTATCACAGGCATGTAGCCAGACCCGATCCAGGTGAAATTCGGCGACAGCATGCTGACCGGCTGGCCGCCTGTGTAGGCACGCGCAAATCCGCGGGCCGCAACCATCATACCCAAGGTCGCGATGAAAGGCGGAATTCCGGTGCGCGCGATCAGAGAGCCATTGATGAACCCAGCGAGGATACCAACGAGGAGACCTCCTATGAGTGGAAAGATGAACGGAAGATTGGTCAGCGCGGGATAGACCGCTCGGGTATTGTCCGAGGTTTGCGCCAGACTTGCCGCCACCATCGCTGAGATCGCCAGTACTGAACCGGAGGACAGATCGATGCCGCCCGTAATGATCACCTGAGTCACGGCAATGGCAAGCAAGCCAACGACCGAAACCTGAAGAACAATGATGAACAGGCGCTGAGGATTGAAGAGGAACGTGTCACCCCTGAAGATCCAGCCCATGATTTCAAAGAGAGCCGCAATGCCGACCAAAATGAGCAGGATTCCCATCTCGGCGGACAGCTTGCGCTTTCCGGGTTTCTTTTCCGGCGCCGCAGCGGCACCTGGCGCTGGCCCCGCCTGAGTTTTGACCTCGTTGCTCATTACTTTTCCTCCAATTTCATGGTATTGCTGCGTTTTCCTGACATCTACGGACTGGGATCACGAATTAGCCTGAGGCAAGGTGCATAATGCTGACCTGATCCGCCTCGGAGCGGTCAAGAAATCCGGTCACGTGACCATCGTGCATGACCATGATGCGATCACTCATTCCGAGAATCTCCGGCATTTCAGAAGAGATCATGATGACGGCGAGACCCTCGCCGGCAAGCTTGGAGATCAGCCTGTGGATTTCCGCCTTCGCGCCGACGTCGATACCTCGCGTTGGCTCGTCCAGGATCAGGATCTTTGGTTTGGTGAGAAGCCAACGTGCGATTAGACCCTTCTGCTGGTTGCCTCCGCTTAGGTTCTCGATACGTTCGTAAAGATCCGGTGTCTTTATTCTGAGCATTCCCTTCAGTTTCTCGCATTCCGCTGTCAGGGTTCGCTGATCCACGAATCCGTTTTTGACATAGCGGTCTTGCAGAACAGCCATTTCCATGTTCTCGAGAACAGAAAGCACCAGGAAACAGCCGGTGTCCTTGCGATCCTCGGTGAGAAGAGCCATCCCCACGCGCATCGCGGTCTGCGGAGAATCTACGATGAGCTTTTTGCCGTTGACGAAAATCTCTCCTGAGGTTGCCGGAGTTACGCCGAAGATGGTCTCGGCCACATTCGTCCGGCCTGCGCCCACTAGGCCGGCGAGGCCCAGGATCTCGCCCTTGCGAAGATCGAAGGAGACATCCCGGAAGACACCTTCGAGAGATAGGTTCTTGACGGAAAGCGCCACGTCGCCGATGGGAACCGTCTCCTTGGGAAACATGGCGTCGAGATCGCGGCCAACCATCTCCTTGATCAGAATGTCGCGGTTGATATCCTTGGCGAGATGGGTCGCGATGTACCGGCCGTCCCGGAAAACGGACACATCGTCGGCAATCGTGAAGACCTCATCCATCTTGTGGGTGATATAGACGATCCCCACACCATGCGCCTTTTGATCCGCGATGATAGCAAAGAGGTGCTCTACTTCGCGTTCGGTGAGCGCGGAGGTCGGCTCGTCCATGATCAGGATGTCCGACTCGAAGGAAACGGCTTTGGCAATCTCAACGATCTGCCGATTGGCGACGGTCAGGTACCGAACCTCAATCTCTGGATCGATGTCAATGTTTAGTCGGCGAAACAGATGCTCCGTCATGCGGTGCATTTCCGCATGATTCACGAAATCCATGAATCCGAGTCCCTTCATTGGCTCGCGCCGAATCCAGACGTTCTCGGCGACCGTCATGTAGGGCATCAGGTTGAGTTCCTGATGGATCATCGCGATTCCCGCATCGAGGGCAGCGAGCGGCGTCGGCAGCTTCACCGGTTTGCCATGCAATCGGATCTCTCCTGTGTCTGGTTGATAAACGCCGGCGATGATCTTCATCAGTGTCGATTTGCCGGCGCCATTTTCGCCCATCAGCGCGTGGACGGTGCCGGGACGGATCCGGAGCTGGACGTTATCGAGTGCCACGACGCCGGGAAAGGCCTTGCGCACTCCTTCCACCTCCAGGAGATAAGGGGTTTCCGCGAATACTCCGGCGATTTGTTCTTCGTTGAAGGGTTCGTGGAAGCCCAAGGACTCTGAAGACGACATGGCTAATTCTCTCAGTACTTTATTCTACTCTAGGAATCGGTCTTCGCCATCTTAGGGCAGCGCCGAAAAAAGCGTCATAACTTTTCGAGGAACTCCTTGTAGTTCTCTTGGGTAACCAACTGAAACGGGACGTAGACATACGGCGACTCGAACTTCTCCTTCTTGAGAAGTTTGGCGACGGATTCCACTACAGCCTTGCCTTGACCCTTGGCATCCTGAAAGACGGTGACGGCGAGGTTTCCTTTTTGCATCTCTGAGAGAGCGTCGCGAGTTGCATCGACACCGCCTACAAAGATCTTCTTGGGGTCCTTGCCGGCCTGCTGGAGCGCGATGATGGCACCGATCGCCATTTCGTCGTTGTTCGCGCAGACGGCATCGATCTTGGTCCCGGCGACCAACCAGTTGTTCATGAGATCAATAGCCTCGTTGCGCCTCCAGTTGGCGGTTTGCTTTTGAACAACCTTGATATCTGGATGTTCGGCGAAAACCTTCTCACTGCTCTCGGTGCGCAATATGGCGGCCTGGGTTGCCAGCTCGCCCATCATAATTACGACGTTGCCTTTGTTGTTCAACAGTTTGGCGAGCGCCTCCGCCTCGAGCTTGCCAGATACATTCTCGTCGGAACCGACGTACACCACGGGCTCTCCGGGCTTCAAGGGTTCGAGGGGCGCGCGATTGACGTAGACGAGGGGGATGCCGGCGCCCTGGATCAACTTCGTCATCTGCGCCGTCGCTGAGCTATCGACAGGATTGACGACAATCGCATCGACCTTCTGGGCGATGAAGTTTTGTATCTGACTAAGCTGCTTGCCGATGTCGCCCTGGGCGTCTTCAAATTGAAGCTTTACTCCCTTCTCCTTCGCCTCGGCCGACATGGCCTCGCGAAGATTGGTGAGAAAAAGGTCGTCGAAGTAGGCCATACAGACTCCGACCTTCTGAGCCATCGCCGAGCCCATCATTCCGGCGGAAGCTACGAATGCTATTGCCAATGCTATTACAAAGCGTTTCATTTCATTTCTCCTGGGGTTGACGCCCGGACTTTTCGGGCTGATGAAGTTACTTTTTGGTCTTTTGGGAGTGGGGGTTGTTGCGGGCAAATAGACAACCTCCCGACTTGGAGCAAGCGCTCGCGGCCGATCGCGTTTTGCCTAGCCCTTAGGCTTTTTATATGATGTTGACCGATTCTATGCAAGAATATTATACTAAATTTTTTTGCCAATCGAAGTGTGACTCGCACTTATTCATGTTCGCTGGGCATAGAGTTCGAGGCGCAGCAGACGGGGAAGGTTAGGAGGCTCCTCGCGACACGGAACGGAGGTTTTGCTCGCATTCTACGTGGGAGTAGAGCGCTCCGATTCGCCATTGGATCCAACAACGCGAATATCGATCCCGTGCTGCTTGAAGTCCCTGAATGTCTTTGGAGAGATTCCGGCGTCGGTAAGCGTCAAATGAATTTCCGCACATCTTGCAAACCTCACCGTACAATTATGGCCAAATTTCGAGGAGTCGGTCAGGACATATGTCTTGTCCGAGATTCGGATCATCGCTTGCTTGATCTGCGCATCGAGCGAATCCGGCGTGCTGTATCCGTGCGATAGAGTGATTCCGGATGCGCCCAGGAATGCTCGGTCGACGTGAAAACTCTCGAGGTTCTTGACCCCCATGGGGCCGATTAACGCCAGGCTATGATTACGGAGTTGCCCCCCGACCAGAAGCAGATCGTAGCCAGACTTGGACAATTCTAAGGCGACGGGCACAGAATTTGTGATCACAAAGAGGGACTGAAATTTGCCAACCAATGCCTGCGCCAGCGACAAAGTCGTGGTGCCCGAGTCTAGAATGATAGAGTCTCCTTCGTGAATGTAACTGGCGGCGGCTTGTGCGATCAGTTCCTTCGCTGGCGCTTGCATCTGCAACTTCTCCAAGAAGGCGATGTTGAATCGACTCTGCTGCGTGAAGATCGCGTTACCGTGGCTCCGTTCGAGCAGTCCCCGCTTTTCGAGAATGTCCAGATCCTTGCGGACTGTGACCTGACTCACCTTGAGCCGGCCGGCCAAATCCTCTACCCTGATCCTGCCCTCCTTTTGCAAGAGATCGACGATGCTCTTGCGACGTTCGTCCATTGTCAGGATCGTCGGCGGAGCCGTGAATGATCGTCTTACATGCAAATTCCTGTTCACGGCGATTTCCCTTTGAGCTTGCGGCGCCGCGAGATGCTGTAGGCTTTTGACCGAGCGCCACCGCTTGAGCGGGATCTTGTGGTCCTGGAGGAGCGACGACATCGAATCTTCGCGGGATTCAATGTCATCGGTCGAGCCCGCCGAAGCAGAGGTATTTGATCTCAAGGAAGTCCTCTATGCCGTAGTGGGAGCCCTCGCGGCCCAGCCCGGATTGCTTGACGCCGCCAAACGGCGCGACTTCGTTCGAGATGAGACCCGTATTGATGCCAACCATCCCGCATTCGAGCGCCTCAGCCGCACGCCAGACGCGGCCGAGATCGCGACTGTAGAAGTAGCTCGCGAGACCAAACTCGGTGTCGTTGGCCATCTGAATGCCTTCCTCATCGGTCTCGAAGCGGAACAAGGGAGCCAGCGGACCGAATGTCTCCTCTTTGGCGACCTTCATTTGTGTCGTGACGCCCGTCAAAACGGTCGGTTCGAAAAAGGTTCGGCCAAGCGCGTGTCGCTTGCCACCAAGAAGAACATGACCGCCCTTCGACACGGCGTCTTGGATGTGTTCCTCCACTTTCTCTACGGCCGCGTTATCGATCAAGGGGCCCTGCTGGACATCAGGCTCGAAGCCATTGCCGACTTTGAGCTTTGCGACCGCGGCGACCAGTTTCTCGGCAAAGGCGTCATAGACGCCGGTCTGGACATAGAGCCGATTTGCACATACGCAGGTCTGCCCGGCGTTGCGATACTTGGAAATGATTGCCCCTTCAACCGCCGCATCGAGATCGGCATCATCGAATACGATAAAGGGGGCGTTCCCGCCCAGTTCCAGGGAAAGCTTCTTTATTGTGGAGGAACTCTGTTTCATGAGCAGGCGTCCGACTTCTGTGGAGCCGGTGAAGGTGATTTTACGCACATCCGGATTGGACGTCATTTCACCTCCGATCTCCTTGGCTTCGCCGGTGAGCACGTTGAGAACGCCAGAGGGGATCCCGGCACGCTCCGCCAGCACGGCGAGGGCCAAAGCTGAATACGGAGTCGACTCGGCGGGTTTCGCAACCATGGTGCAGCCTGCCGCCAGGGCCGGTGCGGCTTTCCTTGCGATCATGGCGGCCGGAAAATTCCACGGAGTGACAGCCGCACAGACTCCAATGGGCTGCTTGATGACAACGAGGCGTCGATCATTCCAGGGCGAGGGGATTGTATCTCCGTAAACCCGCTTGGCTTCCTCGGCGAACCACTCGATAAAGGAGGCGGCATAGGCGACTTCACCCTTTGCTTCGGCCCATGGCTTGCCCTGCTCGGCTGTCATCAGCGCGCCGAGGTCCTCAACGTTGGCCATGATCAGATCATGCCATCGGCGCATGAGAATGCTTCGCTCCTTGGCGGGCCTTCGGCTCCATTCGGCGAAAGCGTCTTTCGCCGCTTCGATCGCGCGCCACGTTTCATTGGCCCCCATTTTGGGCACTGTGCCAAGGATCTCCCCGGTCGCCGGGTTATTGACCTCCAGCGTGGCGCCACTGTCAGCATCGCACCAGCGCCCGCCAATGTAGGATTGTTGACGGAATAGATCAGAGTCCTTCAAAGAGAATGTCGTCATCATACAAACTCTATCACACAGACTTTCAAGCGAAACAATAAAAATCGTCAATCAAATTCGCCAAAACCCCGAGGGAACAGATCTGCAAGGGCAGCGGCGATGGGGTCAGAGGATTCATTGAAGTAAATAGGTTATGCACAGCTTGTTGTAGCATATTGATCCTCGTCGAAGTTGACGAGGATCCTCGACGAGCGTGGCCACCAAAAATCTTGCAAAACCAAATAACTCGGAATGTTTTGCTTGACGAGCAACTTACGAATGGCTTACGAATGAACTATATTTATGGTCCCCGAAGATTCAAACCCAGGAGAGGCTTCAGGCCATTCACAGTGCCGTCATGACCAATCCCGGCGCGACAAATTCACCTTCGAGGTGCAAACCAACAGGGTCTGGCGATGACAGCCTCTCAAAGTTCGGAGAAGCCGGTAAGGTTGGGAATAAGTCCGCTTAGCTGGACTAACGACGTTCTTGCCGATCTTGGGGGGGACGTGCCTCTGGAGGTGTGCTTGAAGGACGCGCAGAAAATCGGCTTCGAGGGAGTGGAGTTCGGACGAAAATTTCCCAAGGACCCGCGAGAGCTCTCCCCAAAACTTTCGAGCTATGGGCTGCAACTGGCGGGAGGTTGGTATTCGGGGTATCTGGCGGAACGATCGCTGGAAGACGAATGGGCGGCTGTTCAGGATCACGTTCGCTTGTTGGAGGGGTGCGGGTGTCGGGCGCTCGTCTATGGGGAGTGTGGCAAGATGCCATCCTTGGACCTGCCCCTGAGTCAGGCGCCCAGTCTCAAGTCAATTGACCTGCCAGACTACGCCAGGAAGCTTACGGAGTTCAGCGCTCGTTTGAAGGATAGGGGCCTGACACTGGCCTACCATTATCATCTGATGATGTTGGTCGAGACAGCCGAGGAAATCGCCGCTTTTTGCGAGACCACTGATGAATCTGTAGGGATCTTGCTTGATACAGGGCATGCGTACGCCGCGGGCGCCGACTATGGCGAAATCCTGCGGCGATTCGGAAAGCGAGTCGTTCACATTCATCTCAAGGACGTGCGACGCAACGTCTTGGACAGGGTGCGCAAGGATGATTTAAGCTTTAACGCTGGCGTAAGGGAGGGGATGTTTACGGTTCCGGGCGATGGCTGCGTGAATTTTTCGGAGATCGCTAAGTTTGTTAAGACCTCTGACTATCGTGGCTGGGTTGTCGTGGAAGCGGAGCAGGATCCCGCGAAAGCGACTCCCGAGGTCTATGCGCAGAAAGCCTTCCGCTACATAAAGGACCTAATGTTCTAAAGAAGCCCTCTGAGAGATATCTATGTCAAGCACACTAAACATTGGACTGATCGGATCAGGGTTCATGGGGCAGGCTCACGCTGATGCCTACAGGAGGGCAGGGAACTTGTACAAAGACCTGGCTCGCGCGCCGGTTCTCTATGCGATCGCGGACCAGAACGACGAGTTGGCAGAACGGTCCCGCCGACGTTTGGGTTTTGAAAAAGCGTACGGTGATTGGCGAAAAATGCTTGAAGACCCGAATGTTGACGTAATCGATATTACCACGCCGAACAATTTGCACCCGGAGCAAGCCTTGGCCGCCGTTGACGCAGGAAAAAACGTCTACTGCGAAAAGCCCATGGCGGTAAAGGTTGAGGACGCACAGCGAATGGCCGCGGCCGCTCGGAAGGCGGGAGTCAATTCCATGGTGGCCTTCAACAATCTCAAAACCCCCGCAGCCATGGTCGCTAAGCAAATCATCGAACGGGGTGAGATCGGAGAACCGGTCCGCTTCCGCGGTAGGTTTGACCAGGGATTTTTCAACGATCCTTCGCTGCCTTGGTCTTGGAGGTGCTCGAGAGAACTCGCGGGCACGGGAGCCTTGGGGGATCTTGGCGCGCATGCGGTGTCGGTGGCGCAATTTCTCATGGGCGACATTACGGATGTATCAGCGCACAGTCAGATCGTCTTCAAGGAACGTCCCGTGCCGGACTTTGATGCGGGCTATGGAAGCAAGATTTCGGCAGACGCGAAAAAACGCGCAGTGGAGAATGAAGATCAGATTCAATCTCTTGTGAAATTCCAATCCGGGGCTGCCGGCGTCATCGAGGCTTCCCGTATTTGTGCCGGCCGGGTCTTCGGCATTTTCTGGGAAGTTTCGGGCACGGAGGGAACAATCTACAATAGCGGAGAACGGTTTAACGAGTTGCAGGTGTTTCGAATGGGCGAGGAGAAGCGCGATCGAGGATTCAAAACCATCTATTGCGGGTCTCAAGTGCCGCAGTACTCGGCCTTCTTTGGATTTGATTTCGCTGGCGGCGGGCTTGGGTATTTCGACATGAAGGTTATCGAGGTTCATGATCTCGTCCAGGGGATTGGAAAAGGCACGGGATGCTTTCCTGATTTTGGCTTTGGCGCGAGAAATCAAGAGATTCTTGAGGCGATGGACCAGTCGACCCGTTCGGGCGCGTGGGTATCAACGAAAAGCTAATTTCCCAACAACTACTAAGCAAAATCTAACATGAGCAACGACAAAGACTATAAGGAGCTTGAGGCGCTCGCTCGGAGGGCACGGTGGCTGGCCATTAGCACCGTTGCGAGCAGTGGAGCCGGGCACGTGGGAGGACCATTCTCGGCGATGGACATGCTGGTCGCCCTTTATTTTAGGGTGATGAATATCAAGCCGGAAGAACCGCATTGGCCGGACCGGGATCGTTTTATACTTTCCAAAGGACATTCTTCGATTGGGCAGTACACGGTCATGGCACTGCGAGGTTATCTCCCTGTTGAAGAGCTCAAGACTTTCGACAAGGGCGGTTCGAGACTGCAAGGTCATCCGGATGTCACAAAACTCCCGGGCCTTGATACCTCGACCGGTTCGCTCGGCCAGGGCCTCTCAGTCGGACTGGGTTTTGCCTTGGGCGCCCGGTTGCGCGGGAAGAAGTTTCACACCTTTGTCATGCTCGGGGATGGGGAATTGCAGGAGGGCATGGCCTGGGAGGCGTTGCATATCGCGCCCCGATATAAGCTGGGGAACCTGACGGCGATCCTGGACTGGAACGGCCTGCAACAATTCGGTTGGGTGCTTGCAGTCAATGAGCAGCATCGCGGCGACCGGCGCGATCCGTGGTCGGGAATCGATTTGCGCGGTGTTTTCGAGAAGCTGGGGTGGCGCTGCATTGAAATCAATGGGCACGACTATTCACAGGTTGTCCCGGCGTTGGAGAGTGTCAAGGCGTCGGGGGATTCCGATCAGCCGTCGATGATTATTGCACACACGACGAAGGGCAAAGGCGTGCACTTTACTGAAGGCAAGCATGAGTGGCATTCAAAGGTTGCAACAAAAGAGGAGCTTAGAATCATTGCCAAGGAGCTTGGCATCGAGGAGGCAGTAGCATGAAGGCATTGCGAGATGTATTTGGAGATACGCTGGTGTCGCTGGGTTGGACCAATCCGAACGTGGTCGTGTTGGACGCGGATTTGGCCAACTCGACCAAGGCCGATAAGTTTGCGATGGCTTATCCTGACAGATTCCTGCAGATGGGAATCGCGGAGCAAAACTTCGTCGGCGTAGCGGTGGGCTTGGCCTCCCTCGGCTTTGTGCCTTGGTTATCCACTTTCACGGTTTTCTTTACCCATCGGGCGATTGATCCGATACGAATGCTGGTCGCTCAGACCCACGCGAACGTGAAAATCGGAGCAGCTTATTCGGGACTGCTTACGGGTCTGACGGGAAAGACGCACCAGGATGTTCAGGATATCGCCATAATGCGAGCGATGCCCGATATGACAGTCCTGGCCCCGGCAGACGCGATCGAAGGCGAAGCGATCATCCGGTGGGCGACGGAATTTCAAGGACCCGTTTATCTTCGCCTGGCGCGGGATGCCTGCCCGAACGTCTTCGACGAGAAGTACAGCTTCGTGCCCGGCAAGACGATTTTGTTGAAGGAAGGCAGCGATGTCCTGCTAATTTCCACAGGTCCTCAAAGCGCACGGTGCCTGCAAGCGGCGGAACTGCTCAAAGCCGAAGGAATCTCCGCCGGGGTGCTGCACGTGCCATCGATCAAGCCGGTGAATAAAGAGGAAATCGTACGCGCTGCTGAAGAGGTCAAATGGGTTTTCACCGTCGAAGAGCACACGGTTTACGGAGGGCTTGGGGGTATGGTTGCCGAAATCCTCTCGGAAGCTTCGCCGCGAAGGGTCATCCGCTTCGGAATCGAAGATCGCTGGGGGGAGTCGGCGCCCAACGATTACCTGCTCGAACTCTTTCAGATGTCTCCCGAGAGACTGAGCGAACGGATCAAGACGCTTGTGGGGTAGTTTCGAATGCCAGCGGCAAGCACAATCGGCGTCGCTTTCCTCGGGGTGGGACGCATGGGCGAAACCCACCTGCGAAACCTCGTGGGATTGAGTGGGGTGCGAGTTGTCGCAGTTGCCGACCCGAACGAAGAGGCGGCCGAACGTGGGAAAGTCCTCGCAAACGCAGAAGTTGCTCTCTCGGATATCGAGAAGGCGGTTTCGCATCCCGGAGTCGATGCGGTTGTTATCGTGACACCTACCGAAACGCACGCGCGGCTTATCGAGATCGCAGTCAGAGCGGGCAAGGCGGTTTTCAGTGAAAAACCCATCGCACTGGACTTGGCTGAGACATCCCGAGTGGTGCGTCTCGTGCAGGAGAAAAGCGCTCCGGTTCAGATTGGGTTCATGCGGAGGTTCGATCCCGGCTACTCGAGAGCAAAAGCAAGAATTGCCGCAGGCGACCTTGGCAAGCTGGAGACTTTTCGTGCGCTAAGTCGCGACACGTACCCGCCGAGCCTTAAGTTCCTGCAGAGTAGTGGCGGGCTGTTTTTGGACATGGCCGTGCACGATCTCGATCTTGCGCGATTTCTCGTCGACGAGGTCGAGGAGGTTCAAGCGTGGGGATCGGTATTGATCGATGAGCGTTTTGCTCAGGCGGATGATGCCGATACGGCTATAACCCTATTGCGCTTTAAGAACGGTGTCCTCGGCGTGACGGAAACATCCCGGCGATCGAATTGGGGTTACGACATTCGAACGGAGGTCGCGGGATCCCTCGGCAAGGTCGTCGTGGAGTCCGCTCAAAAAACACCTCTCCTCTTTGCCCGCGATTTCGCATCGTGCTACGACCATTTTGAGAATTTTCCGGATCGTTTCGAGAAGGCTTACAAATTGCAGCTGGAGAGTTTCTTTCGCGATCTACAAGCCGGTCGTAAGCCTTCACCCGGGCCTGAGGACGCTTTGGAAACTCTTCGCTTGGCAATCGCAGTCACAAAGAGTTGGAGAGATGGCAGGCCGGTTAAGGTCTCGGAGATCCAATAAGTGCGTATCTATTGAAGAAAGCATCCGAGAGGTAGACTAACCTGTAGTATTGTTTCATCGGGTCTTACGAGCGGTATCAGCCCCCCGATAAGTCATGACACCGAACATTTCCGACTTCCGGCGCCTCGCTGCTGAGCTTGACGGCTCGCTTCACTTCGATTCGACGACGCGGAAGCTGTACGCGACGGACGCATCCGTCTATCGCGAGATGCCCCAGGCCGTGGCACTGCCCAAGACCGAGGATGACATTCGCAAGCTCGTTCGATTCGCGCGCGAACACGGCACCTCGCTGATACCCAGGACGGCAGGCACTTCGCTGGCCGGGCAGGTCGTCGGATCGGGCATTGTGGTGGATGTGTCGCGTTATTCAACCCGCATTTTGGAGATTGACGCCAAGCAGCGCCGTGTGCGTGTGCAACCGGGGGTCGTGCGCAATGAACTCAATCTGGCTCTTGTTCCACACGGAGTCTTCTTTGCGCCCGAAACGTCCACGCAGAACCGCTGCATGATAGGAGGCATGGTCGGCAACAATGCCTGCGGAGCCAACTCTGTTGTGTACGGCAGCACGCGCGAGCATCTGGTGTCCGCGCGCGCGGTGCTGAGTGACGGTTCAATTGCCGAATTTGGTCCTCTTTCGCCGGAGCAATTCGAAGCGAAATGTGGGGGCGATACGCTTGAGGCTTCGATCTACCGCGAAACCAGGCAACTTCTGGGTAACGCAGAGAATCGAGCTGAGATTACCCGCGAGTTTCCTAAGAGATCCATCCACCGTCGCAATACCGGCTATGCGATCGATCTGCTCGCGGCGTGCGAACCGTTCACGCCCGGTGGGCCTCAATTCAACTTCTGCCGTCTGCTTGCGGGCTCCGAGGGTACTCTGGCATTTCTCACTGAGATCACTTTGGCCTGCGAACCGCTCCCGCCCCGCGAACTCGCTCTCGTTTGCGTGCACTGCTCGAGCATCGACGAGGCCCTGCACGCGAATTTGGTGGCTTTGCGCCACGCCCCACGCGCTTGCGAGTTGATGGACGACAATATTCTCGAGTGCACGAAGACCAATCTCGAGCAAAGCAAGAACCGCTTTTTCGTGCAGGGAGATCCGGGCGCTATTCTCGCCGTAGAGCTGGCTGCCGATACACGCGAGCGAGTGGCCGCAGTCGCCGCGCAACTGGAGACCGAATTGCGGGCGGCCGGCCTTGGGCATCACTTTCCGATCATTTGGGGTGCGAACCAGAATCGGGTCTGGAACCTGCGCAAAGCAGCCTTGGGGCTGTTGGCCAACATTCCGGGAGACGCAAAGCCGGTAGCCGTCATTGAGGATACGGCAATTGACCCGGAGGACATGCCGGCTTATGTGCGGGAGTTTGACGAGATCCTTGGCAGTCATGGACTCTCCGCGGTGCACTATGGTCACGCCGCCTCGGGGGAACTGCATCTGCGTCCGATCCTGAATCTTAAACTCGAAGAGCATCAGCGGCTGTTCCGTGTAATTGGTACTGAGATTGCCCAACTCACGAAGCGCTTTGGAGGTTCACTTAGCGGAGAACACGGCGACGGTCGCCTGCGGGGTGAATTTTTGCCGATGATGGTCGGCGAGAAGAACTATGCTCTGTTCCGCGCTGTCAAACGCGCGTGGGACCCGTACGGCATCTTCAATCCCGGCAAGATCACCGATACGCCGCCAATGGATGCAAGCTTGCGCTACGAGCCGAATCAGGCTGTGCGTCAGTTCAAGACGGTACTGAGGTTCTCGGAAGCGCGCGGGATTCTCCGCGCCGCGGAACAGTGCAACGGGTCGGGCGACTGCCGCAAAACGCATCTCATGGGCGGCACAATGTGCCCAAGCTACATGGCCACGCGCAACGAACGGGACACAACGCGGGCACGGGCGAATATCCTGCGCGAGGTGCTTACACACTCGACGAAAGCCAATCCCTTCGACAGTGAGGAGATCGCGCCCGTTATGGATCTCTGCCTCTCGTGTAAGGGCTGCAAGGCAGAGTGCCCGTCCAACGTCGACGTGGCCCGTCTCAAGGCCGAATGGCTCCAGCAACGCTATGACGCCCGAGGCGTCCCAATGCGCGCACGACTCATCGGGAGCTATTCACGCGCCATGGCGTTAGCCTCGGTTGCGCCCGGGGTGTTCAACTTTTTTATAACAAATTTTGCGACGGCCGCTCTCTTCAAGAACATTGCGGGCTTTGCTCAGGGGCGTTCTATGCCCAAGCTTAATAAAATTCCACTACGACGTTGGCACCAAATCCACGCAAATAAGAACGGTCCGTTTCCGAATGGACGTGTCTTTCTTTTCTGCGATGAGTTTACGAATTTCAATGATGCGGACGTCGGAATCAAAGCCGTCCGGTTGCTTAATCGATTGGGCTACGAGGTCATCATACCAAAACACGTCGATAGCGGTCGCGCCCAGATTTCCAAGGGCCTTCTGCGCGATGCGCGAAAATTAGCGATCCGCAATGTTGAATTGCTCAAGGACATTATTACTCCCGAGACTCCGTTGGTAGGAATCGAGCCCTCGGCGATCCTGGGATTTCGGGATGAAGTGCCGGACCTCGTGCCGGAGCGCCTCGTTCAGTCGGCAGTTGCGTTGGCCAAGAATGCCGTCTTGATCGACGAATTCATCGCGCGCGAAGCGGACAGCGGTCGTATCAAGCGCGAGGCGTTCACACAGGAGACCCGTCATATCAAGCTTCACGGCCATTGTCATCAAAAGGCGCTTGCATCGCTTGCTGCTACGGTCAGGGCCCTTGAACTTCCTGTTGATTACAAGGTCCAGATTATTCCATCAGGATGCTGCGGGATGGCGGGCTCTTTCGGCTACGAAGAGGAGCATTTCGACATTTCAATGAAAATCGCCGAACTCGTGCTTTTACCGGCCGTGCGAGCAGCCCCGCCCGAAACGATCATCGCGGCGCCAGGAACAAGCTGCCGGCACCAGATCAAAGATGGCACCGGGCGTATAGCGCTGCATCCGGCCCAGATTCTGCACGACGCTTTAGTCTAGACCAGATCTTCGGAAGTGAGCTCAACTGTTCTGAGGGACCGGCATCTATGATTGCTTCGTTCGGCAGCAGCAGCGAAACCCTCCGACGTTGTCACCGATCGTGCGCACTTCAGTGCGTCAGCGCCCGCAGCCGTGTCCGAAGCGGACCTCGCTTGCATGATTGACTTCAACCGCGGATTCGATACCATCTTTGCGGCGATCAAGGTTCACCGGATGCGAGCGATATCGGTCAGCCCGAAATGTCAGTCTCATGAGTCCCGGGCCGCCTCCTTAGGCACGAATCCGCCCGGGCTTAGTTCGTAGGCATGACGAATTGTGCGCCCGGGGACGCGGTGTCTTCCGTGGAAGTATCCCCCTCGGTGCCGGAAGTGTAAGCCAGCTCAATCGCGGAGGGTTCGCCCGCCGGCCAGCGCTGCATGATGCTCTTATAGCGTGTGTAGAACCGAATTCCTTCCTCGCCGTAGATATGCTGGTCGCCAAAGAGGGAGCGCTTCCAGCCGCCAAAAGAATGCCAGGCCAAAGGCACCGGAATTGGCACGTTGATGCCCACCATGCCAATCTGAACGCGCCTGGCAAATTCACGCGCTGTTCCCCCGTTGCGGGTGTAGCACGAAACGCCGTTGCCGAACTCGTGCTTATTAATTAGTTCGACCGCGCTTTCGAAATTGGGCACGCGTACTACGCACAGGACAGGACCGAAGATCTCTTCCTTATAGATGCGCATATCGGGCGTAACGTTATCGAAGAGCGTCCCAGCAAGGAAGAATCCGCCTTCGTGTCCCGCCGCCTTGAATCCACGCCCATCGACGACGAGTTTGGCTCCGGATTTCACGCCATCCTCAATGTAGCTTTCGATTTTTGCCTTATGCACTGCGGTAACGACCGGGCCCATCTCGGCGTCCGGGTCCATGCCTTCACGAATCTTAAGGGCTTCCACACGCGGCTTGAGCTTTTGAACCAACTTATCAGCCGTCCTCCCCACTGCTACGGCAACCGAAATCGCCATGCACCGCTCTCCAGCCGATCCGTAAGCTGCGCCAAGAAGCGCATCAGCGGCATGGTCAAGGTTGGCGTCAGGCATCACCACAAGATGATTCTTAGCACCGCCAAGGGCCTGCACGCGCTTGCCGCGTTTGGTCGCCTCTCTATAGATGTATTCAGCAATCGGCGTTGAGCCGACGAAGGAGAGCGCGGCAATCTGCGGGTTCTCGATCAAGGCATCGACCGCCACTTTGTCACCCTGCACCACATTGAAGACGCCGTCCGGCAAACCCGCTTCTTTGAGCAATTCCGCGATCCGGATTGACGCTGAAGGGTCGCGTTCCGAGGGTTTCAAGACAAAGGTATTTCCGCAAGCGATAGCCACCGGAAACATCCACATGGGCACCATGCAAGGGAAGTTGAATGGGGTTATGCCCGCCACAACGCCAAGGGGTTGCCGCACGCTCCAGTTATCGATACCTCCGCCCACCTCGTCGCTGTGCTGACCCTTGAGTAAATGGGGGATGCCGCACGCAAACTCGACCACCTCCATACCGCGAACGACCTCTCCCTTTGCGTCGGAAAAAATCTTCCCGTGCTCCCGCGTAATGATCGCAGCGAGTTCGTCATGATGCTTGTCGAGCAGCGCTTTGAATCGGAAAAGAAACCGCGAACGCCTGAGTGCCGAGAGCTTGGACCAGGCGGGAAACGCCTCGCGCGCGGCTGAAACCGCCGCGTCCACTTCGGCCGAGGAGGCGAGTGCGACTTTGGCGGTGGCTTCGCCGGTTGCGGGATTGAATACGTCACTAGTTCTTCCGCCGCCACGGACGTGCTTGCCATTGATGAAATGCTCGATGCGACCGGGTGTCGAACGCTCCGGTCCTGACTCTTTTGCTTCTAAGGTTTTTGTGGACATGACAGGGTGATCTCTAAGGTTACAATTCAATAAATGCGTTCAAGCTGCCGATAAGATCCACTCGTGATCTGGGTCGTTGTGGAAGTGCCAGACGCGTTTTGGGCCGGCCATAACGTTGAAGTAATAGGATTCGTAACCGTGAGGTACGACAACCGGATGGTAGCCGCGAGGCACCAAAACGACATCGCGATCCTCGACGGCCATGGACTCGTCAAGATCGCGGGAATCGCTATAGACGCGCTGAAAGACAAAGCCTTGCGGCGGATTGATGCGATGGTAGTAGGTTTCCTCCAGCAGGCTCTCCGTCGGAACATTGTCGATGTCGTGTTTGTGCGGAGGATAGCTCGAGGAATGTCCGCTGGGCGTCTTTACTTCGACGACCAGGACAGACTCGGCGGGTTCATCCTGGGGCAGGATGTCGCAAACATAGCGGGTATTGGCGCCCTTGCCTCGAGCGCTGCGTCGCATGGTTCCCGGCTCGATAAGTCGGGCGGGAAGCTCGCCTTTCGCTGGCCCGCCAGCCACGCCCAGTTCGACATCGGTCTTGGCGGTAATGGTGAGCTCGGCACGGGGCGGAAGATAGACAGCATAAGGTGCGGCATCTTCGAAAACGCTCATGCGCTGGCCAATTTCCTTCCACTCTTGGCCTTCGATTCGAGCCGAAGCGATTCCGCTTAGAACGACCACGCACAGCTCGTTGGAGGAGTCCGAAAGAGTGAGAGTCTCACCGGGGGCCAATCTGCGGGCGGAGAAGCTGATATAGCGCCATCCGGCTGAGGCTGGGGTAACCGAGACGATCTCTTTGGAGTGTTTCTTGGGCTTGATGAGAAGATTCATTAGCGTTTTTGCTTTTCTTTCCCCCGGAGGTACGCCGCGCGGGCCTGGCCTACAGATTCGCGCGGAGAGACCTCGGGAACGGCCACTTCCCACCACCATCCTCCTTCCTTGGTGGTACGGGTATCATCTGTGTCGATGCAAATCAGATAGGTACGATCGGCGGAGCGAGCGCGCAGAAGGGCAGCTTCCAGTTCCGGAATATTGGCCACCTTCTCGGAAAGGGCACCCAGGGAGGCTGCGTTCGCGACGAAGTCGATCCGGGGCGCGGCCTCCCCAAACTGCAAACTATCCACAAGCATATTATTAAATGGTGCGCCTCCGCACTGCTGCTGAAGTCGGTTGATGCATCCATAGCCGCGATTATCGAGCAGCACAATAAGCAGCTTTTTGTCGAGCATTACTGAGGTCGCGATCTCGTTGTTAAGCATTAGATAGCTGCCATCGCCCACCATCACGATGACTTCGCGATTGGGGTGGGCCATCTTGACCCCTAAGCCTCCAGCGACCTCGTAGCCCATGCACGAATAGCCGTACTCCATGTGATAGCCTCCGGGGGTCTCGGTGCGCCAGAGCTTGTGCAACTCGGCAGGAAGAGTCCCGGCGGCGCAGACCACGATGTCCGTCGTGGTGGACTTTGGGTGGGAGCGCTGCACGGCTCCGATGACCTCGCCGTCATAGGGCAATTCTCCGGGCGCCAGATCGCGGCGCTGGGTGATTCTAGCCACCGTGGAGCGCCACGCAGCGGCCTCGGTTTTGGCTCGCTCGGTCCACGAGGCCTCAGCCTGCCAATGGGGCAGCGCTTTGCTCAGGGCCTCCAGACCCAGACTCACGCCGGCCCGCAGCGGGATTCCGCGCGCTTTCGCCGCGTCGAAAGCGTTCACGTTCAGAGAGACCAACCGGGCCTTGGTGAAGAGAGAATTC
This sequence comes from Terrimicrobiaceae bacterium, assembly GCA_036525415.1. GTDB lineage: Bacteria > Verrucomicrobiota > Verrucomicrobiia > Chthoniobacterales > Terrimicrobiaceae > DASTFP01. Next base: position 19,277 of record DATDAL010000126.1, on the reverse strand, counting down.
GATCCGGTCGTAAAGTCCTGCAGGCGTGTGCCCGCGGCGAGGATCAAATCCGCTTCGCTTGCGAGGGCATTGGACGCCGGCGAACCAGTCACCCCTACAGAGCCAAGCTGCAGCGGATGGTCCCATGGCAGGGAACTCTTGCCCGCCTGAGTTTCGCAAACCGGCACACCGTGACGTTCGGCAAAGCCCCGCAGAGCTTTGCAGGCGCCATCGTAAAGCACTCCGCCTCCCGCGATAATCACCGGTCTCTTCGCTGCCATCACCGTGCGCACCGCCCCAGCCAATTCGCTCTCGCTCGGAGGCACACGCCGAAATTCCACGACTGGGCTCTCAAAGAAATCGACGGGATACTCAAAGGCATCAGCCTGCACATCCTGAGGAAGGGCCAGAGTCACGGGTCCGCAGACCGCCGGATCGGTCAGAGTAAGCACAGCGCGTGGAAGCGCGGTGATCAATTGGGAAGGGTGGACGATTCGGTCGAAATAGCGCGAAACCGGACGGAAACAATCGTTGGCCGATACCGTGGCGTCGCTGAAATCTTCCACCTGCTGAAGCACAGGATCTGGGTCTCTGGATACGAAGATGTCTCCGGGAAGAAAAAGCACAGGCAACCGATTGACGTGAGCCAGCGCAGCGGCCGTGACAAGGTTTGTCGCCCCCGGGCCAATGGAAGTCGTGCACGCCATCATACGTCGTCGAAAGTGCGCTTTTGCATACGCGATCGCCGCATGCGCCATCGCCTGTTCGCTGTGCGCCCGATAGGTCGGCAGCTTGTCACGATACTGATACAATGCCTCGCCAATGCCGGCGACATTCCCGTGACCGAAGATCGCAAACACTCCACCAAAGAGCGGGACGATGTCATCGCCCTGCGGGCCCTCGATCCGAGTGCGAACGCCGGCGAGGTAACGCACAAGGGCTTGCGCCGTCGTCAACCGCACGGTGCCACGCTTGGCAACGCTCGGATTCTCTGCAAAGGTCATTGTTTCGTTCATACTACACATTCCTCGAGGATTGGTCTGGCTGCCCTGGCCGGTGCGTCCTTGTGCGCCTCACGCCAGAGTCTGACAAGGCTTTCAAAAGTCTCCCGAGTACGTGCTATCAGTGTCTCGTCGTCGATCTGTCCCGCGAGCCACGCTAGGCTGGGCTGCTCGAAGATCGTCCGCCCCACCGCGAAGCCCCGGCAAGTGGTCGATCCGGTCGCCTCTTTAAATCCCTCGGCCAGCCGTTCAACGGGCGCACTCAGTCCCAAAAGCAGAACCCCTCGGCAATACGGATCGTTCTCGCCGATAACTTGATCGATCAAGCGCCACTGGACTGCCGTCATCGACTCCAGCTTCCACCACTCGGGCCTAATGCCCAGGTCGTAGAATTGCTTGAGGGACCGATAGACAGTGTCGGCCTGCGTTCGATCTTTGGGCGGAATGACCTCCAGCAACAACTCGTGGCCGCTTGCCCTTGTGGCCTCATAGAGCGAGCGCACTTGGGCCTCCTGTTCGAGCCGGTGTTCGGTCGGGTCGTCGGGATGATAAAGAACAAGGCACTTGGCTACGTGCTCCTTCGGCCAGGAAATCAAGTTCGTTCCTATGGAGCGGCCGTGCTCAAACTGGAGTGGGTTGGAGCCGGGCAGCTCCACGGGCCTCCCAATCCACCAACCTCTGCCGGTAGCGGCGTTGAGCGCATCCTGCCCGTAAGTCTCGTCGGCGAGAATGCCCAGTTTACCAGCGCAGCCGCCCTCCCGCTCCACCGAAGCCACCGCCTCGACAAGCAGTTCCTTGAGCACCCGTATCCGGTTCTCCAGGGCTCCAGCTCTTCTTGCCAGTTCTGCGAACTGGCTGCGGTGATCGAAGGCAAAAATATAGAGCTCGTCCCACCGCGGACGCGGAACCGAGACCCGATGCAAATGAGCAAGCGTGTTGTCGCGGTCCGGCCGACGCATGCGCTCCGGATCCCCAGCCGCATTCTCCAGAAAATAATCGAGCTCAACCGGGGTTGGCATCGCAGGCGCACAGCCGTGACGCGCAACGACAAGCGCCCCGCAGCCATTGCCTCGCGCCGCGCACACCTCGTAATCTTCCCCGCGCAGCCATCCGCTCAGAAAACCGGACAAAAAGGCATCACCCGCTCCGAGCACATTGAGCACTTCGACTTGCACGCCGCCAAATGTCGGCGCCTTGTCGATCGAATCGGGAATCTCGCCTTCGAATACCGAGCATCCAAGCACCCCGCGCTTGACCACCAATGTCGCCGCGGTCACCCCGCGCACTGCTCGCAGCGTCTCAATGAGATCTTCCTTGCCTCCGGCAATTCCAAACTCCTCTACGGTGCCCACAATCAGATCGAAAAGCGGCAAAAGGCCCTGCAGATGTTTGGTTACCCCTTCGCTGGAAACGTAGCGCACCTCTCCCTCGGCCTTCCCCGTCAACCCCCAGAGAACCGGACGGTAGTCGATGTCTAAAACCGTGCGCACGTTGTTGCGCCGCGCAAACTCCAACGCCTGCTGGCTCGTCTTATTTGCCTGAGCGGTAGAAAAGTGCGTGCCCGTGATAAGCAGCGCCCGGCTCGAAGCAATAAAGGCTTCGTCAAAATCGCTCACATCCAAGGCCATGTCCGCGCAGTTTTCCCGATAGAACACCAGCGGAAAGGTATCCCGATCCTTGAGCCCCAGTAGAACGAGCGCTGTGAGCCGATCGGGGTCCTTCACCACGTGGCTCACGTCGCACCCGGCTCTGGTAAGCGTTTCGATGAGAAATCGCCCCATGTGATCATCGCCAACCCTCGTGAGCATTGCCGGCTTCAATCCAAGGCGTGCAGTGTTCGCCGCAATGTTGCCAGAGGAACCCCCAAGATACTTCGAGAATGTGCTCGCGTCCTCGAGCCGCGCTCCGATTTGCTGCGCATAAAGGTCAACAGCAAGCCGTCCAAGACATATCAGGTCAAACTTGCGCCCGAGTTCAAAGTGGGTGGGGTTTCTCATCATAATTCTACGCCAGCCAGTTCTTGAAGGAACACGCGCCTCTCGTCCGGCATGAGGCTGAAACCTTCACAATTTGGGTCCCCGATGGTAATTTGCTCGCGATGGCTCCCAAGGTCAATCCCATAAACGACTTATCGATGGCAGGCATTGCCATATCTTTTCTGTAAATCGATCCTGCCGACGTGTTCATGCTCCGAGGGGCCACTTGTTGACGGCTATAATAGCCGAGCAGTTTCCATAATACAAAAAATATTTTAAAAAAAAATACTATGGAATGTTTATTCTATTTTGGCCTTTTCTGTGGGCATTTCGTCGTGTGCGATTGCTCAGGTCGAGCGATCAAGGGCGAGCGTTCGCGATCCAGTGAGGAGAGGGGGGAAAGACGGCGGGAGAGGGCTGTCAGATTGCGGACTTCATAATCAACCCTGGCGCATCGCGAGTGGGTACGCAGGCACTGTCAATGCAGGCGAGGACTTTCAATGATCCGCAGTGGAGAGCAGGGTCACAGTTACCCGAACGGCCGAACAGCAGCGCGCAAACAGTACATGGCGCTGTCGAGAGTGCCAGGTGCTGGAGTCGAGTACTCTGCTCTAAGGAAGCCGCAAGTCTCTTAAACCTTGCTGCGAAAAGGTCGATAAGCTACGACCCGCTCGCTAAAATGAGAGAGGTTCAGCCTTATGCGCTTGGCGCAATTCTCTCGGTTCCGGTGCCTTAGAAAAAATGATTTGCGGTCTTTTCGCACGGGTTTCGGGAGTAGCCTGCGAACGAGCTCAGATGCCGTTGAGGGTAGATTTGGCAGGACGTTGCAAGACCGCCTGCACCGCCCGCGCGAACGCGGTTCCGGGTAATCCGGGAGGACTGATGAGCTTGGCGGCGCGGCGAGCGCTTTCGCGTCCGTGATCCATGGCCACGGAAACGCCGGCCCAACTGAGCAGTTCGACGTCGTTGTTTCCGTCGCCGAAGGCTATTACGTCCTGGCTCTCAATGCCAAGTCGTGTCGCCACGGCTCGAGCGCCCAGTGCTTTGTTGGTCGCGGGAGCCGCTACTTCCAGAATATCATTTTCCGTTCGAACAACATACATTTCCGAGCCGAACAGTTCCTGGGCCTCGGGTTGGATGGCGTCAATTATCGGCGGGGAATGGATTAGAAGCAGCTTCTGAATTCCCGTCCTGGCAAGAACAGAGAGATCGCGGAGTTGAGGCTGCCAGCCGGCGTTGCGGGCGTAACGTTGGGTCCATTCGGACTCCTGTTCGGCAAAAGCTCCGTCCCTATGATAGGCGATGAGGGCGAGATTTCTCTCAGTCGCATAACTGTAAACGTCGAGTGCTTGGGCAGGGGTGAGAGTCAACTCGTGCAGCATGGCAGAGGTTTGAGCGTGGCGTACGACAGCGCCGTTCGAAGAGATGACCCAGCCTTGCCGGCCGATACGATTCTCGTAGCTGAGAATGTTCCGGTGATGACGGCCCGAGGCGATGATGATCTCGAACTTGTTCTTTCTTAGGGCCCGCAGAGCGTCGAGGTTGGATTGGCTGATCTCCTTGTCTGGAGCCAGTAGGGTATCGTCAAGGTCGATGACTGCCATTTTGTTCATATCCCAAACCTTCATCTGTGAGAGTGATTCTTGCCAATGGAAAGAGTTCATTGATATGATAACACACAGTTATGGATATGCGTGAAATCCGTTCGTTTGTGCTGCTTGCACAGCAGTTGCATTTCGGCCGCACAGCACGGTTATTGCATTTGAGCCAGCCGGCGCTGACCAAGCAGATTCGCCGAATCGAGGACGACTTGGGCTGCTCGCTGTTTGAGAGAGGAAAGCACGGCACCAGGCTCACCAGTGCGGGAGAGCTGTTCTTGGAGGATGCTAGACCGCTTGTCAGCGGTTTTGACCGTCTGATCGAAGGAGGACGCCGCCTGGCCTGCGGTGAAAGTGGACGACTGAGAATCGGCTTCGGTTTCCACACTTTCGAATTGGTTCCCCGCCTGATTGGCCGCCTTCGCCAGACCACGCCGGGCGTGCAAATCAGCCTTCGCGACATGTCCACCCTCGAACAGACGGAGGCGCTGCGTTCTGGGCGCATTGATGCGGGGTTCGTGCGTGCGCCGGTGCCCAGGGAATTCGAAGCAATACCAGTGATCAGGGATCGGTTGGTGCTCGTGTCCTCAAGTGATTCTCGCCTATCCGAAAACGCCACTCTAAAGGATTGCGCACAGGAGCCGTTTATTCTCATCTCCAACGAACGGGCTCCGACGTTTCGCCGCCACGTCATAGAACTTTGTGCGAAATTTGGTTTTCATCCCCGAGTCATCCAGGATACCAGTGAGGTGACGACTTCTCTCGCACTTGTGCAGGCTGGCCTTGGCATAACGCTGATTCCTCACTCTTTCGCTATCGCACACATTCCCGGTGTGCGTCTGCATGACTTGAGTGATCCCGCAGCGTCCTGGGGGGTCAGCGCCGCTTGGCGCAGAGACGACCCCAATCCTGTGTTGAAGCGGTTCCTCGAACTTCTAAGGCAAGAGATAACTAGCGGATAGCAGATTTGGTAGGAAAGCCATTTTACGATGACCATCCAGACCGTTTGTTCTATGCGATCTCCGGTCGCGCTTACCCGTGGTCCTGCAGCAGTGTGCGTTATGTTTCAGGCATTCAAATCGGGAGTTAGGCTTTTCTTCTGGCAAAGATGAATTCTCCGATCCGCTTTTGGAAGACCATTCCCGGCGCGAATCCATCCACGACGGCGAGACTTCAAGGCCGGGGGTCGGTGAGAGGAGGCTTCTGTCTCTCGATAATAGGAATATTTGCCGCTTTACTTTTATGCGCGACGGAACTCCAGGCGGGCGAGAGGTTCTCGCGAGAGGTTCTCATCGATCGGGAGCGTCCGCGCGAGAGGCGCTGGGAGATTGCGCTCGAGACGTCAGCATTGTTTGGGGTGCGAAATCCCAACAACTACGTGATCGCGCCACAACTTCTCTCCATTGCTTGGCAGCCTTTTTCGCAATGGCAAATTGGGCCAGTGCGTATCAAAGGTCAGATTCTTGCGTCGTTCCTGGGGGAAGCGATATTGCATGGTCCTGAGAGCTATTTCATAGGTGGCGCGCTGCGAGCACGCCTGATTTTTCCTCTTGGGACCTCACGATGGTCGCTCTACGCGGATGGTGGAGGCGGGATGGGGGCCGTCGACAGCGATGACACCCCGCTTGGGCAGGGCGAGGATTTCGCGTTCTGCCTGCTCGCTTCGGGAGGAGTGCGATTCTCCATTTCAGACTCTTGGTCTGTCTGGGCCGGGTTTCTTTGGCAGCACCTGTCAAACGCCGACCTTTCCGAGCCACGGCGCAGAAATACCGGATTGGATTCTCTCGGGCCTGTCGCAGGAGCTTCCTACGCGTTCTAGCGTTCCGAACTTCTCATCAAAGTGATCTCTTACTTCTTATAGCTTATTCTCCAGATCATGTTGTTTCCATCTTCGCTGACCAGCAGACTACCGTCTTTCGCCACCGTGAGCCCCACTGGACGGCCCCATACGTTACCTTCTGGCGTTACAAACCCCGTCAGGAAATCCTCGTAGATACCCTGCGGTGAACCGTGATCGAGGGGGACGCGCACGACCTTGTATCCGGTGCGTTTGGCTCTGTTCCATGAACCGTGGAAGGCGACAAAGGCATCACCCCGGTATGCATCGGGAAACTGCTCAGCGTCATAAAAAATCATTTTGAGAGGCGCCGAGTGCGCCTGCACCAAGATGTCTGGGGTGATGACCTTGCTGGCCAAGTCTGGCCGGACGCCTTGGTGACGGGGGTCCTGATGATTTCCAAGATAGTACCAAGGCCAGCCATAGAAGCCGCCTTGCCGAACTCGCGTAATATAGTCAGGAACGAGATCGTCGCCGAGTCCATCACGTTCATTGACGGAGGCCCAAAGTTCTCCCGTTTGCGGGTGAACATCTATCCCAACAGCGTTGCGGATTCCCCACGCATAGAGTCTTCGGTCTGATCCATCCGGATTGAACTGGAAAATTCGCGCGCGCTCTCGTTCCTCCGGTTCTTCCGTCTCGTCGTCCACGTTTGTCTTTGATCCAACCGACGCGTACAGCTTGCTCGCGTCCCGGGAGAAGACGATGTCGCGAGTCCAATGCCCGCCGCCTGTTAATCTGCCTCCGGCGGAAAGGTCGGCGATATGCTCCGGATTGCCACGTGCCCGCAGATCGCCATTGCGGTATGGGAACCGCACGATGCTGTTGGTATTGGCAACATACAGAAACTTCGGATTCGGTCCGGGCGGATAAAACGCGAGACCAAACGGCTGTTTTAAGCCGGTTGCGAATTTCTCATTGATCTCGGGGCGGCCGTCTCCGTCGGCATCGCGCAGCACCCGGATCCTATTCGCTGAGCTTTCCGTTACGAAGATGTCGCCGTTCGGAGCAGTTAGCAAATAGCGAGGGTTCGCAAAGCCGCTGGCAAATAGTGCAACTTCGAAACCTTCTGGAACCCTGAGCTTCGCCCCTTTTGGAGGAGTGACAACCTTTGGGCTATTGTCTGAGGACGGTGTCGCATAGTCTGGCGGCAAATCCGATATAGTGATCCTGTGCTGGACACCTGGCGCGTCGGCTTGCCAATCGCCGGCCTTTCCCTGGCCTTTCGACACGGTATTCTGGCCCATACAGGCTGCCGCAATAAACAGCGAGCCGGCTGCTACCGCTCGCTGCTTCGTGAAGAGGCCTGCGAAAAAGCCGGGCAGCATTGGATTGCCGCTATCGTGGTCTGCGTGCAGAGGAACCTGAGCAGTTCGTCGAAAATGGCCCACGAGGAAACCCTTTCAAGAATCGGCCTTCGCCATGAGTCCGGGGAGTTTCTAATCCTTTGGGTTTTTCACTCCGATCACTCCCACGGCGATTCGATCGCCGGCATTTCCCGAGGGTTGGCCTCCGTCGTCGGGTTTCGCATGTACGACGACGCAGCGCCCAATAATAGGGCTTAGACGTCCGGCTAGTGAAATATTATCCACGACCAACCTGAGGGTGGCATTGCCGCTCGCGTCGGCGTCGAGATTGCCAAAATCTCCGGCATGTCGAGTCTTGTGATCGGGTAGGGCGTGTTGATGCCCCAGGGGATTGTAGTGGTCGCCTGCGCTCTTTCCATCCTTCGATGTCAGGTCTCCGTACTGATGGATGTGAATAGCATGTTTAGAATTCGGAGATAGACCCCTCAGATCACCTTTGACTTCCACTTTGCCTTTGCCCGCGGACTTGAACGTCACGACTCCCGCCGCTTGATTTCCTTCGGTGGGTGAAAGGATCGCGATCAACTCGGTAGCATCGACAATTACCGGAGCGGAATCCATTGCTTCATCGACGGCTTTCTCCTTTGCGTGCGAAGGCCAAAGTGGCAGGGTCACGAAAGTGAGGGCGACAAGCATTCCGGCGAGGTTGGGTTTCGTCTTCATAGCATTATGCTCGCAAGGCTTGATCGTGAAAGCAATCGGTACTCGATCTTATCTCGCCTTCGGGGATTTTCCCGATTGAGTGCGATGTCCGTCGTGGTTGCGGTCTGACCTACGGAAGCAGGCACTTCCGAGAAAAAAAAGCGCCGCCACAACTCCGGCAAGTGCTAGCGTTTCGGGTCGAGCGCATCTCGAAGGGCATCTCCAAGAAAATTGAGAGCGAGGAGAGTCACCGCCATGGCCGCCGCAGGAAAGGCAACCAGCCACCAGCGGATGCGAATAGGATTGAGCGACGCCGCTCCGTCGGCCAGCAGCGAGCCCCAGCTTGCTTCAGGAGCTTGCACCCCCAATCCCAGGAAGCTAAGGAAAGATTCGTCGATGATGACGGCCGGAATTGTCAGCGTCAGATAAATCAGGATGACGCCCAGGAGGTTTGGCAGCAGATGCTTAAGGAGGATTTTGCCATGCGATTGGCCTAGCGCTGTCGCCGCCACTACGAAAGCGCGACTCTTCAGCGCGAGCGTCTGGCCGCGGACGATGCGGGCAAGAGTCAACCACTCGATGATGCCGAGCGAGACGATGAGGATTGCTATGCGCGAGGAGGAAACAAGCCAATTCCAACCGATTTTCGATGCGAATTCCTGGAGTTGCGAATTGAACGCATTGATGCAGATCAGGATGAAGATCAATCTGGGTATGGAGTAAAGGATGTCAACGACGCGCATCATCAAATCATCGATCTTCCCTCCAGAGTAGCCGGCGATCAGCCCGTATGCCGTGCCGATGACAAGACTCACGAGTGCTCCGCACAGTCCAACCAGCATCGAGATGCGTCCGCCCGCAAGCACGCGGAAGAGAAGATCGCGTCCATTGAGGTCGGTGCCAAAAGGATGTTGCAGAGTCGGAGGAGAGAAAGAGAGGGGTCCCGGCTCTGCATAGTCGGCCGGAAGGATGAACGGACCAACTATCACAGCCAGTATGATCACGGTCAGAACGGCGGCAGAGGTGACCGCCGCGGAATTCTTCCAAAACCTTCCGGTCGCCCTCCGATCATGCATCGAGGCGGATCCTCCGGTCGAGCAGCGTGTAAGTCGCGTCCACTGCAAGATTCAGTAGCACGAGCATCGTGCAATAAACGATGACCACCCCGCCGAGGAGAAATCCGTCGCGATTCAGTATGGAATTCACAAAGAATCCGCCCGCGCCGGGAATATAAAAAATAGTTTCCACCACGATCGAGCCGGTCAGAAGGTGGGCCGCTAGGGGACCAAGGAAGGAGACGACGGGAAGAATCGCGACTCGGAGCGCATGCCGGTAAAGCACGACGCGCTCGGCTAGGCCCTTGGCTCGCGCCGTGCGGATGAAATCCTGCCCAAGTGTCTCCATCATGCTGCCGCGCAGCAGGCGCGCAATATAGGCGACGTAGGGAGCCGCGAGGGTAATGGCGGGCAGAATGAGCGCGCCGATGCTGCCCCATCCGCCGACCGGCAGCCATTTCAGCCACAAGCTGAAAACAAGAATCAACACCGGGCCGGTGATGAATGCAGGCAAAGAAATCGCCGTCAGCGCGACCAGCATAGCGAGCGTGTCCTTCCAAGTCCCGCGGCCCGCAGCGGCAACGACGCCCAGAAAGAGGCCACCCGCTACGGCAAGCGCAAAGGCCGCCGCGCCGAGAGTCATCGTTACGGGAAGGGTCTGCGCCAGGATTTCAGCCACGCTCCTGTTCCGGTATTTTGTCGAATCCCGCAGGTCTCCGCGCAGGAGATCGCCCAAGTAGCCCAGGTATTGTTGCCAAAGAGGCCCGTCCAGTTTGTACTTGGCCAGAAGCTGCTTCTCGATCGCTGGCGGAATCTTTCGCTCGGCGTCAAACGGTCCACCCGGCGAAATGCGGATCAGAAAAAATGTGATCGTGACAACGCAAAACAGCACTGCCACTAGACCGGTAAGACGGCGGACGAGGAAAGTGATCACCCGCTTTCCTGTAGTTTGTCGAGGCGCTTGTGCCAAGCGCCTGATTTTCGCGGCCGGCGATAGACCTGCTATGCCGTCTTGAAATACGGGAGGGCGGCCGCAACCCGCCTAATCTCGGAGACATTCTCGAGCAGTTCGGCGATCGCGTCCCATTTTCCGCGAACCAAGGCGTCCCGGGCATGATCAGGAAGCGTGGCTCTAAAATCCATGTCGGCGGCTGTCACCTTTCCCTCCAGGAGATCAAGCGTGACAAGTAAAGCCGGATCTTCCTCGACCAAACCGGCAAGCGCCAGGATGTCCTCGCCAGCCATCACTGCGCAGGGCATTCCGAGCGTGGTGGAATTGCCAAAGAAAATCTCGGCGAAGCTTTCTGCCACCACAGCGCGGAAACCAAAGCGGTACAGCGCCTGCGGCGCGTGCTCACGAGAACTTCCGCATCCAAAGTTCGATCCGGAAAGAAGAATCCTCGCACCCAAAAACCGCGGATCGTTCAAGGGATGCGGCTTCTCCGAGCCATCCGCGTTCTTACGCTCATCGTAAAACGCGAACTCGCCAAGTCCGTCAAACGTCACGCACTTCATGAATCGCGCCGGAATGATCCGGTCGGTATCCGTGTCATCTCCTGGCACATATACCGCTCGGCCAGTTAGTTGCGTTATTTGTTCTAGAGCCATAGTAAAAACCTCAGCTTAGCGTGAATACCTCCCGGGCGTCGGCAATCTCTCCTGTCACCGCTGCCGCCGCGACCATGAGCGGGCTCATGAGCACCGTGCGCCCCGTGGGGCTCCCCTGTCGTCCCTTGAAGTTGCGGTTACTTGAGCTGGCACAGAGTTGGTCGCCGATAAGCTTGTCGGGGTTCATGCCCAGGCACATCGAACATCCCGCGCCTCGCCACTCGAATCCCGCTTCACGGAAGATCTCTGCCAGGCCCATTTTTTCGGCAATCTGCGAGACGCCCTGAGAGCCGGGCACCACGATAGCCTTTACGCCGCTTTTGACTTTGCGGCCCTTGAGGTGACGCGCGACTTCTGTGAGATCACTCAAGCGGGCGTTCGTACAACTGCCAAGAAAAGCGACATCGACCTTGGTGCCCTTGATCGGTTTTCCGGCCTTCAGGTGCATATGAGCGATAGCTTCTTCGGCAGTGGCACGATCCTTTTGGGGGAGATCCTCGGGAGCCGGCACCTTTTCGTCGATAAAGATTGCCTGGCCGGGATTGATGCCCCACGTGATCGTGGGCGCGATATCGGCGGTGCGATAGGCTACAACGTCGTCATATGTTGCCTCAGGGTCGGAAGCGAAGGACTCCCAGCGAGTGACGGCCGTTAGCCAATCGTCGCTCTTGGGTGCGAATGGCCTTCCGTTGAGATAATCGAAGGTTGTTTGATCCGGATTTACGTAGCCGACGCGCGCGCCCCCCTCTATCGACATGTTGCAGACCGTCATTCGCTCTTCCTGCGTGAAGGAGTCGAAGGTCGAGCCGCCGTATTCGTACGCGAAGCCGAGGCCACCGTTGACCCCCAATTTTCGGATGATGTGGAGGATGACGTCCTTGGCATATACCCCCGGCGCCAGGCGGCCTTCCACATTGATACGGCGGACCTTTGGCTTGCGGATGGCTAGGGTTTGCGTGGCAAGCACGTCACGCACCTGGCTTGTTCCTATTCCGAAGGCTATCGCGCCGAAGGCGCCATGGGTGGAGGTGTGGGAGTCTCCGCAGGCGATGGTGGTTCCGGGCTGGGTGATTCCCAGCTCGGGACCGACAATGTGGACGATGCCCTGCCGGCCGCTGGGAAGGTCAAAGAAAGTGATGCCAAATTCTTCGCAGTTCTTGCGCAACGCCTTGATCATTTCATCGGCGAGCTGATCGGAGAAAGGCTCTTCGCGCTCGTCGGTTGGGACGATGTGGTCCACCGTCGCGAAGGTGCGCTGTGGATAAAGAACTGTGAGCCCGAGGTCACGCAGCATGCCAAAAGCCTGAGGGCTGGTGACCTCGTGAATAAGATGGGTGCCAATCAGCAGCTGCGTAGCTCCATTTGGCAATTCGCGCACCTTATGCGCCTCCCATACTTTATCCAACAGTGTCTTGCTCATGGCTTTTGATGACTCGCGCTCTTCCAAGCGAGCCATGAATCATCGCTCTGGGCGCTTCGTGGCGCAAGTTTCTTGTCATTTCTCCAGAGAGTGGGCAGGATGGATCGTGACAGGGCTGCTTCAAAAATGGCGATTGAGCGTTCCGAAAACTGGTTCCTGAGAAAGCATGACAACGGAGAGGTTTTCGGGCCCGTTCCGTTCGAAAAAATCAGGGAGTGGGCACATTCTGCTCAGGTGAATCCGCAAGACACGCTCTCGATCGACCAGGTGATCTGGACAAAAGCTCCTATGATACCCGAAATGGAGATGGATTGGCTCGTTGTTGTGGGCGAGAATCTCCTGTACGGGCCGACCACCGCCGAAGCGCTTATTGAATTTGAGAAGCTGGGGGAAATTAACCCCGCTACCGGATTGATCAATTGCAACACCGGAAAAAGGTGCACTTTGGGTGAAGCGCCGTTTTATCAGGCTTCTCTGGCAAATCCGTTGCAGCCAGAGCAGGCTGCGCTGACGGGCATGATTCAACAGCCTGGCCAAGGAGGCCTTCGCGTCAATCTCCAGCAGCGCATTCGTGAACTGGAGAGCACGCTCCTCGAGAAGAGTCGCAAGCTCACAGTTGCCGAGGAAACCATTTCGCACCTAGAGAGCAAAATCCGGGAGTTGGAAGGCCGCATCCGCGACTATAGGGGTTTCCGCCGGAGCTGAGTCAGTTCAGATTCTGTGGCGCCGGGATACCGTAGTCCTGCATGAGTTGGCCCTTGCTGTTCTCTATCTCAGTCGCGTCCAGATAGATGAAGGTCGGATCTTCCTCAAATTCGATCTTGTCGAAACCATCCTTCGGAGCGGTTACGGCTTTAGCCAGGTCATTGAGACTCTTGATTGGCATGCCGTTGACTTTGCTGACCACGAGGTGCTCGAGCTCTTCATATCCCAGTGTGTTTGGTGTGGGAAGCACCTGACTCAGGAAGACGATTTTGCCGCGACCCGGCGGAAGCTCGTTCTGGAAGGCATCCAGATAGACAAGGCGCTGCGGCGCATCCTTTGACCAGTTTCCGCCCCACTCTTGAAGGTAGGGACGCGATAGTTCCTGAAAAACCAGGCCACCGATGATCAGGTAACGCGGTTGGTGGTCGAATTCGAAGGGATCGCTGACGCTCTGCTCGTTGTCGATGGAGGCAAGTTTCACCGGTACCGTCTCATGCTTGCCGTTGCGCAAAACTGTGAAATTTACGCTGTCTCCGACATGCGCCAAGGTATTAGTAAGATGGCTGAAAGGAATTCTGCCGATGTCGGGTTCCTCGTAGTTGCCATCTTGATCTACAGGCTTGCTCGCTACAGCGAGGATGACGTCGCCCTTTCGCAATCCGGCCTTTTCGGCCGCGCTCCCGGGCCGAACTTCCGTGATGTAAACTCCACCCTCCTCGTTCAGTCCGATGTAGCGACGAAATTGCGGGTCGCGCGTGGATGTGAAAGCGAGGCCTGCCCGGGGAAAGCCGGGATATTTTTCGAGCTTCGCGTCGGCGAGAAAGTGCGAGATAACTGGCGCGGGAATAACGTCCGCCGTCTGGCTGCGTGCGTCATAGCGCATGAGAAGTCCCAGCAAACGCCCATTGCGCACTGCGGGAATGGTGAAACTCCCTTCGCGGTTCTGTAGCGGAGCACTGATCCGGTAGGTTAGGAGCGAGAGATGATCGAGGGGATAGCCGGCCACCGTGATTGTTGTAACGACGCCTGGTGTGTCCGCTATCTGGCCGTTGGATTCGAATTGAAGAATGGAGATCTTGTCTCCAACGCGTGCCCCGGAATCGAGTTGAAGTGGCTTTGCATCCTTGAAAAAGTCGGGATTCGCGGGCTTGACGAGAGCCAGATTGCAATCGTAATCGACGACGATGACGTCGGCAGGAGACTTTTCCGCCGAGGCAGCCTTCTCCAATTCCACGTAGGTCCGATTGGCGACAAGCTCTGCGGTGACGAGGACTTGACCGCCTGACAGGACCACCCCGAGGCCGCGGCGCAGATAAGGCGCCTTTTTTGTCCAGGGACGGAAGAAATCGAAGGGTTGATTTGTGGAATTGACGCGGACGAGCGAGTCGCTGCTCACAGGGAGTACGGGTGCCGGCGGCTCCTTGAGAGCGGGTGCGGCGCCAGCGCGAACGGCCACCGCAGAGAAAAGCAGCAAGAAAAGAACGGCGGGAATCTTCATCTCTGCAGGTTCTCCTCGGTCGTCACGCGATAGCGCTCGCGGATGCGATTGCGCGCTTCCTCCACCGCCTTGCGCTCGAGAACAAGAGGGCGCCCATTTCCGACCATCTCGATGACGTAGTAATCAGCCGGTTTATTGAAAGCTTCAGCCACGTCGTCAATGCGCTGGATCTTCCGATCGTTGATCTTATCGACGACGTCATAGCGGAAGTCCGGGGCATAAGCATTCACCGGATCCGCGAGGACATTGCTTAGAACGACGATCTCCTGCCGTTCGCGATAGATGTTCTGAGTGATGAAATGATCAAAGTAGTAACGCAGGCGCAGATCGTCGGGATTGTGCGCGGAAATGAAATTGGCGTCAACAGGTTGAAAAACCAGCCCGCCGAATACCACGAACCGGGGCTTTTGATTGTAGGCATTGGCTTGCAAGGAAAACGGCCACGCATGGGTTAGCGGAATAGTCACCGTCATCTGCTTGCCATCGCGCAGAACCTTGAAATCGACTCTGTCTCCCTTGAACTTGCGCTCGACGACCTCAGCCATCTCCACGGGCTCGCCGTCCATGTTCACCGTTCCGTCGCTGGCGATCGGAAGGTCGTCGATGGAAAGAAGCACATCGCCAGGCTGAAGACGCCCCTCCGAAACTCCGCCACCGTAAACGTTACCCACAAAGACCCCCAAGTCACCATCCGTGAGCCCGAGGGCCTTGCGCATGGCTGGATTGTGCAGCGGATGGTAGCTAATGGTTAGATCCATGTAGCTATCGTAGCGACCATCTTCCACGTCCTGTAGAAAACGCCGGATGACTGGCGTCGGAATCATGTACCCGACGTTCTGTGCCACATCGCCGCTGTAGCCCTGAAAGGCGACGCCTACGACTTTGCCGTCCTGCAACACCGGCCCACCGCTGTTGCCGGGGTTGATGGCCGCATCAATCTGGACGGTCAGATGGGAGTCCACTCCGGAGTGCGAATACGTCTGGAAATCGATGCGCGATACGACTCCCCGGGTGACCGAAAGCCGATCCCCGCCGATGGGATAGCCATATACCGAGACGGTGCTTTCGATCGCGGGAATTCCGCCAAAATCCAGGGACGCCGTGTTCTTGAAGAAGTCGGGGTTGTCGATCGTGAGCAGCGCGAGGTCGCAATCGTGCGCAATGTGAACCACACGGGCCGGATAGGGCTTCGGATCGCCTTCCTTGGATACGGCCAGGAAACGCGCGTTGCTGACGACGTGCGCGTTGGTCATGATCCGTTGCCCGGCGATGACGAAACCTGCTCCGACGCCGCTCGCCACCTCTCCCGCGCTCCACGGCGCCCGGTAATTCGGCTCCTGGGAAGTCGCCTGGATTCGGACCAGACTGTCGGCGACCCGCGCGGCTTGCGCGCATTGGGCGATCAAGAAAAGCACGCACGCCAGGCGCGCGAAACAACGAAACATGGCCGAGAACGTATGCGGGCCAGTCCGTTTGACAACCCGTAAAATTCCGGCTCCCGGTTTGGCAATTGCCAAGGGAGGCGTCGCTTCGCTAGACATCCTTGCGATGGAACCCGCCACTGACTTGCTCGCCGTCCGCCGGCAAAAGCTAGACGCCTTGCGCGCTGCCGGCGTGGCGCCTTTCGGTACGAGATTTGAAGTCGAGGGGCAGATCGAAGATCTCCTTGCGGAATTCAGCGCGGGCAAGGCGATTCGCGCTGCCGGACGAATCACCGCCCATCGCGACATGGGGAAGAGCCGGTTTCTCGACATTTCCGACTTCTCCGGCCGCATGCAGATCTTTATTCACGCCCGGGAAATTGGCGACGCCGCATTTGCCATCTTCAAGCAACTGGACATCGGGGACTGGATCGGAGTGGAGGGCGAGTGCTTCACCACGAAGACTGGGGAGCCAACAATCCGTGTGAAAAGATTTTCCGTCCTTTCGAAAGCCTTGCGTCCATTGCCTGAGAAGTGGCATGGCGTGCAGGACTCGGAGACGAAGTACCGCCAGCGCTACCTTGATTTGATTGCGAATCCGCGATCCCGCGAGGTGTTTCGCAGACGCATCGCCATCGTTCGAGAGATCCGGCGGTTTCTGGAGGAGCGGGGATTCATTGAAGTCGAGACCCCGATGATGCAGCCGATTGCGGGAGGCGCGGCCGCGCAGCCCTTCAAAACCCATCACAACGCGCTCGGGATGGACCTCTATCTTCGCATTGCCCCGGAGCTCTATCTGAAGAGGCTCCTCGTCGGCGGATTTACCAAGGTGTTCGAATTGAACCGTAACTTTCGCAACGAAGGAATCTCGCGGCGGCATAATCCGGAATTCACCATGCTGGAGGCTTACTGGGCCTTCGCGGATTTCGAGATGATGGCCGGCCTGGTGGAAGACCTGATCTGCCATCTTGCGCAGATGGTGTGCGGGGGCCACTTTGTGGAGCACAAGGACTCCGAAGGCACGGTGGTGAAGACGATCGATCTGTCACCTCCCTGGAAGCGCGCGAAATACTCTGATCTCATCCGATCAGTCATTCCGGACTGGTACGATCTGCCGTCCGAACAGCGGCGCGCGCGCTGCGCGGAGCTTCAGCTCGATATCAGCCATTGCACGGAAGACTTCGAAGTCACCCAGCATATTTTCGAGAAGCTGGTCGAGGAAAAGACCATCAACCCGCTTTTCGTCACGCATTGCCCGAAGGAACTGGTTCCGCTCGCGAAACAGAATCGCGACGATGAATCAGTAGTCGATGTTTATGAACTCGTGATTAACGGGCAGGAAATCTCGCCGGGATATTCCGAACTGAACGATCCTGACCTTCAGCGAGCGCGTCTCGAACACCAAAGCGGCGGCGAGACGCAGAAGCTGGACGAAGATTTTCTCCGTGCACTCGAATACGGTATGCCGCCTGCGGGCGGAATAGGAATCGGAATCGACCGGCTGGTCATGATGCTCACAGGCGCTGAAAGTATTCGAGACGTGATCCTCTTCCCGCATACGCGCGAGAGGAAAAACGGGTAGCCCCTCGGGGGAGCATACGCGTCTCGCACGTGGTGTTCGGCGTCTCGCCGAAGGGTTTTCCGGCGGGGACGTCCGAAATTGCACGCGGGGACGCGCGCTCCGCGATTCAACCGCGGATAACTACCCATCCTTCCTTAGGCTTTCGAGGCAGCCTCTGGCAGAATCCTTCTCCTGGGCTATGCTCAATGCCTTTTGTGAAGACTGTTTATCCGCGAAGTTCGTTCAACGTGCACTGGTTTAGTTTGTTCAACGCCGTTTCCTTTCAGGTCATGATGGGCGCGCCGATCATCGTTTACGCGAAGTCCCTGGGAGCCTCCTCCACAGTGCTGGGCATCATCGCCGCATTCACGCCGCTGATGACTGTATTCCAGTTGCCCGCGGCGCAGCATCTGGAGCACTATGGCTACCGGCGATTTGTCCTGATGGGGTGGGGGGCTCGCACCGTGCTGATCTTTGTTGTCGCAGCAATTCCACTTGCGGACTTTCTCGGTGACACCGCAAAGCTCGCAGCGCTGCTCGTAGTGCTCTTCTTTTTCAACCTGCTGCGGGGAATATCCTCGGCCGCACTGATGCCTTGGATCACCCACTTAATTCCCGAGAACGTTCGGGGGCGATTTCTCTCGGTCGATCAGTTTTTCATGTATGGAGGATGCCTGGTCTCCCTGTTGGTATCGGCTCTCGTCATGACCGGAAGCGTCGAATCCTGGGAGTACGGGCTCGTGTTTCTTCTCAGTGCCGTGGCCGCCACCGTAAGCCTTGCGTTCATCAAACGGATCCCCGAAGTGCCCGCGGATGAGGCGACGCGGCGACGCGGCTCGCAGAATGTGCCGTGGCGCGAAATGCTCGGCTACCCGCCGTTTCGCGAGTTGCTCATATTCAATCTCGTCTATGCGACCGTGCTGGGGAGCCTTGGTGTCTTCACTGTGGAGTTTCTGCGGGATTCCTCGCGTTTCGATGTCGCCGGCGTGCTTTATCTCTCGGCGTTCTCCTTCGTCGGGGCTCTGGTTGCCTTGCCATTTTGCGGATCCGTCGTGGACGCGACAGGCAGCAAGCCTTTGATGCGAGTGGCCACTGTAATGTTCGCAATCGTAATCGCAGTGTGGATTCTCCTTGCTGCCAGTGTGGTGCCCAGTTCGCTCGCTCTCGTCGCGGCGCTCAATTTTCTGACAGGCGCCGCTTCAGCGAATTTCAATCTGGCAAATGTGCGCATCACGATGGCTACGATGCCTGAGATGGGGCGCATTCATTTCTTCGCCTTGTTCACCGTCATTACGAGCCTGGGATTGGGCGGGGCTCCTGTCGCTTGGGGAATGATCCTCGACGCCATCGGAAGCTACGAGGCGGTGACGGGAGCTTTCCACTGGAAGCGCCACAGCATCTATTTTCTTGCCTTGCTTGCGCTCAATGCGATTGCCTTTGCCTACATTCCGCGCCTGCACGAATCTGCCGGCGCCCGGGTTGGCGAGTCTTCGCGCATCTATGCGCGATCGAAACGCTCCTCCGAAGACAGTTTCAGCTAACCAACAATGCTCGCGCGCCAGTTCAGCCTTTTCCTCGCGCTGCGCTATCTTAAGCCGAAGCGCACGTT
>DATDAL010000125.1:0-21486 GCA_036525415.1 Terrimicrobiaceae bacterium | reverse complement strand
GAGGAGTTGCCCGAGCTGCGAAGCGGTATGGTAACGCAACTCGGTTTTCTCCGGCGCGAACTTTGGCGTAGGACACTGGGCAAAGGGATTTGATGAACCCAGAACGTGATAGAGAAGGGCGAGCGCAGCTTTGACCTGGAGGTGATGGGAAGCACTTCGGCCTCGGGTCGCTTCCTCATAGAACTCCCCTACCCTTTCTGCCGGGAAGGTTTCGAGGATGAGGCCTTTCGCAGCCGCCCACGCAATTATTTTGAGCCAAGTGCGCCGGTAGGCGATGAGTGAATTTTGCGAAAGCTGGCGTTCTTCGGCGGCCGCGGTGACCCGCTCAAGAAGCGAGTCCTCACTCACGGCTGCGCTCCCCTTCTTTTTCCTACTGCCTTGCCAACAAACACCGTTCTCATCCTGCAAGGAGTCCTGGGACCGGGCAAAATGTCGCTTTTCTGCGCATCTTTTTGCACATTCTGGGAGGCGTTTATCAGAGATGCGCGTGGAGTGCAATAATAGCGTATTATTGTAATAGCTATTATTGTAATAGCTTTGTTCCAATCGAGCGACAGGTCAACGACACCTCGATCCGACGATATCCCATTTCTTCGGCTCTGGCCTTTTCGCTCTGCCCCGCGCAGGAGGGTCGTATGGCTGGTAATATTCACGAGTAGAGATATATGGATTGACGAATATCATGGAAGCGCCATATTCCCTCCGTGGAATTGATTCAGATTTACCAATGTTTCTGCGACGCCACGCGGCTGCGGATCATTCACTTGCTGACACGTGGTCCGCTTTGCGTGTGCCATTTCCAAGAAATTCTCGATATTCCGCAGACGAAGGTTTCCCAGCATCTGGCCTATCTCCGCAGGCATGGCCTGGTGGAATGCACAAGACATGGGACATGGATGATTTACAGCCTTCCTTCAAGGCCGTCCGTGGAACTCGAAGCCAATCTCAAATGTCTCCAGGATTGTGCGCGTACCGACAAGCGCTTCCGTGCCGATCTCAAGACCCTCGAGAAGGTGCGAGTTGACTGCGAATGGATTGATGAAGCCCTCGAAAACAAACGCACCTGCACCTGCTAAGACCCCATGAATCCAAACAAACCTCGTTTCACAATCATGTTCCTCTGCACCGGCAACTCCGCACGGAGTATTTTTGCCGAATACCTGTTGAAGAAAATTGCCCCCGTGCGCTTCGAAACCTACAGCGCAGGAGCGAGTCCGAAACGCGCGCCACATCCGCTCGCGCTGGAAATTCTCCGCGAGGATTTCAAAATCGACGCATCTGATGCCTACAGTAAATCGTGGGATGAGTTCAAAGATGTGCCATTTGATTTCGTCATCACCCTGTGTGACAACGCCAAGGAAACCTGCCCTGTTTGGCCGGGCCAGCCGATCCTTGCGCATTGGAGTTCTCCCGATCCAGCCGCAGTGGAAGGTTCGGATACAGAAAAGCGGCGAGCCTTCTGGCAGGTCGCCCAGCAAATAAGGCGCCGTCTTGAGCTCCTGGCCTCGCTGCCGTTCGAGAAGCTCGACGTTCTGCGTTTGGAAGCCGTCACCAAGGAGATCGGCGTTCGCGAGAAAATCCAGATTGGCAATCAAGCTCCCGCTTGATTCGCGGCACCGAAGGTCATGAGCAACAAGCCAACCGTTCTTATCCTCTGCACCGGCAATTCCTGCCGTAGTCACATTGCGGAAGGTATTTTGAGACAGGCTGCGGGCGATTTTATCGACGTGCAAAGCGCTGGCTCAAAGCCTGCCGGTTACGTTCATCCGAAAGCAATCGAGGTCATGCGGGAAATTGGGATCGATATTTCCGGCCATCGGTCAAAGCATTTGGAGGAATTTCTTGGTCAAAACAAAATCGAGACCGTGATCACCGTCTGCGGGAACGCCGATCAAGCCTGTCCTATGTTCCCGGGCCAAGTAAATCGTTACCATTGGGGGTTTGACGATCCGGCTAAGGCGGAGGGTACGGACGAGGATCAACTCGCGGTCTTTCGCCGTGTTCGTGACGAAATCCAACGCATTTTCGAAGCCTATGCCGCAGGCAGGCGCGACCAACACAAAGCCGCCGAGGCCGCCAGTTGAAGCCTGCTTAGCACGTCGATCGCACGCAAACGGCAGAGCGTTTGTCTCTATCTACATAAAGGAAAAACTATGAGTACTCCGAATATTAAAGAAGTGGTCCGTGAGAAGTATGGACATGTTGCCCGAAGCGTCACATCGGGCGCTGCTGGCGATTCTTGCTGCGGCGAAGCTTCCGCGCTCCAAGCCTCTTGTGATCCAATAACCTCAAACCTCTACGATGCTGCGCAGGAAGGCGAAGTGCCCGATACGGCAATCAAAGCCTCTCTTGGCTGCGGCAACCCCACGGCCCTTGCCGAATTGAAACCTGGTGAAACCGTGCTCGATCTTGGCTCCGGTGGCGGCATTGATGTGCTGCTTTCCGCTCGCCGCGTCGGCCCGACAGGGAAAGCGTACGGTCTCGACATGACCGATGAGATGCTGGCGCTCGCCGAGGAGAATAAGCGCAAAAGCGGCCTTACCAATATTGAGTTCCTGAAAGGCGAAATCGAGAACATCCCACTTTCCGATAATTCTGTGGATGTCATCATCTCGAACTGCGTCATCAACCTTTCAGGCGATAAGGACCGCGTGCTCAAAGAAGCGTTTCGGGTGCTCAAACCCAGCGGTCGCTTAGCCATCTCCGATGTTGTTGTCCAGGGCAAGGTCCCTGCCGAAATAAAAAAAAGCCTGGAGCTTTGGGTGGGCTGCGTCGCCGGTGCCTTGAGCGATTACGATTACGTGACGAAACTCGCCAAAGCCGGTTTCGACGATATCGATATCGAGTCCACGCGGGTTTACGGCATCGAGGATGCGCGGGCCTTCCTCTCGGGTCAGGGCCTCGATGTCGATGCCCTGGCCCGAGAATTGGAAGGCAA
The DNA here is from genome assembly GCA_036525415.1 of Terrimicrobiaceae bacterium. Classification (GTDB taxonomy): domain Bacteria; phylum Verrucomicrobiota; class Verrucomicrobiia; order Chthoniobacterales; family Terrimicrobiaceae; genus DASTFP01. Next base: position 18,548 of record DATDAL010000125.1, on the reverse strand, counting down.
GTTCATCAGCGCCTTTATCCGTGCGAACAAGCCTGCTGCCGCGTCGTGCTGTTCGCCCAGTTGCTGCTCCTGAAAGGGATGACTCTTTCGCGCCGCATTGTCTCAGAAGCCTTAGGAACCGCGTTCCTTCTTGCTGCGGTAGTTGGCTCCGGGATCATGGGGGAGAGGCTGGCGGACGGCAATATCGCCATAGCCCTGCTTGCCAATACGCTGGCCACGGGTGCTACGTTGGTGACCCTGATTTTCACATTCGGGCCAATCTCGGGCGCGCACTTCAACCCGGCGGTAACGCTTGCGGATGCCTCTCAGGGCGGGATTGGCTGGAGCGATGCCCCGGCGTATATCGTCGCCCAAGTGTTGGGTGCATTTATCGGCGTGGGCGCGGCGCATCTGATGTTTGGTGAAGCGTTGATACAAGTCTCGCAGCACGCCCGCGTCGGTGGCGGGCAGCTTTTTAGCGAATTCGTTGCAACGTTCGGGTTGCTGTGTGTGATCTGGGGCTGTGCTCGTCTGCGTTCCGAAGCGGTTCCGATAGCGGTCGGTCTTTACATCACCGGCGCATACTGGTTCACGGCTTCCACGTCTTTTGCCAATCCGGCGGTAACGCTCGCTCGAGGCTTTACAAATACATTTGCCGGGATTCGTCCAGTCGATGCACCGGGCTTCATGGTGGCACAGCTCTTCGGCGCTTTTACTGCGACTGTTCTTTTTCGCTGGCTTGTACCATCGCTTCCTTCCGAAGCGAAGGAGGTTGTGTTTCCACATACCCATGCTGGCCGTGAATGATCATCCAAGCCGTCCTGGAGAAAAAGTGTGACCTTGATGTGAGTTACGCGAACCTTCGCGCTTGGATTTAACGCCAGACGCAGCATTTGACCGAGAAATCACCAATAGTCATGAAAGAGAACTGCTCTTGACATATATAACAACACGGTTTCGTGTATTAGTGTGAAGAAGAAAAGCCAAGTTCGTTCTCCGCGTGGACTTCCAGAATGTCCGCCGAAGCCGCCTTTGGTCGAGCGGCCTTTGCTGGGAATGGAGACTGCTGCTGAGTTGGCGCGAGTGTATGAAACACTGGCGAATGATACGCGGCTTCGCCTTTTACATTTGTTGCTGAAGGAGGGTGAGATCTATCCAAGCGGCCTGGCAGCGAAGCTTGGCATGAAGCCGCAGGCCGTCAGCAACCAACTCCAGCGCCTTTCGGATCGTGGAATCGTGCAGACGCGGCGCGAAGGGAACAATGTCCTCTACCGCATTGTCGATCCTTGTGTGATCGAACTCATAGATCGCGGCCTTTGTTTGCTGGAGGATACGCGCGCATCTCAGGCCCGGCGATGAATAGCAGGCTGGCGAAGGTTCGGAAATTGAAACTGGATGTGTCTGAGAAGGCCCCAGCGCCAGCTCGACATTGGGTGCTCTGGCTATTACTTGCAATCTCTGTTGGCAGTATTGCGTTCCTGGTGTTCAAGAATGCGCCGTTGCCGAATTCGATTTCTCGAACGATAAAGGCATCAAGGGGGTTTTTACGTAACGCCCCGAAAAGGTTCAATCCAAGATTTGAGGCGCGCCTGCCGGGACAACGACACGACCCTTTCTTTCCTTTGACCGCTTGCCATAAGAACCGCCCTTCCCGCTGACGCACGGCGGACTCTTGTCGCCACAGAGCATGGTGTGGCGTCAGGCTGCAGTTTCTTAGTCTTGCAGGCGTGACGGATCCGATTGGCTTCTTCGGCGCGCAGCGATTCCCTGACGTACTGGCAGTGCCTCGTGAAATGCTGGAGGTGGACGAGTTCGCAGTACGCCTCTTGCCGTGGCGATCCAAGGTGACGGTCTACAGAAAAGCTCTGGTTCGCGATCGAAATCGGACCATCAAGCGGACGTTTTTGGGTAGGCGTAAGGATTCCTTCGTAAATGAGTAACAGGATGCCGTAGGCATAATTATGGGCGAGATCGGATGCCCGATCGCCAAACCTACTAATCTTCCACAACTCCGCCACCATTACCCTGGCGTTGAATGAGTCGGAAAACCAAATGCTTGCTACTGGCGCCGGAATTGCTCGGTGCGCTCAGTCCTTATCGGACCCATCCCATCAATCGTTTCGGCATGTACGAGCTACGGGAGCGGGAACCGGCACCGGTCGACTACGGCGTGACGTTCGCGATAGGACAACCAAGTTGATGTTCTCGAAAATCGCACTCTTGCCTTAGACATATTGTTACTCATTTACGAAGGAATCCTTACGCCTACCCATATTACAATAATGGGCTCCCAGTAGCAATGGAACCGAAACTTGCGCTAAGGAAATCAGCAGCTCGTCGCGAGTGTCATTGGACGCCGCAACGCGCCCTTCAGAACTTATTCTAAAACTGCAAGTGGCCGCGAACCAACATATTATGGTGTTTGTGGTGAAAGTCAGTCGAAATCTGTTTCCTAACCTCGGCCCCTGGGGCGCACTTGCTGCTCAGTAAAGAAGTCTACAGGCATCAAGTCGTCTTCCTTTCGTATGCTCCACCTTTAACGCGCTGATATTCAAGGCAGTACGACCTGCATTTGCGCTGACTTGTCGCGCTTAAAGCAACTTTTCGTTCCATTGCTACTGGCAGCCCGCTTCCATCACCGCAGTGGCACCGGGATAACTTCGCGCCATACTTGCGAGTTGCTCGCGCGTATTGCTCAAACTTCCCTCTCTGGCCATCGTCCCGACTTCGTCCAACACGCAATATGTGTGCCGACGGTCACCAAGGTCCAATCCGATCGTGATCTGCGTCTTATTCCTAGCGGCTGCGTTATTCATAAGGCATCGAGTTTACCGACACGCTCAATAGCGCGGCGGCCTCCCTCTGCCTTCTCATCTAATCTCAATGGCTGGCCCCTGCAGGCTCCCCTGGCATGACTCGGGGCGAGTATGGATTTTTTGGTCGGCCTCGGGCTGGGTGTAGCGGCTCAAGATCAGGGTGCGTCCATCGGTGGTTGGGAAGTGAACATCGAGCATTTTGGATGGCAGCGAACTTGTCGAGGACGGCGCGCGGTGTCAGCCAGGAGCCAGAGCACGCAAACGAGCACGCAGGGTCACCTGAGAAACTGGACGCCACTATCCGTGTCGTCGACGATAAGGCTCGCACTCCGCTTGCCTGGCTGCGGGAATGGCCAGAGGCACCCGTTCAGAAGAATCTCGCTGGGATCGCCCAACGGCTTCAGTCGGTCAGAGCGATCGGCATCGGAATTTAACGCTCTCCTTGTTTAGAACGTGTCATCAAAGCGGGCTTGGAAGCCTCCCGCAGCCCCTTCGACAGGCCGACATGCTAGACCTGCACAACTCTCGACACTGAGCTTTCCCCAGTGCAGGCAAGAAGTTGCAGCTCGGAAGGCACCTGTTGTAGTATTCTTGATTACAGCAGATCAGGCATGTGAACCGGTCCCCCGTCCTGTTGCAGACTGCCGCCGGATAGACGGCCCCTTCGGGCGGACCTCCGGAGTCGATCAAGCGAAAATCGGCATCGCTCTTGTAAAGCGAGTCCTCAGCGGTAAATCCTGGTATATTCATAGTATTCATATTTTCATATCTCCTTTGGGTTGTTAAGTGTGACGGTCATAGTACGGTGACAATCGTGATAAATCGAGCGAACTCAAAAACGCGTGGCAAAGCATCGTGCATCTAACGTTTGTGTGTGGTAGGGCATACTTCTCTTATCGAGAGACTTTTCTGCAGCAAATCCTGGCACTGTGTTCATCTTCTGCGGAAGAAGAAACAGCGAGGATTGCCGTTTCCATCACAATAAGCTATAACACCGTTGCATACACGGGGATCACAAATGCATGTGCCGGTTCCATTTCGGCATTGTATGGTTCGGGAAAACGGTAGATCTGGCACCGGCTCCTCGTCAAACTGGGCGAGGCGTATTGCCTCAGTGGCGCTTTCAATAACTCCCGCAATGGAATAATGCCGAGTCGTGTTGTAAAGCGAGGCCTCTGCATTAAATCCAGGTATATTCATGGTGTTCATTTCACATTTCCCTTTCAGCTAGCTATGTTTAACGATCATAGTACGGCGACATCTTCGTCACCAGGAATGGAAACTCCTCAGTCACATCCACCCGCACGAAGAACTTTTCGGTGAAATCGTTATTGCGGTTGGTGTAGGAAAAGATGACATCGACGATCTTGCGCGTGCCGCTCAAAGGCGAAGGGAGCACTTCGATCCCCGTCAGCGAACAGTCTCGTACAAATTCCTCCGTCGCCTTGGCATAGATACCGGGATAGCGCATTGCTAAGTAGTTCAGCGCTCGGTGATCATCCGCCGACCCTGCATTGTCCGTCATTAGTAGGATTCTGTCGAACAGCTCTCCTGCCGCCGCTCCAAAGTGCTTTTCGCTCATCTTTTCCGGACGCGGGATGGCTTTGATAAGCGCCTCGCGATCGAAGGAGTATAGCTGGTCGAATACCACAATCGGCACCATGAGCCCATTGCAAACCTCCGGCGGAGCGATCGGCCCACGCATACCGATCACGGCATCGATGTCCATGGGGCTGGGTTGCGGGCGGATCGCCTCCACTAGCCGATCGAAATCCCTGGGATCGCGAGGCCGCACGATATAAGTGTCGAGGCCTTGGATCGTCAACACCCAGCACAGCTGCCGGGCGAGATACCGGTTCTCGGGTTTGGAAAGCACATTGGAGAAGGTCTGCTGATTGGTTTGGCCAGCGGTCTCGGCGCGCCCGGTCGCCTGGGCAAATTCCTTTTCCACCGATAGGCGGGGAAAGCGCGCCTCGATCCTGCCAATGGCATACACGTGGGAGGCGGGCATGGATGCCGTCGCACTGGCGCAGGTCGGACAGGATGACCCGCTGGTCGGCGGCGTTTCTACAACACGCTCCTGGGCGGGTGCGACTACAGCAACGTCGTTGCGGCTTGCTGACTGTTCTTTTGTTTCTTGGTTCATGGTCATACTCCTTTGAGATAGATTTAAGGGCTTGAATTACCTGGCTCGTCCGCTGAAGAGGAACCAGCGATTGAGAGTTGCGGCGCGGCGTTCGCAGCCGCCGCAGGGTGGCATTCCGAGGGCGTGAGTCACAACGCTTGATAGCGTCGCCCAAGCCGATGTCCTCGTCGGTGACGAAACCTGGAAGGCGGATCCGGTGAGGGGGACGGCTTTCTTGCGTGCTTTCGGTTTGTTCCTTATTCATGGCAGTCTTCTCCTTGCCTTTGTCGTTAGTAGGGACTGATACGACATCCAGGCATCGAGGAGTGGAGGAACCACGGTGTTCCGGCGTCCTGAATAAGGCTGCGTGACGGCGAGCCTTATATCGGCGGCAGAGGCGTTCGGGAATTCAGACCATAAGAGCGCAACGGCACCCGTCACAAATGGCGCGGCGGCGCTCGTTCCACTTAAGGTGAGCGGCTTAGGTTCAGCGCCAAGGCTCGTGATCCCGTCGCCGGGTGCGCCCAGTCCCCGCCGGCCAATTGAACTTCCTAGGTTTGAGTGATCCATGGGCTTGCCTTGCAAGTTATAAGCCACCACCGGTATTACGCACGGATGACGGGTGATGGTGGTACTGCCGAGGGTTCCGTGATTCCCTGCCGCTACGATCACGATCACACCACGTTTGGCGGCTTGGCCCAGAGCTTCTTCCAATGCTCGCTCGCTTTTGATTGCGGGTTGGGCGATAGCGGCGCTCACGTTTAGCACGCGGGCACTCGCCTCTATACAGTCGAGAATGGCTTGGGCAAGCTCCTCGGGCGTTGCGCTCGGCATTTCGCCACTTTTTGCTTCAGCAAATATGGGCCGCACCAGCAATGTGCAGTTGGGACAAATCGCCGGGGCAACCGATCCCCGCGTGGCAGACAAGATTCCAGCTACAAAGGTGCCGTGCTGGCAGGCGGTACTGTTGGCTTGCGTACAGGTGCCACTCACGGCTCCAGGGATCTCGCGAATATGCTGGCTGGCAAGCTCGGGGTGTGCCGCCACAGGTCCGTCGATGAGTCCGATTGTCACATCAGGTCTACCGCGACTACGCTCCATCAACGGAGTGAGTCTGATCAACTCCAAAGGCGTCATAGCGCTTCCCTCGCAAACCTCAGAATCATTCTCAACCCTTCGTAATTGGAGGTTGGTCAACGCCGGTTGGGGAGGTCAATTGCCTAAATTGCCTAGTGACAGGTGAGATTTTCTCAGCCGACAAGAACAAGCGGAATATTAGTGGAAAACCTTTGCGCAAATGGCGGCTGGTGACGCGACTGTTGCACCTAGACCTATCAGCCTGAGCCGGAGTAGTTACGTCTGAACTGCTTTTTGCTCTGCCGGCCGCAGAGTGTGTGACCCTTTTCAAGATGACCTTCTCCCTCGAACGAAACTGTTACTTTTGCTATCAATACGCAGGCAGCAGACATTCAGATCCAAGATTTTTTGGCTAATTTGGGGTCATCGCAGGATCTGTTCCAAATCGTACGCTAGTGCGCAAATTTCCGCTTCGTGGTTTTCCCTAATAACTTTGCCGAGACTGCAGCTGAGCAGGCGTTGCCTTGCGTCTCTTCGCGAGTATAGGCTTCGCCCCGTGAGCGCGCAGATCGGCAGGGACCTCGAGCCTCGTGGCTTCAAGGCATCGACATTGGAGCGTCTCCTCCGAGAGGAGAAGGCGCGCTTCGTCGCCCGTACTCCGTCTTCACAACATCTGCTCGCTCGCGCGCGCAAGAGCATGCCCGCTGGTGTGCCCATGGCGTGGATGGCAGGACTCTATCGCCACCCTCCGCTCTTCGCGGTCCGCGGGTCGGGCGCTTACTTCGAGGATGCAGATGGCAATCGCTATCTCGACATGAACCAGGCCGACCTCGCGGGCTCGCTCGGCTTCGCTCCGCGCCCAATCATCGAGGCCGTCAGCCGCCGGGCAGCCGAGGGATCTGCTTTCCTGCTGCCCATCGTGGCATCCGAGTTGCTCGCCGAACGCACCGGCGTGCCTTGTTGGCAATACACCGGCTCGGCCTCCGCCTCCAACACTGAGACGATCAGGCTCGCGAGACTAGCGACCGGACGCGATCAGGTGCTCCTGTTCGCGGGCAAGTATCACGGCCACATCGACGAGGGTCTCGTGAGCGGCGCTGAAGGTCGACTCGTGCCCGACGGTCTCGGCTTGCCGAAGCGGGTCACCGCGGCCGCACAAATCGTGCCCTTCAATGACCTCGCGGCACTGGAGACGGTGCTGCACGCCAAGGAGATCGCGTGTCTGTTGGCCGAACCGATGCTCACGAACTGCAACCTGGTCTTTCCCGATGCCGGGTTCTGGGAAGCCGCCACCCAGCTCGTGCACGACTCGGGAGCCCTGCTGATCATCGACGAAGCGCACACGCACTCTTTCGCCTTCGGCGGTCTCACGCGAAAATGGCGCCTCCGTCCCGACCTGCTCGTGCTGGGCAAGGGGCTCGGCTCGGGTATCGGCTTCGGCGCCTATGGCATGACGCACGAGCTCGCCGAGCTCAGCACCCAATATCTGGAGGGCGCCATCGCTATTCCGACCGGCCTTGCGATCGGTGGCACGACCTACGGCAACGCGTTGGCGCTCGCCGCGGCTCGCGCAGCTCTCGAACATTGCCTGACACCCGCCGCGTACGCGTTGGTATTGGCTTTCGGAGCGGCTATCTTAATATCGAGCATGAGCGTGCTGACAACGATTCCATCAACGAGCGCACCGAAATCGAGCACGTCCGATCCCTCGTATGCATCATTTGGAACAGACACCGCAAAGTCTACGCGATTACGGCTGACCTCCCAAGCATTGCGGCACGCGCAGTGCACACGCTATGCTGTCGGCAAAATGTTTCGCGTAGCATTGTTCCAGTGGCTGGCCGTGGGTCTCTGCGGAAATCTTACGGCCCAACCCGTAGACGAACACAAACCCTATGGCCGGGTGTGCATCGGAGTCGTAACCGACGAGATCGAGGCGCCGCTGCAAGCCAGTTCCAAACCGGGGCCTAATACGAAGATCGTGGTTCATGCGGAAGCAAGCGAGCACTGCCAAATGCTCGTGTTTGCATTTAATGGAGGCGATGGGAAGCTCGCTCATGATTGGCTCCCGCAATTCGTAGAATTGCCGCAGTGGGAGGAGGTCTTACTGCCTAAGGCGCCGATTTCTTGGAAGTGGTCTGGAAGTTCCGAGCCTTTTGAGTTCTACGTCCTTTTCCTCCACCCGAATAGCGAGGAGGCCAAGGATCTAAACGTTTTAATCGCGGCAATGCTCAATCCGATGCGGGATAGAGGCCTCTTGAACCTACAAGCCGTCAAGTTGTATGAATTGACCACCCGTTCGATTTCGGGGGCAACTGGAGTGATAGATGTGGCAAAGATTGGCCGCGTTGAGGTGGCCGCCACATATCGAGGCTCGACGTTGCCGTGGCGTACTTATGCGAGTGGAGCAAACTTCAGCGAAGCGAAGCCCGCCCTGCTCATCTTCCGCATGGGCGATTTACGATCTGCTCGCAGCCAAAGTGAAGCTTCCCGATAAGCTTAAGGAAGTGGTGGTCCACTTTTGGGCCTCTCGATGGGTTTTGCCTCTGGCGTTGTTCTTTGGCGCCGCTCTTTTTGTGCTGCTCCACGGGAACCCCTTCGAATTACAGGAGATGCGTTGGCTCGATCAAGTGCTCCGCTGGCGAACGAAGCTGGGTTTGGCCCCGAATACGGATCCGCATATTGTCCATCTTGATCTCGATTCGGATGACTTAGACAAATCGACCGACCTCGTAACGGAATATCAGAATATCGCCGATCTCATCACTGAAGTCAGCGACCTAGGAGCGTCCGTGATCGTCTTCGATGTGGTGTTCGGCCGTGGTTCGCGGGAAAGCGCCCAACCTATCCTAGAGGCGATCGAACATGCACGGTCGAACAACTGCTCCGTCGTCCTCGCAGAATTCTTGGATGGTTCCCTACAAGTAAAGCGATCCTTTCCATTCACCGAGCGTGTTAGGCCGTCGGGCTTGGCGAATGTAAAGAGCGATGCCGACGGTGTACTGCGACATTACGACTTCGTGCATAAGGCTCCGGACGGCCTGGAGCCCTCGCTCGCTCTGGCTGGGTACCTTGCGTGGCGCAGACTTGATTGGGACAGGGTTAATCGCTCACCAGAGACAGGGATCGTCAGCTGGCCGGAGCTCAGCGCGGATTACTCGGTACCAAAGCAGCGGCAGGCGAGCGCCGCATCCGTTGTCTTAAATTTTCGCACTCAATGGGATGACTCCGGAGCAAAGTCGTTTCGCCATTACATGCGTGCCGAGTTGCGATCGCTACAATCAACCAGACAAGGCTCGCAAGATCCGAGCGTATCTCCTCTGGTGAACAGAATTGTCATCGTATCATGGGTCGCGCCGGGTATCGGTGACATGGGCACGACGCCAATGGGAAGTAACCAGCCAAAAGCATTGCTTCATTCGACAGCGCTATCCGACTTGATCCAGGAGGACTCACTGGCGCGGGTTCCGCCCCTGACAGAGGCTGCTGCGTTTGGCCTATTGTTACCTCTGGCCTTAGCTATGCGACCCTGCGGTCGGACTGCCTCGCTGTTTCTGTGGTGGGTGTTTGGTATGGCCGCGGTCCTTGTGTTAGGGTGTGCGCTACTTCTGACAACGGGGTACATCATCGGAAGTGTTGCGACGGGAAGTCTTTGGACGGCCATGGTCATAGGCGAACTGGCAACGCGTGCCTTGGCACGTCCGAGCCAACCTCAAGCCAGACCGCAGGAGATCGAAGAAAAACCCGAACCTGAAGCCCAGAAGCTCAGTGAAACGATCTATGATGTCTTTCTTGCCCACAACACCCAGGATAAACGAGCAGTACTGGCCGTTGCCACGGCGCTGAAGCAGCGTGGGCTATCTCCCTGGATTGATGTCGAACAAGTTCCGCCGGGTCAGTGGTTTCAGGACGTCATCGGGCTTGCTATTTTGCGAGTAAAATCTACAGCAATTTTTCTTGGCCCTGGCGGCTTGGGCAGATGGCAGACGTTAGAATTGCGAGCGTTTGTCAGCCAATGCGTGGAGAGACAGATTCCTATCATCCCCGTGCTCTTGCCTGGGGTAGACGAAATTCCCCAAACTCTCGTGTTTCTGCGTGAACTGAACTGGGTTAGTTTCCACGGATCCACTGACGAGCCCGAGGCTTTAGATCGCTTGGTGTGGGGCATCACAGGCCAGAAACGGGCCAAAGTTCCCTAAAGTTCCGGCTTTATCTTGGCGCTTGCGCACCGAGGTGGACAGCTCCCTGTGACGACATGATAAAAGGTCCTGCTCGATTGACCGCGTAAAGTAATCCCTTCTCTTTCCGCAACTTCACGAGCCATTCGCGCTGCACGTCGAGCAGCGCTTGAGCGGCGTTTCCGCTTGCAAGAGCGCGGCTATTATAGAAGTCGAGCATTATTTGCACGGTGGTCTCGTCGCTGATTGGCCAGAGCGTCATTAGGAGATTCTGCGCTCCGGCTTGGATGAACCCGCGGCGCAGCCCCAGCACCCCTTCACCCGCTTTGGCGTGGCCAATGCCTGTCTCGCACGCCGAAAGCACTACCAGCCAGGTGCCTTTCAACTTCAACCCACCGACTTCTTCGGCAGTGACGATCCCGTCGTTTTCGCTCGGCGGCGCTTCACCTTTAGCCCAGGCTTCCAAAGTGCGCTGGGCTCCGGCCAGCGCCAATCCGCTTCGGTGCATCGGGTTTTTCAGCAGCGCTCCGGGCTTCTGCATGCTCTCCATCATCCCCTCCCGCGGCGCCAGATCCCTGCCGACACCGGGCTCCTTGCTCTCGGGCAGGAAAAAGCCGTGGGTGGCAAGGTGCAGAATACGCGGAGAGGCAATTCCCCGCAGTTGGGCTTCGGTCGCTTGCGCTCCCAAGAATAACCGACTCGGCCTCCCGTCAGCCTTGGCCTGCTCTACCAGAACGTTGCATTCCTTCTCTGCTCCGGGCAACGGCCCAAGGATCATGCCCCCAAGGTCCCGCATCTCCAGCGCCATCCGCCGACCGGGCTCTTCCAATGGAGAGTTCTGCGCCACAAGCTTTGCTCTGCGGTCAATCTGCGTCGCTTCGCTGCCAAACGCCGGGTTGCCAAGCACCGCGATCAGCGCCCCGGCCGCAGCTTCCCGCTCCCGCAGCAAATCCCGTCCGCTGGCCACATAGCGCAGCGCATACTTCTCGATCAAAAACTCATCGCTCGTCGTCAGCAGCGTCGCAAAGGAGATGAAGTTCAACTGGCCGTCCGGACTCAGGATGATCGTCCGCGCCCCAGCCGGCAGCGCCTTCTCGATGGGAACCCACACCGCATCGTGCAGAACGCGCAGAACCGTGTGTAACGTTGCTTCATCAGTCTGGCCACGGGCAGATTTGCCATAGAGATTCACCTGCTTCGCGATCTCTGCAGCCGCACCCAGCGGCACCCATTGCGGGTCCGCCTTCGGACCAAACACCGCCGCTCCGTAGCGAGTTTCCCACTGCTTCTTTCCCAAGTAATGCTCATAGCGCAGCAGTTCGACCAGCACCTGATCGCTGCCCAGTGCTCCCTGCACCTGTTCGACACTCACGCCCAAGGCACGCCGCGCCTGACCCAAGCCGCTCACCCGCTTCGCCAAACCGCCCTCTAGTTCCTCCACCTTTCGGGCTCGCTTCTGCAACTCTTCCCCCCGGCGCTTGCGCGCTTCCGCCGAAACGTCCTTCGGTACTTCCATCAGCAACTGCGTGTAGCGCGCCTTGGCCGCGCCCAGTTGTTCGATCACCTCCCGCTCTTTCGGGTCCACGGCCGCTTCGGCCGATAGCCGGTCTTCCAGCACCGAATCCAAGACGACACCCTTCGTGCGCAGAATCGTCCGGGCAACGTCCGGGGCGCTCCCCAGGGTGGCTGGCAAGGCGAACGGATTGGTCGCCTCCTGATAGGCCATCCGCTGTTGCTCGGAGGTGAAGGAAAGAATGTTGGCCAACACACCCTCGTGGGCTCCGACGGCACGCGCGGCGAAGCCGCGGGCGTCCGAAATAAGTCCTCGGTCAATAGCCAGCCCTGCCAGGTTATCGAGGCTGGTTGCTGTGTCGGGATGCTCCGGGCCGAGCGTTTTCTCCCGAATCGCCATTGCGCGCTGGAGGAGCGGCTCGGCTTTGGCGTAGTCCCCTTTTGAATGATAGATCCCTGCCAGGTTGTTGAGGCTGCGCGCAGTATCGGGATGGTTAGGACCGGTCGTCTTTTCCTGAATCGCCAACGCGCGTAGGAAAAGCGGCTCAGCTTTTGCGTAATTGCGCATGGACGTGTAAAGCAACGCCAGGTTGGTGAGGCTGGGAATAGTGTAGGGATGGTTGGGACCGAGAGCCTTTTCCGTGATTGCCAAGGCGCGCTCTGAAAGCGGCTCGGCTTTGACGTAGTCGCCCATAAACATGTAAAGTGTCGCCAGTTTGCTCACGACGACCGCTCTCTCTGGATTCCTCGGACCGGGCGCTTTTTCCTCAATCGCCAACGAGCGCTGGAGGAGCGGCTCGGCTTTGGCGTAGTCACCCATATACATGTAAAGCGACGCGAGATCGCTCAGGCTGACCGCGGTGGACCGATGCTCCGGGCCGAGCGCTTTTTCGTTAATCGCCAACGCGCGCTGGTAGAGCGGCTCGGCTTTGACGTAGTCGCCTATAATCATGTAAAGCACCGCCAGATCGCTGAGGCTGGTTGCTGTGTCCGGATTATTCAAGCCAAGCACTTTTTCCCGAATCGCCAACGAGCGCTGATAGAGCGGCTCGGCTTTCGAATACTCGCCGATGAACCTATAGACCGTTGCAAGATTGTTGAGGAACGTCGCCGTTGTGGGATGCTCCGGGCCGTAAATCTTCCTGCTAATCGCCAACGTGCGCTGGAAAAGAGGCTCGGCTTTGGCGTAGTCGCCGATGGAATAGTAATTCACCGCCAGGTGGTTCAAGCAGCGCAAGGTGTCGGGATGCTCCGGGCCGAGCGCTTTTTCGTTAATCGCCAATGCGCGCTGGTAGAGCGGCTCGGCCTTGGCGTAGTCGCCGATGGAATGGTAAAGCTGCGCCAAGTTGTCGAGGATGGCCGCGGTGTAGGGATGCTCGGGGCCATGATTCCGTTCGTGCAGCCGCAAGACTTTCTTCGAGACGGGGATCGCTTCGAGGTATTTCCCGGCGGTAAAAAGCTTGATGGCTTGCTTGTTCAGCGCTTCGGCTTCAGCATCCTCGTCCGCGCCGGCGGGCGAGCCAAGGGCCAGTGACAGACTGAAAAGGACAATGAACAAGGCGCCGCATCGGGTGCCTTGCACCCGATCTTTGCGCATCGAAGAATAGGCGGAACACTTAAGCCATTGCCTTATCACACCGTAGTATTCCAAGGCATTGCGGTGCTTTGCGAGCCAATTCGTGTGCCCGGCATGCTGTCTGCAAATGTCCGCGGTTTCTTTCTGCCGGTTCTTGGTTCCTAATCCCATATTGTGCCCAGGATCGTAATTGGAACGCCTTCGGGAGACGAATTCAGAATTGAGGCTCCAGCGCGGCTGCTCATAGCAGCGCCCGTCGCTTTCACTCCAAAGCCCGGCTGAGCGCCTCCGCGGTTTGCCGCGTCTGTTCGTAGCCGACATGGGTGTAGCGGACGGTGGTGCGGATATTCTTGTGGCGAAGGAGCTCCTGGATTTCCCGCAAATCCTTTCCCACGTGGTTAATGAGGATTGTGGCCGCACTATGCCGCAGCCCGTGGGCGGTGATCTCCCCCACCCCGAGGGCTCTGCAGGCCGCGCGCAACCGAAGGTTAAACGCGCGGTTGGAGAACGGCGCTTCCGAATACCCCGCAAACACAAACTGCGAAGCCGCGAAAGCAAGCCCACCAGGAGCCATAATCCGCCTCGCTTTAAATCCCTCCTGAAAGTCCTTCCACTCTAGGAGCGCCGCGCTCAAGCCGCCCGGGGCACGGGCACGTCCTGAAAGATGCTCCCCTTGCCTTTAATGCGGAGGGCGACAATTTCATAGGCCGCGAGACTGTTCGCCGATAGGTTCCGCCGCCGTGCTCCTTCGAGCAGATCGGCCAAGAGCCCTCCCACATCGCTTCCAGAGGGCTTCGGGTCATCATTTTCCCCAAGCACGCAGCGATCCTACACAGTCGCCCCTCTTTTGCAATAACCGGGGTTATGCGAGCCCATAAAGGCCCCCTTCGGGGAAAACGTGTTGTAGTGAGGCAAAGCTCCTGAACACGCAACACGCTTTCCGATAAGTGCTTATACGTAGAATATCCTTGCTGTCAATACGACCAATAAATTCCTGTCTGCTTGTCGTCGTTGACTCTGCGTAAACCGTGAGCCGCTTGGCTGGTGAAATTCCAACGTTGCTTTGATGACAATTTGGCGTCTGCTGAGCCGAGAAGGCCGTCAAGGCTCCTCGATTGAGGCATCCAGAGGTGTTCTTACTTTGCCGAAAATTCGGTCTTCGCTATCTTAAGGCCTATTAATGAGCACACAAGAGATCATCAGAGAGCTGACGAAGTTGAACCGGGATGAGCTCGCGCAAGTAGATCTGAGGCTGCATGAACTGCTGGAAGAAAAGATTCGTACTGGCGGAAGATCGTGGGGCGAAGCGCTGCTGGAGGTAGCCGGGACCGTGGAGGGTCTGCCACCGGATTACGCGAAGAACCACGACCATTATCTTCATGGACTGCCACGTCGATGAAGGTCTTCGGGGACACGGTTTATTTCATCGCTCTACTCAGCACTGGTGATCGATGGCATGCCCGGGCTATTGCAATCAATCGGCAACCTCCAGGTCCGCTTGTCACGACAGAATGGGTTTTAACGGAAGTCGGAGACGCCTTCAGCCAGCCGGAACGCGGCAGAAATTCATCCGACTTCTGGATCTGCTAAGGCAACAACTGGATGTGAAGATCGTTTCGTCTACAAGCGATCTGTTCCGGCGCGGCACGGAGTTTTTTTCCGCGCGACCAGACAAAGAATGGTCGCTAACGGACTGCATTTCGTTCGTCGTGATGAACGAACACGGCATTACCGATGCACTTACGAGCGATCACCATTTCGAACAGGCCGGCTTTCAAATTCTACTAAAAGACTAATTCTCACTCGGTCCCCTCTCCTTCTTTTTCCCACTGGCTTAAAATTGGGCGCGGTTATGTCAGCGTCGGTCAGAGATTACAATAATAATGTAAGGGCGGTAGGATTGTCGAACGGTCGAACGACAGCGGCGGCCCCTTCTTTTCGCTTGTAGGGAGCCATATACAATAGGAACTGTACTCGGCGGCGAGAGGAGAGCTTCAAATTGAAGAAGTGGGACGTGTTCATCAGCCATGCGTCAGAGGACAAGCAGGCCGTCGCTCTGCCCTTAGCGGAATCCCTGGTCCGCTCCGGACTAAAGGAGAGCATTTCAAAACGGGGGCTGGGAAGGCGAGGCGTTGTCCGCCTTGATAGGCTGGCCCCCTCATGGAACACGATTCTCAGCCCAAAGTTTACTGTGTCTGTGTCTGGATTCGGGGGATCCACCCGATGCTCTGGCGGCGCTTGTCCGGCGCTCAAGTGCTTGACTTCCCTTCTCAGCTCGAGTCAGCATCCGAAGTCGTCGTTTTTTCGAGCAGCGCGAGGAACTCACGCAGCGCGGGTGAGACACGGGCCGAGCGACGAATCAAGGCGCCCAAAGGTCGCCGCAACGTGGGATCAGCGAATTCAACGGTCGCGAGCAAGCCCGCCGCCACTTCGTTACGAACCGTCGTCTCCGGAACGATGGAGACTCCGTTCTCGATCTCGACCGCACGTTTGACTGTCTCAATGTTATCGAACTCCAGCACGAGATTGACCTTCACGCCTTCGGATCGCAGCTTGCGATCGATCTCCCGTCGTGTCGGCAAATCAGGGGCAAAGGCGATGAACTTCTCGCCCTGCAACGCAGAGAGAGGGATCCGCCGCCGCGAGGCCAAAGGGTGTGAGGGCGAAGAGATGAGCACAAGCCGGTCACTCCAAAAGGTGACAGCCTGGAGTCCCCGGCGCGCCGAAGGATAGGCCACCAGACCGATGTCGGCCCGCCCATCCAGGACACTGAGGTATACCTCCGAGGAACGGCGGTACTCGACGCGCACATCCACCTGGACATGCGCCTGCCGGAACGTCTCCAAATACGTTGGCAGCTCATGAAGGCCAATGCTGAAAATCGTGGAAATGCGCAACTCGCCAGCCATCAGATCCTGAAGATTGTGAATCTGGCCTTCCAGTTCCCCAAGAATCTCCGTGACTTGGTGACTAGCCTGGAGAAAGGCCCGACCCTCCGGAGTCAGAGAGAAATTCTTCCTTCCCCGCTCGATGAGCTTGACACGAAAACGACGTTCCAGAGCGCGAACCTGCTGGCTCACCGCGCTCTGGGTGATGCCGTTCATCTGCGCCGCCTTGGAGAAACTCGAGGTTTCCGCCAGAGTGGAAAAGACTTTGAAAGACTGAATTTGCATATAAAAATCATATAAGAATACCTTATAAATTTAAGTAATGCAAATAAGTTGCGTTTATGATGACCTAACTTGCTCGTCTTCAGAGATTGGTTGAGCAGGTTTCTACTGACGCACAGGGCTGGCCGTAATCCCTTTCGAGGTTGGTTCCAGGGATTGAAAGGTGTGGTCAGCGCTACATTTGGATAAGATCCTTCGCCGAAAGATGTTGCTAATGCGATGGACTCCGCTGCGACCGCGCCTTTTCGTCGAAATCTTTAACCTACAAAGCGGGGAAGGGGCCCCATCGAGGGGCGTCGTATTACGTGACGTTATAAATAGATTTATACTTCTATAAAAGTAGACACAGTGATGGGCTGTCGTAGCTCGAACAGAGCGGCGATAGGATAAGGAGAGCGGGAGATTCCGGGGGGGTCTGCAGGCTACGACTGATTTTAACGGCGGCGGTAGACCCGATTCGTTGATCATTGGACTCGCTCCCGGAGGTGCCCGGAAGTTCCCTTACGAACTGACCCCCCGGAATCTCCCGCTCTCGGTCATTTTGGGGTACAAGCAGTACGCGTGCGGAAATTTACTCTAAGCCGCCCCTAAACCGCTTCTTGGCGTAATTTTCCACCCGAAAACCGCCAAAATGGGCATTTGGACCCGTTGTACCCCATATTGTCGGTTCATTGATGTTACAGCGGACTTTATTTCCCCTTTCGTCAAACGACCCCGTTTAGGAAATTGACCCGGCGCATGAAAAAGGTTGTAATAATTTTTTAGTCTAGAATTTAGCGGCATAAATGGCCAATCTTCAGATCACCATTGATGACGGTCCTGAGCCGGTGCCCACCGCGCTGAATCCGATGTTGGCTGAACTAGAAGCGCTCTCTATTGTCGCGGCATTCTTTAACCTTGGTGAAGAGGTAAAGGCGAACCCGGTCGCAGCACAGACCATCCTCCGGAAGGGGCACGTCCTAGGCAATCACTCGTGGGACCACCTGATGCCACACACTCGCAAATACAGCGACAAGGACGTGCTGGAACAGTTCAAGCGCACGCAAGAAGAGGTCCTCAATGTCACGAAGGTCTCGATGCTTCACTGGCGGGCACCCCGCCTTGAGCAGATCGAGCGCCTCACGAAACTTCTCGTCACTGGACCCAAAGCCATATTCGCCTTGTCACACTGCGATGTTCACGTGGATAGCAAAGATAGTCAGGGTGTCACCACGGCCGCCGGCATGCTGACAGCCATACGAACTGAGATCAAACGACAATCAACTCGTAGTAACTTTCGCTTGTTGTTCCACGTAAAACCTACGACTGCGACTGCCTTCCACGAGGTTCTCGATGAACTCGTCAAGAAGGATGGCCATACACTCGTCAACTTTTCTCAGAGCAAGTGACAAGGCCACCATTCAGGGAGAGCGGCAGATTCCGGGGGGTCACGCGGCAGCCTTCATTGATTGTTGTTGACGGAAATCGGGATACCAACGGCGGAATACTGTAAGCGTCGCCACTTCTAAGCTGCGCTCGCCCTTCTCTATCACGTTCTCGGTTCACAAAACCCCTTTGCCGAGTGTCCTACGCCAAAGTTCGCGCCTGAGAAAACCGAGTTGCGTTACCATACCGCTTCGCAGCTCGGGCAACTCCTGCACGAACTGCGTAAAGATCGCCGCAGCTACTTGGCCCTAAGGTAGCGAAGGCCGAAATTTCGGCAAAGTAGACGCTTCACGACTACCATTCCCGTGCTACAAAAGCTCACGAAAGTCGCTTTTTCGGTTCGACCGCGACCTACCGTCATTGTTTCGCCGCCTTTTCGCTCAAGTGTTGCCGTGAGGCGGGCGTCCAAACGTTAAGAACAGGCTGTTTTTGCCCACTTCCAAGACTTCTTGGACGGCATTGACGCTTTCTGCGGCCGGGATGGCCACAAATCTCGCTTTTCAGCATCCAAAACGCCGCCACTTTGCCGAAATTTCGGCCTTCGCTACCTTAGCCGGACTTTCTCAACTCGAAGGTATAGGGGAGCGCGGAGGGGCATAAAATGGAGATCGAGCTTAAAAGGTCTTCACTACATTGGACGCGGCGGAGTCAATGATGGAGAGTGCCTTTTGAGGTAATTCGGGGAGGAGG
>DATDAL010000124.1:0-21714 GCA_036525415.1 Terrimicrobiaceae bacterium | reverse complement strand
GCTGAAGATACTGCTAAACTGAACCATGACGGGGAGCCTCCTGTGAGAAATTTTGGTTTTTCATCACCTCCATCTTCTCTCCAGCGGGGTTCCTCGTTCAACTTCTCAAATCGCTGTTTTGGACAAGAGTGAAACCTGATATCCCTCTTCTGTATCTTGAGCTGGAGAATCTTCTGGATGACAATGATTAATCGAATAGCTCCAGAGGCTCCGCCAGAGCTCGCCCTTACACGCAGCGAGTGCCACCTCCTTGACCAACTTGTTAAAGACAAGACTACGTCTTACCCCAGAGAGAACCGCCTTTCTGCCTACCTGATCAAAATCGCACAGCTCGGGGGCTATCTCGCCCGCAGAAACGATCCTCCCCCAGGCAACATCGTCATGTGGCGAGGCATGTCCCGCCTGACCGATATCCAACTGGGCTTTCAATTAGGAGCCGCACTTGTGGGTAATTGAAAGTTTGCCTATGCGGATACCTATCAGCGCAGCGAGCAAGCCGAAGCAGGTCTTCGACCCGGGCTATGGCCCCCAGAGAGAACCAAAAACGGATCAGCTTCCGCGACGTCGGTCCAACTTGCTGGAAAATAGGCCAACGATAGGCCCCAAAAACTGGTCCATACTAATCCTGAGACAGGCCTCCCCTTGGCGTTTCCAATAAGGATTCCGCCGATGACGTGCGCTGGCGGTCGGTCCGCATCAGCTACGGGACCCCGAACCACCTGCGTACGTTTGAGGATCTGTCATCGTGTTGCGGAATACGAGTTACTGCCTGTAGTCGCTCAGAAGGGACAACAGAAACACGTTTCTCATTATCAACGGTGACAACGGTTGTACCGAATGTACGCATACCAACCAGTTTCCGATGTTCGGTGCCATTCTCAGTCTTTATTGCCACGTCCCACTCAGGTGTCTGGGCGGTCAGCATCCTTTCGCCGCTTCCATACCCGAAGGATCCAACGTAGGCGACGATGAGAGGAACAATAATGAACACGCGCGCACCAGTAGCGGTAAAGCCCGCTCCCATATGGGGATGCTGAACAACCGAGTAAGAAAGAAAGCCCCAAAAAAGTATGAAACCAAGAAAAAGTAAGTGCAGCGATGCAGTCAGCAACGTGGTCGTGAGTACGATGAACACAACGCTCAGGACAAAGGCGGCATTTGCGCCAAATCGGAACCATTTGGTGAATCGGGGCGTCGGCGAAGTTTCTATAAGTTCTTGCTCGGTTCGTCCACCCTCAACCCTGCGCATCAACACCTCGTAAACGAACATCGCGAAGGTGAATAGGACCAATTTCGGAAGCCACACTATCGCGCTTCGTACATGGTCCGATATGCTCGTCGCGACTTCGTTGAACGTAAGGCTGAGAGCCACGAGAAAGAAGTAATCATGCGCAACGGACAGTATGAGCAGCGCCACGCCCAGCACACCGATGAGCTTGCCAGTCTCTTCGAGAAACGGAAGAGCTTTCGTTTCCGAAAGCACCGCTGCCGGTCCGTCAGCCATCTAACGTCGAGGATGAACCACACGCGCATTCGGCGCGACTCGTGCGCCAAGCACGAAGCGTGACGGATGTGCGTGTTTGCTCTCGCGGCTGCCTAGGTCTCTTTCTCTTCGATCTCATAGGTCACGAAATGAACCTTGTTCTGGCGATGAGCGATTAACCTCCGGCGAATCCCAGAATCGTTCTCTTGTTCCAGGACCGATGGATTGCCAAAGTCCCGACTAAGAAAACGCAGTCGGCCGTCTTCAATCACAGCAACCCAGATATGCCACTTGACAGGTCCGCGGAGCGACACAAGCGGGAATCTGCCAGCTCGTGCTTCTTGTTCGATCTTCGCGAAACCGTCGTTCACGCTTGGCTCGTGATCTTTGGCTTCGATGCCGTAAGGAAGCAGATCCGCCAGCTTCTCGAATCCGATATTAGTGTCGCCATACAGATCTTGCAGCCCACGAAACGCGGGCCATTCGAGACCATGCAGCTTCAAGAGCATTTCCATTCCTGAGGCTGCACAGGAATCTGGATAGTGCTGTTCGTGCGCGCTGATGATTTCTCGCGGAGTGGCCATCTTCTTTACCTAACAATGATATGAGCACATTTCTACCTTGTTCAGTTGGATATGGACAAGCGGAAGACTCTGAAAGACAAGGTGGCTGCAAATAGGCTCTGCGCACGAACTTGCCAGCCCGGTGCGCTGCGGCGCGGCCCCAAAAACCGCGCCGAATTGGCCACGATTTTTTCGGTTTTTGTAAAAGCCTCGCATCGGCGCGTTGTTTCAAATGGCGATAAACCGATTACGCCAGCATCATGGCCGAAATAATTCACAAGTATCAGGGCCGCCCGCAGAGCGAGACCGAGAGGCGAGGCAAACAAAGCAAGCGCAAGCTCGATGCCGAGCTGACGAAGGAGCGAGCTGCGGCGGTTCGCTCCAATCGTCTTCGCGGCGACATGCTCTTGGCCAAGGCGCGGGGGGAGTTGATCCTGAAGGAGTTTGTCGAGGAGCAGGCCAGTTACAATCTTTGTAGTGTTGGCAGGGACCGGATCTGTATATTGTAGATCGGTGAGTGCGTTGGCGCGCCCGATGATTTGATAGCGCATCCGGTGGCCGCTTGCTTCATAAACAGTATCCCATTCCACCCTTGATCCGAGTGAGAAGGCCTTGAAACGAGCCTGTCCGCTCTTGCCGTGCAAAGCACGCCCCCTGAAGCGATTTTTGCTTTTCTTCCACGAATCACCGAGGTTGCCAAACAGCACGTCTATTTCGGAATGATCGATGCCGGAGCCAGAATCCCGCACGCGAATTTTTTCGAGCCCTTCTACCCCATTTGTTTCGAGGTGAACTATGATACGGTCCGCTCCCGCGTCTAGGCCATTCCAAATTAATTCCGAAACCGCCTTGAGCGGTGGGGCGTTCGCCAGGCGCTCTAGAAAATCTCTTTTGGCCTGAATAGCAATCTTGTTCATAGTTGGTTAGAGCGGTTGTCGAATTTTCCAAGAGAGAAGGTCTGCCGAATGTCCCCCTTGAATCCCAAGCTCTCGGCAACCCGGAAGCTCGCGATGACGAACCGCTCGATTTGCTTGCCGCCCTTTCCGGTGCGCTCGCAAGCTGACCTGTATTCCCGGCGAAGGTGCTATTTGGCGCGGCGGTGAACCCCCGTCACCACGGCGCCGGGGAACATCTCCATGACAACACGCCGGGCTTCAGCGGAACTTTCGGCCTGGACCGTCACGTCTCGACCGCTACCGCGCACGTTGTAGTGCACGCGGAAGCTTCCGGCGAATGCGCTGCCGCCTAGGAGAAGCAGAGTGGCGAGAGTCAGAATCGGTTTTCGCATTTGTTGGATAGTTCAACGGCGATTTGCCGTGATCGTTGCGGGAAAAAAAAGTATCGGTCCAAGCCCAACCGACGGCCAAGGGGAACCGCCAGAAGGAGAAACGCGATGCATCGAGATATACTACGTCGTTTTCGTTCTGCGATTTCCTCTAATCTCTCGCCGCCTCCTCAATCGTCAAATGTTGCTCGGAAGCAACATTTCTACGACAGCCAGGTACGCGCATCTGTCCCCCCGGCGGGCGCCGCTCCTCGTCCGAATCTGGCGATTTATTACGAGCTGACGGAATTCGGGAACTCAAGTCGTCCCGAACTGCAATTCCGGTGCTCACCGAGTTGTATGGCATCCTCTTTCGGTAGCGACGAGAGATTCGGCTATGTGAAAGGAGAATCCTCTGCCCAGGGGTTTGGCGTTCGCCAAACTGAAGAGTGTCTTCAGCCCGTAGCTGAGATTTGATCTGGATACAGGGCTCTTTTAGCCTCACTTTGCGCCGCCCTTCAACACATATGCGGTAGCCGCCCCAAGAATCGTTGCAAAAATGGTTTGACACCAACTTCGAGCGGGTTGGTCGTCACGAAAGTAGAATAAACCCACAACGACAACAACGAATGAGGAAAAAACTATTACCGCCGCAAACCACTCCAAACGTCTTCGGTGCTCCTCCTTAATCCCCTCGTTTAGGTGGGTTGCTTTTTCCTTGTCGAACGGCTTTTCTTCGACCTGATCGCTCATTTCGTAGCCGCTTATACGAGTGTTTTTGAGGTGTCAATAGGGGGCTTTGCTTCCCTCCAAACTCTTTGCATTCTACGGCTCGCCGCACCAAAGCGACGCATTGAGATTCTCAGTCCCCAATCCGCATCAGGTGTTCCCATTGGCGAATGTCCCCCTTGAACCCCAAGCTCGCGGCAACCTGAAACGTCGAGATCACACATCGCTCGATTTGCTTCCCGCTCTTTCCGGCGCGTGGGCAGACGGAACCGATACTCCCTGCGCGACCGGTAGAGGAGAGCCGCGAATTTGTCGTGCTCGCTTGCCTGGAGTTCGGCTAACAGCTGCTCGACGTTCTGTTGGATTTCCGTGAGTTTCGCATGAACGTCTCGCGGTGCATGTATCGTGTAATATCACGATATGCTCCACGTTGTAAACTCTGCTCCGGCACGCACTATTTAATGCCCAAAAATGCCCATTTTTGGACCTATTAGGTGCTTTTTGGTGAATCGCTATGACTCACGGTGATTTTTGCGAAACACCCCGTAGATCCTTTGTTCATGGGCTTCTACGGCTTAAATAGAGGGTGGGTTGGCTGGGACTCGAACCCAGAACCAACGCCTTAAAAGGGCGCTGCTCTACCATTGAGCTACCAACCCTCGGAGAGATTCGCTCTCGTCAGAGAATGCAAACGTCGAGCTGGCGTCTCCGCGATGCGGGGCATCCGGTTGCCAGATAGGAGCGTTTGAGGCGCAATAATTCACAAATCGCCGCGTGACGCAAGGGTTGTTCCACGCCGGGCTGAGAGCGGGGCGCGAACGAGCCTCCGGTTCAAATGTGGCTTTCGCGGTGACTCTCCAGGAAGCCGCCCGACGGCAGGATGCCAGGCGCGAAGGCTTGTTTTCAGCCGGGCTGCTCTTCGGCCTCCATGGCTTTGAGTTCCTCTGCCGACAGGCGGGTGATGCGGACTCTTCGCAGGCCAGAAGCATGGGTCTGCAGCGCAGTCACCTCATACTCGCCCAACCGAACGCTTTCGTCGCGTTGCAGCGGGCGCTGGGCTTGACGGGTGATCCAGGCCCCGACGGCTTCGCGTGGCTGAAACTCGAAATTCCATCCGGTTTCCGCGCGGAGCTCACGAATGGGCAGCGACGCGTCAACCACGATCGAATTCTCAGTTTGCTCGAAAATGGGCCCTCTCTCGATGTCCAGTTCGTCACGAATTTCTCCGACAATTTCCTCGAGCACGTCCTCGAACGTGACGATGCCCAGCATGGCTTCGTTGGTATCGATGACGACGGCGAGATGCCGTCGTGAGGAGCGGAAAAGCTCGATCATTGTCGGCAGTGGCGTCTGTTGAAAGAAGGTCAGCACCGGACGGACGAGTGGCTGAAATGAAGACTTTTCGCCGAGCGCTTGAATTTGCCAAAGCCATTCCTTTATGAGGATCATGCCGAGCACATTATCGAGCGACCCCTGGCAGACGGGAAAGCGGCTGTGGCCGCTCTTCTGCGCGATCTTGAGATTTTCGTCAACGTCCTTGTCCGCCCAGAGTGCCACGACTTTGGTGCGGGAAAGCATGACCTGCTGGGCCGTAACATCGCGCAGACGCAGGGAGCGGACCATGATCTTATTGATAAGAGCATCGCTCGAGTGAACGTGCCGGGAATGGCTGAGGACGTATTCGAGTTCGTCGGCAGAAAAGGCGTGTTCGCTTTCGGACGCCGGCTCGAGGCCCGCCCAGCGCAGAAACATGTTCGCGGCGCCGTTAAGAACGTAGATGAAGGGATAGAAGATATAGTAAAAGACCAGGAGAGGCGCCGCGACCCAAAGGGAAACCCCGCGCGGACGCTGGATGGCAAGTGATTTCGGGGCAAGCTCACCGAGAACAATGTGCAGGAAGGTGATGCAAGTGAACGCGACGGCAAAGGATAGCGAGTGTTGCGTCCTTTCGCTCGAGACACCGAGGAACTCGAACACGGGCACGAGCCAGTGAGCGAGAAAGGGTTCTCCAAGCCAGCCGAGCCCGAGGCTGGCGAGAGTGATCCCGAGCTGCGTAGCGGAAAGGCAGGCATCGAGGTTGTTGACCGCCCGCAAAGCCATCGGCACGCGCCAGTCCCCCGTCTTCAGCAAAGGCTTGAGCTGGCTCGCGCGAATCTTGACGATGGCAAACTCCGCCGCCACAAAAAATCCATTCGCGCAGACAAGCAGCAGGATGACCAGCAGCTGCCACCCCAGATCAAATAGCATCATTGGAACCTTTAGCGGACTTGGATGATCGTTTGATTTTTCATTTCTCCGGGACCAATGCAAACATAACTAGTTTTTTTGCCATAGGTGAAAATGGGGGTTGGATTTTTCGGCATCCCACTGATATTTGCGCGCCACCATGCCTGATTTCGGCCGAGAAGATGCCATTTCCCTCTACAATGTCGACCGCTGGAGCGGAGGATACTTCACAGTAAATAAGAAGGGACATGTTGTGGTTCTTCCCAACCGCTCGAACGATCAGAAGATCGACCTGATGGAAATCGTGGCGGAGGCGAAAGAGCGCCAGCTGGACTTTCCTCTCACTGTGCGCTTTCACGACTTGTTACGCGACCGCGTGGAGACGATCAACAAGGCTTTTGCCGATGCGATTGAAACGATGGGTTACCGCAACGTCTATCGCGGGGTCTTTCCCATTAAAGTCAATCAGCTTCGCGAGGTTGTTGAAGAGATCCTTGACGCGGGAAAACGTTGGCACTTTGGCATCGAGGCGGGCAGCAAGCCGGAGCTGATGGCTGCCCTTGCTGTCCACAATGACCCCGAAAGCCTGATCATTTGCAATGGGTACAAGGACACTGCTTTTGTGCGCAACGCGCTGCTCGGGCGAAAGCTCGGCAAAACCGTGATCCTCGTCGTCGAGAAGCTCGAAGAGCTTACCCACATCCTCGAGGTCTCTTCGCAGATGCAGGTCGAGCCGCATATCGGCCTGCGAGTGCGCTTGCTTTCCAAGGGCGCCGGAAAATGGGCAACGAGCGGAGGCGAAAACGCAAAATTTGGTCTTTCGACCGCCGAACTCGTCGCGGCCAGCGATCTGCTGACGCGTTCGGGGCTCGCCCACGCACTCAAACTCGTTCACTTCCATGTGGGCTCCCAGGTGCCGGACATTGGCACGATCAAGCGTGCAACGAAGGAGGCCGCACGCTTTTATTCCAAACTTCAAAAAATGGGTCACGAGTTGGGTTATCTCGACGTCGGCGGCGGCCTCGGGGTTGACTACGACGGCTCGCGGACGACGTTCGACAGCTCCACGAACTACTCGCTCAATGAGTATGCCCGCGACATTGTCTATAGCATAATGGAGGTCTGCGATGCCGAGGGCGTCCCGCATCCCACCATCGTGAGCGAAAGCGGCCGGGCTATCGTCGCGCACCATTCGGTGCTGCTTGTCGAATCATTCGGCTCGATTGAGAAAAGCCATAACGGCGAAAAAGTCGAAGCCGCGGCGGACGATCCTCAGATCGTGCACGACATTATCGAAATTTGCGACAATCTCGGCCGAAAAAACCGCCTCGAGAATCTCCATGATGCTCAGGAAATCCGCGAGCGCGCGCAGGCGATGTTCGATCTCGGCCTGCTCGACCTGCGGGCCAAGGCGCGGATCGAAACCGTCTATTGGCAAATTGCGGGATCTGTTGTCGCGATGTTTCGGGGAATGCGCTACGTGCCCGAGGAGGTGAAGGAGATGGAGGTGGCGCTTGGCGACCAGTATCTCTGCAATTTTTCGGTTTTCCAATCGCTGCTGGACCATTGGGCGCTCGGGCAGTTGTTTCCGGTGATGCCAATCCACCGACTCAACGAACTTCCCGACCGCAACGCCACCCTCGTCGATATCACATGCGATTCGGACGGAAAGGTCAGCAAGTTCGTGGATTTGCAGGACGTCAAGGAGACGCTTCCCTTGCATCGTTGGGAACCGGGTGATCCTTACTATGTCGGCTTCTTCCTGGTGGGAGCCTATCAGGACATCATGGGCGACATGCATAACCTCTTCGGTCGCGTGAACGAAATGCATATCTACCTCGACGAGGATGAGGAGTGCGGCTATTACGTTGAAGAAGTCTTGTTGGGCAGCACGATCGGCCAGGTCCTCTCCTTGACGCAATGGGATACCAATGAAATCGCGCGCCGGATGAAGGCTCAGGTCGATGCCGCGATCAAGAGCGACCGGCTCAAGCCAAGCGAAGCCATGCGCTTGCTCGATGACTACGAAAGGAGTCTCGCCGCCTACACCTATTTGAGTTTCGACGACCGGAGAAAAAAGTGATTAACGCGGCGAGCGGTCAAGCCTCCAAGGGGCGGCCATTCCTGTCTCGACTTCTGTAAGACTCTGCTAATTTTCGCAGAATTGTGAAAACGCCACTCTACGACCGTCATGTTGCCGCCGGAGGAAGGATGGTGGATTTCGCGGGCTGGGAGATGCCGGTGCAATACACGAGCATCCTCGATGAACACAAAACGGTGCGGGAGAATTGCGGGATTTTCGATATCTCGCACATGGGTGAATTCTTTGTCCGCGGCCCGAAGGCGTCGGAATGGCTCGATTCTCTGCTTACGAATCGTGTGCCGGCCCTCGATGTCGGCGAGGCGCACTATTCGCTGATGCTCAACGAAAGAGGCGGCGTCATCGACGATCTTATCGTCTATCGGACGGGACAGCAGGAGTTTCTGCTCATTGTCAACGCCGCGAAGATCGATGAGGATTTTGCGTGGTTGAAGGCACACAGCGAGCCTCTTTCTGGGCAATTTCTTGAGCTGTCCAATTGCAGCAAAGCCTATGCCGCGCTTGCCGTTCAAGGTCCGCACTCGCCGGAGGTTTTCTCCAGAGTGTTCTCTTCAGGATGGGAGAACCGGAAGAACCGCATTGTCGAATTTTCGGACAAAAGTCCGGTTCCCGCGCAGGGCTCACGATCCGAAATGTCCGAACCGCGCGTCTTTGTTGCGATCACGGGTTATACGGGCGAGCTGGGATTCGAGGCGATCGTTCCCGCCGGCGAGGCGGGTCACTATTGGGAGTTGTTCCTTGCCGCTGGGGCAAAGCCTTGCGGTTTGGGAGCGCGAGACACGCTGCGACTCGAAATGTGCTATCCGCTCAACGGTTCGGATCTTTCACCGGATCACACTCCGCTCGAGGCGGGGCTTGGCCACTTTGTTGATCTCGGCAGCGGGAATTTCATAGGCCGTGATGCGCTTCTGCAACAGAAGACCAGTGGTGTCCCACGGAGGCTTTCTGCGATTCGCGTGCAGGAAAAGTCTCCGCCAATCCGATCGCACTATCAGGTTTTCGCCGCGGGAAAGAAAGTGGCAGAGACCACCAGTGGCGCACTCTCGCCAAGCCTTGGCTGTGGCATTGCGCTGGCGTATCTGCCGTTCCCGCTTGCCAAGGTGGGGCAGGATTTAGAGATTGAAGTCCGCGGTCGCCGCTATCGGGCCGCTGTGGTAAAGAAGCCGTTCTACAAGCCAAAATCATGAATGTTCCCGAGGATTTGAAGTTCGCCGAGACGCACGAATGGATCCGTGTCAACGGTGACATCGGCACCGTAGGCATCACGGACCATGCCCAGGCGGAACTCACCGACATCGTTTTCGCCGAAACTCCGAAAGTCGGCGCAAGGTTCTCCGCAAAGGATCCCTGCGCGGTGGTCGAGTCCGTCAAAGCGGCGAGTGACATCTACGCGCCTGTGTCCGGCGAAATCGTTGAAGCCAATGCGGCTTTGTCGGAAAATCCGTCGCTGCTCAACACAGATCCCTTCGAAGCGGGATGGATCTTTAAAATCAAGATTGTTGATCCCTTTGAGCTTGATGGCTTGCTGAGTGCGGCTGCCTATCGCGCGCAGATCTCTAAATGAGCGCTGCGCCGTTCGCCCGGAGGCATATCGGGCCCTCGCCCGAGGACGTCGAGACAATGGCCCGCACGGTTGGCGCCGAGTCGCTCGACGATCTCATCGATCAAACGGTTCCGGAAAGCATCCGGCTGCGAGCCCCGCTCAATTTGCCCGCGGCGCGCTCTGAGGAGGCAGCACTTCGCGATCTGCGCGCGATGATGGAGCGGAACGAATTGCGCCAATCCTGGATCGGGATGGGTTATGCGAGTTGCCATACACCTGCGGTGATTCGCCGCAACATTCTGGAGAATCCTGGCTGGTACACTGCTTACACTCCGTACCAGGCCGAGATCGCGCAGGGGCGAATGGAGGCTCTTCTAAACTTCCAGACCATGGTTTGCGATCTGACTGGAATGGAGATTTCCAATGCCTCGCTGCTGGACGAATCCACGGCCGCCGCAGAAGCGATGACCATGGCACACGCGTTCAAGGGCGGCGGTGCCTTCTTTGTCGCCGACGATTGCCATCCGCAGACGATCGCATTGCTCCGCACGCGAGCCGAGCCTCTCGGAATACGGCTGATTATCGGACCGGTTTGGGATTTCACATCAGAGTCCGTTTTCGGCGCCCTGATTCAATACCCTGCGACGGATGGCGTCATACATGATCTCGGTCCAATCATTGAACGTGTACATGCCGAAGGCGCTCTGGCTGTTGTGGCTGTGGATCTCCTCGCGCTGACCTTGATCAAGCCTCCAGGCGAGTATGGAAGTGACATCGTCGTGGGCTCGTCTCAGCGATTCGGCGTGTCTCTCGGTTACGGAGGCCCCCATGCGGCTTTTCTCGCAACGCGGGATGAGCATAGACGCCGCATGCCAGGACGGCTAGTCGGCGTTTCGCACGACGCTGAGGGGCGTCCGGCCCTCCGCCTTACCCTGCAGACCCGCGAGCAACATATTCGCCGCGAAAAGGCGACAAGCAATATCTGCACGGCTCAGGTGCTCCTCGCTGTGATGGCGTCGATGTACGCTGTCTATCATGGTCCCCAGGGCTTGAAGTCCATCGCGGAGGGAATCCATCGGATCACCTGCCGGCTTGCTGCCGCGCTCAGGCAACGCGCTTGGGCAGTGCATCCCGGTCCGTTCTTTGACACGATCCGCGTTTGGCTCGCGGGAGATCGCGCGGATCACTTGCTCGAGCGCGCAAACGCGCATGGTGTAAACATTCGCAAACTCGATGACCACGCGATCAGCCTTACTCTTGATGAAACGACGCAGGACCTCGCGCTGCTCTTGGCGGTTTTCGATCTTGAACCTGTGGCGCTCGGTCTCGAGCCAATTGAAGTAATCGGAAGCGGTCTGAGGCGGGAATCTCAGTTTCTCAGCCATCCCATATTCAACCGCTTTCATACTGAGACCGAGCTGTTGCGTTACATCAAGCGTCTCGAGTCTCGTGATTTGTCGTTGACCACGTCGATGATTCCGCTCGGATCCTGCACGATGAAGCTCAACGCGGCGGCGGAGATGTTGCCGGTGACTTGGGATAAAGCCGCCCACATTCACCCCTTCGCGCCAGTACATCAGACGAAGGGATATCAGGAGCTCTTTGCGCAACTCGAGCGATGGCTGGCGGAAATTACTGGCTTCGCGGCCGTATCCTTGCAACCCAACGCCGGGTCGCAGGGTGAATATGCGGGCCTCCTGGTCATCCGCGCGTACCATCACTCCCGAGGGCAGGGGGAGCGCGATGTTTGTCTGATTCCGAACTCCGCTCATGGCACAAATCCGGCGAGCGCCATAATGGCGGGAATGCGGGTGGTTCCCGTCGTGTGTGATTCCTCGGGAAACATCAATCGCGCTGACCTTGAGGCAAAGATTGAGGCCCATCGGGAAAGTCTCGCCGCTTTCATGGTGACTTATCCGTCCACGCACGGAGTCTTCGAGGAATTCATCGAAGAGATTTGCGCAAAGGTTCACGCCGCAGGGGGTCTGGTTTACATGGACGGCGCCAATATGAACGCGCAGGTTGGCCTTTGCCGGCCCGCCGAAATCGGAGCGGACGTTTGCCATCTCAATCTTCATAAAACGTTTTGCATCCCGCACGGTGGAGGCGGGCCCGGCGCGGGCCCGATTTGTGTCGTCCAATCTCTTGCGCCATTTCTACCAAGTCATTCCGTCCTTAACAGAGGCGGCGCGCGATCCATCGGGGAGATCTCTGAGGCCCCTTGGGGCAGCGCGAGCATACTAATGATCTCTTGGATGTTTATCGCGATGATGGGAGCGGATGGACTCGTGGAAGCCACGAAAGTGGCGATCTTAAGCGCAAACTATGTTGCCGCGCGCCTTTCGTCTTATTTTCCGGTTCTTTACAAGGGTCGCAATGGCCGGGTTGCGCACGAATGCATCCTGGACTTCCGCGAGTGGAAGCAACGTGCAGGTGTCGAGGTGGAGGATATAGCCAAGAGGCTTATGGACTATGGATTTCATGCGCCGACGATGAGCTGGCCGGTTCCCGGGACGCTTATGATTGAGCCAACCGAGAGCGAATCGAAGGCTGAGCTCGACCGCTTCTGCGAGGCGATGATATCCATCCACGGGGAACTGCGGGCCATTGAGCGCGGTGAGCTTTCGCGCACGGACAATCCCCTGAAGAACGCGCCTCACACTGCCGCGGCGGTTACATCCGATTCCTGGGCGCATGCCTATGGTCGCGAACTGGCTGCGTATCCCGCGCCCTGGCTGAAAGAGCATAAGTTCTGGCCTGCCGTAGCGCGCATAGATAATGTCTATGGTGACAGAAATGTCTTTTGCTCCTGCCCGCCGGTCGAGGGTTTCAGTTCGGAAGCAGAGACTGCGGATCTGAGAGCTTCTTGAACTCCGGATCGCTTTTCCATAGCGAGAATGTCGGATCGGCAACGAACGCTTTGCGAAGGGCGGGACCGCTAAGCTTGATCGCCTGATTTGCCGCTTCATAGAATTCCGTCTTCCTGTTTTGCACAAAGCAAGCACGCGCAAGAAGGAGATAATTCTGAACATTCGAAGTCTCGACCAGGGTGAGGCGCCGTGCGGCGTCCAGCGTTTTCGGAAGCTCATCGTGTTCTTCGTAGTACTTGATGATGAACCTCAGCATATCGCCATCGTTCGGAAAATCTCGCAGAGCCTGCTC
This sequence comes from Terrimicrobiaceae bacterium, assembly GCA_036525415.1. Taxonomy (GTDB): domain Bacteria; phylum Verrucomicrobiota; class Verrucomicrobiia; order Chthoniobacterales; family Terrimicrobiaceae; genus DASTFP01. The sequence goes on along the minus strand of DATDAL010000124.1, from coordinate 8,643 downwards.
AATCAACGGCTCGGCTTTGTTTGTCTCGCCCACACTCGAATACAACTCGACGAGCCGGCGCACGGTTTCCCGGCTCTTGGATTGATAAGCCAGTTTGTCGAGGAGCAGACGGATTTCGCCCTCAGTCTCCTTGCGCTTCTCGGCGAAAAGCCGGAGGCGCCAGAGATCGACGTCATTTGGATCATCGTCAAGAGCCTTGTCACAAACCTTGATGGCCTCGTCAAATTCTCCTCGATCCCAAAGATAAGACATGAGGGCCGCAATTGCCTCCGAATTGCCAGGCCACAGAGCGAGCGCTTCCCGATAGGCGCGCTCGGCTTCCGCGGACATTCCGCGATATGCGTAGATGTTTGCGGTCGTCTGACGTAACTTCGAGAACGAACGCTGGGCGTCGAAGTCGCTTTTGAAACGAGGGTCGCCAAGTAGGCGCGCCGAATAATCTTTCCAATAAGCAAAGTCTCTTTCCACCACCTCTTTGGGAAGAGTCTCGAGTTTCGTCCTGTTGAGCTTGTAGATCAGGCCGTGCGGAATGGCATAGTCGTAGGTCCAACGCATTGGGAAGCTTTCTTCGATGAAGAACTCGTGTTCGTCGCGGTTCTTTTCCCAGAGCCACTTCAGAATTAAGCTAAAGACCTCGGTGCCTTCTCGTTCTTGTGCCTGAGCGCTTTCCTGCTCCTTCAGGGAAGCCGCTTTGACCAACTCATCGGTCTCCTCTTCAGTCGGGAAGACAAGAGATTTCGAAGGATATGTGTTCTCGCGGCCAAGCCAGCGTTCAAAAGCGTTCGAGGGCTTCGGGCGCGCTGCGGTGTACTGGTCTCGTAAGTATCTCATGTAGTTCCTTTCACCCAGCGCATTCTGCGTAATGATATAGAGATCGCGACGATCGAAGGACGGATCACGCTTGCTTTTGGAGGGTTGCGGGCTCTCGCCGAAGATCATGTAAGTCGGCACAAAGCGTCCCGGATCGGTGCCTCCGATCACAACGCTGCCAGGTGGCAAATCCTTAAGCATGTCATGCCCAAACATCCACCCAAACCAACGATCCCTCTGACTGCAAGAGGCCTCGCTTCCACGAAAGGTGAAAATCGGAAGCACGAGCAATGCGGGGGCCAGCCAGAAGGCATAGTCGCGGCCTTCAATCAATCTACAAATCAGGAGACCGACGCCGAGCCCCGAAAGCGTGGCGAAAATGAGATTAGTGTACGTGTGATATGGCATCTGCGTCCACCAGCCGGCGTTGTCGATATCGGAATTCGCCGTCAGAGGCTGCAGAAAGGCCGCCAGCACAAAAGCAATGTGCAAGAAGTAGATCCAGGCCCTCTTTGGGAGCGGCAATCTGAATACAAAAAGGAACGAAGCAAAATACCCGATCAGTCCAACGATCGAGAAGGCATTGAGGAGTTGCCGCCAAAAGAAGCCGATCCAAAGGCGGGCCTTCTCGATAGCGTTTGATCCGATCTTCGCCCGACTCTCTTCGATCACGGGTTTGGATTGCGAAGTCCCCATGAGTCGGCCGAGTGACTTCACGGTGACGTCGGCAAGGCTCCCTGGATACTGAGAGCGGTTGATCGAGAAGAAAAAACCCTCGGCATCTCGCGCATATCCCCAATTCATTGGAGGGTTCGTCGCCGAGGCCAGGGGCATATACGCGTAGGGCAAGAGTCCTGCCGCAACAGCTATTGGAAGATAGGCGATCAATCTCCAGCGGACACGGCACTTCCGCAGGCAGACAAAAAGCCCGAACGCGAGAATGACGCAGTAAAAGAATCGTATCGCCGTCTTGAGAACAGCGAAGTCCCTCGACAAAATAGCAAACCCCAGATAGATGAGGAGAAGGGTCAGCATCCCCGCAAAAAACCAATCAAGAAACATCCGGCGCCGGAGCAAGAGAATAAGGAGATAGGGGAGTGGCGCGAGCGCCATAGTCAAGTGGTGATTACTGAAGGAGAGCGCGAGAGCGAAAAAGGCTCCGAGCATCAGTCCGTCGCTCGTGGGATCGCGCACCCACGAATAGCAGAGAATGAGAAACAGCGCGATCAAGAGTGCGTGCAACGCATAGACTTCTGCGATCACCGCCTGTGACCACATCGATTGGCTGAAGGCCAGCGTCAACGAAAAGGCTATGGCCACGATCTGCGGCAAGAACTTTGCCCCGCCGCTCAGTCGCTCCCCGTAGCACCATCTCTGGACGCTGCAAAGCAACGTGGCGCAGAGACCGACCGCAGCCGCGGCGCACAGGCCGCTGAAGATTGCAACCTCCCACGCCGCGTTTCCGAGGGAAAGGAGGAGGAAGAGCCAGTTAAGGAATGTCCACAATGGATACCCGGTGGGATGGGGCACCCCAAAATGCTGTGCGGCGACAAGGAATTCCCCTGAATCCAGCAATGTAACATTTGGCGCGGCAGACCACGCATAGACCGCGAAGCTAAGGATTGCGGAAACTAACCCGGTTATCCAATCGCGCCTTTGCCATGTGCGAGGTTGGGCGTGCGAGTTGCGGGAACCGATGGGTTCAGTGATCGTTCCGGTCGTCACTGAAATCAGCATAGCTGAAGATGGCGCTGCCCCGCGAAACACCGATTCGAGTTCATTTCTATTTCTTGAATATCACAAGCTGGAAGACGCGCCAGACAGCTTCGGCAGCGATTCCAAGGGTCATCTTTGTCTCCCCTGAACGCCGTTCGGTGAATACGATAGGCACCTCAACAAGCTTGGCACCCGATTTCCAAAGAAAATAATGAAGCTCCACCTGAAAGCCGTAACCTTCGGTTGTGAATCGGTTCCAGTCCAGACCGCGCAGCGCCGCACAGCGGATCGCCTTGAAACCGCTCGTGACGTCCGTGAGAGGCAGACCGGTTAGTGCACGAACAAACCTCGACGCACCGAGACTAAGAAAGAGCCTGTCCTGCGGCCAATTCATGACACGCACTCCACCTGCGTAGCGAGAACCAATTGCCGCGTCGGCTCCGTTTTCGAGCGCCTCGATCAGCCGGGGTATGTCGGCAGGATCGTGGGACAGATCTGCATCGATCTGAATGCAAGCGCCAAACCCGCGCGCGATTGCCCAGCGAAATCCCTCTTTGTACGCGCTGCCAAGCCCGAGTTTGCCCTCGCGCTTGACAAGATGCACGCGGCTGTTGAACGCGGCATGAGATTGAACGACGTTCGCTGTTTGATCTGGCGAACTGTCGTCAACTACAAGGATCTCCAGCGACCGATCTGCCACGAGTGTCTTGTCGAGTATGCTCCCGATGCCGAATGCTTCGTTGTAAGTCGGAATGATGACGAGAACTTTCCCCGAAGGAGCCTTGCGTAGATCGCTTGAATTGAGCGCCAAGGCTTGAGGCGGAGCGGGCGCCTGCAGCAAGAACGCCCGCCAGTCCTCAGGCAGGAGCGAGAGCTTCTCGGTTCCCAGGAAGGCGATGACGACAAGCCACCCCGCCAAGCTTGCCCATACACAAGCGAAGTACCACCATGGCGGGTGGAATGCGAGAGTGATCAGGCCGCCCATTCCGTCGAGGCGGATTGTAAGAAGGGCGCCGTAAGCCCTTGCAATTTCGAGGAGGCGCCCCGCTTGGACCGCCTTCCAATCCGGATGAAATGCCTCTGGGATGACCAGCCAGCCCACGCCCTCGTGCGGTTTGACGCGAATTTCTTCGTTGCTCTTCCTTTCAATCGCCTCAAAGGGCATTGTCTGCATTAGATTCGAGGAAGCAAGGCCGTCATTTGAAGCCACCAGCCCTTCGTTGTCGCCGAACTTAGTGCGCTGGCTTACTGCGAGAAGTCCGCGTGCCGCTGACTCGAGAGAGAGGCGGGCGACGTTTTCAGCCGGTTCTTGGATCGCAAGGAAATTTTTTGCGAAGGCAGCAGGATAAAGGGCATCCGAGTTCTCGAGGACGACGAAATGCTCGTTTTCGAAGACGGCAGGGGCCAAAGAGCGGAGCGTTTGTTGAAAGCTTCCCGGTGTGTCCGGATCTTTCTTGTCGATGAGAATATGCGAGACGCCTGCGATATTCAAAAAGGTGCTGAAGTGTTCCTGCGACAAAAAGGATGCTCGTTGAAGTTCAGCCACGCCGCGCAACATCAAATGGCCGTTGAAGGCCTCCGTTATCAATCCGCGGCCGGAGAGAATCGGGGTCAACAGGTAAAAATAACGGCCGGAATATGGCGCAATTCGTCCAGTCCGAGCCGCATTCTTGAGAAACGTCTGGGCGGCTAGAAAGTCGTCAAATGTTTGCCGATCCATCGGACCCTTGAAAAGGGAGGGGACTGCGCTTCCGGAGTCTGCGGAAGCCAATCCGAGCAGAGCCCCTGCAACGAGCCACCTGGAGCCACGGTGACAGATCTCGCGGATGAGAAGGTCTGCCGCAAGTCCCGCCGCGACCGAGAAGCAAAACACGCCGCCCATCTCAAAAAAATCGTGCGGGGCACGGATGTCGGCATAGAGCGGTAGCAATTCGATTGAGCGAAATCCCGGAACACAGAAATACACCAGAATTGCGATGGTGACCAGCCAGGGCCGCGCTGGCAGGGACCCGGGCATTATAAGCGCTATTGCGACGCCCTGCAGGGCTAACAGTCCCCAGGAAATCGCTATCGCCGGATCCCATGCAGAATCGGCATGAGAAAGAAAAGCGAACTGACCGGACAGAGCTGTGTTGACGCCAAGACCAAGCCAATGCGCGAGAAGTGTTAGAGCTACAAACAGCCGGAACACCGCGGCCTGGGAACTTTGCCACGCCTCGCGCCTGCGAAGAAAAAACAATCCAGTCACACATGCGAGGCCGGCGATTCCCAGATACGATAAACTTGTCCGCACTTCGCTTTGTGGAGAACCTGGTGCTCCGGTCAGGAGGCTTTCACGATCCATCCATGAGAGCACCGATTCGGCAGAGTAATTCCTCTGCCATCCAGCGAATGGGCCGAAATCGAACTTTGCGACGAGACGGCTTTCGCGAAGGGAGGGAAGGTTTGGAAGAGCGCCCAGGATCAGGAAGATCCCGAAGCAGAGAAGCACGCATTGTTTTGGCGGGGACGTAAAATGCGCACGAGCAATCCAGGCCCACAACGCAAAGGCAGTAAGCAGCGGCAATACGAGGACGGCGATCTTGGCGTAGGCGAGCACAAGCAAGGAATTTGCCGCGGCGCAAAGGATCGCGCTCCGAGCATTCCGATCCTCGAAGAGCACGAGCACACTTCGAAACGCGAGTGGAATCATTGCAAAGGCAAGGACATTGCCAACGTGCTCGACATGCCCGAGACGCAGAAGGATCGCCGGAGCAAACAAGTACGCGGCTCCGCAGGAAAATGCCGTCCAACCAGAATGCGGGCACAGACGCCGGATGAAGGCAAACATCGTGAGTGGACACAGGAAGAGAAAAGCAATCGCGGCGAGTTTGACTCCTGCCCAAGGGCCGACCACGAGCGCGCTCGTGAAGAGAATCAAGTTTGTGAGCGCCCCCAAGAAAGAGAATGCCAGTGAAGAGCCCTGAAGGTAATTTGGCGTCCACCAGGGCGTGCCATGGACCGAGGCCACGGCGGCGGCGTAGTCGGCTACCTTTGCATAGTTCGCCAGGAGTTCCTGGTTTGACGGAGGCACTTGCAGCCAGAAAAAGCCAAGGACACCAACGTACACCAAACTAATGGCCAACAGAGCCAGAATGGGAGTTGGCTTCGAGGGCTTGTACGCTTCAATCACGGGACCCGCGCGTCTTCCAAGTCACGCCTGCGTCGCGCGCGGGGCGATGCGGCGCCGTTGGCGCGATTGAACGTGCTCTCTTGCCTCCCTGACGATTGGCGCCGCGACTTGCTGCCATGAAAAGCGCCGAACAAAGCTCTCATCTGGCATATACTTGCGCCGTGCACGCCCGAATCGGATCACAGCATTGGCGAAGTCTTCGTCATCCGCGGCCAGATGCAGACCCGGGTAGGCCAGAAACTCGCGCCGGAGGGTTTCTAGCGGAAAGGCGACAATCGGAAGCCCAAGGCAGCGGTATTCAAGAAACTTGAAAGTATAAATCATGTCGGTGGAAGAAACTGCCGGATAAGGAATCATGCCGACATCGGCCGCCAAAGCATGATGGATTAGCAAGTCCGCGTCCATGAAATCTAACAGATGCACCCGCGGTTGGGTCGCCAGAAAACCGCGAAGACTGTTTCGGCAAGGGCCGCCTCCAATTATCAGGACGTGAAAATCCGGAGCCCTGCAAAGCAGTAGCGAAACAATTCGAACAATCTCCTGCATTCCGTGATGGTGCTCCAGTGTACCATAGAACACCGCGAGGGGCGCCTCCTGGGAAATCGAGCTGCGGATCTCTTTGGACGCTGCGAAGTCCGCGTCCGTCAGCATAAGAAACCGTTTCTGAATCCCGTCGCGAGTCACAAGAATCTTCGATCGGATCTCTTCTCCCACTCGCGCGGCGATCTCGTCCGCCATCGCGGGTGTCACCACGAAAATCTTATCGTGGAGAGCCGCCAAATGACACTCAAATGATTGAAAGAGGCGATGCCACAGGGGTGGGCGGGTCCGCTTATGCCAGAAAAAAAAACTCAACAAGTCTGCCAAAACGATCGCAGAGGGAACGCGGCAAAACTTGGCGGCCAGATAAACAGGAACTGCGAGGACGGTGTTGCGGCATATAAGCATCGCGGGTTTGCTGCGTCGGACCTTTCGCAGCAATTCGAAGAGGTAGAGAATGCTGTAGAGAGCATATCGCAAGCTTCGAAAGGGCGCGTTTCTATGCATCCGAAACGGGCGGAAAGGGTCCAACGGCACGTCGGCGGCGTTTTGGGCTTCCACAAGCGAGCCGTTGTAAGGCATTACCGCTACCGGTTCGAGTCCAGCCGCCTTCAACTCGTGTAGGATGGCAAGATTGCCGCTCGTGCTGCCGCCACTTAGCGGCCAGATCGGTTCATGGCAGCAGAAGAAGATCGGCGCCGCGCCCCAATCCCTTCGCGGATACGATTCGCCGCGGGGAGCGATTATGTTCGCGACTGTGGCGGAGGCGGCCACGTCAGCTTAGTGGTTTTGCAACTCGATCGACAGAGCCGCCAATTTCTTGCGTCCATCGGCCAGCGGAGTGTAATGCTCGTCCAGAGACGCAGCCTCGTACTTCTTCAGCTTCCCCTTCGTCCTAAGGCGGTGTAAAGGTGTTCCCTCGATTTCGGCTGTCCCGGAGAGTTGATGCGAATTGAGTGGAATCGATCGAAGGAAATCCAGCGTTTCACGCATTTCTTCGGGCGTTTCGCCAGGAAGTCCAATGGTGAATGTACCATGGACAGTCATGCCAAGCGTGCGCAGGTGCCGCACGATCTCGGTTGCATAGGCAAGGTTAAGGTTCTTGTTTACGATCTTATCGACGACGTACTGGTTTCCACTTTCGAAGCCAAGCTTCACACCGTAGCATCCAGAGCGTTTCATCACATCCCAGGTTTCCATCTTAATCGTATCGGCCCGGCACATCGCGGACCATGGAAGACCGATTCGCTTCATCATTTGGCACATCTCGATCGTGTGACTATTGCCGAGGTTGAAGGTGTCGTCGTCAAAATAAATGGAGCGAAATCGATGCTTTCCGATGATGTGTCTAAGATAGGGTTCGAGGTATTCGGCGGAGTAGTAGCGAACAGAGCGCTTCCCTTCACCGGTCGGGTCGTTCCCCGTCATCGTAGCCGGCCAGACGCAAAAGATGCACTTGTAGGGGCATCCGCGGCTCGACCAGACCTGTGCGTGCGGGCGTTTGACTCCAACGGGCTTGCGATCGAGGTACCGCGTTGCCATCGGTTCGTCGAACTTAGGCCAAGGCGCCGCGTTCATTTCCTGCGTGGTCAGGAGTTGATGTTCGACAACTCCCGTCGCCCCGTTGAGTACCTGAACTGAGCCTTTTTCATACTCGCCCTGGATGCAAGCGACGATGGGAAAATTCGAAAGAATCGTTTCTGGATCGCAATTCGTAATGGGACCGGTGAGCACCAATTTGCTCTTGGGAGAAATCTCATTGATACGTTGGATAATCTTCTTGTCATGCTCCCAACTTGGCGTTGCAGCCTCAAGGAAGATGAAGTCAAAACCCCCGGCGGCAACAAAATCGAAATAGGCCGCATAGGATTCTCTCCGCACAATGCTGTCGCGCAAGGTGACTTCAGCGCCGGTGGCTTTCTGCGCATACGAGGCCGCATAGGCCATGAAAAAAGGAAACGGGCAGTATTCGAGGGGAAACCGCCAGCCAGGGAAGCTGAGGCTCTCAAAGGTAAAGGGCCAGCGCGAGCCGGCGCGGATCCCCGTCCGAACGGTTGGAAAAAAGCCCCATTTGAATTCAAGATTTTCCCACCAGGGGGGGTTCGTGAAGAGGACCTTCATTTTCAGGCAAATTACTCAAATCCCCTGGCGGGTAAAGTGCAACCGCAACAGTGACGCTCTAGCAGCCCGTCGGACTTAGCCCGCGAGCGGTAAATTGGGGTGGAAAATTTCCGAAAAAATCGAGCGGGCCGTTTCGACGGGCTGCTAGCCGGACTTTCTCAACTCGAAGGTATAGGGGAGCGCGGAGGGGCATAAAATGGAGATCGAGCTTAAAAGGTCTTCACTACATTGGACGCGGCGGAGTCAATGATGGAGAGTGCCTTTTGAGGTAATTCGGGGAGGAG
>DATDAL010000123.1:0-44378 GCA_036525415.1 Terrimicrobiaceae bacterium | reverse complement strand
GCCGGAGCCCCGTAGGGAAACAGCTCGGGCGCTGGCGCCAAGACAGAGCTACCGGTTTGTGAACAAGCCGTCGCCTTCACGCTGGCTCGATCCAATCTCCCTAAAGCCCGGCAAAAATCCCACGGAAATCCCCGAAGGACCAGATGCATATCGACGCGCAAATTCATGTGCTGCTGCAGGCGCTGTGCGCGGCGCTCTTGGGAGGGATCTTGGGCTGGGAGCGCGAAGCTGCAGGGAAGCTGGCGGGTCTCCGGACGCACATGCTGGTCTGCATGAGCGTGGTCTTCTTCGTTCAGCTTGGCCAGCACCTGACCGCCGGTTCGACGCCTGGAGAGACCGACCGAGCCTTCCATGGAGATCCCGTGCGTGTTATCGAGGCCTTGGCTACTTGTATCGCCTTTCTCGGCGCGGGCACGATTATTCGCGACCGGGACGCAGAGACAGCGCGGGGGCTAACCACGGCGGCATCCCTTTTCGTCACTGCGGCGATTGGTGTCGCCGTCGCCCTTGATTGTTATCTTATCGCGGCCGGCGCAACCGCTCTTGCCCTGTTCGTACTTCGCGCATTGGGATGGATCGAAGGCCGCTTCGGGCCCCCAAAGAACGGGTGACGCCGCCAGCGTCCTCTTTCTCTATTTTAGAGAGTCTGCGAGACGGGTGATCGCCTGCTGAAGAACGGCGAAATCCACGGGTTTGGTGAGATGCTCGGCGAACCCCGCTTTACGGCTGCGTTCTCGATCATCTTCCATGCCGAAGCCGCTCAGTGCGATCCCCAAGGGCTCTGGGTTGCTCGTGCCTTTCAGGCGGGCGAGAAGCTCTGTGCCTTGGCCATCCGGCAGACCGATATCCGAGATGAGAATATCGAACGCATAGGTTTTCGCGATATCGAGGGCCTGCGCGACGGTGGCGGCGGTGCGCACTTCATGACCGTCTTGAGCCAGCAGGGAGCTCAGGCTCTCCACGGTATCCGCATGGTCATCGACCAAGAGAATACGAAGCGGGCCCACACGAGACGCCGCAGCCGGATCGGACAATTTCTCGCTCTGAAAAAAGCCGGAGCAGGGGAGTTTGACGATGAATGAAGCGCCTGTGCCTGGCCCGGCACTGTGAGCTTCGATGCTTCCGCCATGCAGTTCGACGAGCGCTTTGCAAATCGCGAGGCCGAGCCCGAGGCCTGCGGAGGTGCCAGTGGCGGCCTGTTCAAACGCATCGAAGATGCGGCCAAGCTTTTCCGGCTCGATCCCCGCGCCGGTATCGCTCACTTCCACGCGCAGCCAGTTTCCTGAGTTTGCGGTGCGAATCACGACGGTTCCCGAAACCGGAGTAAATTTCACGGCATTGCTCAGCACGTTGCAAAAAACCTGGCGAAGGCGCGCGGGATCTGCTTCGAGCCAGCTGTTTTCTGCGCGAATTTCCTCGACTCGTTTGGGAACGTCCTGGTCGGTTCCTGCAAAACAGATGTCCATGGCTTCCCGTAGAATCGCGTGGGCATCCGTGGATTCCGTCTCAAGCGTCAGTTTTCCACTGCGAATGCGAGCCAGATCGAGAAGATCATCAATGAGCCGCGTCTCGGCAGCGACATTGCGGCGAATGGTCTCGGTCGCCTCGCGAATGTGAGCGGTGCAATCGGGATCCTTTTCGAGTAACGCGACGGCATAAATGATAGGCGTCAGAGGAGTGCGAAGTTCATGGGACAGCATTGCCAGGAACCGATCTTTGGCGGCGTTGGCCGCCTCAGCCTCAGCACGCGCGGCCTCCGCCCTGATGCGCCGCATCCTCTCCTCCGCCTCGCGCTGGAGAGCGGAATTCTGGGCCTCCAGCGTTGCATTGATGGCGGCGAGCGCGCGCGTCTTCCGAAACAGATCTACGAAAACGTTGACTTTGGATTTCAGAACCACCGGATTGATTGGCTTGGTCAGGTAGTCCACGGCTCCCACATCGTAAGCGAGGACCGCGTCTTGATCTTCAAGGTAGTGCGCCGTGAGGAATATGATCGGGATATGCTGGGTGCGTCTGTGTTGTTTAATGAGGCGGGCAAGCTCGATGCCATTGACCTCCGGCATCGCGACGTCGAGTATGATTGCCGCGAACTCCCGGTTCATCAGCGCAAGGAGCGCTTCGTTTCCGGTTTGAGCCGTTGCAATTGCATAGTTTTCGCTCTGTAACAGGCTTTCGAGAGCGAACAAATTACGCGCATCGTCGTCCACGAGAAGGACGCCAGGTTGCGAGGGAAACATTTCGGGCGGCGGCTGCATCGCAGCCCCACCTGGAAGCACTTGTTCGGCCGCAACCATACGCGCTTTTTTCTCTATCGATGAAGCCAGATTCTAAGAAGCGAGAGCAACTGCTCAATATCAACTGGTTTGGCGATATAGTCACTCGCCCCGGCTTCCAGGCATTTCTCCCGGTCGCCTTTCATCGCTTTGGCCGTGAGAGCCAGGATCGGCAGAGCGCGAAATTCGGACAGCTTTCGAATTTCCCGGATAGTCTGGAAGCCATCCATTTCCGGCATCATGATATCCATCAGTATGACTGCAAGATCGGGGGTCTCTCGAATAATCTTGACGGCCTGACGGCCGTTGGTGGCACTCAACACTTGCATGTTATGCTTTTCCAGAGCGATTGAAAGCGCGAATATATTTCGGGCGTCGTCATCGACGATGAGCACTTTCCGCCCTCCTAAGGCTTCGTTTGACTCGCGGAGCCGGCGAAGCATCTGCTGTTTGCTCTCCGGCAAATCAGCAATCACGCGATGGAGAAACAAGGCCGTTTCGTCCAGTAAACGCTCCGGAGACCGGACGTCCTTAAGAACGACGCTTTTCGCTGCGACGTTTAATCGCTCCTGTTCGAGGCTGGACAAGTCTTTGCCCGTGAAAACGACAACGGGTACATCGCGGAGGCTCGGTTCGTTCTGAATTCGATCGAGGAGTTCAAAGCCGGCCATATCTTGCAGCTGAAGGTCCAGGACACAGCAGTCAAAAGGACGATCGAGCAACGCGTCAAGGGCCTCGGCACCCGTCGAGGCGGTCGAAATTTCGATATCGTTATGAGCCAGCAATTGCACAATACTTCGCTGTTCCAGTGCGTTGTCCTCGACGACGAGCAGACGCTTTGTTCTCGGCGCAACAAAGTTCTTCAAGCGTTCAAAGGCCCTTTCGAGATCCTCTGTTGTGGCAGGCTTCATGAGATAGGAAAACGCGCCATGGTAAAGGCCGTGCCGTCTTTCTTCCTCGATTGTGATGATCTGGACAGGTATATGGCGGGTTTCAGGTGCGAGTTTGAGCTTGCTGAGCACCGTCCATCCGAGCATGTCTGGCAGGAAAATATCCAGCGTGATCACGGCGGGACGGAACTGACGGGCCAGCGAAATCGCATCGCCCCCGCGCGTAGCCACCACGCCTTTGAACCCTTTTTCTCGTGCCAGGGCCAAGAGCGCGCGCGCGTAGTGCGGATCATCTTCGACGATGAGGGCGGTACAATCCCGCGGAGAGATGGCATTGCGATCGTCGGAAATTCCCTCTTCACGCGGGATCGGCACAATCGGCAGAGCTCGCGAAAGCGGGACCGTGTGTCCCCGGAGATCACCTACTGGGGCCGTCGTCGGGGCCGACGGACCCGCGTAGTGCAGCGGGAGATACAACGAAAAGCTGCTGCCTTCTCCGAGTTTGCTGCTCAGTCGGATCTCCCCGCCAAGAAGGGAAGCCAGCTCTCGCGATATCGCCAAGCCAAGGCCGGTGCCGCCGTACTTCCGAGAGGTGCCGGCATCCGCCTGCTGAAAAGCTTCGAAGACGAGAGGCTGCTTTTCCGGTGCAATGCCGATCCCAGTGTCGCTTATGGTCATCGCGATCACCGTTCCGGCGCGCTCAAAGCTTGGGTGGTCCGTGCTCCAGCCGGCCTCGGCAATGCGCACGTTCATCGCGACGCGGCCGCGCGCGGTAAACTTGAACGCGTTCGAGAGGAGATTCTTGAGGATTTGTTGCAGGCGTTTGAAATCGCTCGTGAAGACACGTGGCAGACTCGCATCGAACTCGATCAGAAACGGCAAGTTCTTGCTTTCCGCAATATGACGGAAACTGCGTTCAACCGTTTCCCGGAGCGAGGTAAAACTGATCTCTTCGGCTTCGACCGTGACAATGCCGGATTCGATTTTCGAAAGATCGAGGATGTCGTTGATGAGATTGAGAAGATCGGAGCCCGCAGAGTAAATGTTGCGAGCGAATTCAATTTGCTTGGGCCGCAGGTTGCCGCTGGGGTTATCGGCGAGCTGCTGTCCGAGAAGCAGGATGGAGTTCAAGGGGGTGCGCAACTCGTGCGACATGTTCGCGAGGAACTCGGACTTATACTTCGACGTAAGGGCGAGCTCCGCGGCCTTTTCCTCCAGGGCTCGTCGCGCCTGCTCGATCTCCCTGTTCTTGCTCTCGACCTCCGCGTTCTGGTCGGCGAGCTGACGGGCCTTCTGTTCGAGCTCCTCGTTGGTCTGCTGGAGCTCCTTTTGTCGCGCCTGAAGCTCCGTTGTGAGCTGCTGGCTTTGTTGAAGCAGCCCCTCGGTGCGCATGGTCGCTTCGATCGTATTGAGCACGACACCGATGGATTCGGTCAGTTGCTCGAGAAAGCTCAAATGAGCGTCCGTAAAGCGGTGCAACGAAGCGAGCTCGATCACCGCCTTTGTTTCTCCTTCGAAGAGCACCGGCAGCACGACCACGCTCGTGGGCCGCGCGTCACCCAGAGAGGACTGGATGAGCATGTAGTCATCAGGCAGCTCAGAAAGTAGAATTCGCCGTTTTTCCTTCGCGCATTGTCCGACGAGCCCTTCGCCCAGGGCTATCGATTCGGGAAGGTCCGAGCTGCTCGCGTAAACGGCGAGACGGCGCAGGAAAGGTCTTCGGCCATCGAACACGACCATTTGGTAAATGATGCCCCGCTGTGCGCTGACCAAGGGAGCCAGCTCTGAGAGGAGCATCTCTCCAACGGTGAAAAGATCGCGCTGCCCCTGCAACATGCGTGTGAACTTCGCGAGATTCGTCTTGAGCCAGTCCTGCTCTTGATTGCGTTCTGTCGTCTCACGCAGATTACCGATCATCGTGTTGATGTTATCCTTCAACTCCGCGACTTCTCCGCGCGCGTCCACCTGGATCGAGCGCGTCAGATCGCCCTTGGTGACCGCGGTCGCGACCTCGGCGATCGCGCGCACTTGCGTGGTAAGATTGGCGGCGAGGCGATTGACGTTCGCCGTCAGGTCTTCCCACGTTCCGGCGGTACCCGGAACGTTGGCTTGCCCGCCAAGGCGGCCCTCGACGCCGACTTCACGAGCGACATTCGTCACCTGATCGGCAAAGGTGGCAAGGGTGTCGGTCATGTTGTTGATAGTCCCGGCAAGCGCGGCAACTTCGCCTTTGGCCTGAACCGTCAATTTCTGCCGCAAGTTTCCGGTAGCAACAGCGGTCACCACTTTGACGATGCCGCGCACCTGGTCGGTGAGGTTGGCAGCCATGACGTTTACGGAGTCGGTGAGATCCTTCCAGGTGCCGGCGACTCCAGGAACCTCGGCTTGGCCTCCGAGCTTGCCCTCGGTACCAACTTCACGCGCGACCCGAGTGACCTCCGCCGCAAAGGCGTTCAGCTGGTCCACCATCGTGTTGATGGTGTTCTTGAGCTCGAGGATCTCGCCCTTTACATCGACCGTAATTTTTCTGGAGAGATCGCCGCGGGCGACCGCGGTCGTCACTTCTGCGATGTTACGGACCTGGGCGGTCAAATTGGAGCCCATCGCATTGACGGAATCCGTGAGGTCTTTCCACGTTCCCGCCACGCCGGGGACGACCGCCTTCACGCCGAGACGCCCTTCCGTGCCGACCTCTCGCGCCACGCGGGTTACCTCGGAAGCGAATGACCGCAACTGTTCGACCATCGTATTGACCGTCTCTTTGAGCCGCAAGATCTCACCGCGAACATCCACGCCAATCTTGCGCGACAAATCACCGTTGGCGACGGCGATGGTCACTTCTGCAATGTTGCGCACCTGGTCGGTGAGATTGGAGGCCATGGAATTCACGTTGTCGGTAAGGTCCTTCCACGTGCCGGCGACACCGGAAACCTGCGCCTGGCCGCCAAGCTTTCCCTCGGTGCCAACCTCACGCGCTACGCGACTCACTTCCGACGCGAAACCGTTTAGCTGATCCACCATCGTGTTGATCGTGTTCTTGAGCTCCAGAATCTCGCCTTTCACATCCACGGCAATCTTGCGCGAGAGGTCTCCGCGCGCGATCGCCGTCGCTACATCGGCAATGTTACGCACCTGTGCAGTCAAATTGGAGGCCATGGAGTTGACGTTGTCCGTCAAATCCTTCCAGGTGCCGGCGACACCTGGTACCTGCGCCTGACCGCCGAGCTTTCCTTCGGTGCCGACCTCTCGCGCCACGCGAGTGACCTCGGCTGCGAAGGCGTTGAGCTGGTCCACCATCGTGTTGATGGTCACTTTGAGTTCCAGAATCTCCCCTCTCACATCGACTGTGATTTTGCGGGATAAGTCTCCGCGCGCCACTGCAGTCGTCACGTCGGCAATGTTGCGCACCTGCGCTGTGAGGTTTGACGCCATGGAGTTGACGTTATCCGTTAGATCTTTCCACGTCCCGGCTACCCCGCGCACCTCGGCCTGACCGCCCAGTTTGCCCTCCGTACCCACTTCCCGAGCCACGCGAGTGACTTCTGCGGCAAAGGCATTAAGCTGATCTACCATCGTGTTGATGGTTTCCTTCAACTCGAGAATTTCGCCCCTCACATCGACTGTGATTTTTCGCGACAGATCGCCACGGGCGACGGCGGTCGTGACGTCGGCGATGTTGCGCACCTGCGCCGTGAGATTGCCGGCCATTTGATTAACGCTTTCGGTGAGGTCCTTCCACACGCCGGAAACGTCCTTTACCCGCGCCTGACCGCCTAACTTCCCGTCTGTGCCTACTTCTCTGGCAACGCGGGTGACTTCAGAGGTAAACACGGCCAGTTGGTCGATCATCCGATTGACCAACTTCGCCGAATGCAGAAAATCGCCTCGCAGCCTTCGCCCGTCCACTTCAAGCGCCATAGTTTGCCCCAGATCGCCCTTTGCCACGGCGCCGATGGTTCGTGCAACCTCCGCTGCAGGGCGGGCCAAATCGTCCAGGAGTATGTTGAGCGCTTCGAGTTCGTCCGCCCAGCCCCCGACGAACCCGCTTGTCGCGATCCGCTGTTGCAGACGACCCTCCTTTCCGACCACCCGGGCAACATGGGCGGTTTGCCGCGCGCGGCGCTCGCTCATCGCCACAACCTCGTTGAAGGCGTCCGCAATCTTAGCCTGTACTCCCTTCCATTTTATCGGCAGCCGAACGGAGAAGTCGCCCGCGCGGAAGGTTAAGATCGCTCGAAGGAGATTGGCTTCGAACGAGGCGTCGTCTCCGTTGACGCCATGGTCCTGGCTTTCCGCTCTCCGCCCTTTGGCGTCGTCAGCCGGCGTGCCTGAGGAGGAAATAGGGAATTTCCCCATATTTTACATACTCTGCGCTGCCCGAACCGGGCGCGCCAGCTCCAAACGCTAAGGACGCAACCTGAGCGTCGTATAAGGGAAAGACCTGATGCAAAGCGAACAACAGCGCGGGGGTTTCGCGTTGGTTATATTTGGGAGTGAAACGGGAGCACGACCCATTCCATGAATCGTTCCCAAAGCGAGCGTTTCTTAAACTCTTCCAACGTGTAGGGCGTTGATCTCTGAAGGTCGCGTTGAAAAACAGCCTGCATCTCGCGCCCGAAGCCCTCGTCGTAGATCGTGATGTCAAGCTCTTCGTTAATTTGCGCGGACCGCGCGTCGAAATTCGAGGAACCGAGCACCGAAAATATACCGTCTATTACCATCGTCTTGGAGTGAATCATTGTTGGCTGGAACTCGTAAATCTTCACTCCGCCTTTAAGCAGTTCGCCGTAAGCGGTGCGGCCCGCCGCCTTTGTCGCAGGTTGGTCGTTGTGCTTACCCGGCAGAAGGAGCTGAACATCGACGCCCCGCTTCACAGCCGCCACGAGAGCGCGGGTCTGGCTACTGCTGGGAGCGCAATACGCATTCGTGATGTAAATCGACTCCCGCGCTGCAGAAAAGGCGACCGCCTGGACCAAGGACAACGGTGCGGCTGAAAATGATTCGCTTGCGACAACCTGAGCGCGAAGATTTCCGACCGGTGCAAGGTCAGGAAACTGGCCCTTCCCGCTGAGAGTTTCGCCAACCACCTTGAACCAATGCTCTTGGAACGCCGCCTGTAATTTCCCCACAATTGGGCCTTCAAGCCGTGCGTGCACTTCTCGCCAATGCGCGGGCGAATCAGCGTCACCCTGCCATTCGTCGGAAAACCCGACTCCCCCCGTGAAGCCAATGCGACCATCTACAACAAGCACGCGACGGTGCGTGCGACGATTGATTTGATCAAGGCGCCATGATCGCGTGGGATGATAGTAGGCGAAAGAACAGCCGGCCTTCTTGAGCTCATCAACGTAGCTGTCATCGAGCGCGAAAGCCGAACCCACGCCGTCCAGCATTACTCGCACCTTCACATCCGCTCGCGCTCGCTCCGCAAAGGCATCACGAAACTGCGAAGCAACTTCTCCGGAGTGAAACAAGAACGCCTCGAAGTTCACGCTTTCCCGCGCATCCCGAATAGCTTCCAGCATGGCCGGAAAGATCATTTTTCCGTTGTGCAGGAGCTCAATCTTGTTGCCCGTTACCGGCAGGGGATCGCAGAGGGCATGCGCCGAAGAGAAGAACTCGGGGTCGTTGACGGTGAACTGATAGTCGAGATAATACTCGACCGCCTCGCGGCGGATAAAGAGGAAGGCAGCAATGAGCAATCCGGCAACGAGTGTCGCGAATGCACTCAACCAGATGATAGCCGGTTTGCGAAACCGGATCTTCTTCGCCGCGCGGTGCATAAACAAAGTCTATTCAACAGGTTCAACGAATTCTAGAGAAGTTTCTCCCGGGAGCGCCTCGCTCATTTCGGACTTTACCCAAGGGAGCTCATCTCGAGGCGAATGCCAGCCGTCGCAAGAGAACCACGCCCTTTGGCGGACATCCAGCTGAGCACTGGTTGACGATTCGCTCATAGAACGAGAGGAGGCCAAATGCCAACCTGTGAAATCTGTGGAAATGACTACGACAAGACTTTCGAAGTGGTCGTCAGAAACCAGCGCCACGTTTTCGACAGTTTCGAGTGCGCCATTCAAGCGCTCGCGCCGCAATGTCCGCATTGTGGATGCCGAATCATTGGACATGGCGTGGAAGAAGAAGGAAAGGTTTATTGCTGTGTACACTGCGCTCGCGCCGACGGAGATACCAAACTTAAGGACCGAGCGTAGGGCCTGGGATTGACATGCCGAATATTGAGGAGCCGAGCGAGTCACGCGCAAAGCGCATGCCAATTCCGATATCCTTTCGAGATCTTCATTCGTGAACTAAGCCCATTGGTGAGAGGGGGCTTGGGGCCGAAGGGAGGAGCAATTCGGCGATGATGAACTCGACGAAGGCAACGAGCGTTTTTACTCGATTCGCAAAGTGGACGTCGCACGTCGCGGGACAACCGGCGGCGTTCGCGGTCGCTGTGGCGGCTTTGCTGTTGTGGGCGGCCAGCGGCCCGTTGTTTGCCTTTAGTGACACATGGCAACTGGTAATCAACACAGGAACGACGATCGTCACGTTCCTGATGGTCTTCCTAATCCAAAACACCCAAAATCGCGATTCGGAAGCGGTTCATGTGAAGCTTGATGAGCTCATACGAGCTACCAAAGCGGCGAGCAATGCTCTTCTCGATATAGAGGATCTGGAGGAAGAGGAAATCGAGAGAATTCGCGCGGACTACGAAGCACTCGCCGCTCGCGCGAGGCGGGAGTTAGCCAAGCGTAGGAAATAGCAGCGGATTGCTATTTGTGAGCGCGCGTTCGAGCGGCCTTTCTCGCCGCCGCGGAGCGTTGAGTCGGGCTCCTTTTGCGTGCCGCGGCCCTGGCGTGTTTAGCCAAGGACTTTCGCGAAGCGGCGACCCTGCCTTCCCGCCTCAATGCTTTCGTGACGGCTCGAGAGCGCTTCCCGGAGGGTCTTCGCGGTTGTTTGCCCCGATCCAAATCCAGCTCCGCCTTGCGCCGCGTTTCAGGCTTGCCGGTTTTTGGTGCCGGCAGTTTCACACCGGCACGCCGTGCTTTTGACAGGCCGATGGCAATGGCCTGCTTCGTGGAACGAGCACCATGCTTGCCTTGGCGGATGTGACGAATCTCCTCGCGGACGAATTCTCCGGCTTGCGTGCTCGCGGACTTGCCCTCGCGCGCGTCTTGCCGCGCGCGCTCGATGGTGGCTTTCTCAGGCATCGGATGACTTTCTTTAAGTTCGTTTCCAGCCTACAGGTTGGTCGGATCGGAGTTTCCGCTATTTCGCAATCCCGAAGGCGTTTGCGACCAACATCCTCAGATGGTCGCAGGACGGCCAGGAAGCCGGGACCTTTAACCACAGGGCCGTGATTATCCCTTGTCGAAGACCTCTGCGCCTCGGTGTTCTCAGTGGTGGACATTCCTATTGCGCGCGGCCTGACCTCAGCATCAGGACGTTTCCCATAGCACAGTGCTACTTGAACTTCGAATCCTTCTCGGAACGACAACTTACGTTGGAGGATCCTCTTGAAGGCCGCTACGAGACAATTACGAGAATTGCAGTCCATTTTGGCTGAGACGCTCCGCGAGCAACTGAGTCAACACTTGGCGGGCACGGTTTTGGCGGCTGGCGCCTTGTCTGCTCGGCTCACCAGGCGTCATGCCCCAGAAGCTACAGAGGCGGCATATCTTCTGGACATGATCAAGAAAGCCAATCAGCAACTGAGCCGCCTTATCGCTAACTTGGACGTCAGAAGGGCGAGCAACCGCTGAGCTGCTCCTCGTGCTCAAAATTCCGACCGCATCGATTACCGAAGGAGATTACAGCGAACAAGAAATTTCCTTAAAGCAAGTTGATAGGTACGAGCGAGCATCGTTCCCGCTAAGCCGCCGCTGAGCACGTCGCCAGGGTAGTGAGCGCCCAGGTAAACACGGGAGAACGCGACGAGAGAGGCTATGCCGACGAGCAGCGGAGCGAAACGCAAGTGATGACGTAGGAGGAGGCTCGCTCCGGCAAACGCCGCAGCACTGTGGCCGGAAGGAAAGGAATAGCTGCCGGGCTTGCGACCCACAACAATTGCCCGAATAAGAGAAATGAAGGGCCGGCGACGACGGAAATAGGCCTTGATTGCACCTTCGACCGTCAACGTCGCAAGATAAAGTGGCGGTACCACGTCGAGAAATTCTCGAATTCCGCGTTCGCGATTGAGCAGCGTTCGCACCAAGATCGCCAGAACCCACGCATGACCGCCCGTCATTAGAAAACTGAACCACGAGAAAAAGCGATCCAAGCCTTTCGGGTGCCAAAGGTGATTGATTTGAAGAAAGAGCGCGGCATCTATCGCGTCGAGGGGCTTTAGCCGTCTTATCAACTCGCGTCTCAGCAGACTGCGACCGCGTTGCACCTTTGGCGATTCTGAACGAGGTGACCGCAAAGCACCTCCAGCCTTTTCAATGCCAGCGTCGAGGACGGTTTGCACCGCTGGAGGAGACGCCGCGACCTGTCGAGCCGTTTCTGCGAGCACCGCGGCGGACCGCTCCTTGCAGACCGCACCCTCCGCCGCGGCTCTTATGGCGCGTGTTTGTTCTTCAAGCTGAACATCGGCGGAGACGTTCGGGATGTCTCTTTCCTCAACATCGCCTGCGATCTCTTCGACTTTCGCCAAGACCTCCGCGGCATCGTCTTCAGACTTTACCTCTGCAAAACCCTTCTCTAAGGATGCTTCGACTTCTGCCGCCTCTTCCTGCGGCTGGGCGTCGTTGCGCTTATCCACTACGCGATTGAGCGGCGTCGCGCAGTGCCTTTCCTTGTTATGCGCCCTTAACACGCCTTGTGCCTCCTGCCTTTTCACATACGAAGATATCCGAGGCTGTTTCTGCTATCTAGTTTATGTTGAGGCTTAATCCAAAACACATGTGAAGGAGAGCGCCCTGCAGCTGGAAGCGCGCATCAATCATCTCGGTCATGTGCACCCGCGGAGCAAATACAGCAGAAGCAGAATCGGGATAGGAACGCCTAGGAGCCACAGAAAAATCCAACCCAACTTTCCACTTTGGGCAGCTTGCTTGCTAAGGTATTTCATGCTGGGGAATCGCCCCCGCCGATACTCTCGCGCGTATGCGCTGAGCGATAATGCCTCAATACAATCCGAGCAATTTCAGCACCACCACGACGACTACGATCACGCCGATTATGTAAAATATACTGTAACCCATATCACTCGTGATTCGAATCGGCTCACATCGCTGCGCGTATGCATTACCCAAAGGCCTGAACGTGCTGAATACATGAAAAATGAAACGCTCACCTTTCGTTCCCAGCGGAGCACGTCGCAGAACTCTGGCTAGAGAGGCGCGTAATCCGCTTCAAGCTGCGAAAGAGACCGGACTTCTGGCTCCAAGGTCGGTGGAGAACGAACGCTCTTGGGATTTAACCAGGGCCCCGGGGTCTATGCGAGCGGCATTTCCTTGGGCTCGAGGCATCCGAAAGAAGAGCGAGGCGCGATCGCCTTTGCTATGAAGAGAACTACAAAGATCCGCTATGCCGTAGTTGGACTCGGACACCTTGCCCAGGTTGCAATCCTTCCTGCATTCAAGCACGCGCGCCGGTCCGAACTTGGAGTGTTGATCTCCGGGGACGAAACCAAAGGTCGTCTTCTTTCAGAGAAATATCGAGTCCCCACTTATAGCTACGAGGACTTTGAGGAGGCGCTGGCCAAAGAGAATATTAGTGCCGTTTTTATTGCCCTGCCAAATACCCTGCACCGTGAATTTACGGAACGAGCCGCCAAGTCGGGCGTGCACGTCCTGTGTGAAAAACCGATGGCGACCAATGAGGAGGACTGCGAAGCGATGATCCGTGCCTGCGACCGTGCCAGCGTAAAGCTCATGATAGCGTATCGCCTTCATTTCACTGATTCCCAGGTGCGCGCAATCAGGCTGGCGCGCAGTGGAAAGCTCGGCGACCTTCGCACATTCGATTCATTGTTTGCCATGCAGGTCCAGGACGACAATATCCGGGTTAAGGAGGAGACTGGCGGCGGACCGCTGCTCGACATTGGCATTTACTGCATCAATGCAGCTCGCTTTCTCTTCGGTGCTGAGCCGATAGAAGTCAACGCGATGGCCGCTACCTCCAATGATCCTCGATTCAAGGAAGTGAGTGAAATGGTTAGCGCTATGCTTCGCTTTCCGGGCGATCGCCTGGCCACGTTCACGTGCAGTTTCGGAGCCCACGATATCAGCCAGTACAGGCTCGTTGGCACCGAAGCGATCCTTCACGCCGAACCAGCATACGATT
Source organism: Terrimicrobiaceae bacterium (assembly GCA_036525415.1). Taxonomy (GTDB): domain Bacteria; phylum Verrucomicrobiota; class Verrucomicrobiia; order Chthoniobacterales; family Terrimicrobiaceae; genus DASTFP01. The sequence goes on along the minus strand of DATDAL010000123.1, from coordinate 30,928 downwards.
ACGTGAGTCCCATGTATTGGAGGATCCGGCGCGGCAGTCGCGAGACAAAGAAAACGTTTCCAAAAGGAGATCAATTCGCCGCCGAGATGGATTATTTCTCCAGCTGCATCATACACAACCGTGCGCCCGAACCCTCCGGGAGAGAAGGTCTTGCCGATGTCCGAATCATTCGCGCGATCAATGAGGCGACCGCAAAGGGACGATCGGTCAAACTAGGCACTTTCAGGAAGCTCAAACGCCCCAACACTGGACAGGAAATTAAGCGTCCGCCGGTGAAACACCCACCGCGCCCGGTCAAGGCTGCTGCTCCGCACGACTAGGCCTGCAAGGAATCCAGCGCGGCGCAATCGAGCACGAATTTAAGTTGAGCTTCCGCAGCGACACGCGGACATTCTACGAAATTTTTCCGGGGACAAATTGAAAACAAGACAACTTCCGGTCGATCTTCGTGATTGGCTCAAGACCCGCACGTTCGCGATCGGCGCGAGAATGACGCTACGATCCGATTCGTCGCAGCTCTGGCAAGAAGGGGCTGATTGGCCTCAAGCAAATGCCGAGATGAATTTTCTGGCAGTCAGGCCATTGCGCCCCGGCCGTTTGGAGATTTCTTTCGGCATTTGCTCGGGTTGTAGCCGTGCACGCTCATGAACGGGCATCTCTTCCAAGCTCCCGTTCTCGACCTTGCGGTTCGTGTAGGATGCGAGCTGGTCTACGATGCTACCGCCGATACTCCGGCGTTGGTCACACTCAAGCCCCGGCATGATATATCGCAATCTATTCGCAAGGAGAGCTTCCATATCGAACCGCAGTCGCCTGCCACCGAATTTGAGGATGACCACTTCAACATCGTTTACCGTCTCGTTCTCAAACCTGGGCGAAACGTGCTGCGCTATGACGCCATCGTCATGGTTCCCAGCCTGCACGAAGACTCCGCCTGGCTGGACGAGCCCATCCCTCCCCATCAATTGCCTGCGTCGATTTTGCGCTACACGCTGCCGACGCGTTACTGCGATTCCGACAAGTTGCTAGACTTCGCATGGCAGAATTTCGGCCATCTTCCACACGGTATTGAGAGGGTGCTTGGAATCGTCAATTGGCTGCATCGAAACATCGAATATCGCACGCTCTCGGGTAGCCCGAATCTCTCGGCCTACGACATCATTCAACGTGGCTATGGTGTCTGCCGTGATCTGGCTCATACCACCGTAGCGCTCTGCCGGACTTTCAACCTGCCGGCCCGCTACGTCAGTGGTTATGTGCCCGATATCGCGTACCAGGACCCAGGCACTCCCCAGGATTTTCACGCTTACTGCGAGGTCTATCTTGGCGGCAGATGGCAAGTCTTTGACGCACGATTCGACCGACCTCGGGTCGGTCGAATTCGCATCTGCTCGGGGTCCGATGCTGTGAACTGCGCCTTTACTACTGTCTATGGGCAGGCGCAGCTGTCGAGCTTCCAGGTGTGGTCATATCAGGTCGATCCTAACGAGGTAAGCATCGGCGATGCGATTGATCTCTCGAAGAGGCTTTGCGGCACGTGGCAAATTCGCTTTCCCTCTACGCGTTGATTGGCGGGAATGATAGTCTGATAGACTCGCTGGCGGCTGCTATCCTTCGGAAGCAAAACGGAGTTCGAGTCTGGGCGCGGTATCGGGATGCCAGGGGTTTTTCGAAAAGCCTGACGCTTCGATGCGCGAGACATGCTCAGCTGCCAGTTCGAGCACCTCGGAAACATCCAAACCCATATGATGCGGCGCGTACGGCGAAAGATTCTTCGTCGCCAGGGAAAACAACCTCACCGCCGGGCGCATGCGCCGTCCGTCCGTCGGATGCCACGGACGAGCACTTTGTTTCTTCAAATGGACGAAAGCGCCAGCGAACTGGATGAGTCCCTTGAAAAACGCGTGATTCTCATCCTCACGCTGCAACCAGAGATGCTCGAGCACATCATGCGCCTCGTAGTACTCCTGGGTGTTGAAGCAGACGAAGTACGCGAGGTAGCAAGGATCAAATCCCTCCGCCGCGAGACCGAAGGACTTTACATACGCTTCGATCCGCTCTGCCTTGTTCAGTGGCTGCGTGGCCATTCTGAAACCATAGAGCGAGCTGCAAAATCGTTCTACTGCTTTTCTTCGAGGCTCTTTACCCGCTCGTAAAGCTTGCGAATGTTCCGCAGCATCACGTAGTTCTCCTTGTACTCGCGCATCGGCTTCGCCGGAAGACCGACGAGAACTTCGCGAGGCGGCACGCTTTTCGTGATTCCTGCCATGGCGGTGACAATGGCGCCGTCGCCAATTTCAATGTGCCCATTGACGCCTACCTTTCCGGCCAGCGTAACATAGCTGCCTATCCGCACACTCCCCGAGATACCAACCTGGGCGCAGATGACGCTATGCCGGCCAATCGTGACATTGTGCGCAATCTGCACGAGGTTATCGATCTTCACGCCTTCCTGAATCCAAGTCCGGCCGAATCGCGCGCGATCCACGGTCGAGTTGGCGCCGATCTCCACATCGTCATCGATTTGCACGATGCCAGTCTGCGGAATCTTCTGTTGCCGCCCTTCGCTAAACTCGTAACCAAATCCATCGGATCCGATCACTACGCCAGGATGCAGGACAACGCGGTTCGCAATCATTGAACGCTCTCGAATCGTCACGTGCGGATAGACGTCGCAATCCTCACCCAGCACCGCGTGGTGGCCGACATAACTATTCGCGCCTACAACCGTTCGGGCTCCGATTCGCGCGCCACTCTCGATAACAGAATGGGCCTGGATCGTCACATCCGCGCCGATCTCGGCGTCGGACGCGACCACGGCGGTCGGATGAATGCCGGGCTCAAAGCCGACCGGCGGGGGTGCAAAGACCTCCAGCAAGATCGCAAAAGCTTTTGCCGGATCGTCCACCCACACGCGTGCCGCGGGCACTTCTTCGGCGAAGCCATGCGGTACGAGCACCGCCGTGGCACGCGATTTCCTTAGCACCCTGAGATACTTGGGACTTCCGTAAAACGAGATATCCCCGTTGTCCGCGTCGTCGAGCGAGGCAACTCCTAGAACCGGCTTTTCGTAATTTTCTGGAGCTACCCAGCCGCCGACCCGCTCTGCGGCTTCGCGAAGCCTCATGCGTCAGTTTGCCGCAGACGGTGGCTTCGGAGCGTTCTTATTCAGAATCGTAATGATCTCGTTGCTGAAGTCCAGATCCGCGCGGGAATAAAGCACCACCGGAACCTGCCCCATGCTGACGCCGGTCTTGTCGAGGACCAGATCATATCCCGCGGCTTTCACCTTCTCGTTCACGACCTTCATGATGTCATCGATGATATCCTTTCGCATGCGCATAAACTGCTCCTGAAGCTGACGCTCGCGAGTTTGGCGAAACTCACCAATCTCTCGATCAAGATTCCTGGCCTCTTGGACTTTTTCGTCGCGCTGCTTGGCCAGCTTCTCCTTCCCATCCTTGCTCAACTCGGGCTTTTCAATGTCCTGGTTCGTCTTGTTGATCTCGTCCATCGCCTTCTTAAGCGTTTCCAGGCGGTCGTCGAGTTCCTTCTTGGCCGCCGCGCGTGCGTCGTTGATCTTGTCCTCCGCTTCCTTCGTTTTGAAATACGAGGTGAAGACTTTGTTCATATCCACAGTACCAAGTTTAAATTGAGCATTAGCGGCTGTGGAAGCGACGCAGAGCGTGACTGCGGAAAGCAGGGTGGAGACGATGAGTTTACGCATGTTTATGGGTTATTAGAGCACAAGGAACGGAGGATTCAAATTGGACCGGTTTGAGGCCGGGGTGTTCAAAATTGGTAACCGATATTGAAATTGAACTTGCCAGGAGGGCCATTGTGGCTCTCGTAAATAATCGGGTAGCCGTAGTCAAAGCGGAGTGGACCAATCGGCAAGTCGAGTCGCACTCCAATGCCAATATCGGCATTCAAGCTCGAGGTGCTAAAGTCATAAGCAGTTGGGTTTACGAAGCCGAAGTCGCTAAAGACCGCAAATCGCACGCGCGAAATAACCGGGAAGGTCACCTCGAAGGTAGCATAGCCCAGCGAGTTGCCACCAATTGGATTGTTAAATTCATCAATCGGTCCAACTTCGCGATATTCGAAGCCGCGAAGGTTATTCGCCCCACCGAGGTAAAGTCGATCGAAGAGTGGCACGTCGTCGCTGTCGCCCCAGGAATCGACGACCGCCAGTTCCCCCTTGACCAGGAAGATAATATCCCATGGCAGGAGGAAGTATTTTGCGCCTTCGAGCGAAACGCCATAGTCCTGCACCGTCCCCCCGAGGCCGCCGCCCGCAATGAAAGCGGTCAACTCGATCAACTCACCCTTGCGAGTGAGAAACAGGTTGTCACGCGTATCCCAAGTAAGCGCTCCGGTGAACGCGCTCTTCGTATAAAATCCCTCGGCGTCTTGAATTACCTGGCCTGCCTCAGACTCGTCGACGTCAAAGATATCGATGCCCTCGAGCCGATATTCGAGCCGGCCCGCGAGAGAGCGCCAAAGTTCCTTCCGGGCTTGAATGGCCATTCCGTAGTTGGATTGATCATAGACATCGGAGAGAAAGTTTGCCTCACGGTAATAACCTTCCACGCCCACAGAAAGCTTGTAGCCGAGGAACCACGGCTCGGTCAAGGAGGCGACAAAGTCCTTGCGTTGCAAACCATACTGCCCACGAATCCGAAACCTCTGACCCGCGCCTACGAAACTGGGCCAATTGAACAAGTCGAAATTCGATTGTTGGATTTCCGCGAAGCCCACAAGACTGTCGATCGTGCTGAAGCCCGCTCCAAAGTTGAACGATCCAGTGCGCTTTTCTTCCACGATGACGTTGAGGTCTTTTCGGCCCGGAACAATCGTGTCGGCAGGCGTCATTTCGACTCGAGAGAAGTAGTTAAGATTCTCCAGTCGCTGGCGGCTTACGCTCACGAGCGTTGAGTCGAAGACGTCTCCGGGCTTCACAGCCAGCTCGCGACGAATAACGCGGTCCTTCGTCCGATTGTTGCCCTGAATGTTGATCAGATTGACGTAGGACTGTATCCCTTCGTCCACGCGATAGGTGACATCGACGGCACCTGGGCCAGCCGGAAGAATTTCGGGCACCGCTATCATGTCCACATAACCCTTCGTTCCGTAAAAATCCCTCAAGGTCTTGAGGTCATCGCCCATGCCCTTCGGCGTAAAGAGCGATCCATCTCCCATCTTCAATCGCGTCCTGATCTCATCGACAGGGACAATATTGACACCTTCCAGTTTAACGGTGTTGACCCGGTATTGGATGCCCTCGCGGATCGTAATGATCAACTCGACTCCTTGTCTTTCGAGCGGCTGCGTCTGAACGTCCACGATTTCGACATCTGCAAAGCCCCGATTCTGATAGAGCGTGCGAATGGCGGCCCGATCCTCCTCAATCTGAGCGGGCAGGAGCCGTCCGCTCTTGTTGAGGAAGGCGAGGAGATTCCAGGGACGCGTCTTCATCACCTTGAGGATGTCCCGGCGTAACACGCTGTCGTTGCCAATGAAGACGATGCGGCGGACGATGAGCCGCGGACCCTCGGTAATCTGGAAGACCACTCGAACTCGGTTGGTTCCCGGAATCTCCTCCATACGATATTGCACGTCCACGTCGGAGAAGTTTCGATCCTGATAGATTTTGAGGATTTTCTGACGATCGTCTTCGAGCCGTTCCTCGGAGAGACCTTCGCCAACTTTGGAGCCGATTTCGCGGCGCACGCGTTTTTGCGCGATCTCTTCGGCGCCTTGGATCAAAATTTCATCGATGACAGGCCGGCCCTGCAAGAGAACGGTGACTTTTACGCCATCGGCGAAAGGCTCGGCAAAAATTCGAACGTTTGCAACGCCCCCTGTGGCGTAAAGCGCGCGGATATCGGCCTCGGCGGCGCGTTCGCTGTAGGGCTGTCCCAGTCTGGTCGCCAGGTTGTCGAGCACGCGTTCTTTTGAGATGGCGGGAGGCCCGACATACTCCACCGCGATATCCCTTACGATGGGTCCCGGCGCCTGGGCTCGGACCGGCGCGAAGGCCGCCAGGACGGCGAAAAACACAACAAAATGTCGGCAAAATCTCATGGTTGGCAGGAAGCCGTTCCCCCATAAAACAACTCAGGGGATCGGCCGAACTCGCAGTGCATGGCGGAATGGGGAGAAAAGGTCAAGCCGCGTTTTCGGATCGTTGTTGCATCTGAATTTGCCTAAGCTTGGTGCAGATAGAAGCCGCGCACTGCGGCAGCGACGGCAAGGATCTCCTCCTCCCGCAATTCAGGAAAAATCGGCAACGCGACCGTCTCGCGAGCAGCGCGTTCCGCCTCCGGAAAGTCTCCCTCGGCATGGCCGAGATAAGCAAAGCACTCCTGCATGTGGAGGGGCACCGGATAATAGACAGCATGGCCAATCTGCTCCTGTCGGAGATGGCGCAGCAATTCGTCGCGACGCTCGGCACGAACAGTGTATTGGTGCCAGGTGTGATGATTCGTCACGCCCGTGTGCTTCCACGGCTCCGCCGGCAATTCAAGCCGATCAGACAAATCGGAGAGCGCCTCGTGATAGAGGGCGGCGTTTCGCCTCCGTGCTGCGTTCCACTCTTCCAAAAACCGAAGCTTGGCATGAAGGACGGCCGCCTGAAGGGCGTCGAGCCGAAAATTCCCTCCGACGATTCTGTGGAAATAGCGTCTTTCCATTCCATGATTGCGCAAGAGGCGCAGCTTATGTGCGAGTTCCTGGCTGTGGCAGACCGCCATACCGCCATCACCTGCTCCGCCAAGATTCTTGGTCGGGAAAAAGCTGAAGAACGCGGCGTCGCCGAGCGTGCCCGCGTGCCGCGGGACGCCATCCGCGCGATATTCCGCGCCGACCGCCTGCGCCGCATCCTCAATGATGGGAAGGTGATAAGCAATGGCAGCTTCGTAGAGGGCGTCCATCGCGCAGCAGGCTCCGAAAAGATGAACAGGTATGACCGCGCGAACCCGGTTGCCGCGCGAAGTAAGCAATTGGCCATCGCTGCCGCGAGCAAGATGCGCGAGGCAACGCCGCAGCCGGCCCGGATCCATGTGAAAGCCAGCCGGCGTAATGTCCACAAAAACCGGCTCGGCCCCGACTCGATGAATGCAGCCCGCCGTGGCAAAAAACGTATACGGCGTCGTGATGACGGCGTCGCCGGGACCGATTCCCATCGCCATGAGAATCGCGAGTTGAGCATCGGTGCCCGAGGACATCCCCACCGCATGTGCACAGCCAATGAACTCGCAAAAGGCCTCTTCAAATTCCTCGACAGTCCGGCCTAGAATGAATTGCTGGCTCTCGAAGACGGCCCGGGCACGCATCGCGACAGCTTCTCGCACCCGCTCTGGCTGGCGGGTGAGATCCAATAACGGTACGTGCACGCGGTACTACTTAACCACGCCGAATTCCACGCGCCGGTTCTTGACCCAGGCAGATTCACTGCTTCCCGAGTCTGCCGGCATTTCCTCACCGAAACTGACCGTCTGGATACGGCCGCCACTTACGCCTTGGGAGATCAGGAGGTCACGCACCGCTTGCGCGCGCTTCTCGCCGAGGCCGCGATTGTACTCTTCCGTGCCGCGCTCATCGGTGAAGCCCGCGATGATTAGTGTCTGATTCATCGATTTCATCGCCGATCCCACCTGTTGAACTTTCTCCAATTCCGAACCGGAAACTGAGATGCTGTCGAAAGCAAAGTACACTGGCGGAAACTGCCCACGCGTCACGTTGCTTCCGAAAAAGTTCGCACCCTCAACACGCTCGGGCAGTGGCGTGCCTGTGACGTAGTCTCCATCGATTCCTGCGTAGGCATCACTTCCTTTCTTCTTGCAGGCACCGAAGCTCGCAGCAAGAAGCGCGGCCACACCCAGAGTTAACAGCTTTTTCATGGTGCAATACGGAATACGGAGTCTTCGCGAAATAATCAACCGGCGATCCGCAGTTTCTACCAGCATACCGGGCCGAGGCGAAAGCTGGTCCAATTTTAAGCCGCTAGCGCGACCAAGTCGGTTCGCTCACTTTTCCAAGACCGGTGATGATTGGCACGGACCGGCCTGTTTGCGCGTCAAAGAGGACGATGCTTGATCCCGTGCTGAAAATCAAATGCCGAGAGTCCGCACCCCATGCCGGATCCTCTCCGCTTGCCACGAGGGTCGTCGCACCGCTCTGCAGATCCTTCACTGCAACAGAGAATCCGCCTGTTCGCGCGGTGAATGCCACTTTGCGCCCGTCAGGCGACCAACTCGGCTCGGTGCAATAGTTATAGCCCGTCGAAATCAACTGTCCGCTCCCGCCGCCTGCCCCGATCTTGAAAAGCTGAGGCCCTCCACGTTCATCCGAGGAATAGATGATCTGGGATCCATCCGGCGACCATGTAGGCGAGGATTCCACACCGCGGGTCCTGGTCAATCGGCGGGCACCGCTGCCGCTGGTGCCGGCGACATAAAGCTCCGGATTTCCGTCCTTGCTCAGCGTGCAAGCGATTTGGGAGCCGCTGGGCGAAAAAGCAGCGCCCGAGTTGGTGCCGGGAAACTTGACTATGCGGTTGCGCGACCCAGAGGCGAGATCAATCAAGTAAATATCTGCATAGCCGCTCTGATAACCGGTATAAGCCAGCTTGCTGCCATCGGGCGAGAGCGCGGGCGCCACGCTGATCGCGCCATCATGCGTCAACTGGCGCACGTTTGCGCCATCGTAGTCGGCCGTGTAGATTTCCTTCCGGCCTGTGCGGCTTGCTGCAAATGCGATCTTCGAACTGGCGATTCCCTTGTGGCCGGTAATGGTCTCCACGATATCATCGGCAAATCGATGTGCCGCTGTCCGCGTGCCGCCGGAATAGGTCTTTTGAAGCACGACGCTTCCGCGCTGGTCCGTCACTTCACCTTGAAGGGAGCCTCCGGAGGCCGACCCGCCAATAACGTATGTTCCGCGCTCGGGCGGCGTTAGGACGAACCAACCCGAGAGATCCAGATCACTCTGGAGAACCTTCGTCGCAGCGGCTCCCTCGCTTCCGCCCAGGCTTTTGAGCGCCACGCTGGTCGTATCGCCCTTGCGGATCGTGATGGTCGCCGCCTCCTGCCCGTGCAGTCCCGAGGCGAGAATAACAAAAAGAATCGCGGCACGCTTCATAGGCATACTGTGATTGGCAAAAGCACGAAGGCATTGCAACCTACGATTTATAGCGTCTGCGCACAGGGTACGTGCCGAGCGTTGTCATCGACTCCGCCAGGGCTCCCGCCCGCAGCAACGTCCGCCCGATTTCGGCAGATCGAGGGCTGCCATCGATCTCCAGAAAAAAAACGTAGGTCTGAGGCTTGCCTGGCACCGGACGCGAAACAATTCGGGAAAGATTGACCTTCTGCCGCGCAAAAGGTCCCAGGAATCGATGCAGGCTGCCGCAGACGTTTGGAAGAGCTGCGACAAGGGCCGTCTTTTGTGGTTCGACCCGGGCTTCCCGCGCCTCTCCTCCGATGACAAAAAAGTGGGTGACGTTCACGCTCTGGCTGACGGAGGGCAATTCAAGCACTTCTAACCCGTAAACCTCAGCCGCGCCGGGAGAAGCCAGCGCCGCCGCATGCCTGCTTGCAGCCGCTTTCTGCGCTGCCACGGCCGTGCTGGTCACGGCGTGAACGCGCGCTCTCGGATGCCGCGCTTTCAACCACTCCGCATGATGCTTGATCTGCACGAAATGTGAAAAGACCTTCGAGATCGTTTTCCCACGGCGGCCCAGAAGGGCGATGCGCACGTCCAAGGCAAGTTCTTCGTGAATGAAGAGGTGTCCCGCATGCCGGATCAACAAGTCCACGGAGTCATACACCGTTCCTCCGCTCGAATTCTCAATCGGCACGATACCGAGGTCTTCTGCGGAGGCCTGCACCCGGTCGAAAATGGCTTCAATTGTTGGACAAGCCACGAGGCTGGCGCGTTTTCCGAACCTCTTGCGGGCAAGAATATGGGAGAACGTTCCTTCGGGACCAAGGTAGTAGACCGATCGCACAAAAGCCTTGTGAAGCGACAATTGCCGCCTTGCAAGTGAACTCCGCTCCCGTTGGCGGAATCGAAGAGAATTTTGCTTGTCAGCGCTCACCTCTCGCTCATCACTTCCCCATGCCCACCTACGTTTACGAAACCATACCCGAGAGAGCGGGCGCGCAACCCAAACGCTATGAGATCAAGCAAAGCATCAGAGACGCCGCCCTCGTCAAGCACCCTGAAACCGGCGAGCCCATCAAGCGCATCATCGCCGGCGGCGTTTCCGTGTTGACCTCGTCCCCTGGCGGTCACACTCACACGTCCTCATGCGGATGCGGCGCGTAGAATGCCCGGGAAACCCAGGGAAAGGCCCGATCGCTCTGCGACTGCAGGCGCTGGATCTCGCAAGCGATCTGTGAGCTTTCCGGCGTGCCTGGTTCTCTGCGGCCTCCTTGCCGTCGGCTGCGCCGCGAAGACTCCGAAGCCTCCGGCCGACCGCGCCCCAATCGCCCATCCCCAGTCAGCTCAGCCCAGGCCAAAGCGGCCACTTGTGGTGAGCGTTCTCTCCTGGTTTGGATCCATTCCGAATCTGCTTCCCCGCAAAGCCAAGCCTCCACAGGCCCAGGTCCCCCGCCTCATTGGAATCGTCAAAGCGGTCAATATCGAAGACCGCTTCGTCCTGATCGATGCCGCGACTTTCCAGGGAGCCCAAGCTGGCGACCTCCTGGTATGCATCAGAGATCAAAAGGAAACCGCCAATCTCCGCATGAGCACCTTGAAAAATCCTCCCTTTCTCATCGCCGATATCGCCAGCGGAAACCCGTCCCCAGGCGATCGCGCCTTTAAACCCTGAACCAATCCGTTAATCCCGGTTGACAAGTTCTGTTAGGTTTCTCTTAATTCTAATATGCTTAATAAAATATCGTGATTGAGCTGAAACCAGCTGGAGTGCGCGCTGACGTCGAACGACTCGCGGACATCATGATGACCCTTCAGCGTTGTCTGATGCTGCGTCTGTCCGAGGAACTCTCGCGCGGACAGGTTTCCTTTCCACAGTTTTTCTTGCTCGGGCACATCGCTACGCATGAATTCCTGTCGATGAGCGAAATCGCGGAGAAGATGAATCACTCCACCGCAGCGGCTACAGGCTTGGTGGATCGCCTGGAGAATCTAGGATATGTCGAGCGCTCCCATGCCGCGAATGACAGGCGCAAGGTCCTTGTGAAAATTACCGAAAAAGGGAGTGCGCTCGTGGGAAAAATCCGGCAGGACATCGTGAATAGCCTGTCGCAAATCATGGATCTGCTGCCACTGGAGGAACAAAAAGCCTGGCTAAGTATCTACGAGAAGGTGCATTCCTACTGCCTTAGCAAACAAACCTCATGCTCCGAGTGAACGTCCTCAAAGTCTGTCTGATCTCTCTCGGTTGCTCTGCGGTCCTCTGTTCCGCTGTCGCTCAGACAAGCAGCCAGTTCCCGGCTTCGACCAATGCTCCGGGATCAACGCCGACCCCCCCAACGAGCCCGCTTCTCACGCCGGGACCTGTTCTTCCCACGCCGGCGCCGCTGCCTGCGCTTTCTCCAATTCCGACGCCGCTACCGGATGGCACGATGCCTCTAACCCCGCCGCCAATGCCTACACCGGTTCTTCCGGACGCCAGCACGCTCTCTGAGGAGCTCAACCTGCCACTGCCCAGCCCCGCCCAGCTCCCCGAACCGCTCAAGAGGACTGGAGAAACAACGGACCTCAAGGACAGCGAGAAACTGGCCATGCAGCAAAAGATGGTGATGGCCAATTTTGAGAAATCGCTCGCCGCACTCATTGGCAAGCAACGTAATCCAAAGGTTCCGGACTTGACGCTTAATGACGCCATCCAGATCGCTCTGAAAGAAAATCCCACCATTCTCAACGCCATTCAGCAGATCCGACTTACCCGCGGTCAGCTCATCGAGGTTGTTTCGCAAGCCGTTCCTCGGTTGGTTATCAACTCGGGATACACCAACCAGGAGTCCACCTTGTCGCCTCCGAACAGAACCGCCACGATCGAAGTCCCCAATCCAAATGGCAGGCCCACGATCCTCACCTTTGGAGGGGGAAGCAGCCCGCAAAACCAAACCTGGAACATCCAATTTCAGGCTACGCAGCTCGTATTCGACGGTGGCGCCACGATCTCCGGAATCAAGGCTGGCAGTGCCGCGTACGACAGCGCGTTTTTCAGCCTCCGCTCGACCATCGACGACATCGTCTCGCAAGTTATCAATCAGTTCTACCAGGTCGTCCTCAATCGCGCGCTCATCGTGGCCCAGCAGCAGAACGTTTCTCTCAACCAGCAACAGGTTAAGGACCAGCAAAACCGCTACGATGCGGGCACCGTTCCGCGCTTCAACGTCCTGCAGGCCGAAGTGGCGCTTGCTAACGCCATGCCTCCGCTCATTCAGGTCCAGAATGCCTACCGTATTTCTCTATACCAACTCGTGAAGCTGCTTGGCATGGACTACCCAAAGGGCCGTCCCTCCGAAGTACCATTCAACGTTGTCGGCACACTCGGGTACAGCCCCCAAAGGATAAACGTTGACGATTCGATTCGGGTCGCCATCGCGAGAAACCCCTCCCTGAAGGCCCAGCGACAAACCATTCTGTCCAGCGCGGCCAACGTGAACGTGCAGATCGCCGGTTGGTTCCCAAGCATCAATACAAACGGCGGCTATGAATTTACGAACAATTCCAACTCGCCGAATCTCTCGGATACGCTCCAGGGCTGGTTCTTTGGACTTACCGGAACGTGGAACATCTGGGATGGAGGCGCAACCTACGGCAGGGTCGCGCAGGCAAGGGCTCAGCTCATGCAAGCCAAGAACAACTACGACGACGGCATCCGGCAGGTCGTCCTTGATGTTCAACAAGCCATTTCCAACCTCCAGCAGGCTCAGGAGACCATAGACAGCCAGACCGCCAGCGTCGTGCAAGCCACCGAAGCTCTTCGCCTCGCCCGCGAACGCCTCGATGCCGGCGCTGGAACACAGCTCGACGTGCTCAATGCCCAAGTGCAGCTTCTCCAGGCCCAGACCAACGTCCTGCAGGCCCGATACGATTACATCAATGCCATGTCCAGTTACGACCGTGCGCTTTCGCTCGACACCCAATACGTTGAAATCTTCGACGATCCCCTGATACGGCCCCTTAATCCGCAAGCCCTCAACTCTTCGGAGCGCAAACAATTCCAAAAGGCGACGAACCCGGCAAAGAAGCAAGCCACGCTTCCGCGCGCTTTTGCAAAGCAGGACCCAATAAAACCAATCCTCGAAGGCGCTCCCTCGCCCCTGCCAAATCCAAAGAAACCCGCCCCCAGCAAGAAGACGAGCAAGTGAACAGCGATCGATGACGCGCGGCAACGCGCGCGGCTTACAGTGTCCTTGACCTCGCTTTCTCAGCAAAATTCGCCGCCCTGTCCGTCGGAGACCTTTCCCGCGCTCGACGCCTTGCCCTTCGTTCGCGCAGCGTTCATACAGCGCTGTCCCCGCATCGACGTCATTACGGATCGGGAGACGGCTCTTGGTCGTCTCTGGTCGCTCCACCGCGAAACGGCAGACGCGTTGGGATTTGCCGGCATGCCCTTTGCCGTTGCCGAGCAGGTCCATGGCAACGTGGTGGCACGCGTCGACGCGCCAACCGCCACGCCTGTCCCCGGAGCCGATGGGCTTGTAACGAATCGCCCTGGGTTGTGTCTTGCGATCTATGTCGCTGATTGCGCGGCCGTTTATCTTGCAGACCCAGAAGTCCGTGCGATCGGCCTCGTGCACGCCGGAAAGAAGGGCGCCGAACTTGGAATTTTGAGGCAGGCTATCGCGACGATGCGAGAGGCGTTCGGCACCGACCCCGCGAATCTCGTCGTGCAGGTCGGCCCCTGCATCCGTCCTCCGAAATACGAAGTCGATTTCGCCGCTGAGGTCGCTCGCCAAGCCCGCGAAGCCGGCGTCCGCGATGTCTTCGACTGCGGCACCTGCACCTCCTCCAACCCGCAGAAATATTACTCCTACCGGCGGGAAAGAGGCCGCACCGGGCGTCTCTTGGCCTTAGCCGCAATTAGTCGATAGCACAAACCCATCGCCATCGAGATTTGGCCGCTCTCGGGATTTTCTCAAGCGGCTTCAGGACTTCAACATTCGCCAGTCACGCACCGAGCCGCTCGAGAAGCGGGGGCAGCTCTGCGAGTGCCTCGATAGTGAAAGCCGGTTCCACGGCGGCATCTTCCTCCGAACCAAGAACCTTCAGCCAGATCGAGGTGATGCCCGCATTTCGCGCGCCTGCAATATCCCTTTCCAAACTGTTTCCGACCATCACGGCGTCACTCGGGGAAACGCCCAGGCGATCGGTGAGGTGAAGAAAGATTTCCGGCCGCGGCTTGCCGATACCATACACCCCGGAAATAACCACCTCCTTGAAAAGGCTTTCAAGGCCGCTCGCCGCGATCTTCTCGCGCTGCAGATCCGGTGCGCCGTTTGTCAGCATCCCGAGAGCGTATTTGGAGGAAAGACGCGCCAGCGTTTCGCGGGCGTCAGGCATCAGACGCTGCAACAACCGTCTCTCCCTGCCGAAGACTTCCGCCAGATCGCGCGAGCCTTCAGCGCTCTCGATCATTTGCTGGCGCAACGCGTGATCAAAAACCTGTTCGCGGAAACTCGACGCCCATTTCCTCAACTGGCTGAGATCTCCTTCCCCTTCAAACCTTCCCCATAGGCATTCAAAGGCGCTGATTCCAAGGCTGCGACAGAACGCGTGGCAAGATCCGTTCTGCCAAAGGGTCTTGGCTTGCTCGGCCGCATCACGCGCAAAGCGTTCCGCTTCCGCTCCATGGCGATCCCGCGCATAGCGCGCCACAGCTTCGAACGCCTCGCGCGACACGGCTTCGTCCACGATCAGCGTGTCGTCCAAATCAAACAAAACCGCTCTCAATGGCATCTGCGGAGAAGAGTTCCATCCGGCTCCTGGCTCAAGAGCAAAATGCCAGCGCGTGTCGCGCTCTGCCAGTTTGGCTGCACATTGCCGACTGATCTGGGCTCAGGTGTCCCACCTTATGATCCGACCGCGGCACCCTGTATCCTCGGTGACCTCCGCGGTGGACATTTGATCCCGCTGCCGCGGGATTGGTGGAGGTATGGGGATTCGAACCCCAGACCTTCTCATTGCGAACGAGACGCTCTACCAGCTGAGCTATACCCCCAATATGCTGATTTCAACGGAGTTACATGACAATCTCCGGAGCAGAAACGATACCCTGTCTATACCGCACAAACGGATGGAATCGACAGCGCCACTAAGCGCAGCAGCGTCCCGCATGTTCCGAGTCTGAGATGTCATGAAATCAACGGAAACAACTATCGCGTGAAGAAAGTGCGCGGCAAGATCAAAACCAACGATCTTTACTCGGAAAAGCGGCACTGCCATTACGGCAAGACGAGGCGCTTTCAACCCTGCGGGCGTTCTTCCAGTATTCGGCCAGCCCTTCTGCGCAGATTCTTCGCCACTTCTTCCTTTGTCGAATCGAGGCGTACTCCCAGACTCTTGATCTTCGGCCCACAGATTCGTATGTCGTTTGTTCATGATGCGACCGAACTGTAGTGCTGGAACAAAGCGCCAGCGTATTCGGGAGACTGATGCAGGTGACGCACGTCGCCGCTGCCGGCTCGCACCTTCAACCGACCTGGCAAGCCGGTAGCCGAGAAGACACGCTCGCGCAGGCTCTGCAAAGAAACGAGTTCAAGTTCGCCTATGCCGTAGCTGCGCCCGTTAACAGGAGACCGCAGTTCTCGGCCCTCGACTTCGAGGCGCCTACGAGTATCCTCATAACCGCCTTCAGCAAAACCCATCAGGCGCTCAAACCAATCTCGGATCACGCCGGCTTCTCTGCCGCAAGGGACAACTTGATTAAGACGTGATCCCCCGGGTTAAGAAGGTTGGCTTCGCGTTCATCCGGGTGGAACCCAAAGCTCGTATCGGTCCCAAGACGGTTTTGAAAGGGTTTCGCATTGACCCAGATTACCCATTCGGAAGCTGCTGTCTCCCCGTGAGGCATCTCATCGATAACTAGTCCGATAGCGTGCCCAGATCGATCAGATCCGAAGCTGATAGCGGCTCCAGGCGGAATTGCCGCGCTTGCCTCAATGGCTCCAAGGAGCGTCAGCCCACTTTCCCAAGGAATGTTTGAAAAATACTTTTGGGCTCCATTGCTGTAGTCAATGGTCAGCGATACGGTGCTCATGATCAATTCTTCTTCTAAAGACTTTGTTCCTAATTTTGTCCTGATGGCGCTGGGTCTCTGTAGAGAATAGATAAGTGAATTCGCTATTGGGATACTTCAATTTTCCTAAACGCCCCTACGTACAACGTTGCCACTGACCCGGCACTGCCCAGATTCCCAGCCCGCCTTCCTGTTCGCGTCATCTCCGCGCAACGCTGCCAAACCGCTTCACACAGTTTTCTTATGCTCTCGCTAGAGCAGGAATTTCTCATAAATTCTCCACTCTAGCTGCTGGATCGCTCCGACCATAAGGGCGTTCTCCAGGATTTCGGTGTTGCTTTCCTCGATCCAGCCGAGGGTTCCATTCGCGTAGCGCTGTTTAGCGGTAACAAATTGCTCGTAGAGAAGCCAGGCATGCAGCCCCCGGTCGCGGAACCGTGGTGAGATCCCGTAAACGACCTGCCGCGCCCAGCTGATTCGCTGCGTTTTCATCAGCAAGAATATGTGCGGTGGTATTCAGGGTTCCAGACAAGCCCAAGGCACGGTGGATATTTCGAAGCCTTTGCACAAGGAGGCCGCATTCGTCGTTGATGCTGGGGTTGTAAGGACCGCGAATCGATTCAAACCCTCGCAAGCGAAGAACTTTGGCGGCCGTGTTGAGGAGCGCTTCTGCCAGCTCGCTGCTATCCTCGCAATCAAAGAACCCGAAAAATCCGGTCTTGTCTCCATAGCGCTCATTGTGTGCGCGGTTGACGATAGCGGCGATCCTGCCAACCGGCTTGCCGTCGCGCCAGGCAAGAAAAGGATGGATTTCCCCGTAAAGGCGATCGAATGGGGATTTCGGCGAGAGATACTTTACCGATACTTCCCGGAAAGGGAGGAACGAACGCCGGGTGCGTTCCATGAAGTACTTCGGGTAGCCTTTCAAAGAGCCTTTCTTCTTTCCGAGTTCTGCAAGAGCAAATGGAATGAATTGATTGGCATCATCAGCCCAAACTCGGACCGATCAACTCGACTTTTCTGCAAGCGATACTCGGCATCCGCACCCAAACGGACTGGGAGACGGGTGATATTCGGAGCGTCGGACGTGCAGAGCGCGCGGGACGACCTGGCACCCGAACGCCTACCGTGCGGAATCCAAGCGCGGGACCGCGTTGGATGATCCGAGCTCCACCCAGTGGATGTCATAACGCCTAGGATTCATGGAGGCCGTCGCCTGCCGTGGAATCCCACTCGGACCAATCCTTCCTTGGCGGCGGCCATCGCCGAGGCTCTCTCTCCTCCCTGTTGGATCTAGGCCAAATAAGGCTATGGTTTCTGGATATTTACGAGCATGTAAAAATATGAACGTGCTACTTGTCTATGTTGTAAATCCCGCGCATCTCGAACAGACGAACACGTTTCTACTCGCTGCTGGTGGCCGCGAACTCTCGCCGGGATCAGGATGGTGGCGGATCGAAACTGAAATGTCCTTCAAGCATGCTTTTCTTCAGTTATGGTTTTTCGTTGGCGATCAGGGCTTTCTCCGCATAGTCGAATTGGGCGCTGGCGGACAATCTTTTGCATTTCCGACCCACAAGCGTTCTGAGTTATTCAAGTCAGAAGCAATTTTGGAAAGACTTTTGGACCATGGCAAAACTTTAGAAGATCTCTGACATCGTGGCGCGACGTAGTACGTGTACTGAAATCGGGGCGAACTCGCCGGTCGAAACCGTTTCAGGCTCTTAACGGAGGTTTTCGGTTGGATGCGGCCAGATCGAGTCGGTGACAGTCCGGCATCGGCCAACTTGCTCGGTCAATCGGTCGCATGCCTCCTCCACTCCTGGTAAACTTCGGCGGATAACCTTTATCCGTTTATCTGAACACGCTGCTCCAGTTTGCCCTCGGAATTTACCGCCCTCCTACCTTGTCGGGATGCTGCACGAGACTTTTCAAATCTGTCGTATATGTTTATTAAATGTATTCGAATTTGAGTTCCTTCTCCCGCCGTGGCCCCGACAATATCACTGAGGAGCTGGTGGCAGCCCTTTCGGGCTCGAAATCCTACGAATTCAAAGCCCTTTTCAGCGTCATTTACGCGGCTCTCCGGGCTCGGAATGCCGCCAGTGGCGGCGAGGAAATTTTGCGGTTGCGCACTTACGAGAAGCTCCAGAACCTGGTGCGAGAGGGTCGGGTCAGGAAAACCGGAAAAAAATACAAGGGCGTTACCAAGGCCCTACTTCTTCTGAGCGAGACTCTGAAGAAGTTCCGGGAGAAGGGGTCCCACCATCATTGGAATCAAAAAGTACGCTAGCGCGTGGGCCGAAGCTCCGGATCATCCAACATTGTCGATTATCTACTGCAATGGCAAAGCCGTTCGCTGGAATGAGTTGTGTACGTCAAGTTCAGCAAAAGTGAGATCGGCAAGAGTCGGAAAAAGGGGTGAGGCTTATTTACAAACGCTCCGGCGGGGCGAGGTTGCGGCGGCAGCCGGAGCCCCGTAGGGAGAGAGCTGCGGCGCTGGCGGCCCCAGCCAGAGCAACGGGTTTGTGCATAAGCCGTCGCATTCACTTTAGGCGGCCTCCAAGAGTTGAACTTGTCTACGTTGTCAGCGAAGCATTTCCATGTTCAGGTAACGATGGGCTTCGATCCAGTCCTCATGGATTTCGACTGCGAGCGCCCGGATCAGCCGGAGGCAGCTCTCCTCGTTGGGAAAGATTCGGATGACATGGGTTCGGCGTTTGAGTTCCTGATTGAGCCGCTCAAGCAGCGCTGCCAGTAAGCTTCCCGAAGCACTTCTTCCGTGATCGTCCGTTTAAGCCCAGGATGGTCGTCACTGACCGCGAAAATCACGCCGTGCAGACCTTCGCGTCCAGGATCAGATAAGGATATTCACACTCCAGTTGCCGACGGGCAACGCGCCCAAGCTCCTCTTCGAGCTTCTTGTTGAATCCGCTTATCGCGCTCGCACTAGAACTAGTCCACAGAGTTCCTCACTGATGGCTTTGATCTTCCGAGTCGATACTCTTGGACGTACATCTCCGTTAACGCCGCTGCCAGCGCCTTCTCGCTGCGCTGATAGCGCTCGAATACCTCGGTAGAGAGCCGTCCGCTTCGGTCCTGCGGAATTCTCAATTCAAGCTTGCTACCCGGGTGACCAAGCTGCGCGGGTAGTAGCCGCTTCTATAGCTCAATCGACACGCTCTCCCTTTTCCGCGCAGACGGCCTCGGCCATCTCCGCTTCCAGAAACTCCTGAATCACGGTGCGCGACCATTGGGCGCAGAAAATCGCCGTCCTCGGCGATCATCGCCTTGATCACGTTTGCTGTCCTGTTACTGTCCTTTTGGGTCATGGTTCGATATTCAGTTGGTTGTTACTTGCTCCCAACTGCTTACCGTGACCTTCCTTTTGCTGAACCTTCAGGACACTATCCGCGTAGCAGAGGGGCAAATGCCGATGGCTTTGCACTAACCGCCTCGCTTACTCGAGACGGTGTGAGACGCTTATTCGGAACAAGTCGGCTCTAGAGCCATCGCATCGCGCAAACCGCGGGGGCAGATGCGCCGGGGCAGGAGGGAAAACAAAAACTCCGAAAAAAGCACAACCGTGAACAACATCCTCGAGAGCCCCCCTTACCGAAGCTCTCTGGCTCGATCGTGAAATCAAGATCAGGCCTTTTTGCTGCCAGCCTCAGAAAAACAGCCATCAAAAAAGATTTCCAAACCGCCAAAATCTGCGACGATTGACCTAGCCATTTTGACCGTCGGACCAATCTCTACAATTCAACCGGGACTGTGTTCGCCCAACTGATTCGTTCCAACCCGACCGGCATAGTGTGCTCAAAAAGACCGGCGATGATTTCCAGTTTCCGTCACGGAGCCCTGACATTGCCAACGTGATAGCCACATTGATCTGGCTCGCGCTGGTTGTCGGGATCATTCTGGTCTGGCGTTGCGCGCCTTGGCCGTGCCCTGCTTGGCTCGTGCCGCTGCTCGAGAACCCGTATGTCGAAGCAGTAGCCGGAGCGAAGGTAATTCTCGAAAGAGCCGGCATCTGCCCTGACATGCGCGTGCTGGACGCGGGATGTGGACCCGGACGGCTGACGGTGCCGGCCTCCATAATGGTGGGGCCATCCGGTCACGTCGTGGCGGTCGACATTCAGCGGCGGATGCTCCAGATGCTCAGGGACCGCATCGAAGAGAACGGGCTGACCAACGTCGAACTCGTCCATGCGGGGCTCGGAGAGGGGAGACTTGCAGCCAACGAGTTTGACATCGCTCTGCTTGTCACCGTTTTGGGAGAGATCCCGAATAAAGTCGCTGCCTTGCGAGAGATCTACGAATGTCTTCGGCCAGGCGGTGTTCTCTCGATCACGGAAGTGCTCCCTGACCCGCACTATCAGAGCTTCTCGCGCGTCTGCAGGCTCGTGGCGGACTCAGGCTTCCGCGAGTTGGCGATCTTCCGGGGATGCTTATCCTACACACTGAACGTAGGCAAGCCTGCGCCGGATAACCCTGAACTTTTGTGCCATCAAAGCCAGGAACGAAACTGAATGCTGAGGCCCGGTGTGGAATTTGTGGCACTCAGATCAGAGCCTTTTCAGCGGCTTGGCGGGCGCCATTCTTGAACCCTGCCGGCACAGCAGAGCGATAAGAGACTGACCGGTCTGTCCCTGACAGACTTCGCCAAATCGTCGAACTCTTCCAGCTGGCCATTGCGATCCGGGCACCAGGCGCAGGCCCTCCCGCGATCAACGCCTATGGCCACAAAGCACTGATCGTGACCAGATCTTTCACCTTCTCATACCGCGCATCCGCGCATCGAGGATAGGCGCACTTGGTCCGCTTCCTTTGACTGAGTCCGGTATGAGGCGCAGCAACGTCAGGCAATCACAACCGCAAAACAGTCATGCGATGTCTTTCGGTGCTAGTCGAGTTCGGCTGGGTGCAGACAGTCTTTCGATCTCGACCGCGAGCGAGATCCTGCGCGCCAGTTCCGCTGCCAACGCGAGATCCGCCGGTCCGAAGTTACATCGGGAAGGTAGATTTTCGCGAAGGAGAGTAAGTACACCCACGTGCTGCCCGCGGATTGTCAGTGGCGCCGAGATCAGTGATCGTATGCCCATATCCAGCAACTTTGCAGCACCTCCGCTGCCCGCCTCGCGCTCCACGTCGAAACACACCTCGACCTCTCCGGATCCGACCACGGACGCGAGACCAACTTTTGCGTTCGGGCCGGTATGGGTCAAATGGCGAATAATGCTATCGACTCGCTTCCGCAGAGTTGCCGTGCTCGCGTGCGCCAGATGTCCGGTGGTAGCCAGGTCGACGGCCGCAAAGTCTGCCAGGTAAGGCACGCTTAGCGCTAGGGTCTCCTGAACCATTTCGCCGAACGAGCCAATGGAACCGAGCACCTGGCTGATTCGAGCCAGGAACCCTAGGGACTCTTCCAACCGTTTCCGGCTGGCAATGCACTGCAACGCAAGCCTGATGGGATCCGGCACAGTTCCGTCTCTTCCCGGAGGGGCAAGAACGAATTCCTCGTCCCGAGGCCATACAAATCTCGCGGCGCGATTGGTCTTGTAAGTCTTCGGTACCGGAACCGTGAAGCAGCGGGTGTTGAGAAAACTCCCTTCGCTGATCCGCGCATTTGAGTAGATCATCACCGAAACCTTAGAGCCATCCTTGTGAAGCAGGGTGGCGCTGAAGTTCACAAGCGGCCGTCCACCGACGAGGTCATCCAACATCTCCTCGATGACAGCCTGATCGGCATGAAACCGTGCGATGTGCGCTCCGACGTAGGTTTCTGAATCATATCCCATAGCCGCACATTCAGCCTTGTTTGCGCGCTTTATCAAGCCATCGCTGCCCACCATGTGGAAACTGACCGGACCGTTGTCGAAGAAGTCCTGCAACTCGCAATACAGCTCTCTATACTGCTCATCTGTAAGATTCAGCCGACGGCTCTCCACCGACTGGTCCTTCAACGCTCCAACCTGCGCAATATCAGGCCGAAGGTCTTCCGGGTGCGGAAAAGTGTACCACCGCACGCCGCAAAAGCAGCCCTCATTCATCTTCGCGTTCGCATACAGCAGCACCCTCTGAGGGCTCCCGTCCCGACATAAAAGAGTTGCCTCCTGCTCACTGAGTGTCTCGCCCGCCCTCAACCGATCGAGAAAGCCCCGCACCGCGTGCGAGTCTGCATGAAACTCGGCGAACTGGTGCCCAACATACTCATCGGCGTGGTCCCCGTACCCCAGCAACTCTAGCTCAGCCAAATTCGTCCGCTCGATCGCTCCGTCTTCTCCCGATATATGCAAGCCGATCGGGGCACCCTGGAACAAATCCGACAGGTCATTCAGCGCCGTCTGATCAAACCCCGTTGTATTCACGTCATTCTCCTTTCCTCTGTTCCATCGGAATTACCTATGTCACTCGCGAAACTAGATATTACTCCCGATGGAGCGCGATACTATGCTGCAGCAGGCTTCCAGAATCTCATGCCTATTAACGCCCTCAATGCACATGATGAAGTCGCCCATCTCGCGCGCCTCCAGAAAACATTTCGCTGGCTATGCCCCGCTGCCGCGCAGATATGCTGCCATCATCGGTTCTGCCGCCTTCCGGCTGATTGGATGGTACGCGAGACAACGAGAAGCTGCCAACCATGTTGCAATGTCCGGATCACGTACAAATGCCAAGCCGCCAGTTAACTCGGCAGCATGCATCGCACAGCGCTCAATGGTACGTTGAATAGAGAAGCGGATCAGCAAAATCCGCGCCGGGAGGGTCTCGTCGAACGGCCCTTGCTCCATAATTCTTATGGCGCCGTCAAGTGCCGCCTGTGCAGTTTCCAATTCCGAACCCAAAAGGGCGCATTCATGAACATCCAGGCTCGGGTTACTCATTGCGCGCTCGGCCAAGCCACTTACCACGCCGAGATAGCTGGCCGTTACGATAATTTCAAACCAGCATAAACCCATTACTTCACCCATCATGATGAGAACCTTCTTTTCTTGGCTATCATCATCAGCCACCAACACACGTTCGCTTGGCACATAGACCTCTTTGAAACGCAGTTCATGGCTATCTGCGGCCAATAATGAAGTCGCATTCCAAAAAGGATGGCGCGAAATTCCCTCCTCTTCCGCTAGCAAGATTGCCATACCAGTGCTCCGCCCACCGTTGCCATCACGGTAGGCAACACCGACCGTCACATAGTCCATGCAATTTGTCATCGTGCAGGGCTTTTTCGAGCCAGACAAACGATAGCCCGCACCATCACGTTGAATATACATCTCGGAGTCCAGAATGCCGGCGCCAACACGTCCTTCGGCAAAGCCAGACGCCACGACTTTCTGCTGGTCCGCGACCGCATTCAGCATGTCGGCAGCCCCTGGCATTACCTTAGTCAACATATTGCAAAATGCGATCGTGAAATTATGCATCGTCAGCATGATAGCCATGGAAGGCGCACGCGCGCCGATCGCACGATGGATACGGATAATCTCGTGCGGCGTGCATCCGGCACCGCCAAGTTCTGGCAATACCAACAAACCAGGCAAGTGATGTCTTTTGATTATACTTGCAAGACGACCACATTCCGGTGTCTCAAGATATTCAAGGCCCAACGCTTTCAACTCTGCGTCGAGTTCAGGTGCGAATTTCGCAAGTGTCCTTCTCTCCTCTTCGAGAAACATATTGTTTAGCCAGTCAATACCCGCGATCTATCTCCATTGCGATAAAGAGGGTTCCTCCAGCACGTCAGCACTTGCAGTTCACCGGACACAAAGCGCTCCTTGCATGGCTTCCTGGATAGCTTGCCGCTGGTTGTCTTAGGAATGCTCCCGCTCTCTATGAGCACTATTGCGTAAGGTTGCACATCAACGTTCTCTACAATGCTCTTTTGAATGCTCGAACATATGCTTTCGCTCTGTTCTCCATCGGATTTGCGGATTTCCTGCGCAAAAACCAGCTGTTCCCCGCCTTCCGCCTCAATTGAAAATGCTATTCCGCAGCCCGGTCGGATGGCTTCATGGCAATGATCAACGATGCTTTCAATATCATGTGGATAGAGGTTTACGCCTCGAATGACGATCAGGTCTTTCACCCGCCCAGAGACATAGAGCTCGCCCTTGTGAAGAAACCCCAGATCACCGGTCCGCAAGAAGGGGCTGTAATGTCCATCAATGCGGACACCAAACCGTTGCTCCGTTTCCATTCGACGGTGCCAATAGCCTGCGGTCACGGAGGGGCCGCTCACCACTATCTCGCCTATCTGACGCTCGGGACGAGGCGCGAGCGATTCCGGATCAACCACGAATACCGCATGATCCGTAGCCGCAATCCCGCAACTCACTACCGAATTTGTCGATACACCCGCTTGCGCAAATTCAACCCGATGTTCAGCGGCATAAACATTGCGATCAATTTCCAGGGTCCGCGCGCCACCGCCTCGCGTTCTTCCAGTCACGAAGAGTGTAGCTTCCGCCAGACCGTAACACGACGTGAAAGCATTCGAATCAAAACCGCATGCAGAAAAACGTTCGCCAAAACGTCGCAACGTGCTTGTCCGGATCGGTTCTGCACCCAAAACGGCCAGTGACCAGCTGCTCAGATCCAACTCTGCGATCGTATCATCGCGCACCTTTGTCACGCATAATTCATAGGCAAAACTCGGAGCGCCACTTATCGTTATCCTGCGTTTGGAGATTTCGCGCAACCACCGTTCAGGTTTGCGCAAAAACGCAGTTGGCATCATAAAATCAATCGGGATACCTGCCACGTAGGACCCCAATAATGCACCAATCATCCCCATATCGTGGTACGGTGGCAGCCATGTCAAATGACGGTCCTCAGGGCGAAACTGCATGTGCAGCGCTAGCGCCCTCAGGTTGCTTAAAACATTGCCGTGAGTAACCATGACGCCCTTGGGAGTCCCTGTCGAACCCGATGTGTACTGTAAAAAGGCAATCGAATCACGGCCCGTAGGAGGCATTGTGCACGCATGTTCGAAGCCATTAAGTTCGCAGTCTGTCCTTAGCCAGCGCAAGCACGCAAGAGGAGGGGACAGCAACGACTCGTCACCGAATTGTTCTCGCGCAGCTTTGCTAGTAAGACCAAGTAGCGCCCCGCAGTCATGCGCAATTGCGCTAATGCGTGTTCGCAATCGAGGATGGCTTGGGGGATAGGCAGGCACAGCAATCATGCCAGCAAACAAACAGCCAAAAAAAGCGCAAAGATATTCAATACCACTGGGATACGCCAGCATTACGCGATCGCCCGGTTTGCCTTGGGTCTGCAGCAGGCCCGCTACCTGACGCGCGCGCCTCAAGAATTCCTCAGTGGTGATGGCATGGTCTCTTGATGACTCCCCCGCAAAGTCGATAAAAGTAAACGCAGTCCGCTTCGGCGTTTGTGTCGCATGGTACAGTAATACATCCACCAGACTTGCCGCCTCGTATGGCACGCTGGAGACCTGCAAAACAGGTCGGCGTTCCCGCTTGAATCGACTGTCAAAGCCAAATCTGGTGACATCAAGGGCATTCACCCTGGCGCTCATACTCGTGCCTCTTGCACATCGACCGTCTTTTCCCGCGCGCGCGAAAGGCGCGCGCTCCAACTCGCTTCTGTTAGCGGCTTGCCAAAGCTTTGCAGCCGAGTATCGAAGCCATGACGCTTCGAAAGCCTTCGCTGGCGTTCCACTTCAGCAACCGAAAGGTCCCTTCCAATACTGGTATTTTCAAAATGGCCTTCGAGTGCCAACAAGATAGTTTCAGCCATGCAGGCGTACGCTGTGCCAGCTTTTAGGCCGTATGGACCGATATTGGGACACCCTGGCAATTCGACAATACCGCCATCCAAGACCAGTACGTCAGGGCGGCGACTATTGATCGACTTGGTTACTGATCTGGGGCGTGAGATATCACACAGGATAGCGCCAGGTTGGAACAGAGCATCATCCATCACTTGCCCTGGGAAACTCGTCGACAGAACAACCAATTTGCCCATTGAAACCAGATCAGGATTACCAGTCAGAATCAGCGTGCCCGCACGTTCCAATGCCAGCAGCGCCTCCGTCATTTCCACGCCCGGACGGCAAAGGTCTCTGGATAGATGATACCCGAGTGAATGAGTGGGAAACAACTGACCGCTCCGCGCACGGTTCTGAATATGCTCACCGATTCGTTGCGCCACTTCGAAGAGGCGTACACGCCCGACGTCGGTTGGGTGCGTGGGATTGCCGACAAGAATCAGGCGCGGCACGCGTTCCGCCAGCAATTTTGCCATACAAGATCCAATTGCTCCAGCCGCGCCAACCACAGCTGTCGGCGTTTCCGACCATTTCTCATTGGTGCGCTCAATAGCAAGGTCAATCGCCTGCAAACAGGACGCCACGGTGAAAGAGTTGCCGGATGTAACCGGTACGCCGGCATCCGTGACTAATGAGCCACCGCACGTTGCAACCGAACTGTAGGCGCCTAAACCAACGATGCTGGCTCCCCTCTTTTTCGCCAGATGCAAAGCACTCTTTACAACAGAGACCGCTTCCGCCTGAGACAATTGAAGCATTCGCTCTGCAGTGTGCGGAAGTATGATGAAATCACCATAAGCTTTTGCGCCTGTTTTGGAAACAATGGTAACGCTGCTGCCTAGCACCGGATTCAGCAAGCCATCCATCGAGAGCGCAAACTCGCGCAGTTCGCTGCTATCCAATATACCCAGGCTGGTGTCATAGTCTGCATAGCTGTCTTCGTTAAGTGGATGCATTACAAAAGCAAATCTGTGGTGGCCGCGGCTCTCAACCAACCGCTCCTTCGCTATGACGGCAGCAGATTCCGTGACAGCGCTTGCATTTGGCGACAAGCCAGCTTCGGGACGTTTCCGTTGCACAATCGCACGATAAAGCACGCCGGTATTGAATTCTGCGGCGACTGCCATCGCCCGCTCCATCGCGTCCATAACGTCATCGCACACCTGCAAAGACGCGTTGAGTGGCGGCTGAATACGCAGCACTTCGCCGCGGTTCAAAGTCGGCGCAACTCTCACATGCTCAACGTTCAACAAATAACTGGCAATAAGCTGGGCCAATTCTCTCTCTTGCGCCGCAATAGCGAGGAAATTGGCCGAGCAATCGACTCGTTCCGAACTGAAGCGAATTCCCAACATGAACCCACGACCACAAATTTCCTCGATCAGCGAGGGATATTTGGCTCGCAATCCCTCCAAACGCTTATGCATGTGTGCGCCGTTGCGTTTCACCTGCTGCAACAACGCGCCATCATCCCTTTGCAGCATCTCCAGTGTCGCTAAACCAGCCCGCGCAGCCAGGGCGTTACCCGCGAATGTCGAAGAATGCTTCATCGCAAATTTGTCGGTATAAACCTGAGCTGTACACAAGCATGCACCGATGGGAACAAGCCCCCCACCCAAAGCTTTGGCCAGGGTCATGATGTCGGGCGTCACGCCTTCAACCTCACAGGCGAATAACTCACCAGTTCGTCCCAAACCGGTCTGAACTTCGTCAACAATCAATAGAACACCATAGCGTTGGCACACGTCTTTTGCGGCACGCAAATAGCCAGCGGGAGGTGTGACCACTCCACCTTCACCTTGGATCGGCTCGAGAATAAAGGCAGCGTAACGCTGTGAGGCTTTCGATAAGGTCTTTTCCAAGGCAGAGATATCGCCGAAGGCCACGTGGTCAAAGCCACTCAAAGGCAAACCGAAGGGAACTTGATAGTCAGCGTTTCCTGTTGCGGAGAGTGCGCCGAAAGTCTTCCCATGAAATCCCATCAAAGTCGAAAGAACGTCGTGTCGGCCCGTTGCATGTCGCGACATTTTCAGGGCGGCTTCGACCGCTTCGGCACCGCTGTTGGCGAACGTCACATAACGCAGTCCTGCTGGCGCAATTGCAATCAGCCGTTGCGCCAATTTACCTGCGGAGCCGAGCAGTGAAGGTTGCACAAGATTTGGCTCGGCTTCGTCGCGCATATTTATTAGCGCATCCCACACTTCCTTTGGATTGTGACCGAATGGGAGGGCCCCGTATTGCGCCATGAAATCGATATATCGTTCGCCTGAGTCATCGTATAGGTAACATCCCTCGGCGCGCACGAACGAACGATCGACTTTGAGTTGCTTTAGCTTTCTCGCGAGATACGGATTGACGAACTCCTCATACGGGTGAGTCTGCTCATCAGACTTGCTCTGCAATCGCATGATGTTTTCTGTCAGCGTTGCAATGGTCGGCACACCGCAGATGAAAGTCGAAGGAATCGGGCGGCTCAGCCAATTTTCAAGAGCAAGAAGTAGTCCAGCGCTCTCGATTGAATCAATACCCAGCTCAGCCAAAGACATTTCACTGCAATCGACTGAAACACCAAAGGAGTGGGCAAAATAGTGGCGCAACCACACATTGACTTCTTCTATGGAACGCGACATTTGTGCCTTTTTCAGAAAAGCAGGCTTTTGGAATGTTTGCCTGTTGTCACTTAAGCTAGAATAATCAGTTCATCTCATTACAAAGGCGTTCGATGCGCCGAGTTTCAGAGTTTCTCGGAAATTGTCGACGATTCGACTGGAGGCGTCCCGTAAGGCTTCGGTTCGCGACTTCGAAAGGGGTCAGGGCTACGGGTCAGAAGTCAGAAGTTGACGCTCACATATCCCGATCCGCGGTGATTTGACTACAACTTGCGTCTTTTAGCGATTCGATTCGCCGAATGCAAATACCTTTTTGCGATTTGTTTGAGTACGTTCACTGCTAACTGCTTTTGTCCTACTTCCACATGTCCAGCAAGTCGCAGATTTAGAGGAGCTTCTCCTGGCGATGCAGACGAACTCTTGCAGCGGCTTAGCTTGGCTAAAGCTCGATCGATCAGTTCTCTGACGACTTATGCGATGTGACGCGGAGAAGCATTTTGCCATTAACCTTGTGCCACACATGAATGTTAGCCTTCGCCATAATAAATGCCTCCTAGCTTTGGGATCAGAGGTTCTCGATGGTGTGAAGCGCGAGGCTGGATCAAGGATCGGGTAAAGTCCCGCCCCCGCTCGCCTCCACTGTGCCTGAGGCCACGGTCGCCAGCGCCAGCGCGGGGATTAATGGCTCGGTGTCCTGATATTTGTATTCACCCGTCTCCGGATGCCGCGCCCGGAGGGTTTCCCCCTCGTTTTCCTCCTCCATGACCTCGGCAAACTCCCGCACCCGGTTGTAAACCTCCGGTATTCTTTCCCTTGGAATTCGCGCGACTTTCCACTCGAGCTGTTGCGTGTTGACGTGACGGAAGACATGGCGAATCGGGCGAGCCGAAGCCGGCTGAAATATCGCCGGTGCTGTCAAAATGATCGCGGGCCGCTTCGGACGAAAGCGCACGGTCCAGACGGAATCCGTGTCGAGATCAAATGCAGTCGATTTCAGCCCAGCCTTGAGCGAAACGCGATATCTGATGGCGGTGTTGAAGTCGCCGCGGACATCTAGCGTGTATTCGCCCGGCTCGAAGCGGAGATTTTTTACCGCCGGCTGGATCTCAATAAACCGGAAATTCTCCGGATTGGGATCGATGGTGTGGTTGGTGGTGACGCGGACAAAAGCGCCTGCGGAAGGTTGGTTTAGACCGACAATGCGCCGAACAGTCAATGGAAAAGTGCTCCCCGCCTGGACGATGCGCAAATGGGGGAGCGTTTCGCCAGTCTTTGGCGCGTCCAACCGATCTACGATGAGGAGAAAAGAGCGGTTCGGCGGTAGCGCCGAGATTGGCTCGACCCGGAACCACCCCTGCGCCTTGGCAGTCTGGCGCTCCTCGAGATTGACCTCGACCGGAAATTTCTCGCGGGTGACGCGATCCTGGAAATACACGGCTCTCGCCACATCCTGCGGCAAAACATCGCGGCTAAATTCGAGCCGCACAATCGGGTGGGCAACCAGCGGTGACGCGATCTTCCGATGCTGAATCTCAGCGGAATCCCCCTCATCGCTTCTTTCGGTAGTGGCGCTGTCTGTTTCCGGATCGTCGGGCGTGTCAAAGGGGTCCCACGTGTTCAGAAACTCGAGCCGCCGTAATGCAAACTCTTCGTTCATGAACTCCGCACCCCAATCGCGCGCATGCACCGGGTTGCCAGCGAGATCCTTCAAATCCGGCCGCAATCTGGCCCGGTGCAGAACCTTGTGAGGAGGCCCCCGACACCCAGCTTGC
Organism: Terrimicrobiaceae bacterium; assembly: GCA_036525415.1. GTDB lineage: Bacteria > Verrucomicrobiota > Verrucomicrobiia > Chthoniobacterales > Terrimicrobiaceae > DASTFP01. The sequence goes on along the minus strand of DATDAL010000123.1, from coordinate 529 downwards.
CCTCCGTCTGGCTGACCCACGTCCAGTCGGTCTCAATGACAGGATCAAACAACACCGGGCTCGGCTGGCCTGCGCGCTTAATTTGGTCAACCTCCACCATCGGCGTGGGGAAGGTTACCCGGATCGCGTTGACGCCGCCCTCACCGACGCTCAGTTCGCCTCTTTTCGGGGCCACCACGATGGCGGCGGTATCAGAGGCGCTTGGACTTGGCTCCGCCGCAAACAGGCGGGCCGCGAGCAGCACGGCAACGCCGCGGACCACAAGGGTGAGGTTCATGGAAGGGTTCATTTCATGGTGTGGCTTCTGGTTCTGTTGCTCTCGGCTGGCCGGCCTCGCGAAGGTCGCCCTCGGCCTCTTCCGTGCGGCCCAGGGCGCGAAATGCGGCGGCGCGCCCCCAGAGCGCTTGTTGTGAACGCGCGTCGAATTCCAGGGCGCGCGTGAGATCGTCCGCCGCCATCGACCATTGGCCGAGGCGTAAGAGGCATTCGCCTCGCTCCAGAAACAGGTCGGCGCGGCGCGTCGGCGGCG